>JACKPZ010000009.1 GCA_024233135.1 Akkermansiaceae bacterium | reverse complement strand
GGCGGAACGTGTCCGCCGATGACCATGAGAGAGGTCAATGCTCCGTGCTTCGACTCATTCCATTGTCCCGCCATGGGCATGGGCGATCATGCATCGCCCTTCCTTGAGTCTTGTGCACGGATCTCGGTCGACCTCGATCTACCTTGCCTCCGGTTTCTTCCGCCTCGCCGCGATTTTGTCGCGGATCGTCTGGAGGGCATCGTCCGCAACGACAGGCTGATAGGTTCCGTTAGGGAAGTTCCGGTTCGCGATGGCGCGGACGGTTTCGCCGAGGGTGAGGGCGACGCGGTGTTCGCCGTTTCCGAGGAAATCCTCGGCGAGCAGGTCGGTTTCGCGGAGTTGGTCGAGGAGGTCGTTGCGGGATTCCGCGAGGCGGGCGCCGGCGTCGTTGCGAAGGTCGAGGGCCTTGGACGCGGCGAGGCGGGCCTCGCCTTCGCGCATGGATCCGAAGGCGTTGGGTTCCATCCATTCCTTGGTGAGCCGTTCGTATTTCGCGGCCCGCGCCGCGATCGATGTGGCCGCCATCTTCCCGCGGGAATACCGGTCTTCCGCGGCGAACAGATTCCGCAGCGTGGCGTGCAATCGCAAGGTGCGGATCTTGGGCGATCCGTGCTGGGTGGCGGCGAGCGCGTCCAGCCGGGCGAGCGCGCGCTTCGCTTCGTCGCCATCGGGTTTTGCGAGCGGCCACACCGCGGAACTCAGCCGCGTGGGCTCGACGGGCGAGCGTTTCGCGGCGTCCTCGCGTGACATCCACCGTCCGTCGACGAGCACGAGTCCCTCGTCCTTCTTTTCCTCGTATTCCTGCACGGCGAGCGCCTGCCGGCGGAGCTCCGCCATCTCCGCGGCCCGCCGCTCCGTTTGGATCCGGTCGCGTTCGCTGGGCCGCATCCAGATCCCCCCGAAGCGGATCTCACCGGAGTCGAACCGCGCGACGTGGGCCTCCGCCACCGCGATCTCGGGCGCGAGCAGGGCCGCGCAGTTCGGATAGCGCCCGGCGAAAGTCCGCATCGTCGCGAGTCCTTCGCGCAGGCGCGAAATGTCGTCCTCGCCGGTGACCGATCGCGGCGGACCGTCCGGAAGTTCCATCCAATCGACGAGTTTCGACCGCCCGATGTCGATGTTCCCCCGCGCCGTCACGATCCGCAGCCAGGGTCCGTTCGAGTCGATGATGCGGCGGTAGATGACCGCCCGTGCCGTTAGATTGCGGTGGAACGGCTGCTCCTTGAGCACCGCCACCCCGTCCGCCGGCGCGGGCAAGGCGGATGCGGTGAGGAGGATCAGGGGAACGAGGTGCTTCATCGGCGGCTCGGACACCGATACCACGGAATCCGCCGCGGCGCACGCGTTCCGCGCTCAGAATTCCTCCTGCTCGGTGCGGCGGATGATCTCCTGCTGGAGCTCGGGCGTGAGGTTCACGAAGTAGTCCGAGTATCCGGCGACGCGCACGATGAGGTCGCGGTGTTTCTCCGGATGCGCCAGCGCCTCGAGCAGGGTGTCGCGGGTGACGACGTTGAACTGGATGTGATGCGCGTCCTTCGAGAAATAGCCGCGCACGAGGTGCGTGAAGTTCGCGAGCCCCTCGTCATCCGCGAGGAGCTGGGGGCTGAGTTTCTGGTTGAGCAGCGTGCCGCCGGTCTTGATGTGGTCGAACTTGGCCGCCGAGTTCAGCGCGGCGGTCGGCCCGCGGCGGTCCGCTCCCTGCACGGGGGAAATCCCCTCGCTCACGGTTTCGCCGGCGCGTTTGCCATCCGGCAGCGCGCCGGTGACCTTGCCGAAATACACGTGGCAGGTCGTCGGCAGCATGTCCACGCGGTGGCTGCCGCCGCGCGCGTTCGGGCGGCCGTCGATGAGTTTCCAGAACGCCTCGAAAACCCGCGGCACGAGGTCGTCCGCACGGTCGTCGTCGTTGCCATACTTCGGCGTTTCCTCGAGAAACATGTGGTGCAGCGCGTCGTGACCGGCGAAATCGGCGTCGAGCGCGGCGAGCATCGTCTCCCAGCCACAGCGCTTATCCTGATAGATGTTGTGGAGGATGGATGAGAGTCCGTCGGTCACGGTGCCGAGGCCCACGCCCTGGATGTAGGTCGTGTTGTAACGCGCGCCGCCCTGGTGGTAGTCGAGGCCCCGGGCGATGCAGTCGTCGATGAGCAGCGAAAGGAACGGCGCGGGCATGTGGCGCGCGAACATCGTCTCGATGAGGTTGTTGCCGCGGATCTTGATGCCGACGAAGTGGGCGAGCTGGGTTTCGAAGGCGGCGAAGAACGCGTCGAAGGTTTCGAAACCGCGCGGGTCTCCGGTGTGCGGACCGAGCTGCTTGCCGGTGCGCGGATCGAATCCATCGTGGAGCGCGAGTTCGAGGATCTTCGGCAGGTTGAAGTAACCGCTGAGGAAATACGCCTCGCGTCCGAACGATCCGGCTTCGACGCAGCCGGAGCAACCGCCGCGGCGCGCGTCCTCAAGCGACTTGCCCTGGCGGATGAGTTCCTGCACGACGGCGTCCGTGTTGAAGATCGACGGCTGGCCGAAGCCGGTTTTCACGATGCGGCCGACGCGGCGCAGCAGCCGGTCCGGGTTTTTCTTCGAGACCTGGACCATCGAGCTCGGTTGCAGCAGCCGCATTTCCTCGATGACGTCGAGAATCAGATACGTGAGGTCGTTCACCGCGTCCGATCCGTCGGGCTTCACGCCGCCGAGGTTGATGAGTGCGAAATCGGTGTAGGTGCCGCTCTCCTGCGCGGTCACGCCCACCTTGGGCGGCGCGGGGTGGTTGTGGAACTTCACCCAGAACGCCTGGAGAAGCTCGCGGGCGGATTCCTCGTCGAGCGTGCCGTCGGCGAGCCCCTTCTGATAGAACGGCCACAGGTGCTGGTCGAGCCGGCCCGGATTGAACGAGTCCCACGGGTTCAACTCGGTGATCACGCCGACGTGGACGAACCAGTAGGATTGCAGCGCCTCGTGGAAGGTCTCCGGCGCGTTGGCCGGCACCTTGCGGCAGACGGCAGCCATGGCGCGCAGCTCCGCGGCGCGGTCGAAATCGGATTCGGAAGCGGCGAGTTTCTCAAGCTCGGCGGCGTGGCGCTGGGCGTAGGTGATGAGCGCGTCGGCGCAGGTGTCCATCGCCCGGAGTTCCTCGCGTTTGTCATAGGCGAGCGGATCGGTCTCGAAATCGAGCGCGGCGATCGCGTCGCGGATCTCGAATTTCAGATCGAGGAATCCCTTCTGATAGATCGTCTCGCCGAGCACGGTGTGGCCCGGGCTGCGTTGTTCCTGAAACTCGGTGAAGATGCCGGCCTCGTAGGCGTCATGCCACTCGGCGGGCAGCTCGCGGAACATGCGCTCGCGCTGCGACAGGCCTTCCCAAAACGGGCGGATCTCATCGAGGTGAACACGTTTCGTTTGCTCATCCACGCGGTAGGGGATCTTGTCCCGGCCATCGAGCATCTCGAAGTCGTTGCGGGTGTGGATGCAGATTTCGGGATAGGTCGGCACGGCGGCGGGCTCGGGACCGCGCTCGCCGACAATCAACTCGCCGTCGCCGATGTGGAGACGTTTGGTTTCGAAGATCGCCTTGAAAACGAGGGCCCGCTTCATCGGCATCGACGCGCGGGCGTATTCCGGTGACTTCGCCGTTTCGGTGACGATTGTCGCGCGCTCGATGCTGATGCGCGGCACGGCCGCCAGCGTGGCGGTCCGCAGGGCTTGGATGCGTGGGTTCATGGCGATGGGCTTGTTCTAACGGCCGACGTGGGTGTCGAATCCCGCGGCGGCGAAACGCTTGCGGATGACTTCGACCCGTTCGTCCGACGGCGGCTCGACGCCGGACATGCGGTTTTCCAATCCGAGGCCGCGGTATTTCCCCTCGGCGATCCGGTGGTAGGGAAGCAGGGAAACCCGGCGGAATCGGGTGGCTGATAGAAGCGCGATTGAGGCGTCGATGTTGGCGTCGTTCTCGTTCGCGCCGGGGATGAGCGGCAGGCGGATCCAGACCGGAACGCCCGTGCGTTCGAGCGCGGCGAGGTTTTCCAGGACTCGTTCGTTCGGCGCGCCGGTCCACGAGCGGTGGGTCCCACTGTCGATCGCCTTGAGGTCGTAGAGGACGAGATCGGCGATGGCGGCGGCTTCGAGAAGAAGGGCGGGATCGACCAGCCCGCAGGTGTCGAGCGCGCTGTGGAGTTCGCGTTTCCGGCAGGTGCGCAGGAGGTCGAGCGTGAAGGCCGCCTGGAACAATGGCTCGCCGCCGGAGATCGTCACGCCGCCGCCCGAGCGGTCGTAGTAGGAGACATCTTTTTCCAGCTCACGGACCAACCCGGCGACTGTCATGTCACGGACTTGTCCACCGGGACGGTCGTGCAATGCGAAGGCCTCGGGGTTGTGGCACCATGCGCAACGCAGCGGGCAACCTGTGAGAAACACGGTCGTGCGGATGCCAGGGCCGTCGTGCGAGGAGAAACGCTTGATGTCGAACACCCGGCCGGTCCGGGCGGCCTGCGGAGAGGTCCCCGGCGTGCGGAGTCCTGCGTTTGCAACGGAGATCACCTCGGCCGATTTGATTCCGCGTATTTTGCTCCGGAGGGAGCCGCGGTCAATCGGATGCGGGTCATTGTGCCGAATCGGCAGGCGGTGCTGGCGGAACGGCAATTCCCTCCGCGCCTACTGCCGTGCCACGGCTTTCTGCCAGAGCGGCGAGGGTGGCAGGTCGAGCGGCCGGCAGATGACGACGCCGGCGTGTTTCGACGAGCCGTTGAGGTAGTCGGTGATCGGGCGGTCGATGATGACCATGCGGCCCTTCGAGGTGTCCGAGGTGGCGTGGGTGAAATAGGCGCGGCCCTTGAGGCGGATGATGAGGCCGACGTGCGAGGTGTAGCCGTATTTCCAGTTCGTCGTGATCGCGCAGATGTCGCCGTTGGCGAAATACTTCTCGGCCGAGCGGACCTTGTTTTTCGGAATGTGATAGACGGGCAGCCGGGAAACCTGGGCCTCGATGTTGCCCATCGGTTTCACCAGCGACGGATTCGAGCGCAGGTAGCGGTAGCTCTTCCACTGCACGGTCATCTCGCGGATCTCGCGCTGGAGCCGCTGCGCTCCGGGGACGCGCGGCGTGATGTTTTGGGCGTATCCGCGGCGGCTGTTGTCGTGAAACACCTCCTCGAGATGGTGCATGCGGCTCAGGTAGCTGCCGTTGCAGGTGCCGTTGCGGTAACGCTCGATCTCGATCATGTGGAGCATGTCCTCCGGCTTGTACGGGCCGGGCTTGTAGTGGAGCATGCGGGCGATCGCGAGGGCGTTCTCGTAGTACGTCCAGCAGTCCATGCCCTTGAGGTTCACCACGGGAGATTCGATGCGGTCATCGACCTCGAGCGTGTAGTTCACGTACGGCGTGCCGATCATCTCGCGGGCGACGCGGATGGTGCGCTCGCCGAGCGGCAGCTTGCGCCAGTTCTCGCGTTCCGCCTTGGCGACGATGGCGTAAAACTTCGAGTCGCCCTTAAACACGGTGCCCATCGGGAGACGCGGCTTCGAGCCCGCAGGCGGCGCCTTCTGCGCGTGCGCGCTGGTGGCGAGCGAGCAAACGACGGCAAGGGTGAGGGCGGAGGAAATCCAGCGCATGGTCGCATTCATAGCCGAGAAACACCGCCGCGCAAAGTGCGGAAATGCGCAGCTTGTTCGGCGACCGCCGTCACGAACCGCTCGGCTTCGCTGCGGTCGCCGGATCGGTCTCACCGGTCACCATCTTCGGCTCGACGATTTCGATCGGCGCGCCCTCCGGCGCGTAGGGCATCCGCGAGGTGGCGAGCCAGTCGCCCTGCTGGAGTCCTTCGCGGACGACAAGTTTCTCATCGGTGGACCAGATCGGCTCGATCTCCACCTTTTGGATCGTCAGGTCCGGACGTTCGATCAGATAGATGCGGTTCACTCCGCGGAGCGCGTCGCGCGGCAGCACGAAGACATCTTTGAGAACGATGCCGCTCACGTCGGCCCGCACCGGCTGGCCGATCCGCAGCTCGGGTTTCTTGGAAACCAGGCCGAAGGGGTCGTCGACGCGGGCGATGGCGAAC
Source organism: Akkermansiaceae bacterium (assembly GCA_024233135.1). Taxonomy (GTDB): domain Bacteria; phylum Verrucomicrobiota; class Verrucomicrobiia; order Verrucomicrobiales; family Akkermansiaceae; genus Luteolibacter. The sequence goes on along the minus strand of JACKPZ010000009.1, from coordinate 167,979 downwards.
AACTCGCGCGAACTTTCGTCCAGCGCGCCTTCGGTGCGGACGATGCGGGCGTCCCACGAGTCGCGGTTTTCCTCGTCGATGCGGCCGAGCGCGTCGTGCAGGATGACGGGAACCGGCGGGTCGTCCGCGCTTGCCGGCAGGTTCACGAAGTCGAGCTGGGTGGGCGTGAGCGGCAGGCGGACCTCCGCGAAATCCGTGGCGAACACCTCGCCGAGCGGGGTGGTGCCGCCGACGGCCTGACCGAGGCCGACGAGACGGGATTTCACGCGGCCGTCGAAGGGCGCGCGGATTTTCGCCCGTTCGAGATTCCGCTCGGCCTGGTCGAGTTCGGCGCGGGCGGCGGTGACGGCGGCGTTGGCTTCCTTGAGCTGCGGGATGCGCAGCACGAGCGGGGTGGGCTCCTCCTCGTAGCCGATGTCCTCCCAGTTGAGTTTCGCCTGTTTCGCCTTCGCTTCCTCCTGTGCGAGGGCGGCCTCCGCACGGGCGAGACGGGAGTCGGCGGCGGTCCGCTGTGCTTCAAGATCCGCGGGGTCGAGCTCGGCGAGGATTTCGCCCTCCTTGAAAAACGCGCCGTCCTCGAAGCGGGGATCGATCGTTTGGATCACACCCGCCACCTGGGCGGTGATGGTGGTGGTGTGGTGGGCGCGGACGGTGCCTTGGGTTTCCAAGATCACCGGGAAGTCCGTCGGATGCAGCTCTAGACGCTCGGTCTTGAGCTTCTGTGGCGGATGGTGGACAGGCTTCGGAGGCTCCACCGGGGTGCCAAGCCACTTCCAGGCGCCGAATCCGGCGGCGAGGATGAAAATCGGGATGAGGATGCGGACCAGCATGATGGATCGGCCGGCGGAAGATCGTCTGGAAAGCCGCCGTTGCCAATTACGAAGTCCGTCCAGCCGGATGTTTCGACTGCGGAAGAAAAACCGCGGAAACAAGGAATTGCCGGTGTTTTCTCGGCAGCGGCGCGGTCAGATCGTGGTGGTGAAATCGCCGCCCAGCGCGAGGTGGAGGTCGATGCGGTTCTGGAGACGTTGGTTGCGCAGGCGGATCATGCTGGCGCGGGCGTTGTTGGCGCGTCGCTGTGCCTCGAGCACGGAGAGGATGTTCGGGTTGATGCCCTCGGAGTAGTCGCGTTCCGCCTGTTTCTCCGCGAGCGCCGCTTGTTCGAGCTCGGATGCGAGGAAGTCCTCTTGTTTCGCCAGCGAGCGGTCGGCGGCGAGGGCGGCTTCGACTTCGCGGAATGCTTCCAGAGCGCTCTGGGCGTAGCTGTGGACGAGTCCTTCGTTGCGGGCGAGGGCGGACCGAGCCTCGGCGGAAACCGCACCGCCCTCGGTGACCACCTGGTTGAATCGTGTGGCGATCGTTCCGACCAGTCCGTTCAGATCCAGCAGGTCGGCGAGGCGGGTGGTCGAGGTGCCGCCCGCGCCGGTGATGGAAACCGACGGCAGGAGGGCCTTTCGCGCCGCGTCGGCGCGCTGGGCGCTGGCGAACAACCGGGCGCGGGCCGCGGAGAGATCCGGCCGGCGGTCGATGAGGCTGGCGGGCAGTCCGGCCGGCACGGCCGCGCTCAGGGTGGGCAGGTCGCGTTGGTTGCGCGAGGTGCCGGACGGGTAGCGGCCGAGAAGGAGTTCCAAGGTGCGCGCCGACTCGTTGCGGTCGAGTTGGCGGGATTCCAGCGCGCGTTTCGCGGAAGAGACGTTGGTGCGGCCGAATTGGATGTCGAGCGCGCCCTCGCCGGTGCCCTTGTAGTTGCGCTCGATGATCCGCAGGTTCTTCTCGAACGACTCCAGCGTCACCCGCGCGAGGACCACCTCCTGCTCGGCGGAAATCAGGTTGCACCACGCCTTCGCGGTGTTCGCGGCGAGTGAGAGCCGGGCACCGCGGAAATCCTCAAGCGCGGCCCGTTCCTCGGCCTCGGCGGCGGCCCGGATGTTCCGAAGTCGGCCCCACAGGTCCGGTTCCCACGCTGCGGCGAGGTTGAGCCCCACGCTGCGGCGGCTGTCGTCGCCGACCATCGAGTCGCTCAGCGATCCGCTGCCGGAGAGCCCGGCGGACGGCAGCATCCGCGAACGGGCGATGATCGGGGTTTCCTTCGCCTCCTTCAGGCGCGTCGCCGCGACCTTCAGGTTCCGGTTGTGGGCGAGCGCCTCGTTCACCGTGCGGGTGAGGGCGGGATCCCCGAACTCGGACAACCAGCCGGTGCTGATCCGGCCCTCGTTGCCGGTCGACGCCGCGCGCCACGAACCGGGCGTCCGGATCGACAGCTCGTCGACGGGTTTCGCGAAACTCCACGTCTCGCAGGAAGGGATCGTCCAGATCGCGGTGAGGCCGGTGAGGAGGATCGGGATGCGCATCGGTGTGCCCGATACGTCGCGGATCCGGCGGATCTTTGGAAGGATGAATTCGCGGTGCTCAGTCCGCGTAGATGTCCACCTTCGCCGAGCGGACGAACGCTTCGCGCGAAATCTTCTCCAGCTTCCGGCTGTTGCGGCTGAGCCACGAGTCGGAATCACCCTCGCGGTCGTGGAGCAGGGAGACGCCGAGTCCGAATTTGGCGGCGGTGGAGAGCCCTTGGTTGAAGGCGCTGCCGAGCGACTTCGTCAGCGGCCCGCCGCCGGAGAGAAGATGTTCGCGGGTCGCGACGATGGCGGTGAACACGCAGCCATACAACAAGGCGCGCGCAAGAATCCGGCGGCCGCCGGAAGTGCGGGGGAGTTTCATGTTTCGGGGGGATGGGGGGAGATGTATTCGGGGGAATACACATCGACCCTAGGCCCGCACTCCGCTGGAGATCAAGGAAACCCTGCGTTCCCACGCGATCGCGTGTGTTCCGCACGGCCTTCCGTGAGGAAACGAAAACGCCCTGCCCGCGCGCGGCGGACAGGGCGTGGAAACAAGTGGTGCGACGGTTACTTCACCGCCTTCAGGCGTCCGAAGAGCTTGGTGCCGCTCTTCGGAACGGTGATGGTGATGAGGTCCGGAGCGTCCGCGTTTTCCGAGACGACCACACCGGTTCCGCTGCTGGCGGTGTCGATGCCGATCGCGAGTTCGGTCCAACCCGAGAGGTTGTTTCCGTATTCGAAGGTCAGGGTGACCTCGGCTTCGGAGTCGTCCTCGCGCTGGAACGTGAAGATGTAGTCCGTGGCCGTCACCGTGACGTCCGGAAGCACTCCGGTGTCCGATGTCGTCGGGTTTCCACCGAGCACGAACTCGAGCACGTTCTCGACCGAGTCGTTGTCGTCGTCATCCACCGCGCCACCCGTCAGGCTGAAGCCGGAGGCCCAGGTGTCGTAGGCGGAGCCGCTGGTGACCGTCAGCTCGATGTTGTCACCGTTGATGGCGACCGAGCCGCCGATGCCGTTGAGGTCGATGGCATCGAGATCGCCGGAGATCCCGCCGGTGGCGGTGGCGAGCAAGTAGGTTCCCGCCGCCGGGGTGACGGCTGCGGTCAGGTCGAGGATGTTGCCCGGGTCGAGAACCAGTTGCCCCGTGATCACGCGGGTTTGCTGGTTTGCGGCCGTGTCAGCCACCGCGAGCGCGTGCGTGGCATTGTCCTCGATGAAGACGTCGCCGCCGACATCGCCGTTGCCACCGAGGGTGGCTCCGCTCGATGAGACGATCGTCATCGCGGATCCGCCGCTGTCGCCCGTGATGTCCACCCTTCCCGCGCTGATGGTCAGCGAGCCGTCGCAGGTGTTGTCTCCGGAGAGGGTGAGCTTGCCGCCACCCGTCTTCGTGATGTCGCCTGTGCCGCTCATGACGCCCGAGAGGGTGATGTCGAAGGGAGCGTCCGCGGCGTCCGCCGCCTTGATCGTCGCCGCTCCGGTGATCGCCACCGGGGCTTCTCCGGTCCAGCTCGCCTTCGCGCCGAGCACACCCCCGCCCAGGGCCATGTCGAGAACCCCGGCACCGCCATTGTTGTTGATGGTGACGCCGCCGGACCCGATGTAGAGCGAGCCACCTGTCAGCCGCACGCGGCTGGTGGAAGTGGACGTCGCGATCTGCCGGAGCTGGATCTTCTCCACCGTGGCGGATCCGGTGTTGCGAACGAGGAACAGCGCGCTTCCGGCGCGGCCGTTGCCGAGCGTCACCCCGTTGACCGGGTCGGTGGAGCTGAAGGTGCCGCCGTTCACATCGACGACCGACCAGCGTCCGCCGTTGTCCAGACCGACGAGGACGGTGCCGCCGACCGTGAGCGAACCGCTGTCGATCCGCGCCGAGGCCGAGGAGTTGACGCTGGAGTTGTTGAAGCCCACCGAGAGATCGCCGGTGATGGTCGAGGTGCAGCCGTTGTTGTAGAAACCGGCGGTGGTGGAGCCGGCGCCGGGCTCGGACGAGAAGTTCAGGCCGCCACGGCCCATCGTGAGGAAGGACGACGAGAAGGTGCCGCCGTTCAAGATGATGCTGTAGTTGGAGGAGTTGTTCGAGGTGGCGTTGATCCCCGTGCCGAACGTCGCGGTTCCGCTGTTGAGGATCAGGCCGGCGCTGCCCCCGCCGACAAATGACGTCGCGCCGGGAGCGAGCGTGCCGCCATCGACGATCAATTGGTTGCCCGAGGTCGCGGAGAGGTTCACGGCTCCGCCCGCGACGGTCACCCCCGGGGGAATCGAGAGGACGCCTCCCGAAACGGTGGTGGCCCCGGTGTAGGTGGGGGAGGCGTTGAGGGTGAGCGTCCCCGCGCCGCTCTTGACCAGACCGCCGGTCGCTCCGCCCGCGGGGCTGATCACGCCGTTGTATCCGAAGTTGTTGCCGTTGGTGTTGATGTTCGCGTTCGCGCTTCCGATCACCTGATAGTTGCGCGTGATGCCGGAGAGTTCCGCTTCGAGACGCAGTGTTCCGCCCGCGAAGCCGAGGGCGCCGGCGAGATCGCCGAGGCTCGTCGCGCTATTGATCGCGAGAACGCCGCCGGTCAGGATGGTTCCGCCGCTGTAGCTGTTGTCGCCGAGGAGGAGGAGACTGCCGGGGCCGCTTTTGCTGATCGCGGCGTTGGCTCCCGAAACCACGCCATTGATCGTCAGGTCATAGGGGACCACCGGATCTCCGGGTGTGTTTTCGCCGACGTCGATGGCCAGCCCTTGCGCGTCCACCGCCACATTGGCGTTGATGGTGTGGTCACCCGCGACGCCGGAAAGGATGGCTGCGTTCGCGCCGTTGTCGAACAACAGGCTGCCGGGACCGGTGCCGGGGTCGATCGTGATGTCGGTGTCGAAATGCTCGTCGTCGATGGCCAACAGGCCGACCGTCTGGTTTCCATCCAGGTCGATCGTGAACGCGCCGTCGGAGAAGCCACCGCCGATGCCGCCTGGGCCGGGACCGATCTTGGCGAGCGCGCCGCCCGCGTTCGGAATCGTGCCCTTGGTCCAGTTGCTCGTGGAGTTCCATGTGTCACCGCCATCCACGACCCAGTAGTTGTTCGGGTCCGAACCCGAGATGGTCATGGTGATCGCGGAGCCGGTGTCTGCGAACGTGTAGGATTTCCCGCTGGCGCCGTTGACCGCCGAGAGGGCGGTGGTTGCGGAACCGACGACCGTCGTTCCGGCGCCGTAGGGGATGAGGGTGTAGGTGCCGTCGACTCCGAATCCTCCGACGTCCACGGTGGCCCCCGTGTCGATCGTCAGCGTGCTTCCCGCGGCGACGGTGGCGGTGTCGTTGCCGGCGCCGAAGTCGAAATCGAGCACCGAACCCGATGCCAATGTGAGGTTGGTGAAGCTCAGATTGCCGACCGATGTGTCCGCGGGGTTGAGAATCCCTCCGCTGGCGATGGTGACGACTCCGGTTCCCGTGTAGGAGCCGGTACCCACCAGGCTGCCGCCCGTGGTGACATTGGTGGCTCCCGCGCCGGAATGGGTGCCGTCCATCACGAGCTCGGCGGAGCTGCTCACGGTGGTGGTTCCGGTGCCGGAATGGGTCCCCGCCGCGGCGAGAACCAAGGTTCCGGAGCTGACGGACGTCGCGCCGTTGTAGGTGTTGGCTCCTTCGAGCGTGAGTTTCGCGCTGCCGGATTTCGTGAGACCGGACTTGGTGCTGCCGTCGATGATCGCACCGCCGAAGGTGCAATCGGTGTTTTTCTCGCCCACTTGGAAGATCACGGTTCCACCGCCGGCCGCATGGCCGCCGGAGAGTTTCGAACCGGCGGTTCCGGTCAGGGCTCCGAGGCGGATGGCGATCGAGGAGTTCGTGCCGTTCCTGTAGAAGACGTCGGCGCCTGCGCCGAGATCGAAGAGCGCTTGCGAACCATTGGCCTGCGCGGCGGTGGGGGCGGCGCTGGAGGTGCCGTAACGGAACGCGCCGGCACCGCAGGTGACCGTCCCCTGGAAGCCGGAAAGATCCGATAGCTGCTGGAAGGTGTTGGCGGCGCTTTGGGACACCAGAAGTCCACCCGTGCCGGTGATGGCTCCCGCGGCGGTCGCCAGCGAGGAGGCGTTGCCTTTGAATCGTACGGTGCCGGCGGAGATCGCGAGTGGTCCGGCCCACGCGTTGCCGGTGCCGCTGAGGTCGAGTTGGGCGCCCCCCAGTTTCGTCAACCCATCGGTGCCAGCCTGGGTGCCGAAGTTGCCCGTGAGCGCGGTGTTGACCTCGGTGGTGATGGTTCGCCCGCCGGAAAGGGTGAGGAAACCACCCATCGCCACGCTCCAGGTGCCGTCGGCCCCGGCTGTGTCGCCCATGGTCAGGGCACTCACGTCGAACGCGCTGTCGACGGTCACCACGAAGACTCCGGCGGGGATGTCGATGGTGCTGAAGTTCGCTGTTCCGCCGAGCCCGGCCACGCTGCCCCCCGACCAGTTCGCGGTGTCGCTCCAGTTGCTGCCGGTGGTGGTGCCGGTCCATGTGCCGTCGGCGGCATGGGACGTGAGCGCGGTGCACAAGGTGGTGCAGATGACAAGCGGGGTGAGGGAGGCCCGCTGGGAGTGGAACATGCGGAGGATGCCCTTGGGTTTCATATGGTTTTTGTGTTTGGGATTTGTTCTGGAGGGACCGGCTTCAAGCCGCCGGTCCCGGATCTTCGTGAACCATCCCACCGTCGTTTTCTCCCATCTGTCCGGTCTATAACCCTGACGGGTATTTCGTGTGGGGGAACGGCTTTTCCATGTGTAGGGGAATCCCTTACATGTCTCTCGAATGAGACACGAAAAAGCCTCCGCGGCGGAGAGCCGGGGAGGCTTTGAAAGGTTCGGAGGAGACTTCAGATCCGCGCGAGCACGGCGTCGCCCATGCCGGAAGTGCCCACCTTGGTCTCGCCGTCGCGTCCGGTGGCGATGTCGCCCGTGCGGAATCCGTCGGCGATGGTCTTGGCGACCGCGGAGTCGATGGCGTCGGCGGCATCGGCCTCGCCCAGCGAGAAACGCAGCAGCATGGCGAGCGAGAGGATCTGGGCGATCGGATTGGCGATTCCCTGTCCGGCGATGTCCGGAGCGGAGCCGCCGGATGGTTCATACATGCCGAAGTAGAGACCGTTCTCTTTCCGCTGGCCGAGCGAGGCGCTGGGCAGCATGCCGAGCGAGCCGGAGATCATCGCCATCTCGTCGGACAGGATGTCGCCGAAAAGGTTCTCGGTGACGAGCACGTCGAAGGAGCCGGGGCGGCGGATGAGTTGCATCGCGGCGTTGTCGACATACATATGTGAAAGCTCCACTTCCGGAAACTCCTTGGCGATCTCGACGACCGTCTCGCGCCACAGGACGGAGGAGGCGAGCACGTTCGCCTTGTCCACGGAGAGAAGTTTTTTCTTCCGTCCCAACGCGGCGGTGAATGCGACCCGGCAGATGCGTTCGATCTCGCTTTTCTTGTAAATCATCGTGTCGAGCGCGACCGGTTCGCCGTTTTCCTCGTGGCGGCCCTTGGGCGAGCCGAAATAGACGCCGCCGGTGAGCTCGCGCACACAGAGCACATCGAAGCCGTCGGCGATGAGTTCTTGTTTCACCGGCGAGGCGTGGGTGAGCGCCGGCAGGCAGACGCCCGGGCGCAGGTTGGCGAAGAGGCCGAAGTGCTTGCGCAGCGGCAGCAGCGCGCCGCGCTCCGGCTGGATGTCCGGCGGCAGGTTCTCCCATTTCGGACCGCCGACAGAGCCGAAGAGGATGGCGTCCGCCTGCTCCGAAGCGCCCACGGTTTCCGGCGGCAGCGGATGGCCGGTGGCATCGATGGCCGCTCCGCCGACGAGGTGCTCGCTGCGCGAAACGGTGAAGCCGAACTTCGTTTCGACGGCTTCGAGAACGCGGATGGCCTCGGCCATGACTTCGGGGCCGATGCCGTCTCCGGCGAGAATCGTGATGCGGTGCTGGCGTGACATGCGCGGGACCATGCAGAGCCCCCCCGGCACTGGCAAGCGCGGAGGGCGGGGGTCACCACAGCTCCGGCCGATCGAGCGGCGGGACGCAGGAGATGCCCGCGGCGTCCGGGAGCGGGCGGGCGTCATTCGTCCGCAGCGCCAGCCAGCCGTCCGGGTAGGTCAGCGGGTGCGGTGGCGTGAAACCCTCCGCCGTTTCCCGCCGAAATCCGAAGCGCCCGTAGTAGGCCGGATCCCCATACACGAACACGATGTTCGCCCTCGATCCGGAAAGGATGCGGATGCCTTCGGTAACGAGAAGTGTCCCGATGCCGGCCCCTTGGCGGGGAGGAGACACCGCGAGCGGCGCGAGGATGAAACCGAGGATGCGATCGTCTCCCTCGACCGACACCGGGCTGAACATCACGTGGCCGACGATGACGGCCTGCTCTTCCGCAACCAGCCCGAGATGACGTGGGTCCGAGGTGTTGGACTGCAGCTCGCAGGCCAGGCATGCGACGGTCTCGCGCTCGTCGTCCCCGAATGCCGCGAGGTGGACCTTTCGGATGGCTTCCAACTCGGTGTCTCGGGCGGGACGGACCATCATGGCGCTGACCTACTTGTCCGTGGGTTTCGGTTTCTCCGCGTTTTTCTCGATGAACTCGATGATCCGGGCGGCGACGTTTTTCTTCGAGATCTGCTCGATCCCCTCGAGGCCGGGCGAGGAGTTCACTTCCATGACGACGGGGCCGTGGTTCGAGCGGAGGAGGTCGACGCCAGCGAGGTTGAGGCCCATGGCGCGGGCGGCGGCGATGGCGACGGCGCGTTCCTGTGGGGTGATCTTCACTTTCTCCGCGGAGCCGCCGCGGTGGAGGTTGGAGCGGAATTCGCCGCTGGCGGCCTGGCGTTTCATCGAGGCGACGACCTTGCGGCCGACGACGACGCAGCGGATGTCCGCGCCCTCGGCCTCCTTGATGAATTCCTGGACGAGGATGTTGGCGTTGAGGCCTTTGAAGGCGTCGATGACGGACTCGGCGGCCTTCTCGGTTTCCGCGAGGACGACGCCGACGCCCTGGGTGCCTTCGAGCAGCTTGATGACGAGCGGGGTGCCGCCGCACATGTCGATGAGCTTGCCGGTGGCGTCGGTGTGGTGGGCGAAACCCGTGACGGGCAGGCCGATGCCGCGTTTGGCGAGGATCTGAAGCGAGCGCAGCTTGTCGCGAGAACGGGCGATGGCGACGGACTCGTTGAGGGTGTAGACCCCCATCATCTCGAATTGGCGGACCACGGCGTTGCCGTAGAAGGTATGGCGGGCGGCGATGCGCGGGATGACCGCGTCGGCGGCGAGCTCCTCGTTGTCGAGGTAGATGCGCGGCCGCCGCGAGGTGATGTTCATGTAACAGCGCAGGTAATCGACCACCCGGACGTCGTGACCACGCTCCTGGGCGGCGGTGACCAGGGCTTGGGTGCTGTAGAGCTCGGGGTCGCGGGAAAGGATGAGGATGCGCATGACGGTGGGCCACCCGCCACCTCATCCGGGGTGGTCCCGCGGTCAATGACAAAACGCCGTCTCATCCGTGACATCGGAGCCGGCCGGGAACCCGTGCTTGCGATGCCACCGGTCCCGCGCCATGATCGACGCCATGCACGCTGTGACGGACCGATTGAAGAATTACCTCCAATATGTCGCGATCAAACTGATCGACGACCCGGCGCAGGCGCAGCTCAAGGTGGCGGAGCTGGGGCCGAAGAAGCTCCGCTTCAAGCTGGTCCTCTCGAAGGCGGACGTGGCGGTGCTCATCGGCCGCAACGGCTTCACCGCCTCGGCCATCCGCAATGTGCTCAAGGCCGCCGCGGAGAAGGAAGGTGTCCAGGTTTCCCTTCAGATCCACTCTCACGAGGAGGAGGAGGAAATGCTCGCCCGCGGCGACGGACATTGAGCGTCCTCAGCGCCGCATGCGGTATTCGCGCGGCGACTGGCCGGTGATCTGGCGGAACTGCCGTGTGAAGTAGTTGCTGTCGTTGAAGCCGACGTCAAAGGCGATTTCGGTGATCCGTTTGTCCGAATTGCGCAGCAGGTGGCAGGCGCGCTGGACACGCTGGTTGATGCGCCAGGCGAGCGGCGAGGTGCCGGTGGCGGATTGGAACACTCGGAGGAAACTCCGGCGCGACATGTGCGCGATGTTGGCCAATTCGTCCAGATTCACGTCCTCGTGAATGTGGCGCTCCAAATGCGAGAGCGCCTCGCCGATCCGCAGCGTCGCCCGATGGTCCGGCGACGGGCTGCTGCCGTAGCTGCGTGCGAGCAGGCCGATGATGTGCATGAACGAGGCGGTGGCCATGAAGCCGAAGCCGGGTTCGCGGGCGCGGAGTTCCTCGTCGAGACGGTCGATCATCTCCGTCACCCGCGCCAGTTCGCGGCCGCCGAGGCGCAGTCGCGTCGACTGCCGCGTGCGGCGCGCCGGCTCCAGCGTGAAGAGCGCGTGGTAGCCGGCCACCGATGGCAGATCGAGCAGCCGCATGTTGAGCTGCTTGGGCTGATAGAGGATGTTGACGAGCCGCAGCTCGTCGAGATCGCGATACTCGTGCTCGCGCGGGCCGGCGATGACAAACACGTCACCAACCCCGAGTTTCCACGAGTCGTTTCCGCTCAGGTGCAGCCCGCTGCCGCCGAGCACGATGACCAGTTCGGCGAATTCGTGGGTGTGCGGCCCGAAGTCCTCCTGCGGTTCGCGGCGCTCGATGGAAATCGGGAATCCGTCCGGGTGGAACCAGTCGTCGATGCGGAGCACGCGTTTCACTGGCGTGATCGTGCTGTTTTTTGGCCCTGCTGTGGAGGTTTTTTTCGGCGGTGTCGGGTAGTTCTCGGAAACCCGCGTTTTCCAAACCCGAAAATCCATCATGGCCAAGACCTCGAAACTCATCGCCCGCTCGTACTCCGTCGCCAAGGACCGCTACGCCGAATACGGCGTCGATACCGATGCCGCCATGGCCGCGCTCTCGAAGATCGCCATCTCGCTCCACTGCTGGCAGGGCGACGACGTCGGCGGATTCGAAAACACCGGCGAGGGCCTCAGCGGCGGCATCGCCGTCACCGGCAACTACCCGGGGCGCGCCCGCACGCCGGACGAACTCCGCGCCGACCTCGACAAGGCGCTCTCGCTCATCCCCGGCACACACCGGCTCAATCTCCACGCGTTCTACGGCGAGTTCGGCGGCAGGAAAGTCGACCGCGACGAGATCCGGCCCGAGCATTTCCGCGGCTGGGTCGACTGGGCGAAGTCGAACGGCATGGGCATGGACTTCAACCCGACCTGTTTCGCCCATCCGAAGGCCGCCGACGGCTTCACGCTTTCCCATCCGAAAAAAGCGGTCCGCGATTTCTGGATCCGCCATTGCATCGCCTCGCGCGAGATCGGAGCGTTCATCGGCAAGTCGCTCGGGACCCCCGCGGTCACCAACGTTTGGATTCCCGATGGATTCAAAGACACTCCGGTCGACCGCCTTTCCCCGCGCCAGCGACTGGCCGATTCCCTCGACAAGGTGTTCGCGAAGAAACTCAGCCCGAAGCACAACCTCGACGCCGTCGAGTGCAAGTTGTTCGGCATCGGCAGCGAGAGCTACGTCGTCGGCTCGCATGAGTTCTACATGGGCTACGCCGTCAAGAACCAGAAACTGCTCTGCCTCGACGCCGGCCACTTCCACCCCACCGAGGGCATCGCGGACAAACTCAGCTCCGTACTGATGTACGTGCCCGAGATCCTGCTCCACGTCAGCCGCGGAGTGCGCTGGGACTCGGACCACGTCGTCACGCTCGACGACGCGCTGCAGTCGATCGCCCAGGAACTCGTGCGCAACAAGCTGCTCGGCCGCACCCACATCGGGCTCGATTTCTTCGATGCCTCGATCAACCGCATCGCCGCATGGGCGGTCGGCACCCGCAACACGCTCAAGGCGCTGCTCATCGCCCTGCTCGAACCCGCCGCCCTCCGCGAGGCCGAGAAAGCCGGTGATCTAACGACCCGTCTCGCCCTCATGGAGGATCTCAAGGGCATGCCGTGGGGCGCGGTCTGGGACGCCTATTGCGAATCGCAGGACGTGCCCGCCGGCAACGACTGGATGGCCGAGGTGAAACGCTACGAGTCCGACGTGCTCGCCAAGCGCGGCTGAAACAAAAACCATCCAACCATCCAAACCCATGAACCCGTTCCTTGGTGTCGTCTTCCATTGGCTCGGCGGCCTTGCCTCCGGTTCCTTCTATGTTCCCTACAAAGGCGTCAAACGCTGGTCCTGGGAAACCTACTGGCTCGTCGGCGGCGTGTTTTCCTGGATCATCTGCCCGTGGCTCTTCGCCTCGATCATGACGAAGGACCCGGTCGGTGTGATCACCAGCGTGCCGGCCTCCACGCTCGGCTGGACCTATCTGTTCGGCGCGCTGTGGGGTTTCGGCGGCCTCACCTTCGGGCTGGCGATGCGCTATCTCGGCATGTCGCTCGGCATGGGGGTGGCGCTCGGCTACTGCGCGGCGTTCGGCACCCTGCTTCCGCCGCTGCTCAAGATCTTCATGCCGGACATCCCGGTCGGCGAGTCGCTCGCGCAAATCGCCGCCACCCATCCGGGCAAGATCACGCTTGTCGGCGTGGCCGTCTGTCTCGCCGGCATCTGGATCGCCGCGCTCGCCGGCGCGACCAAGGAGAAGGAAATGCCCGCCGAGCAGAAAAAGAAGGCGATCAAGGAGTTCAATTTCAAGAAAGGCCTGCTCGTCGCGACCTTCTCGGGCGTGATGAGCGCGTGTTTCAGCTTCGGCCTCACCGCCGCGGAACCGATCGGCAAGGCGTCCGTCGCCGCCGGCACCGATGAACTCTGGTCCGGCCTGCCCGCGCTGATCGTCGTGATGGCAGGTGGATTCACCACCAACTTCATCTGGTGCGTGCTGCTCAACATCAAAAACGGCACCGGCTACGAGTATCTCGCCAAGGAACAGCGGAAGGCGGCCCACGCCAAGGACGGCAGCGCGATCGAAAACCCCATCGACGCTCCGTCTGAGGAGGTCACCGAGCGGGTTTCGTCCCACAATGGCGGCGAAGACCGCCGCATCCCGCGCTTGGCCAACGTGTTTTTCTCCGGTCTCGCCGGCACCACATGGTATTTCCAGTTTTTCTTCTACTCGATGGGCCACATCCGCATGGGCGGTTCGGACCCCGAAGGTTTCGGCTTCTCGTCGTGGACGCTCCACATGGCCTCCATCATCATCTTCTCCACGATGTGGGGATGGATTTTCAAAGAATGGAAGGGATCGAGCAAGAAGGCGCACATGCTGATCGCCGCGGGCATCGTCACGCTCATCCTCTCGACCGTGATCATCGGTTACGGCACCTATCTGAAGGGTGCCGGGGGCGGCGGCCATTGAGATTCCCGCGATACCTCGATTGCGGGCTTGGCGGATGACGCGGGTTGGGCACAATCCGCGATCATCCAACCCATGTCCGAAACCCAATCATCCGAAACCCACGCCGCCAACGAAGAGTTCGAGCGGCGGCCCGTCCCCAACTCCGCGCTCAAGGGCCCGGGGAAATTCTGGGGCATGTATGCCGGCGAGCACACCGCGGGCACCGAGTTCATGATCGGTCCGCTGTTCCTCGCGGCGGGCGCGAGCATCCAGGACCTGATCATTGGTCTGTTGTTGGGAAACCTGCTCGCCACCCTGACATGGCGTTTCCTCGTCACGCCCATCGCGATGCGCAAACGGCTGACGCTTTACTATCAGCTCGAGCGGATCGCCGGCGGCGGCGCGGTGAAGCTCTACAACTTCGTCAACGGCATCCTCTTCTGTTTCCTGGCCGGCGCCATGGTCACCGTCTCCGCCTCCGCGGTCGGTGTGCCGTTCAACGTCGCGTTCGAGGTGCCGGAAGCCACCTTCGGACTCGGCTCGCCGCAGTTCACCCTCATCGTCCTCATCGTCGGCGCGATCATCGCCGCCATCGCCTGCAAGGGGTATGAAATGGTGGCGCGCGTCGCCAACATCGCCGCGCCGTGGATGATCGTCGTCTTCGCCGCCTGCGGACTCGTTTCCTACGCGCAGATGAAATCCGGCACGCCCTTCACCTGGGACGACGCCGTCCGCTTCATCCAGGAGAAGAACGGCGTGCAGGAGTTCGGGTTCTGGAAAATCGTCATCTTCGGCTGGCTCTGCAACGGCGCGATGCACTTCGGCATGGCGGACCTTTCGATCTTCCGTTTCGCCCGCGACAAGTCGTCCGGCTGGGCTCCGGCCATCGGCATGTTCCTCGGCCACTACGTCGCGTGGATCTGCGCCGCGCTGCTGCTCGCCGCCCAGATCAAGCTCCACCAGGATCCCACCGCAAACCCGGGCATGCTCGCATGGCGCGCCATCGGCTGGACGGGCATCGTCTGCGTGATCATCGCCGGCTGGACCACCGCGAACCCCACGATCTATCGCGCCGGTCTCGCGTTTCAAGGGATCCTCCCCGGCTCGAAACGGGTCGTCATGACGCTCGTCGCCGGCATCGTCGCCACCCTGGCTGGTGCCTTCCCCAATCTATCAGGCCAACTGCTCAACTTCGTCGGTCTGTACGGCACCGTGCTCGGACCGATGGGCGCGGTCATCTTCGTTGATTTCTGGTTGATGAAGAAACTCGGACTGCGCGAGGAATACGCGAGTGCCTCCGGCACGGCGTTTCATCCCGCCGTGCTCATCGCATGGCTGCTTCCCGTCGGTTTCGGCCTGTTCCTTGTCTTCACCAACAAGACCTTCGGCGACTTTCCCGCCTATCTCGTGATCCCTTGCTGGATCGCCTGCGGTCTGCTCTACCTCGTCCTCAGCAAGCTCACCCAAAAGAAAGCCTGACCCATGAACTCCGTTTTCAAAGCCATCGCATCGGGCGGTCTCCTTCTTACCGCCGCCGGCCCCATCCTTGTCCTCACCGGCGCCATCGACGTGCCCACCAACAAGACCGTCATGCTCGCCGGCATGATCGTCTGGTTCATCGGCGCCATCCCGTGGCTCGGCGGAAAACCACTCCAACCGGCCGACGACCAGGTGGAGATCTGAGGCGGGACCGGGCCGCTATCGATACACCTTTCCGCGGTGCTTGATCCAACCGGTCCGGTGCACTCCCGTCGGATCGCGATGGGTGTAGTGGATGAGGCCGCCTTTTTCGTTCCAGATGTACTCGCCGCGGACGGTGACCTCGTCACGAACCCGCAGCGGCTTCACACGTTTCACCAGATCGATGTTGTGGACGATGAGCAGCGTCTGACCGGACTTCAGTTCGATCAGGAAACGCTGGTGCCGGATGTCGAACACGTCGTCCGGGAGCTTCGCCACGACCACACCTTTGCAGGTCACCTGGATCTCGCTCACATGATTTCGGAAGGCCCATCGCAGCTTCCGGTCCCGCTTCCCCAGCGCCTTCGCGGGCGTCACCTCGGAAACGCCGTGGGCGGAGGAATGACCGGCCGCGACCGCAGGGGAAACGCCGGTCGGCAGCAGCAACGCGACGGCAACGGAAATCAAGTGGATGCGCATCGATGTCCGGATTTCAGGTGAACGCGGAAAGTCTGCCTCAAATCACAAGGCGGCACAATGCTGGATCTAACAAAGTTCGCTCGGCACGCATCAGGCCTTCCACTTCGAAAGGGTGACTGGAGAATTCGCTGGCAAACCATTGATGCGGCCGCATGAAGTTTTTGCTAACAAGATAATCGTGATTGGATGGGGCGGCGCATGCGCGGCGGAAGTGTCGGAGTGCGCCGGCTGGGACGGCGCTCTTTGGGTGGCTCCGCCCGCACCCCGGAAAGCGGTGTGGCGCGATCGCTTCCCACCGCACTCCACAAGAGGGCGTCCGACGCACGCTTCTTGCTTGCCATGATACCGCCCGGTTGGAACCGTATCGGGCAGATGAAGCAGAGCCGGAAGCAGCCTGATGTGACGCGGAGGGCGATCCTTGAGGCGGCGGGCGCGGAGTTCGCGCGCGGCGGCCACGCCGGCAGCGGCTTGGGAGCGATCGTCGCGCGGGCGGGGCTGACGAAGGGGGCCTTGTTTCATCACTTCCCGGACAAGCGTTCGCTGGTTCTCGGCTGGATCGACGACGAGTTGATCCCGCGCTTGCGGGAGCGCTGGCTGGCGGATCTGGACGGTGTTTCCTCTCTCGACGGGCTGCGCTCGTGGTGTCGCGAGCGGATACCGGTTTTGGACGGCGAGGATCCGCTGGCCGTTTTGGTGGCGATGGCCGCCGAGACCTCCGCCTCGGACCAGGTTCTGGCGGATGCGTTCGGGCGCTGTTTCGAGTTGTTCCGGGCTTCGGTTGCGTCGGCCATCGAGCGGGGGAAATCCGACGGCTGGATTCATGGGTCCATCCGCCCAGCCTCGGAGGCGGCGATGTTGCTGGCGATGCTCGCCGGTTTCAGCGTCACGTTCCGCTGCGGGGACTCCGATGTTCCGCGGCGGCAGGCGGAAGGCGCGGTGGAAGCGTATTTGGAAACCCTGAGACAAGTATGAGCCGCGATTGGGAGCAATGTTACCGGGACGGGGAAACGCCGTGGGAAAAAGGTGCCTCGGCGCCTCCACTGGACGAATTGCTTGAACGTATGGGAGCGGAGCTCTGGAACGGCGGTCCGGTGCTGGTGCCCGGCTGCGGCCTCGGGCACGATGTGCGGCGCATCGGCGAGGAGAACATTCCGGCCGTGGGGCTCGACCTCGCGCCGAGCGCCGTGGAGCGGGCGGGGAAACTCACGACCGCCGGCCACCTCCAGTTCGAAGCCGGTGATTTCCTCGATCCGGAATGGGCGGACGGCCGGACCTTCGCGGCGATGTGGGAACACACGTGCTTTTGCGCGATCGACCCGGGCCTGCGCGACCGCTATGCCGAGTCCGCGGCCGCCGTGCTGCCGCCGGGCGCGATTTTCGCCGGGGTTTTCTATCTCAACCCGAACGACTCCGGTGACGAGGACGAAGGTCCGCCGTTCATGAGCACGGTGGAGGAGTTGGAAACGAGGTTCGGGCCTTGGTTCGAGCTGGTGGACGGTTGGGTGCCGACGCGCGCTTATCCCAGCCGCGAAGGTCGCGAGTGGATCGGAATTTTCCGCCGCCTCGGGTAGCGACGGGTTGTCGGAGGCACAAAATCGGCTACGGTGGCGCTAGAAATCCGTGACCATGCGATTGCTTCCGACCTTTCTCGCCATTCTCGTGTGTTGCGCGACGGGCGCGCGCGCCGACGAGCGGCCCTATGTGAACGACCTGCCCGCGCCGGAAGGGCGGAAGGACCTGGAGGTGATCCAGTCGGCGTTGGTCGAGGCCCTGCCGCAGGCGCGCGAGGCCACGGTTTGCATCGAAATCGGCGAGGGCTCCGGCAGCGGAGTGATCGTATCGCCGGACGGGCTCGTTCTCACGGCCGCCCACGTTAGCGGCGGCGTCGGCAAGGAGGTCACCGTGGTTCTGGAAGATGGGAAGAAACTCAAGGCCAGGACCCTCGGCCTGGAATCGGAGACGGACGCGGCGATGATCCAGATCGAGGAGGAGGGGACCTATCCGTTCGTCGAGATCGACCGCGATTCCTCGACGCGCCTCGGCGACTGGGTGTTCTCCATCGGGCACTCGGGCGGCTTCGACAAAGACCGCGGCTCGGTGGTTCGCGTCGGCCGCATCGTGCGCATCGCCCACTCGACGATCCAATCGGACTGCTCGCTCATCGGCGGCGACTCGGGCGGGCCGTTGTTCGACCTAACAGGCCGCTTGATCGGCATCCACTCGCGGGTCGGGATGGCGCTGGCGGAGAACAACCACGTGCCGATGACCGAGTACACGAGAAACTGGGACGCGCTCAAGAACGGCGAGTTCATCGGCGAGGGCCCGTTCGCCAAGAAACCCGTCAAGGGCAGCGGCTTCCTCGGGCTCGCGACTGAAAGCCATCCGAAGGGCCTGCGGGTGATGAAGGTGGGCAAAAAGACCCCGGCCGAAGACGCGGGCGTGAAGGAGGGCGATGTGATCACCTCGTTCAACGGCAAGAATTTCAAGGACCGCAAGGAGCTGCAGGACGAACTCAAGGAAATGGCCGCGGATGACGAGGTGGTCCTTGAGATCGATCGCGGCGGCGAAACGAAAACCCTTACTTTCCATCTTGGTGAACGCTGAACGGATCCTCCTCTTCATCATCGGCTTGTCCTGCCTGCCGCTCGCGGCGCAGCAAAACCTGCCGTCCAATCTCCGCAAGACGGGGGCGGAGGTGGTCTCCGCGTTCGAGCCCCAGCGGGCGGCGATGCAGAAATGCAGCGCCGTGCTCGTCTCCGGGCGCAAGGAACTCGTCTACGGCGTGGTGGTTTCCAGCGACGGACTCATCCTCACCAAGGCCAGCGAGGTCCAGGGCATCACGGATCTCGAAGCCACCGTCGATCGCACCCGATACAAGGACGCCAAGGTGATCGCGATCGACCCGGTCTGGGATGTCGCGTTGGTGAAAGTGGATGCCGAGGGACTCGAGCCGGTCACCTACGCGCCGACGAGCGCCGTGCCGCAGGGCACATGGGTGGTCATGAACGGAGCGACGACGCGCCGCTCGCGCCGTGTGCTCGCCGGCATCATAAGCGCCAACGCACGTGAGATTCCCGCCGAGGGCGGGGCCGCTCTCGGTGTCGCGTTGTCCGGGGAGAAGAAACTCGAGATCGGCAAGGTCCAGGAGGGCAGCGGTGCCGAAGATGCGGGACTGAAGAAAGGCGATGTGATCATCGAGATCGCCGGGGCCAAGGTGAAGAAGATCGAGGACATCGCCGAGGTGCTCAAGGACCGCAAGGCGGGAACCGTCGTGAAGATCCGCTACGAGCGTGATGGAGGGGAATTCGAGGCGGAGGTCCGGCTCGCGGCGAAGGGCGAGTTGTTCGGTGACGAAATGCAGAGCCGCAATGACGTGATGAGCGGCGATTTCTCCAAGCGGCGCAGTGGGTTCCCCAAGGTGCTTCAAACAGATATCATCTGTTATTCACACTCGGTCGGCGGCCCCTTGCTCGATCTGGACGGCCGCTGCCTCGGCATGAACATCGCCCGCGCCAACCGCGCCGAAACCTTCGTGATCCCGTTGGAGGAGTTGAAGGAGATCGACGCGCGGCTTCGCGAAACGGCGGCCAAGGGATGAGCGGTCTCAACCGGCCGGATTTCCCTTCGCGTCGACCACGACGTCGTCTTCCGTGAACGGCTTGCGGTCGGGACCGGCGCTGCGGAACTCCAGTTGTTTCCACCCGATCGGATGCACGATCATCGGGTTGCCCCAGCGGTCGCCGATGCGTCCGTCGTCGAGAAACAAGGGATGTCCGGCAGGCACAAAGGTCTCACGGTTCGGATTCTCCCCGCGCAGCGCGGCGGCGAGGTCCTCGTTGCCGCCGATCGGAAACCGAGACGCATCCTTGACGACCGAATAGTAGCCGCTGGCGACGCGGTGGAGCTTGCGCAGGTCGTCGAGCGGCGGCGTCGACGGATCGCCATAGCCTTCTAACAATCGAATCGCCGCCGTGGGCGCCGGAACCGCCGCCGCTGTGGTCGAGCGGACCGGTGAGCGCTCCTGCGGTGGTTTGGCTCCGGCTTCCGGCCCGTCCCGATGGCAGCGGAGCCACAGGCCGATCGCAGCCAGTGCCACGAGCGTGGCGGCGGCGCGGATCAGCAGGCGGCGGGATTTCATTTCAACCTATAATGGAAAACAGACACCATGAAACACACGAACTGGAAAGAGTTGGAAATCGAGAGCCACTCATCTTGCTGGAGCCCCGATGCCGCCCGGTCGCCTTCCTTTCGTGCCTTTTTGTGACTTTCGTGGTTTCCATTTCTGGAATCTGGTTCAGACGGTGAAGCCCAACGGTTTCCCGCCGCCGGACGGATCGAAGAAATTGCCGATGTTCGGGAGCACCGTGTCCATGTCGCTGGGAGTGACGCCGAACCACTGGAGCATCTCGCAGAAGAATTCGTCGGCCGAAGTTTTCGGATAGATGCGTCCGCCGCGGCCGATGTCGTCGTCGCCATCGATGACGAGGGATGGGTAACTGCCCAGCACCTGCCCGCCGGCGACCGGGCCGCCCATGACGATCTGGTTTCCCGACCATGCGTGGTCCGTTCCCTGGCCGTTCGAGCGCAGAGTCCGGCCGAAGTCCGAGCAGGTGAAGGTGATGACGTCGTCGGTGAGGCCCAATGCGTCGAGCGCCCTCTGGAACGCGAGCAGGCAGGCGTCGAGACGTCCGAGCATGCGGCTGTGGTTGGTGAGCAGCTCGGAGTGGTGGTCCCAGCCGCCGTATTCGATGAAGATCGTCTGCCGCCGGAGCTTGAGTTGCTCGCGGATGGCGATGGTCTTCACCGCGGCCTGGAATTGCGACGACGGCCATTCGCTCGGAAACTCGGCGGCCGCGATGACGTTGGTGACCGCGGAGGAAGGTGTGGAGAAATATGTCTGGAACTCGGCGCTGCGCTCGATGCTGTTGGCGGTGATGCGGCTGTGCGTGCGGTGGAACAGGTTGTCGTAGTGATCCTCCACCGGAGTCGCGACGATGCCCTGCAACGCGTCGCGTTTCGCCGCGTGAACCGCGGACTGGCCCTGCGCACCGGTGAACGAGAGAGCACCCCCGCCGGTGATGACGAACTGCCCTTCGCTGCGGCCGATCTGGAACGTCGAGTTTCCCGCGAGCGAGAAATTCATCGGCATGTAGTAGCCCGCGGTCTGCTCGGTGTTGAGGGTCGAGTGGATCACGTCCGCCGCGCGTCCACCCCAGCCGCTGAGCACCTGCATTCCCTGCGGCACCGAGGTCTGCCATTGCTCGATCTGGTCGCGATGCGAAAACAACGCCTTCGGCAGGGCGATCGAGCCATTCAGATACGCCTGCTTGTTCGGGATCGGTTCGATCAAGGTGCCGACGTTCGCGACCAGCGACGCGCGTTTCTTCGCCGGGTCTCCGCCGAGGCCGTTGAACATTTCGGCAAGGCCCGTGCACGATGGATGCAACCCGTAGGAACGGCCCTGGCCATCGGTGAAATCGAGCGGCAGAAGTTCACCGCGCGGAATCGCGAGGCCGGAACGCGACGCCGCGTATTCATCATATCCGCCCGGCGAGTCGCGGGGGATCAGCAGGTTGAAGGTGTCGCATCCGCCTGATAGAAACACGCAGACGAGCGCCTTGCGGTCGGTCGACGGGCCGTTCTGCGCGGACGCGTGGTTGGCCATCGTCAGGTTGAGCAGCGTCGAGAGGATCGAGGTCGAGCCGATCGCGGCGCAACTGGCTTCTCCGAGGAACTGGCGGCGGGTGCGCATGGAAATCTCAGCGTTTCAGGGTTTCGGTTTCTACTTCTGGATCACACCCTCGGGCGAGACCATCGCGGTCCACAGCGCCACGGCCACCCGGTCCTGCCATTGGAGTTCGGGATCCTCGAGCACTCCGAGCAGGATGCCGCGGGTGCGGGCGGTCAGGTTGCCGGCGCAGACGAGCAGGTTGATGCGGTCCACCAGCGTGCCCGGGTCCTGCGCGACCGGCAGGATGGACGATTGATCGAGCGGGAAACTCCAGGTCCATCCGGATTTCAATCCGTCGTGCATGGTGTCCCACAGCAGGTTCGGAAACGATACGGCGGTGTAGGTGTTGATGATCTGGAAACCGGGCGACACCAACCCGGTCTCGCGGATC
Source organism: Akkermansiaceae bacterium (assembly GCA_024233135.1). Taxonomy (GTDB): domain Bacteria; phylum Verrucomicrobiota; class Verrucomicrobiia; order Verrucomicrobiales; family Akkermansiaceae; genus Luteolibacter. The sequence goes on along the minus strand of JACKPZ010000009.1, from coordinate 146,048 downwards.
TCTCCCGGCGCCTGATAGACCGGCGTGAAGAAACTGAACACGCTCGGCGGATTCATCGGTTCCTGTTGCGCGGGATTCGCGAAGTTCTCGACCCAGTTCCACCAGACGAAGTCCGGCTGAGTTTCGGTTAGATCGCCGAGGCGGGCGAGGTGCATCGTCCGCACCGCCGGTTCGCGCACTTTGCCGAAATGCGGATCGAGCGGCAGCGCGCGCGCCTCGGGATCGAGCAGGATGGCGCGCGCCACGGCGCCGAGATTGCCGCGGACGCCGGTCCCGTCGTCGTCGAAGACCGAGGAAACCCGGGACACATACCCGGGCGACGGGTTGTCCGTGACGAGGAATTGGATGAGCTGGCGGCTCACGAAGGGCGCGGTGTTTGGGTGGCGCACGAGTCCGTCGATGGCGTCATGAATGTCCCGCCACGCGTTCTCCGCCGTTTCCTCGCGGGCGGGAAGCACCACGCCGCCCGGGAGTTCCTTGCGTCCGAAGTCGTGGCGGTCGGCATGCATCACCATCGGCACGGTGTAGTGGTCGTCCTCCCAACCGCCGCCGCCCCAGCCGTAGGGGGAGGCGAAGTACATGCCGGTGAACACGCGGGCCATCTCGGTGATGCCGCCGTTGTCATAGGTAGGGATCGGCTCGCCCTGCGTGTCGAGTTTCCGCGTGCCATCCGGATTCAACTCCCACAGGCCGATGGAAAACAACTGCATCACCTCGCGTGCGTAGTTTTCATCCGGATAGCGGGGGATCGACGGGTCCGCCTTCTGGTTTCCGGCGCTGCTGAGATACCAACCCATCGCCGGGCTCCGGGTGATCTCCTTGAGCAGATCGCCATAACTTCCGAGCGCGTGGCGGACGAGCAGGTCGTAATAACATGCCATCGCCTCGGGTTTCTCTTCGAGCATCGCATCGCGCCGTGAAACGACGATGATCTGCGACAACGCGAAGGCAATGCGCTGGCGGAGCTGGTCTTCCGCGCCGATGGCGTTGCGCGCCCACGGCGTGGTGACGTTGTGGCCGTAAAGTAGCGAGCCGTCCTCGTTGCGGCTGTAATACGGGTCCGCCCGCGGTCCGGCGTAGTCGCGTTTGATCTCCTTGATGTAAGGCTGCAACAACGACGGCGGCAACGAGAGCTGATGGTCGATCCATCCTGCGTATCCGAGTTCGCGCAGCTCGGTGATCGAGTCCATCGTCGGACCGAAGGTCGACTGCATGAGGAAACGGGCGGCCTGCGTCGGAGACGGAGTCCCCGGCGTGGGGTCGCCCGGGGTGCCGCCGGACGGAGACGAACCCTGCATTCGTTCTAACAGAGCGATCCGGTCACCACTGAGGGTGCCGCCCGTGGAGGTGGGCGATGCTTCCACGAGCGACGAAGGTTGCGCCGCGTCCGAGCCGAGCACCCGTTCCTCCACCCAGTCCTCGACGCCGTCGCCGTCGCTGTCGATCGGGCGGAAACCGGCTCGGTAGAATTTATCGGAAGCGGAGGGGAACTCGTCGGCCATCGTCATTTCCAGGCGTCCATCCACTTCGTCAGCCGGTGGAAGAGACACGGGCTGCCACGTTTCCAGAGTGCCGCTGGACTCGAGAACCGCCTCCTTGAACGGCAGCGCGGTGAGCGAAAGGACGAGGTCGTTTCCATATTTCACCGCGGCCAGGTCGAATCCGGATGCCGCGTCATCGGGATCAGTACCGGCGATGCTTTCGTCGCGGTTGGAAATTCCGTCGCCGTCGTCGTCCGCAGTCGCCACGCGGGAAACTCCGCCGCTCCACAGAATCCATGTGTCGGAAATCCCGTCGCCATCCAGATCGTCCGGATCGCCGGAAAACGCGAACCACGCGGGCAGTGACGAAGCGTCGAGCGGGTCCGAACCGCCGCGGAACTCGACACCATCCGGCACGCCGTCGTTGTCGCTATCGTCATCGCGGGGATTCGTCCCGGCGAGAAACTCGCGGAGATTGTCGAGGCCGTCCGCATCGGCGTCGTGCGTGGCGTCCGACGGGTCCGCCGGAGCGAATGAATGCGTCGTTTCCCAGTCGTCCGGCATGCCGTCGCTGTCGCCGTCCGCCGGTGCGAGCGGAGCGGTCGACTGATAGACAGACACACCCGGCTCGGTGGAGAAATGGATGCGGCCGTCTTCTCCGGATGCGTTCGTCCACACCGCGCTGCCGTCGATGAGCGATGCGTCCACCGCCACGCCGTCGCTCCACGTCACCTCGGCCAGGGTCTGCGGGGCCGCTGGATTGCTGATGTCCGCGATGAGGAAATGAAGCGTCCACAGGTTCACTCCGGCTATCGGCTGGGTGGCGCTGAACTCGAATCGCAGCGGCGCCGAATCGTCCGCATCGCCGACACCGCTGAATCCAAGCTCCGCCCTGCGGTCCACCGGAGCCGCCGACCAATCGCTGTGCCAGTATCCCGACGCCGGGTTTCCGCTGCGATGAAAGGCTCCCTCGATGCAGCGGAACCGGTGCACCAACCGCCCGTTGACCGTTCGGAAACCAGCGCCGATCTGGCGGCTCCATCCGCTCCGGCCGATGTCGGCGACAGCCTCGACGAGCATCGCTTCGTCCGTGTCGAGCGCACCGGTCATCGAGCGGCCGTGGTCCCACAGCACGCGCAGGTTGTCGATGCGCCACAGCCAGGTGCGGGTCGGCGCGTCCCAAACCGGCACCGGCGGCGGCACGCTGGCGCCCGACATCGGGTCTGATCCGTGTTTCCGCTCGACCGGGTCGGTGAAACCATCGCCGTCGCTGTCCGCGAGGGTCGGGAGAGAGGGAAACGGCACCTCGTTCACCTCGTCTCCATCATTGAGCCCGTCGTCATCGCTGTCCGCATCGAGCGGAGACGTTCCGTGCCCGGCTTCGTCGCCATCGTCGATGCCGTCCCGGTCGCTGTCCGGATGATGCGGGTCCGTGCCGAGGGAAACCTCCGTGTGGTTCGGAATTCCGTCGTCGTCGGCATCCGCGGTCGCATCCGCGACGGCGGGGTCGAAACCGTGGTCAAGTTCCGCAAGGTCGGTCATCCCGTCGCCATCGCCGTCTGCGGAGGACTCGATGATCTGGATGCCGTGGATGCCGGCGACGGAGTTGAAATTCACCGTTGATCCGCTCGTCGCCGGTGGCAGGGGTGGGAGCGAGGACAAGGTCACCGTCTGGCTGGTGCCCGCCAGATTTCGGAAGCGCACGAAGTTTCCTTCCTGTGGCTCCGTGGTGGACGTGACTTCCCGGAACCCGAGGAACGGCGGCTCCGACGCGGAAATCATGAACCGTCCGCCCGAAGGATCGCCTTGCCGCGAAACAACCGCGCGCGAACCCGGATAAGTATATCCCACGTAAGCGATGAGATCATATGTGGCATAGGGAATCCCGCTGACGGTCACTGACGCAGGCGTATCGATCGTCGTCGTGACGTCGCCGTTCGAGTGGATAGTTCCCGTCCTCTGGCTGCGGATCATTCCGTTGAACATCCGCTCGTTTCCAGTGCCCACATGGACGCCGTTGCCGCCGTGGTGATAGGTCCACGACGCGGTCGCGGTCGTCGGGTTTTCCCGGTGGTCGAGCAGCGTGCCGGACGATCCGTTGAGGACCCATCCGTCGTAGATCCAGTGGGGCAGGGGAGAGCTCGTGTTCCAGTGCGGGAGACCATGGAGACCGGCGCTTTCCCAGGGGGCGAGACGCGCGTCGAGCTGCCGCTCACACACGAACTGGAGGCTGATCGCGCCGGTGAAGTCGAAGGGCTCGTCGTCTCCATCCGATGGATCGGATCCTTTCGCCACCTCGTAGCCGTCGGGAAACCCGTCGCCGTCGCGATCCGCAAGCAGTGCGTCCGCGGCGGATTCTTCGCCATCGGATAGACCGTCGCCGTCACTGTCGGAAACGAGCGGGTCGGTTCCCGCGCCGGTTTCCTCCGAGTCCGAACGCCCGTCGCCGTCCGTGTCCGGCACCGTGGGATTGGTGCCGGCCTGAAACTCTGCGAGGGCGTCGAGTCCGTCGTTGTCGGTGTCGCTCTCCGCATCGTCGAGTCCGTAGGTCTCCTCGAACCACAGCGGCAGGCCGTCGCCGTCGCCATCGGCGAGCGCATCGTCATCGGCTTCAAGTTTCAGGAAATCGAATCCGATGTATCCGCCTTGCAGTCCGCCGCCGCGCTCGATCTCCAGCACGTTGTTCTCCGCGAACAAGGTCGCGGTGGCCGCGTCGATGGTCACTACGATCTTCGTATCCCACTGGATGGTCGACTGGCTCGCAATGGTCGCGCCGTTGATCCGGACGACGACATCGTGCGTCGAGTATCCGGGAACCGTTCCGCCGACCCATGCGCCGCCGTCGGAAAGATCCACCGTGATCCGCAGTTGCGCGTCCGGCGAACGCGAAGCCGCGGCGAGCGGAAAGTGCACGCGCACGCGCGGGTCGCCCTCGGTGACGGCACGTTCGAAATTCGCGATCGGCTCATCCACTGCCAGCGTGCCGATCGGTGCCGGATAGACACCTGCGAGATAGAAATCGTCATCCTTCGTGGTCGCCGATCCCGGAGCGCTGTTCGGCCCCCAGCTTTCCTGCGAGAACGGTGTCAGGTCGCCGTCGTCATCGCCGAGTTGCCACAACGGGGCGAAATCCCGCGCGCCGGCCGGCGAAACAAGCAGGCAGGCGGCGGCGAGAAGGCGGCGGGATTTTGGCGGCGGGCAACGCATCCGGATGTTGCCATCCATGCCGCATGCACGGCGGGTTTCCCAGCAAAAATCCGTGGCGCCACCGCCTTGCGGCCGCTCCCGGGACCATGTGGCCGGATCCCGCCCCGCTCACTCGCCCTTCGGCACCGCGAGGCCGTTTCCGACGTAAATCCGGTAGTCCTTGATGCGCCCGCCGACGTTGTCGCCCGCGCGGGGCGTGTAGCGGAAGCCGCCGATCTCGGTCTCGGAGCCGAGGTCGATGACGAGGCGGTGCGGGTGATCCGGTTTGTTGTTCTTCCACTCGGTGTGCCAGAAGTTCGCGGTCTGTCCGTCGATGGCGTTCGATGCGGAGCCGTCCTCGGCGGCGTGCTCCTCGCTGTCGACGTAGGCGATCGTCCATTCCTGGTGGGAAATCGGATTCCCCTTCGCGTCGGATAGGTCGAACTCGGCGACCGCGGCGTACGGATTGCCGTCGTGGGCGTTGAGCGTTTCGAGACAGAACTGGCGGCCTTTGACCGGCTGCGGCAGGCGGATTTCCTGCACGTCACCGCTGGGTTTGAAACTTCCGCTCATCACGGGAGCCACACCGTCGAGTTTGAGGTCGGCCTTGATGGTTGTTCCGCTGGCGAAGTCGAGTTCGGGACGGAGTTGGTTGAGGATCGGCGTTTCAAGGCCGGCGATCTCGGGTTTCTCCGGCCCTAACAAATCGAGCACGATGAGTTCGTTGCCTTTCTCCTTGAGCCATGCGCCGGGAAGGAAGGCCGTCTGCGTCGGCCCGATGTTCCAGAAGCGGGACAGGCAGCGGCCGTTGATCCAGATGAGCCCCTTGCCCCACGAGCGCATGTCGAGGAAGGTGTCGGCCGGTGTTTCGACATCGAAGGTGGCGTGCCAGAAGGCGGGCGCTGCGGTCTTCCCGCCGGCGTCCTGCCACTTCAACGAGGCGAGTTGTTTCGCATCGTAGCGCAGTGGAAACACATGCCATGTGTTGTCGATCGCTTTTCCGCCGAGTGTCACCTCGCCGTTGATGCCCTTGCGGTCGTGGATCTCCTTGCCGAAGTTCACATGGCCCATCGTGTGGACGAGGATGTCGAGGCGCGCCGGTTTCGTCCGGGCGGGAAGTTTCGCGGAGAAACGACGGCTGCGGCGGTCGAAGATGCCCGCTTGTTTGCCATCGAGGAAGATCCACGCGAAGTCGTTCGCGGCGCCGACCTTGAGCTCGGCCGCCGGTCCCGCCGGGATCTTCGTGCTGTACACGATGCTGCCCTGGCCCTGGTCGTACTTCTCCATGTGGCGCGGCGCCTTGTCGGGCACCGGCTGCGGCAGGTTCTCTAACAATCCGGCGGTCTTCGTGAAACGGATCGGCGGCAGGCTGGTCACCGAGATCTGCGCCGGCGGGTCCGGCAGCGTCTCGCCTTCCTGCAGGAATTCCTTCATCAGCGCGCGGGTTTTCTCGAACTTGTCGCCGATCCATCCCGCCTCGGAGATCGGGGCGTCGTAGTCGTAGCTGTTGGTGTCTGGTTTGAACGGGCGGTCGGCGCCCGGCCACATGCCGAAGCTGGTGCCGCCGTGCGCCATGTAGAGGCTGAACGAGCCGTTGTTTTCCAACATGTACCGCAGGTCGGCGAGGTTCTGGTCGATGTTCCCGAAGTGGTGGGGCGCGCCCCATGTGTCGAACCATCCCGGATAGAACTCGCCGCACATCAGCGGTCCTTTCGGTTGCATCCTGCGGAGTTTCTCGAACGCGCCCTTCGCGTCGCGGCCGAAGTTCACCACGTTGAAGATGTCCTTCCGGTTGCCTTTTCCGAGGTCGTAGACCGGGTTGCACGCGAAGAAGGGGCCTTTGAAACCGGCGTCCACCAGGGCGTCCCGCAGCATCCCCATGTATTGCGCGTCATTGCCGTAGGAGCCGTATTCGTTCTCCACCTGCGTGAGCAGGATCGGCCCGCCGTTGTGCACTTCCATCGGGGCGAGCTGCTTGCCCACCTCCTTGAACCACCGGCGCGAGGCCTCCATGAACTTCGGATCCTTGCTGCGCAGATGGATGTCCGGGTTCTTCAGCAACCACCACGGCAGTCCGCCGCCGTCCCACTCGGAGCAGACATACGGGCCCGGCCGCAGGACAACCCACAGGCCTTCCTCCTGAGCGATCCGGCAGAATTCCGCGGCATCCGCCTGGCCGCTCCAGACGAATTTCCCCTCTTCGAACTCGTGGAAATTCCAGAACAGATACGCGCACACCGCGTTCATGCCCATCGCCTTGAGAAGCTGGAGCCGGTGGCGCCAATATTCGTGCGGCACGCGGGTGAAGTGCATCTCGCCGGTGCGGATCACGAACGGCTTGCCGTCCAACAGGAACGCCTCGTCGCCGATCTCGAAAGTGTGGCGCTTCGGAGCTTGGGCGGCGGCGGGCGGGACCATGGCGAGCGAGAGCAGCACGGCGGCCGCGGCGGCGGAGAATGTCGGTAGCTTCATTGTTTTCTTCATCGTGGCAGCGTTCCGAATAGCGGGAAAGCCGGAATCGTTACGCCGAAATGGGACCGTCATAACCCGGACGGAGGAACCGGGAATGCTTTCCATCGACGGCCCGCGCACCGCAGGGTGGCTGCGATGAAACCCGTGATCCGCATCCTCTCCGCGGTCTTTGCCGCCGTTGCGACGGCCGCCGCAGCCGATTTCAACGTCCGCGACCATGGTGCCAAGGGCGATGGAACCGCGCTCGATTCCCCCGCGATCCAGAAGGCGATCGACGCCGCGGCCGATGCCGGCGGCGGCACCGTGGTGTTTCCCGCCGGGACCTACCTGTCCTACTCGCTGCGCTTGAAAAGCAACGTCGGCCTGCACCTCGGCCACGGCGCGGTGCTCAAGGCCGCCACGCCCGGGAAACATGGAGGCGCCTACGACCTACCCGAGCCCAACGAGTGGGACGCCTATCAGGACTTCGGCCACAGCCACTGGAAGAACAGCCTGATCTGGGGCATCGGGCTGGAAAACGTCTCGATCACCGGCCCGGGACTCATCGATGGCGGCGAAGGCCTCACCCGCCGCGGCCCCGGCCCGCGGCGCAAGGAGAACGCCGGCGACACGCCGCTGACGCTCAAGGACGCCGCCGATGCCTCCGCCGCCGTCGACCCGGAAGGCAAGGGGAGCGGTGAGGGCGTCGATGAGTTCGAGGCGATGAACGGCGAGGGCAACAAGGCGATCTCCCTGAAACTCTGCCGCAACGTCACGCTGCGCGATTTTTCCGTGAGCATGGGCGGTCACTTCGCGCTGCTCGCCACCGGCGTCGACCGCTTGTTCATCGACAACGTCACCGTCGATTCGAACCGCGACGGCTTCGACATCGATTGCTGCCGCCACGTCCGCATTTCGAACTGCGTCGTCAACACCGCCAACGACGACGCCATCGTTTTGAAGAGCTCGTTCGGCCTCGGCGAGGCGCGCGCCACCGAGAACGTCGTCATCACCGGTTGCCATGTGAGCGGATTCGATCCCGGCACCGTGCTCGACGGAACCTACGGCCGCACCCAGGAAGTCGCGCCCGACCGCGACCGCGTCACCGGCCGCATCAAGTTCGGAACCGAGTCGAACGGCGGATTCCGCAACATCACCATCGCCAACTGCACCTTCGAGCGTTGCCGCGGCATCGCGTTGGAAACCGTGGATGGCGGCATCCTCGAGGACGTCACGATTTCCAACGTCACCATGCGCGAGGTCACCAGCGCGCCGATCTTCCTGCGCGTCGGCGCCCGCCTGCGTGGACCGGATGGCGCGAAACCCGGTGCCATCCGCCGCATCCGCATCGACAATCTCACCGTCTTCAACGCCCACCACGAATACTCGTCGATCATCGCCGGCATCCCGGACGGTCCCATCGAGGATGTCAGCCTCAGCAACATCCGTATCCACAGCGCCGGCGGCGGCACCGCGGAGGATGCGAAACGGATCCTGCCGGAAAACGAGAAGGCCTATCCGGAGCCATCGATGTTCGGCGTCACGCCGAGCCACGGCTTTTTCATCCGCCACGCGAACAACCTGCGCATGGACAACGTCGAGATGCACTTGTTGTCGGACGACAAACGCCCGGCGGTCATCGTCGAGGACTCGTCGGATGTTTCCCTCCATCGTGTCCAAGCCAAGGTGGCGGAAGGTGTCCCGCCGCTCGTCACGCGGAATGTCGATGGCCTTCATGTGAGCGAGTTCCCAGGTGCCGCTGACAACTGAACCCTCCGATTCCCGACTCATGAAACGCATCCTCTCCGCACTGCTCTCGTTCGTCTCCCTCGCGGGCGCGGAAACCACCGCCGTCCCCGAAAATTGTTATCTATTCTCCTACTTCACCGGTCGTGGTGAGGACGGACTGCACCTCGCATGGAGCGCCGATGGACTCAAATGGACCGCCCTGCGGGACGGGGCCTCGTTTCTCCATCCCGAGGTCGGCGGCAAGCTCATGCGCGACCCCTGCGTGGTTCAGGGACCCGACGGCACCTTCCACATGGTGTGGACCGATTCATGGACCGGCGACACCATCGGTTACTCATCATCCAAGGACCTCATCGATTGGACGGAGCAGAAGTCGCTGCATGTGATGAAGGATTTCCCCGGCACGAAGAACTGCTGGGCGCCCGAGCTCGCTTACGATCCGGAGAAGAAACACTTCGTCATCTTCTGGGCCTCCACCGTGCCGGACGCGTTTCCCGAGACCTGGTTCGACGGCAAGAACGACAACAACCACCGGATGTATGCCTGCACCACGAACGACTTCGTTACGTTTTCGAAAACGAAGCTGTGGTTCGACCCCGGTTTCAACACCATCGACTCGACCTTGCTCCCTCGCGACGGAAACATCGTCATGTTCTTCAAGGACGAGACGAAACATCCGGAACCGATGAAGAACCTCCGGATCGCCACCGCCTCCGACGTCGCCGGTCCGTGGACGCTTCGCGACGAACCCGTGAACGCACCGGGAAGCTGGGTCGAAGGCCCGAGCGCCCTCGCGGTCGACGGGTCGGTGATCCTCTACTTCGACGTTTACCGGAAACACCACTACGCCGCCCTGCGCTCGAACGACCTGAGGAAGTGGGAGGATGTCACCGATCAACTTGTCTTGCCCCGCGGCATCCGCCACGGCACCGCCTTCCCGGTTTCCGGAAACGTCGTGCGCAAGCTCCTCGCCTCCCAGCCGTAGGCGCGGTCGTGAGACCGCGATCTTCACGCCCGGTTCCACACGGTCTTTGACAGCCTCCTGCCCCGCTGCTACACCATCGCCCGCGTCTGCGCCTGTAGCTCAGTTGGATAGAGCATCCGCCTTCTAAGCGGACGGTCACTGGTTCGAATCCAGTCGGGCGCGCCATTTCGCAGAAATGGCGGCGCCACCCAAATCAACGCCCGCGGGGGCGGGCGCACACTGGATGGCACGAGCGGAGCGAGGGCAATCCAGTCGGGCGCGCCAAGCGGACATTCTGGGGACGGCCCGGAGGGCGCTGGTCGGGATGGCCGGCGGAGGCAATCCGGTCGGGCGCGCCAAGCACACATTCCGGAAGCCGTTTCAATCCCGCTAATCCCATCGGACTATTCACCCGCTCCGCATCCGCCGGTACGCTGCCGTTGGCGGGAAAACGCAGCGCAGCCGGTTGTCCATGGAGATTGTTTGGAATCCAGGCCACGATGATCATCCCGACTGCAAACGCTCCGACCTCAAGACAACTTCCGAACACCATCCATCGTATCCGCACCATGACCGCCCGCATTCTCGCTCTGCTGCTCGGCTTCCAATCGGTCATGACCGCTTCTCCGCCGCTCGAGGTGAAAACCAGCGGTCCGTCGGTCCCGGCAAGCGAAGGATTCCGCATGGGGTCGTCCGTGGCGCCTGATGGATCGTCCATCGGGATCAACAGCCGGTTCCTCACGAAGAACGGCAAGCCTTGGATGCCGGTGATGGGGGAGTTCCACTACAGCCGTTGCCCGCAGGCGGAATGGCGGGAGGAGCTCCTGCGCATGAAAGCCGGCGGTGTCGACATCGCGGCGACCTACGTGTTCTGGAACCACCACGAAGAGCTGGAGGGAGTCTGGCAATGGAGCGGTGATCGCGACCTCCGGAAGTTTCTCCAGCTATGCAAGGAAACCGGTATGCTCGCCTCGGTCCGCATGGGCCCGTGGTGCCACGGCGAGGTGCGCAACGGCGGCATTCCGGACTGGGTTCTCGAAAAAAGCTGGAAAATCCGCAGCGACGACAAGGGGTACCTGCAAGCGGTCGAGCGGCTCTACGAACAAATTGCGAAACAGATTGATGGTTTGCAGTGGAAGGACGGCGGACCGGTGGCGATCGTCCAGTTTGAGAACGAATTCCGCGGTCCACCCGAGCATCTCCTCACCTTGAAACGGATCGCGGAGGAAAAGGGAATCGACGTGCCCATTTCCACCAAGACCGGGTGGCCCGCGATGAACCGGCCAATGCCCTTCGGCGAAATGCTCCCCTTGTTCGGCGCCTACGCGGAGGGTTTCTGGGACCGTTCGCTCCGTTCGATGCCGGGGAAATATTGGGCCGCGTTCCGGTTCGCGAACGTGCGGACGGATGCCGCGATCGCCACCGAACAACTCGGTGAACGCGCGGCCGAGGACGAGGCGGACGCCCATCGCTATCCCTATCTGACCTGCGAAATCGGAGGCGGCATGATGAGCAGCTATCACCGCCGCATCCTCATGCATCCCGCCGATGTCGAGGCGGTGGCACTCGTGAAGGTCGGCTCCGGCGGCAACCTGCCCGGTTACTACATGTATCATGGTGGCGTGAACCCGGAGGGCGTGACCACGCTGATGGAGGAGCAGGCCACGAAGATCACGAACTACAACGACATGCCGGTGAAGAACTACGACTTCCAGGCGCCGCTCGGGTCGTTCGGCCAGACCCGCCCCCACTACCACTGGCTGCGGCGCATGCACCTGATGATCCGTGACTTCGGCGAGGTGCTCGCACCGATGCCTTCGTTTCTGCCGGATAAGATCCCGGGCGGCGCGGCCGATCTCTCCACCTTGCGCTGGGCGGTGCGCTCGGATGGAAACTCCGGATTCCTCTTCGTCAACAACCACCAACGGGGCGCGGAGATGCCTGGACACAGGGAGGTTTCGTTTTCGATCCAACAGAACGATCAAAATCTCGTCTGGCCGGAGAAGCCGGTGGAGATCCTCCCGGGCGCGCGCTTCATCTGGCCGTTCGGGATCGATCTCGGCTATGGAGTGCGACTCGAATGGGCGACCGCCCAGCCGATTTGTCGCATCGACGAAGACAATCGGCGAACGTATTTCTTCGCGGAAACACCGGGAGTGGTACCGGTCATCAAGATCGCCGGTCGGCCCTCCAAACCGGTGAAACCGGCGAGAACGGCGGCGATGGAAATCCAAGGCGCGGATGGCGCGGTCCAACTCGTCGTCTTGAGCGATCCCGACTCGCTCGCTCTATGGAAGGGGCGCACGGATGGGCGCGATCGGGTGATCCTCAGCAAAGCCGATGTCACCTTTCACAACACCGGCATCTCCCTACGCTCCCGGAATCCCGAAGAACTGTCTGCTTTGGTGTTTCCTCCGCTCGATGGCAGTCCGACCGACGGGATCTTCGGTCTCGTTCCCAACGGCGAAACCGCCGGTGGCGCGCCAACGGTGGGAATCAGGCAGATCCGTAAGGCTGGCCCTCCACGCGAGATTGCAATGGGTCGCAACAAAGTGGCGGCCGCACCCGGAGAGTACGATTTCCGGAAGGCGGCCGCATGGGAGGTTCGGCTTCCGGATGACTACGACGCGGAGTCGCGTGATGATCTTCTGCGGATTCGATACCATGGCGATGTAGCCCGCCTCCGGATCGGCGGCAAGCTGGTCCTCGACGATTTCTTCAACGGCCGCCCGCTTGAAATCGGACTCCGTCGCTTCGCAAAATCGCTCGGTGAAGAACGGCGGCTTACCGTTGAGATCCTTTCTCTTCCGCCCGGCGCTCCCGTTTTTCTTCCCGAGTCCCACTCCGGCGGCATGACGGCGGAACTGGATGGCGTCACGCTCGTCCCGAGGTTTCACGCACAAGGTGCCGCGGGCGCCGCTGCGGACTGACCATGCGATTCGACCCAACGGAAGAGCAGAATAAGCGGTATGGGGTATTGGCGATCACCCGCGGTCTGCCACATCCTCATGAGACGCATGTGAAAACGTGCGTGAAACGTCCGGAACCCAACTTCCATTCTTGAAACGGCCCTGAACCCCAAAAACCTGCCATTCCTACGATGAAACTCGCCATCCTCCCGATCGCCCTCCCTCTGCTCGCTGGCGGAACCGCGCAAGCCGCGATCCTCTACTCGGACGACTTCACCACGGCCTCTGAATTCGCAGGAGCCTACGATGCCGGCACCGAGGGGGCCCGCGATGGAGCCAATTGGACCTACGCCACCACGGCGACCGGAGTCGCCGCAGGAGACACCCGCCTGCAGACCATCGACACGGACTACTTCCAGCAAATCACCGTTGGCGACCAATGGAGTCTCAAAGAAGGTAACTCTGGGAGCGGTGACGGCCTCTTCTTTCAAGATATCACCCAAGCCAGCCGCACCCATTTTAACTGGGCGACCTCTTCCTACGCCTCGGCCATCACCACCGGCGGCGGAATCCAGATCGACATGGACATCGTCTTCTCGGATATCGCCGATAACAACGCTTGGATCGAGTTTGCTTTCGGCACCGGAAACGCCTTCTCGACCGACAATCGCCGTTACGACGACGCCGACGTGGATTTCGGATTCCGTTTCGAAGGCGACCGCATCGATCAAAAGGATAACAACGCTAGCGCGGGAACCATCAGTTTCGGCACCCCTCTCACCAACAACGTGTGGACCCACGCGACGATCAAACTCGCATTCAGCGACTTTGATCTCGGCAGCACGGTCAACGCGACGATGACCATCGGTGCCAACACGTTTGCCAACTCGTTCACCTGGGATTCACAGGATGACTTCAGCTTCTCTTTCGGCCCGGGAGCCTTCCTAGACGAAGACTTCATCACGGTCGACAATCTGGTGATTCAGACCATCCCAGAGCCCTCCGCCGCACTTTTCGGCGGTCTCGGCCTGCTCGGCCTGCTTCGACGCCGCCGGGCCTGAGACACGCTCCGCGTCACCTTGCTTTTCCAACCGGCCGGAGTGTTCGCACTCCGGCCTTTTTTCTTCCACTTGGCAATCATGCACTCCGAATCTTCCGTTCCACGTTCCGTCCCCTCCTGGATGCCATCCGTATTGCTGGCGCTCTCCATCGCAAGCGCCGGTGCCCAAACCTGGCAGTTCGACTTCGGCTCGGGACCGGTCGAGGCGGGATACACGGCGGTAACGGCTTCCACGGTATATAGTGCGGGCACCGGCTACGGATTCATCGACTACACCTCGGTCGGCGCAAGCGCTGCCAATGTCTATGACGCCGACCGCGGCGCGCCCGACAATCTGCGGCGGGATTTCTGCGCGAGTTCGAGCGGGCCGATCGCGTTCCAGCTCGACCTGCCGTATGGCAACTACGAGGTCACCCTCCTCTCGGGTGACAACACCCAGCCGGCCGGGGGTACCTTGGCCGACGGCCGGCGTTGGTCGCGGTTCGTCTCATCGGAAGCCGGGTCGTTCGCCACGGAAAACGTCACGCTGAACATCCACTCGGGGCTGATGCGCCTCGTGCTCGACGGTCCGGGAGGCCGTTTCAACGCCCTGACGGTGACCAAGGTCACCACACCCACCATTTTCATCGCGGGCGACTCGACGGTGACCGACCAAGGCTCTCCGCCGTGGGCCGGCTGGGGCCAGATGATGCCGCTGTATTTCCAATCGGGCGTTGCGGTGGCCAACTACGCGGACTCCGGCGAGACCGCGCTGAGTTTTTACTACGCGTTCCTGCCGCAGATCTGGGCGAAGATCCAGCCGAACGACTTCCTGTTCATCCAGTTCGGTCACAACGACCAGAAGAACTACAGCACCACCGCGTACAAGACCTATCTGTCGGACTATTACATCGACGAGGCGCGTGCGCGCGGGGCGATTCCCGTGCTGGTCACCCCCGTGGCGCGTGATTCTTTCGATGGTGGCGGCAACATCACCAACACGCTCGGCGGTTTTCCTCAAGCGGCACGCGATCTCGCGGCCGAGAAAGGCGTGGCGCTGATCGATCTCAACCAAATGAGCATGGACTACTTCCAGTCCATCGGTGAAGCCGAGACCGGCACTTTGTTCCAGGACATTTCGCACTTCAAGGAGGAGGGCGGCGTTCGCGTCGCAAGCATGGTGGTGGAAGGCATCAAGACCGCCGGCTTGTCGGCGCTGACGCCCTTCATCGTGGAAAACCACCTGCCGCTGCCGTGGCTGGGAACCGACGTGGGCGCCACCGGAACCGCAGGCGGGGTGTCCGAGGTGAACGGCGAGTTCGACATTTCCGGTGCCGGCGCCGACATCGGCGGGACGGCGGACTCGTTCCATTTCATCTACCAGCCGCTGGATGACGATTGTGAGATCCAGGCACGATTGACCTCGGCGGATGCCGGTGCCGAGGCCGGAGTCATGATTCGCGAAACTCTGGATGCGGGGGCAGCCAACGCGTTCGCGTTCGTTTCGGACGGCACCGCCGCATTCCAAACCCGTTCCACCACCGGAGGATCAACGACGAGCCACGGCAGCGCATCCTTCTCCCTGCCCTGCTGGCTGCGCCTGGTGCGCAACGGCAACACGCTCGCGGCCTCGGTTTCCGCCGATGGCAACACGTGGACGCCGCTCGGCACGACCAGTGTCGCGATGGCATCCACCACCTACGTCGGGATGGCGGTCGGCAGCGGCACGGCCGGGGTGCTGGCGGGCGCGGTGTTCGACAATGTCGATGCGAACGCCCCGCCGGTGCTCGGCAACCTCGTCTGGCGCGGCGACAGCGCGGCGAACACATGGGATCTCGGCACCACCGCAAACTGGTTTGTCGGCACCGACATCGAACCGTTTTTCGACGGCAATCTGGTCACCTTCAACGACCGCGGAGTCAACACACTGCCGGTCGATCTCGTCGGCACGCTGCAGCCCGGTGCGATTTCGGTGAATGCCTCGAAGGACTATGAATTCGCAGGCAGCGGCTCGCTGGCGGGCGGCCTGCTGCTGAGTAAAAACGGCGCGGGAACCCTGACACTGAACGGCACCCACGGGTTCACCGGCTCCACGACCGTGGAAGGTGGCGATCTGCGGGTCGATGGCAGCCTCACCGCCTCTCCGGCGACGGTGAACGCCGGAGGCACACTCAGTGGTGGCGGCACCCTGGCCGGCGGCGTCACGGTCGCTGCCGGAGGTCGGATTTCACCGGGCGACGGAACCGGGAGCGCGGGCACCCTGGCCGCACCAGGTGGACTCTCCCTCACCGATGCCGCCCTGAGCCTCGACCTTGCTTCCACGGCAACCACCGGCAGCGGCGTCAACGACCTCATCGATCTCAACGGCGGCGGACTGAACCTGTCGGGAACCAGTACGGTGCAACTGAGTTTCCTCGATGATTTCCTCGCCAGCGGCTCCTACACACTGATTGACAATGGCGGATCACTTGCCGGTGGCTCGGGAAATCTCGTGCTCGACCTGCCGTCGAACACCCGGCAGACCTTCGCGCTGAACGCGTCGGCGCCCGGCACGGTCAACCTGGATGTCACGGGCACCGGTGCGAGTCTCGTTTGGGACGGCACCAGCAGCTCGGCATGGGATCTGAACACCACCGCCAACTGGTTGAACGGAGCGACCGCCGCCACCTTCTACAATCTCGACGCGGTCACCTTCAACGACAGCTCCAGCAACGGCACGGTCACCCTGTCGGGTACGCTCGAACCGTTGAAAATGACCGTGAACAACGCCTCCCGAAGCTACACCATCTCCGGCGGCGCCATTGCCGGCCGGACCCAGCTCATCAAGTCGGGAACCGGAACGCTGACACTGGGAGGAACCGGCAACACCTACAGTGGCGGCACCACCATTTCCGGAGGCACGCTGACGATGAACAGTCCCAGCGCCAACCGCTATGCGCTCGGCTCGGGCCCGGTCACCATCCGCAATGGAGGAACGCTCAAGTTCTACACCGGCGGCTCGGATCAACTGGGCAACAGCAACGACATCATCGTTCCCACCGGCGAGACCGGAACCATGCAGATCCCGGGACGCTTCGGCTACAGCGTTCACTTTGACGGCCGCCTGCGGGGCGGCGGCACCCTCAATCTCAAGATCGACTACATCCGCGGATACTATCAGGGCGACTGGTCGCAGTTCACCGGCCAGATCAACGTGTCGCGCAGTGGCAGCGCCACCACCAACGAGTTCCGGATCGACAATCCCAACGGCTATCCCAACGCCGCGTTCTTCCTCAACGACTTCATCCTCTTCGATACGATCGGCACCGGGCTGACCGTTGACATCGGCGAACTGGCGGGCTCGAGCGGCGCGACCCTCGGCGCGGGCAGTTCCGCCGGCACCAATCCCCTCTGGCGGGTTGGCTGGCTCGGCACCGACGCCACCTTTGCGGGCGTCATCAGCGACGCCGGAACGACCAAGGTGACCAAGGTGGGGGATGGAACCTGGACCCTGACGGGCAACAACACCTACAGCGGGTTGACCACGCTCGAGGCCGGCTTGCTACAGATCGGAGACGGTGGAAACACCGGCAGCCTCGGCACCGGCGACGTCGCCCTCAATGCCGGCGAGCTCATCTTCAACCGCTCCGATGACACCAGTTTCAATGGAAATACCTCCGGTGGCGGCATCATCACGAAGCGCGGCGCCGGAACGCTCACCCTGATGGGCTCGCACACGTCCATCGGCATCACCAAGGTCGAGGAAGGCACGCTCGCCATCGCCGGCAGCGGCTCAATGACCGGCACCCCGAGCATCACGATTTCCACGGGAGCCTCGCTCGACGTGAGCGGCCGCACCAGCGGCGGCATGACCATGCTGGACGGACAGCGCCTGTCAGGAACAGGAAACGTTTTGGGCGACATCACGATGGAGGGCGGTTCGACCCTCTCGATCGGCAGCGAGTTTGGAACCCTCGGCTTCGGGGACGACCTGGGCTTGTCCGAAGGAAGCACTACGGTGTTGAAAATCCGCAAATCATCCCCTGCGAACGACACGATCCACTCGGACGGAGCCATCGTTCTGGGAGGCGACCTGCTGGTCACGCAGACCGACGCCACCCCGCTTGTCGACGGAGATTCGTTCCAACTTCTCGACGCTTCGTCGATTGGCGGGTCTTTCGCGTCCGTGACTCTCCCGTCGCTCACCACCGGCCTCGAGTGGAACACCCTCGCGCTGGAAGTCACCGGAACGGTGACCGTCCGGACCATCCCTACCACCGCCCCGGACACCCCCACCGGGCTGCTGGCCAACGCGGTTTCCCCCGAACAGATCGATCTCACCTGGTCGCCCGCGTCCGGCGCGGACACCTACACCGTGAAGCGAGCCTCTACCAGCGGCGGTTCATTCTCGATCGTCGCGACGGACTTGGTGGTTCCGGCCTTTTCCGACACCGGTTTGGACCCCGGAACCGCCTACTTCTATGTCGTGAGCGCGACGAACTCCAT
Organism: Akkermansiaceae bacterium; assembly: GCA_024233135.1. Lineage (GTDB taxonomy): Bacteria > Verrucomicrobiota > Verrucomicrobiia > Verrucomicrobiales > Akkermansiaceae > Luteolibacter. The sequence goes on along the minus strand of JACKPZ010000009.1, from coordinate 127,784 downwards.
CGGAACCAGTGCCGAAAGCGGCGAGGCGACCGCCACCACCCTTGCGGTGCCCGAGGACCCGCCGGCCGCTCCCGCCGGTCTGGAGGCGGTCGTGGCATCCACCAGTCAGATCAATCTCTCGTGGTCGGCATCCGAATGGGCGGACACCTACACGGTCAAACGGTCCACCACCAGCGGCGGCGCTCCCGTCGCGGTGTTCGCCGGCCTCGCCACCACGACGTTTTCCGACACCGGCCTCACCGAGGGAGTGACATATTACTACGTGGTGAGCGCGACCAACACGTTTGGCGAAGGTCCGAACAGCGCGGAGGTGTCGGCCACACCGGCAACGCCGCCCACGTTGACGGCCGGCATGGCAAACTCGACATCCGCCGCTGTTCCAAATGGCAATCTCAACGGCCACACGGTCAGCTCGTTCGCCATGAACGGCGGAGACGCCCTGGTGGTCATGATCACGGAGGAAACCACGACCGCCATCACCGGCGTGAAATTCGACGGCGTGGACATGGTTCCCGGCCCGACCGCGGATGTGAACCCGATCAACGGACGAAACCAGGGAGCCCACATCTTCTATCTAACGGGCATCACCACGACCAGCGGAGACATCGTGGTTTCCGCGAACGCGACCGCAACGGATGACTTCGCTATCAGCGCGATGTCGCTGTCCGACATTGGCGGCGTGGCCGGATCGGACGCCGAGGCCTCCGGCGCGACTTCCGGCACCCTTGATCTCACCTATGCCAACGCGACCGATGGCGGATTCGTGCTCGGATGCGGAGTGAACAACTGGTGGCAGGCGGCGAGCGGTCCGGTGCCCGCACTCCAATCGGGCAATCCGGTCAACACGTTGTATTCCGGTTATGTGGACACCAACTTCGGAACGCGTCACGTCTATGGAAACGTGGCGTCCGCGGGTTCATACACCGACGTCTACACGAATCTCTATCAGGGCAGCGCGTTCGCCACCATTTCCTTCGAAGCCGCGCCCATACCTGCACCCGCCGCGCCGGCTGACACCACCGCCACCGCGGCATCCACCAACCAGATCGACCTCGCATGGGCCGCCGCCGAAGGCGCGACGAGTTACAACATCCAGCGCGCGACCAGCAGCGGCGGACCGTATACGACGATCGAGTCGGGTTGGATTTCGACAAGTTACTCCAACACCGGACTCACCCAGGGCACGGCCTATTTTTATGTGGTGACGGCCGTCAACGCGGTCGGCCAGAGCAACGGGATCGAAGCCGGTGCGATTACGGATGCCGACCCTCCCGTCATCACCAGCGCCGCCAACGCCGGCGGTGCGCAGGGTGAGGTGTTCTCCTACTTCATCACCGCCACCAACACCCCGACTTCCTTCGGAGCCACCGGCCTGCCCGCCGGCGCATCGGTAAACCCGTCGACCGGTGAAATCACCGGCCAGATCGCGGTGGGCACGCATACCGGCATCACGATCTCGGCCACCAATTCCGGTGGGACGGACCTTGCGGAACTCACCATCACCATCCTCTCGGGATATGAGAAGGCGGTGGCCGAGCTATATCCCGGCCTCGGAGCGCCCGATCTCGACGATGACCATGACGGCGTTCCGAACCTCGTGGAAGTCGCCACCGCCGGGCGAAACCCGCTGGTCGCGGATGCCTACGGGCCCAGCGCCTATTCGATCAGCCTCTCTCCACCAAATGCCGTGCTTCGCCTGGAGAAATCCGGAGTCGCCGGCGTGGACTACGTCGCCCAACGTTCGTCCGACCTGACGCCGGAGTCATGGTCGACCGCGGGCGTCACCGTGCAACAGGATGACGACTCCGTTCTCGAGGTCTCTTCCCCGATCTCCGGAAACCGCGCCTTTCTCCGGGTTTCGATCATGCAGAACGACGAAACGTCCGCGGCCCCCTGAATTCCTCCACCCGGTCCTTTGAAATCAATCAGACTGATCTCCAAAAGACTGGAGAATCCGCGACTCCACAGCGCATCGAATATAGTCCTCCCGGAGTAGGCGAAGTGGGTTATTCCCAAAGTGCCGCTCCATGGTATGTTCGGTCTCTCCGTCTCGTGCCGGGATCAAGCACACCACGGAGACCTCCCTTCCAGTTCCCAGACCCAGAATCCCTACCAACCACTATGAAACCAAACCCAACCTTGCGCGGCGCACTCTGCGCCTGTGCGTTGCTCGCGGGGTCCGCGTCGCTCCTCAAGGGCGCGCCGATCTCGGTCAACACGGCGTCCGCCACTTCGACCGGTTCCGGTTCCGGCACCTTCTCAAACGCGGGCGGCGGAACTGGCATTTCGATGCTTCCCGCCACCCCCATCGACATCACCGGCGCGAACGCGCTCGTGGTCATGGTCAGCGGCGAGAGCAACAGCAACTGGACCGTGACCTACGACGGCACGCCGCTGACGGCGGAGAAGTCCGGCCAAGGCGGAACCGCCCAGTTCGCCACCACCTACGTAATGCTCAGTCCGCCGGCCACCGGCGACCTCGTCATTTCCGGCGACTCCACCTCCTCCACCGGCAACAGCGCCTGGAGCTGGGTCGCGTTGGACAACGTAGACAGCATCGGCACGATCCCCGCCGCGAAAACCCAGTCCTCCGGCTCCAATGTCACGTTCACCATCGACTACACCATGGCGGCGAGCAACGGATTCGTGGTGGTGAACGCCGTGGACAACGCCGCCGCCCTTTCCAGCACTCCGGACTACTCCAGTGGCAACGCGAGCACGGTGCTGCAGCGGACTTATATCGCCACCGGCGGCAGCGGTCACACCATGCACATGGGGCAGGTCCCGACCGCCGGTTCGCATTCCGAGGTATTCGCCCATTTCAGCAGCCGCGCGGTCATGATCGTCGTCCCGTTCGAGACGGTCGTGGACGACTCGGATGGTGACGGCATTCCCGACTCCTGGGAATACCAGTGGACTGACCCAGACAACCTGACCGACCTCAAGGGCGACGCCTTCGGCAACGGGATCGGCGGCGCGGGAACCGGCGACTTCGACAACGACGGCCTTACCGACCTCGACGAATACGAACTGAGCATCGGAACCCACGCGCTGTACACGTTCCTCAACTACCCCGACATCAACCCGAAGGATGACGATAGCGATAACGACACCCTGAGCGACTTCGACGAGGTTGACGGTTTCCTCGGCGACCCGACCTTGGTCGACACCGATGCCGACGGTCTGGACGACCCGGACGAGGCCACCGAAACCACCGACGCCTTCTTCCGCGACAGCGACGGTGACGGCGCACGCGACGGATTCGAAGTGGACCTGGGCACCGACCCCACCGACGACACGGACTTCGCGAAGGCGGCCGGCGTGACTGTGACCCAGATCACCGACGACGCCAGCAGCGACATCGCCGCCACCAAGAGCTACACCCACAAGATCAGCGGCGGCGGCGCAGCCACCGTCAACGGTGTCGTGTTCGACGTGCTGACCACGGCGAACAGCGTCGCGAACTTCAACTGGACGCCGAGCGGCGGCAACACGCGGTCCGCGATCACCTCCGCCAACCTCAACGGCTGGATTCCCGCCAGCGGCGGCGTCACGGGCACGGGCATCATCGACCTGCTCAGCACCATGACCTATTCCACCAATGGTGGCGATGCGGGCGAATCCCAGGACTACACGCTTTCCGGCCTGACGCCGGGCAATGACTATACCGTGCGGCTTTACATCCGGGCCTGGAGTCCGTTGCAGGACCGCCCGGTCGACATCACCTTCACCAACGGCACGGAAGTGGTGCATGCCTTCGGCGCGCTGCCGGAGGACCGGCCCGGCTTCGTCACCGGGACGTTCAACGACGACGACGCCCTCTTCGTGAGTTGGGATTACACCGCCCAGGGAACCGACCTGGTGGTCAACGCCGGCACCCATGTCAGCGTCACGGACAAGTCCGGGGTCAGTTTCCACATGTATGGCCTCACCAACGAGGAAACCGGTGTCGTGGTGGTTCCGCCGCTCATCACGGACCTCGACGACACGAATTTCGTCTCGGGCGACCCGATCGGCACGACCATCGGCACCCTCTCGTCGACCATTGCCGCCGCGCCGCAGGCCGCGACCTACACCTTCATCGACAACGCCGGCTATCCCGACAACCTGCTGTTTTCGATCGACGGCTCCGGCAACCTCCAGGTCAACAGTGACTTTACCGGTGCCAACTCGGTGCACGGCCAGACCTTCTCCGTGCGCGTCCAGGGAACCAGCACGGGCGTCGGAGGAGAGACGTCCGATGATGTGTTCGTCCTCACCGTTTCCAAGGACGACAACCTCGACGGCGTGCACGACGACTACGCGGTGTTGTCCACCTACGGATTCGAAGATCCGGGCGAGGCCTCCAGTTGGGCCGGCACGACGATGCTCTCCAACGACCCCGGCACCGGCGCCATGGTCTATGACGTGGACGGAGCGGTGGCCAACACCCTCCAGATCACCAACCCCAGCCACACCGCGGGAGCCCTGCAATCCGCCTACATGCACGACACCCAGGTCCTCGGAGTCGGCGAGTCGGTCATGCTCGACATCGTCCACTACGGCGGCGGCACCAGCAGCAACGAGACCATCGGCGTGATCGTCACGCTCGCCAACCCGCCTGCGAACCCGCGTGAGGACATCTTCACCGCGGGCATCCGCAGGAGTGGCGACTTCCTGAGCGAGCGGTTCGTCGGCACGACCGACGCAGGCCAGACGCCCGCTCCCGCTACGGTCTTTCCCGCCAACCTGCTGGCGGTCTATATCACCCGCGTTTCGGAAACCGAATTCGTCTCCGGCTGGGTCAGCAAGGGCGACCTCGCGTGGCATCAGTTGGGTTCCTACACCAACGCGAACTTCTCCGGACAAGCCGCTTACGTGGGCGTCTACACGGACTTCCGTTCGTCGACCTACAACGCCACGGTGGACAACCTCCGGATCGTGGAGCAAGTCAACGTGGCGCCGGCTTCGGTACCGGTCATCACCGGCGTTTCACGCAATGGTTCCGGCGATCTGATCATCGACTTCCTCGGTGATCCGAGCACGAGCTACACGGTCGTGAAGTCGCCCGACATGCAGTCCGCGTTCGTGCCCCTTGCTTCACCGCTCAGCCCCACCACGGATGGCGGCGGCGTGGGACAAGTGACGGTTCCGGCATCGGAATTCGGCGGCGCTTCGAAGTATTTCGTCCGCCTCGGCAACTAGATTCCACGATCGGATCTTCCCTCCACCCGCCGCGTGCGTTCCCATCGGTTCGCATCCGGCGGGTGGTTTTTTTTCAACTCCGCACGGTCCTGTTTCGTCATCGGCCACCTTCGAACCTTGATGAGAATCCCGAAGTCCCACCGCTGCCTCCTGCCCGGCGTGATGCTGCCGGCCTTGCTGCTGGCGAAAACCGCCGCACAAACCGAAACCGAGTTGTTCGCGGATACCTTCAACGCGGCGAACGGCGGCTTCGACAGCGCGTCCACCGCGGGCCGCGTGACGGGACTCCTTGCCAATGAAACCTATCTCCGGTCCTTCGGCACCGACCAGTCCATCACCAACAACCGGGTGGCGCTTCTCTATCCGGGAAGCAACACGCCCGGCGGCGGCCTGCGTTTCGAACTTGCGACCAACGATCCCGTGTCCGGCGCGAGCGACCGCTACAACTGGGCCGGCGGCCTTGCCGCATCATCGATCCTCGCCGGCGGCGGCATGAAGATCACCTATGACTGGATCCCCACCACCGCCTCCAACACCGAGTGGCACGGCTGGAGTTTCGGCACGGAAAACAACAACTCGGGCGACACCAGCCGCGTCAACAACTCCGACACCGACTACGGCATCCTCATCCGTCAGAACGGCGGCACCCAGCGCTTCGACAGCGGCTCGAGCCTCGGCAACGGCGGCGGTATCTCCACTTCCAGCAACACCTCGTATCCGGTCTCGATCGAACTTTCGTTCACCCCATTCGCCGACGGAGAGGCGGTCAACGCGGTCACCACCATCAACGGGACGCAGGTGGCGAACGACAATTTCCAGTGGAGCGGAAACGCCGGTGCCATCCGCTTCGAGATCGGCTGCAACGTGACCGGACATCTCATCGACAACCTGCGCGTCACCACCACCGGTCCGCCTCCCGTTCCGGTGTTCGCGATGGCACTCGAAGGCAACGCCTTCGGCTCGAACGACCCCGCGGGCACCACGATCGGCTCCCTCTCCGCCACGCTCGACGGGCAGCCGCAGGACTCCACCTACGCGCTGGTCGCCGGCGCCGGCGACGATGACAACGGCCTGTTCCAGATCGACGGCGATCAACTCGAGGTGGCGACGGATTTCTCCGGCCCGGGCCATGTGGACGGGCAGACCTTCTCGGTTCGCATCGAAGGAACCAGCGCGGGAGTCGGCGGGGAAACCGACGTCCGGGCATATGCCCTGACGCTCCACAAAGAGGACGAACCCGGCAGCCCGCCCGTTTTCCCGCCGGGTGCGCATGCTCCCGGCGCGCCGACCGACCTCCGGGTGGACGATGCCATCGGGCCCGTCGGCACGAGCGACGCACCCTACTTCGGCTGGCAGGTGAACGACTCCGACCCGAACGAGATCCAGTCTGCCTATCAGATTCTCGCCGCGTCCACCGCGGCGGATCTCGCCGCCGACAACGGCGACCTCTGGGACAGCGGACAGGTCAACGCCGGCGCGCAGAATCACATCGCCTATGACGGAACGGCGCTGGCGGGTGACCAGCAGGTGTTCTGGAAGATCCGGACGTGGGACCGCGACGGAAACGTGAGTCCGTATTCGGCCCCGGCGACGTTTGTCGTCGGACTCCTTGGGGATTCCGACTGGTCCGGCGCCCAGTGGATCCGCCGCGACAGCACGGACAGCGACGACTATTCCTACTACCGCCACAAGAGCACGCTCCCGGACAAGGCGGTGGAGCGCGCGACCGTCTATGTTTCCAGCGCACACAAATATGCGCTCTATCTGAACGAAACGTTGGTGGGAAAAGGACCCGCCTACCACTACCCGGAGCACCAGTACTACAACGCATATGACATCACCGGGCTGGTCGAAGCCAACGCGGTGAACCAATTCGCCCTCTTCAACCACTGGTTCGGCGGCGGCCAGGGACGGCCGGCCGGCGGGCGCGGCGTGATCCTGAAAGCGATCGTGCGCTACACCGACGGTTCTTCCTCGGTCATCGGAACGGACGGAACCTGGTTGCAGTCACGCGCATCCGCATGGGTCCTCGGCCAATCGCAGCGCAACAGCGGTGAAGGAGTCGGCTACATCGAGTTGATCGACTCGCGCCTGATGACCCCGGATTGGTTTGCCGAGGCATTCAACGACTCGTCGTGGAGCACCGCCACCGCGATCGGCGCACACCCGGTTTCCCCGTGGACCGGCACGCTGGCTCCGGATCTCTCGCGCATTGTGGAAACGGAAGTCACGGTGGAACCGGCATCGATCACGGCGTTGTCCGGAAACCGATATGTCATCGATCTCGGCCGGGTGCGCAGCGGTGTGCCGCGCATCCGGTTCTCCGGCGGATCGTCGGGAACCACCATCCAGATGCGCGGCGGCTACGCCCTCACCGGCACCGGCGCGATCGACACGTCGATGAGCCAGAGCACCGACATGAGTTTCCGGACCATCCTCAACGGCGGATCGTTCACGTATGAGCCGGTCGAGTATCTCGGCATGCGTTATTTCCAGATCGACAGCCCGCCAATGGTGGTGACCTCGGAAAACTTCACCTTCATCGAACGCCACAGCGCGATGGACACCTCGCGTTCTTCGTTCGACTCGTCCGACCCTGCCCTCAACGCCGCGTGGGACCTGATGAAACAATCGCTCCTCACCTGCGCCCAGGAGGAGTTCGTGGACACGCCGACCCGCGAAAAGGGCGGCTTCCTCGGTGACGCGGCGATCCAGAGCACCGTCGCGATGCCAGTGATGAACGAACGCCTGCTCACCCGCCGCACCCTGCACGAGTTCCTCCAGTCGATGGACCAGCACTGGTCCGGCACCGGCCGGGTGAACGCGGTCTATCCGAACAACGATGGCGCGCGCGACATTCCGGACTACACGCAGGCCTACCTGACGTGGGTCTGGAACTATTACATGGAAACGGGCGACCGGGCGTTTCTCGCGGCGAACTATCCGAAGTTCGAGGCGATCGCCAACTACGTCCATGCCCATCGGGACACGACGACGGGATTGATCACCAACCTCAGCGGCGGCAGCGGCGCCTACCAATATGGCATCGTCGACTGGCCGGCGACCATGCGCTTCGGCTATGACATGACCGCGGCCCGCACGGTCATCAACGGCTGGGCGTTCGCCGACTACGACGTGATGGCGAAAATCGCCGCGGAATTGGGCAACACCGCCGACCGAAACCTCTGGTGGGGACGCGCGGACGACCTGGAGGCATCGATGAACAGCCAGCTCATCAACGGCGGCGGGGTCTACGTCGATGGAGTGAATTCCGGCGGCTCGCCGAGCACTCACGTTTCCCAACACGCCAACATGTTCCCGCTCGCGCTGGGCATCGTGCCGGCCGCGCAAAAAACGGACGTCATCGCCAAGGTCAAGGAACTCGAGATGAGCGTCGGCATGGTCACGCTGCCGTGGCTGATCCGCGCGATCGGCGAGGCGGAGGAGGGCGAACATCTCATCGATTTGTTCACCGACAACACCTGGACATATGGATATGCTGACATCCTGTCGAAAGGCGCGACCGCGACCTGGGAGTCGTGGGACGCGGACACCACCGGCCAGAGCATGTCCCACGCTTGGGGCGCGGCGGGTCTGGAGGGATACCTTCGCTACATCCTCGGGGTGAAACCGCTCAAACCACAATCCGGGGAAATCCAGATCAAGCCACTGGACTTCGGCACCTCGCTGGCCCGTGCGGAAGGCAGCATGGCCACTGATCGTGGTGACGTCGCGGTGCAATGGGAACGGAGCGTGGAAGCCTACCGCCTCGACGTTTCGCTACCGGTCAACATCCTGGCGACCGTCGCCGTTCCCAAAGGTGCGAGCCCCGACCCCAAGGTGTTCGTGGACGGCTTTGAAGTCACCGGAACCATCGAAGGGGATTTCATCCGGGTTCCTTGGATCGGTTCGGGAAACCACACGATCGTCCGGGTGGATGGGACCGCAAAGGCCATCGACGCGTGGCGGGTGCACCACTTCGGATTGGATTGGCTTTCGAACCCCGAGGCGGACGACGACATGGACCCGGATGCCGACGGGCTGACCAACCGCGTCGAGTACGGCCTCGGCTTCGATCCCTTGGCGGGCTCGGCCCACCTCCTTCCGAAACCCGTGTTTCAGGGCGGCGACATCACGATCGCCTATCCCGTGCCGCGGGCGGAAATCCACTACACGATCCGGGGCACCGAGGACCTCACGCTCGCCCCGACCGACTGGGACGTTCTGCCGAGCACCACGGAGGGAACCGGCGCCGACACGTTGCTGAGAGCCACGGTTTCCATGGCGGGGCACCCCGCGTATTTCATCCGCCTGTTCATGGTCGACCCCTGAAGATCGCGCGAAGGCGACTCCCGGTCACTTCGCGGAGCCCCCGGTGATCTCGTCGATCACGAGGACCTTCGGAACCGGCGCGCTCTTTCCCTGAACCACCGCGGCAAGGCGCCGGCGCTTCTCGCCCATGAACCAGTTGGTCGTCACGAAGGGCCTCCGCCGGCCGTTCTGGATCACGTAAAACTTGACGTTGTAACGATCGCCGGACTCCGGATCGGGCCGGACCATCTTCACTCCGCCCACGTCGAGCGACACGGTTTCGTCGTTCAGTTCCATTTCGATGGTTCCCTGCGCGTGATTGAGAACCACGATCCCGCCCTCGCCCAGATTCGCCGCATCCACGTTGATCGCATGGACGTCCCATGGGAGGACGTCTTCCTCCTCACCGGCATTGTCACCGGCAGCTTCGGTGTTGGGATCGCCCTTCTGCGCCGCCTCTTCGTCAGGTTCCGACGCCTCGTCTTCCGCGGCGTCCGGTGAGTCCACCTTGTCCGGTGCGGTCTCGTTCGCGCTGAACACCAGCCACAGGGTCTTTCCCGCGGGCGGATCCACGCGACCCAACTCCACAAAAGTCGATTTCCCATCCACCGTGTCCCAATGACCGAAGCTCCAGGTCTCCATCCGCGGCAGCGAGACCTCGGCGGAGAAACCCGTGACACCCACCTCGATCGGCAACGCCCCCCCATGGTCATCGAGGCGAAGTTCGAATCGTTCCCCGGCATCCATGCCCGAAGCCAACGTGCTGCGCACGGCGACCTTCCCCTCCAAGGCCCATGAGGAAACAGGAACGAAAAACGTCACCGCGATCGCGGCCGGCAGGGAGATGAAGCGGGTTTTCATAGGTTTCGGAAGAAAATGGGAACAGCCAGCGTGAGGGCTGGAAACGGGAGTTTTGTTAGGGAGCCGCCTCGGCGGGTTCCTCCTTCGCCGCGATGTCATCGATCGTAAGCAGTTTTGGCGGACTTGCCTCGCGTTCCTGGACCACCAGCGCCAGACGTTTGCGTCGTTCTCCGTGGAACCAGGTCGTCGTCACGAAGGGCCGGGCCGTTCCGTTGTGGGAGTAGTAGAATTTCACCGGATAGACCTCGCCGCGCTTCGAACCCGGATTCACCACCTCCTTGCCGGCGGATTTGAGTTTGAGCTGCTTGCCCGCGTATTCAAAGCCGATCGGCCCTTTTGTCAGATTCATGATGACGATTCCGCCTTCCTTTAGCTTGCTGTCGTCGACTCCGAAGGCCTGCACCTGGAGCGGCGAGTCATCGCCCGGCTTGGACTGGAAAAACACCAGCCATACACGGGCCGCGGAGGGTGGTTTGACTTTTCCCCGCTCCTTGAACACCCGGGCCGCCCGGCCGTCCTTGTCGGTTTCGTTTTTCCAGTGGCCGAAGCGCCAGACATCGAGCATCGGCAACTCGAACTCGGGCGAGAACTTGCCGCCCCAGAGTTCCACCGGAAGCCCTTCCTTGCCGTCCCCCACGTACAACTCAAGCGGGTCGAGGACGCCGCTGCCCGGGAAGATGGCGGATCGGACGGACACCTTGCGCGGTTCTTCCTGCGCCCCGCACGGGAGAAGAAACACGAGGGTCAGCGCCGCAATGGCACGCACGAGGGTCATTTGTCGGTTCATGGGTTTCAAATTTCAACAGGTGAGAGCCAGCGGAACGACACGATCTTGAACTTGCGTCCGAAGCGTTGGTTCAGATCCGACTTCAAGTCGCTCGTTCGGGTTTCCGGCAGGTCGCGTTCGTCCAGATATTGCGGCATGCGCTGCACGACCGCTTCGCAATAGGCCCTCGCCACAACCTTGCCGGACGCGTCTTTCGAATCACCGCAGGTGCGAACCACGAAGGTGTCCCCGCGTGCCACCAGTTGCGAATCGATCGAGCGCAGCAGATCCGCTTGGTCGATGTATGCGGCGGAGCCTTGAATCACCGCACCCTGGCCGGCTTCCGGAAACGGAATCGGATCCAGATCGCTCTGGTTCTGCTTGCTGAGAAACTCCGACTTCTGCCCCAGGTCCGCGGCGCGCCCGGAATTCACCGGTGAGTTCAGGCCGGCCGCCTCGATCGCCGCCTGCAGTGCGCCCGACTTGGCGAGTTCGGCATCGTTCGAAAGCCGCCGGTTGATGAAATCCGAGAGCGACAGGAAGGGCCCGCGCTTCTTGACCTGTTTGACGATCTCTTCCGCCAATTTGCGGACCTGACCGTCATCGAGGGTGAAGGATCCAATCCACTGTTCCGGCGCGAAGCCGTCGGAACGGAGGTTCGAGTCGGCGGGGATCGATTCGCCGGTGGCGACCGAGAAGTTGGCGATGGGCGTGAGGTTTTTGTGGTCTTCGAGGTTGAACTTCACCGCGTCGCTGTTTCCAGGGAGCACCACGGCCGGTTTGCCGCGCAACGATGCGAGGAGGGCCGCCCATGCGTCTTCCGAGGTTGAGTTGACGTTGAAACCACCATCCAGAAGCAGGTAGCGGGCGATGATCTGATAGGCGGTTTCGTTGGCACTCGCCCCCTTGAAAAGCTCGGACTTCATTTCATCCCACGGGCGGTCCGCCGCCGGAATGAAGCGGCGGTTCGGGAGCGGCTTTGGGTCGTCACCGAAGAAGTCCTGTGCCATTTGCGCGGCCCGCTTCGATTCGAATCCGTCGTATCGGTAAAGACCGCGGAGTTCATCCGCGATCGAGGACATGAAGTATTCGTCCCACAAGGCGTGGTTCGCCAGATACGAGTGGTCCACATACGGTTCGGTCCGGCGTCCGTCGTGATACTTCCGGGTGTTCCATGTGGAGATCGCCTGGTCCTTCGGAATCATCGGGTTCGCATAGGAATTCCCGACCGGCATGCTCACCGCCGGGAACAGGCCGCCCTGGCCGTGCGCCGCGGTGGTTTCGTGGGCGTGCAGCCCGCCCGAGGTGCTGGTGGGATGGTTGCGGGCGACCGACCAGCCGCCAAGCGCCGCATTTGCGAACTGGGCGAGCGAGTGGAACGGCCGTTGCGGAAGCTCGTATTGAACGACCCGGTCCTGCCCGAACGCGGCCGACCATCCTCCGCCGTAGCGGCCGTGAGTTCCATCCACCACAATCTCGTTGCTGCTTTCCCGGCCGTCCTCGAATTTCCACGCCCAGCCGAGGTTGTAGAGAGATGCGCTGCTGAGGTCCTGGATCCACGGCGAGGCCACCGTCGGCAGGCTGTGAAGGAAGGGACGGCTGGGAAACCGCGGTTGGCTGCCGCTGCTGAGCGTGAGAACCTCCTCCTCGCCGGCCACCCCGTAGGTGAAGATCCCCACCACCTCGCCCTCCGCGGAGGCCAGGTTGCGGATGCTGTACGGCTGGCGGATGTATTTCCCGTTCCCCGTCCGCCATTTCATCTCCTCGCCGTCGAGCTGGCTTCCCAATTCGAAGACCAACTGGTTGAATTGGTTCATCTCGCTGGTCACCTGCGGGCTCGGAGTCTTCTCGGTCGCGCGGCGCGAATAGAGGGCCTGAGTCCGCCAACTGGTCTCGCTGCCGATCTTGTAGTCCGGCCGGGCCTCGATCGAAACCCCTTGGGAAAACTTCAAGGTGGTCTTGACCGTGTCTTCGGTTCCGCCCGCGAAACCAACGCCGATGAGTTGGCTGGGGGTGAAGGTGACCGAATCGTCGTCATAGTCCGCACCAACCGCACCGCCCCGGCTCACCCGGATGTCGTAGTAGTCGACCTCGTTGCCCGAGATCGGCCAGTAACCCGGCTTGAGTTCACGCACCTGCGCCAGGTTGTCGTAGGTCTTGTCCAGCGAGAAAACGAGCACCTCGCCCGGCGCGAACTCCACCTCGTCCTTGATGATCATCGAGGCGAGCACCTCCGAACTGTTCCCTTCGTCGCCCTTGCCGCTGGTCAGGCCGCCGAGGGAGGACGATTCTCGACCACCGTCTTTCCCGCGCTCGTATTTCGGCCACACCGCCATGTCTGCCGAGATCCCGAGGACATCGATCCTCATTCCGTTGCCACCGTTGCCATTGATCGTCAGCGGAACATTGTATGGATTCCAAAGTGTCACGATGGGACTGAAGCGAAACTTCAGCCGGTAGGGACGCAGGCGGCTGGTGCCGGAGCGATCGGCCCGCGCCCAGATCGCCAACTGGGTCTTCACCATCACCGGCTGACGGTATAGGTTGGTCGTGAGCCCGTTTTTGTTCTTGGTCACCTCGCCGGCGGCGATGCTCGAGGTCGAGGGCTTGCTCCTTCCGTCGGCCGTCAAGGCGCCCTTGGAGCCGGCCGGCAGGGCCTTGTAAAGTGTGTAGTAGGTCAAGAGATCATGCAGAGGCACCCGATGCAGGTCATCGAACTGATAGAGCATGAACTCCTCGGTGAGCGGCAGGCCCTTCGCGACATCGAAGTTCGCATCATAGCTTTCCGCCAGCAGATTGAGATCCCGTTTCAGCCCTCCTTCACGCACATCGGTGAGAACCGATCGCGCCGCGACGGTGAGGTCGTGGAACCCGCTACCGGGATTGTCCGCGCCATCGACGAGGCCGAGCGTGTTGAGCGAGATGGTCGCCCGGCCCAGATTCTCGTCTTTCGAGACACCGTTCAACTGCTCAAAGAGCTCTTCCCCAACGGATGAGGATGCGTCCGTTTCGGCGATCGCTTCGGCCGGACTACCGAGATCCTCCTCGCCGCGGCCCTCGCGGATCTGGCCCTTCTGGCTCTCGTCACCCACCCACCATGCGAACGCACCGCGGGAGATCCTCCCGCCCGGGCCGCTTCGCTCCATGGGAACCAGCGCCGCGTTCACCTCGTCGGTGTCGGCGGATCCGTCGCCCAAGGTTCCGGAGCCGACCAGCGTCACCGAGTCGCCGGAAACCGCGGACTCGGCCACGCCGAGTTTTGCCATCTCCTCCGGGTCCTCCGCCGAGACCAGCCAGCGACGGAACGAATCCTCGCGGTGCTCCGACAGATCGGGAACCAGATCCGATGGGGAGTTGCTGTCGGCGAGATAGCGGTTTTCTCCCTTCCATGAATTCCACACCCCGACCCAATGGGCGTTCGCAACCGAGACGTCCGTGGATGCCGGTGCGCCCATGATGTCTGCCGAGGCGCTGATCCGCTGGTCGGGCCCGAGTTCCGCCTGCAATTCTCCGATCGCCAGCATCAGGGCCAACCGGGCGTTCGCGCGGGCCTCGGCCACCGCCATGCCTTGGCTGCCGCTGCGGACCGCGATGGACGAGAGCGACAACAAGCCGACCGCCAGCAGGCTGAGCAGGATCATCAACGACAAGGTAACGACCAATGCGAAGCCCTTCGGCACAAGCTTCGCACGCTGGTTGACGACGAAGTTCGGCCGCTGTCGAAGATTTGGGTTTGGATTCGGGCGCATGAAGCTGATGATTTGCCGGGAGACTTGATTCCAGCGCGTGGAATCACGGCCCCCGATCGTGTTTACATTGTGCCCGCCACTCCGGTGGCGGGTCAAATCCCCCAACCAGACTACTCCATTCCGCGGGGTGCGTTCCGCCGCCATCGACGACGCGCCCTCCCCGCGCGCGCCGGAAAGCTCGACACCCGCCGGTCGAAACTCCAGATTCACGTCCCGTGCTTCGTTGGCTCTTCATCCTGGTCGTCCTAACATCCGGCATGGCCGGCGGACAACCGGATGAGAATCCGGAGTTCCTTGTTCGTGTCTGGCGATCGGAGGAGGGGCTTCCTGGAAACGTCGCGCGCTCGCTCGGCCAGACGCCCGACGGGGTGCTCTGGATCGCCACCGCGGAAGGCATCTCCAGTTTCGATGGATATGAGTTCACCACCCTCGCCCCGGTCGGAAATCAGACCGGGCAGGAGATCAATCCGTTCCGGATCTACACGCCGTCCGATGGAAGTGTTTGGATCTCCACCCACGACCGGCGCCTCTTCCGGATGCGTGGCCGCGTCATGGAGGAGATTCCGATCGACCCCGACACGATGGGGCGCGGGATCGTCACCCGCTTTTTCATCCACAAGGGTGCTCCCTATTTCCACTACAACGACCGGACCTGGCGGTTGGTGGACGATGTGCCTCAAGAAGTAGCGGCGCCCTCCGACGATCTCGCTGCGGCGATCGAACAAAGCGACCTCCGGCAAATCCGCCGGGGACGCTCCGGGTCCCATTTCGAAGCTCCCGCCCTCCTGCTCGACCGCAAGGGCGGCGAGTGGCGGATCTCCGGGGGATCGCTCTGGTACCATCCTCCGGCCGGAAGCCCGACAAGGATCACGGAACTTGGAAACGACTTCGTTGCCAGCGACATGCTCGAAGACAGGGAAGGAAACCTCTGGCTGGCGAGTCCGGTCCGGGGGCTCGTCCGCGTCCGTCCGCGCCGGGTGACCATCCTTTCCACCCCCGAAGGGCCATACGACCATGCGGTGAACACGGCGCTTCATTCGACCGACGGCGTCTGGTGGATCGCAGGACGAAATGGTGGGGTCGACCGCGTCGATGACCAAGGGATGCAGCACATCGATGTGATCGCAGGCGGGGCTCAGCGCATGGTATCGTGCCTCTACGAAGACAGCGGCGGCCGGATCTGGATCGCCTCGCGCGAGGGTTCCGTCTATCAGATGGACACCGCGGAACAAATGGCCGTTCCGATGTTTTCACGCACGCCGGAGTTATCGAAAGTCAATGCCATCGCCGAGGACCGTCAAGGCCGCTTGTGGTTCGCGGGAAACCGGGGGATCTGCCGCTGGGACGGGGAGAGCGTGAAAACCTTCGCGGATGAGAAAGGGTTGGAGAACACCCGGTTCGCCTCGTTGGCGCCGGGTTCCGGAGGGAGCCTGCTCGCCGGCACGACGGACGGACGGATCCTGAAGGTTTCCAGCGAGGGGATCGAAGCGCTGGCCGGATCGAAAGACCTGTCCAACCGCAGGGTCCAAGCGGTGGTGGCAGCGGACGATGGAGAGATCTGGGCGGGGACGACCGGGTCCGGGCTTTTTCTCCGCCTTCAAGGCAGATGGCACCGCTTTGGCTCCGCCGAGGGGATTCCGGACGAACGGATCACGGGACTCGCCCTCACCGGGGACGATGAAATCTGGATGGGATCGCTCGGAGGAATCCTGCGTGCCTCTCGCAAGGAACTGCGGTCCCGCGCACGGACGGGCCGTGGAGGCATCCACTGGATGAGACTTGATCGATCGGATGGAATGCCGAGCAGGGAATGCGTGGGAGGAAGCAACCCCGGTGTCGCCCCGGGACCGGGGGGCACACTGTGGTTTCCCACACTCTCCGGTCTGGCGGGCATCGATCCTTCAAAGATCCCGGCGACCGCGCATCCGCCCCTGATGAGAATGGCCCCGGTGGTTGTCGACGGAGTCACCCGTCCGATCGGCCAACATCCGATCGTGGCGGGGCCCGGGAGGGTTCGACTGGAATTCCGGTTCGCGGGCATCCATCTGGCCGCCCCCGAGAAGATCACCTATCAGGTGCAACTCGTCGGCATCGATGAAGCTCCGCGCCGGATCGGGCACAAACGTGAGGTGGACTACCAACCCGTGCCGCCCGGGAGATATGTCTTCCGCGCGAGCGCCACAAGCGGCGACGGATTCGTTTCGACAACGTCCGTGATTCCCATCGAGATTCGTCCGCATTTCTGGCAGACCCCATGGTTCGTCGCCTTGAGCGTGGGCGCGGGCGTGCTGCTCACCGTCGCGGCCGGTTGGCTCGCCGGCCGCCGCCGCATGCGCCGCCGGCTGGAGGAACTGCGCGTCCGCAACATGCTTGAGGCGGAACGCTCGCGAATTTCGCGCGACCTCCACGATGATCTCGGAGCCAGCCTGACCGCGCTTTCGATCCAGTCCGAACTCGCTGCCGAGAACCCCGACGACCAAAGCCTCCGCCCGTCGCTCGACCGGCTTTCCATGAGGGCGAAACACGTCGTCGGCACACTCGATGAAATCGTCTGGGCCACCAGCCCGGATCAGGACAGCCTGCGGTCGCTCGTCGAATACCTGGCGTTCTTCGCCCGCGAATTCCTCAAGGTGGTCGATGTGCGTTTGAAGGCGGACATCATCCGCAACGCACCGGACATCGCGATCGGCCCGCGCCGCCGCCACAATCTCGCCCTCGCCACCCGTGAGGCGATCAACAACGCGGTCAAACACGGGCCCCCCGAAACAATCTTCCTCCGGATCACCCTCGAAGACGGTCGACTTCTCGTCCGGATCCGTGACGATGGCCCGGGCTTCGATGCCTCCTCCTCGTCTTCCGGCGACGGTCTGGACAACCTCCGGCGCCGCATGGCCGACAGCGGCGGGGATTGCCATATTGACAGCGAACCCGGCACCGGAACCACGGTAACCCTCTCCCTGCCCCTGCCCACCGCCACATCCCCATGAGCAAAGAACCCATCCACCATGTCGCCATCGTCGAGGACAACGCCACTCTCGGTGCCAGTCTCCGGGACATCATCGAGGCCACCGGTGACTTCCATTGCGACGGTCTGTGGACCAGTGCGGAGGAGGCGCTTCCGAAAATCGACGCGTTCCGGCCACAGGTCGTCCTGATGGACATCAACCTGCCCGGCATGTCCGGCATCGATGCCACGGCCCGGATCAAACAGTACTTGCCGGAAATCCAGATCGTGATGGTCACCGTCTACGGAGACCACGACAAGATCTTCGCCGCCCTCAAGGCAGGGGCGAGCGGCTACCTGTTGAAGCGGTCCTCACCCGCCGAGGTGCGCGACGCGATCCGGGACGTTCTGTCGGGCGGCGCGCCGATGAGCGCGGAGATCGCCCGCCGGGTGGTCGAGGCGTTCCACCCCCGATCGGACGAAACGGGTGGAGAAGACAGTCTGTCCCAACGGGAGGTCGAGGTGCTCGAACAACTCTCCGAAGGCCTCGCCAACAAGGAGATCGCCGACCGGCTTGGCATCGCCGTCGATACGGTCCGCGTCCACCTGGGCCATATCTATCAAAAACTCCACGTCCGCTCACGGACGGAGGCGGCGATGAAATACCGCGACTCGAAACGTTTCGGGCCATTGTAGTCGAGGTGGTTTGCGTTCGGTTGGAACCGCGCCGGCCAAAGGCTTCCGGAGCCGATGCGAATGAGGTGAGTCGTTCCGGTGTCCTCCTTTTCGGCTTCGCCGCTACAGGCGTTTCATCTGCTCAGCGATAGCTCAATTGCGCGGTGACGACGGCGTCCTTGTCGCTGACGAAGCGGATCCAGTAGGCGGAGAAGCCATCGGGGAAACGGTGCTCGGCCGTTTCCGCGGGAGTGAGCGGGAACTCTTTGTAGTCGACCCAGGTTCCGTCGCCGTGGATGTCGATCTGCGCGGTGATGGTGGCGGCGGTGTCCGTATCCAGGCGCAGGGTTTTCTCGTCGTAGGCGGTCATCAGATAGGGATCGGAAACGACTCCCGCTTTTACGGCGCTGTCTTTCCACGGGCCGCCGTCGCCGCGGGGTTTGCCGAGTTTCCATGCGTCGTCGATGGTGCCGGCCCAGAGCGCCGCCTTGCCGTCGTCGGACCGGATGATGTGCGGGTTGCCGGCGGGCGCGGCGGTGGCGACGCCGCTCATAACGAAAAGACCGCGATAGGAACAGAAGTCGTGGACGAGCCGGTTGTGGGTGGCGACGGGGCGGACCTTGGCGATGCCGCCGGCATTCCGCGCGGGGAGTTCGTAAAAGGACCCGCCGGCATTCAGCAGGTCGCGCTCGGTGGCGACCTCACGGGCGATGCGGGATGGGGTGAGTTCCGGCAGCCCGCTTTTCGGCAGGCGCCAGCGGCGGCCGTCATCGTCGGTGTAGATGATGGAGGCGGCGTCGCTGGCGAGAGCGCCGGTCGGGATCGCGGCGCGGG
The DNA here is from genome assembly GCA_024233135.1 of Akkermansiaceae bacterium. Taxonomy (GTDB): domain Bacteria; phylum Verrucomicrobiota; class Verrucomicrobiia; order Verrucomicrobiales; family Akkermansiaceae; genus Luteolibacter. The sequence continues at coordinate 108,460 of JACKPZ010000009.1, read as the reverse complement.
TGCGGGTGAACCGCTCGGTGGCTTCGTCGTCGATGCGGCGGAGGCGGAGGCCGCCGTCGAGTTCGTAGTAGCCCGCGGGATTGCCATCGGCATCGGTGGCGGAGAACGAGAGCGTTTTCTTTCCTCCGTCGCGCGCACGGAGCAGGCCGCCGCCCCGTGTTTCCCCCGGGCGGGCGAGGCCGTCGAAGATCGGGTCCGCCTCGACACCGCGCGGGTCCGCGTTGCGATAGGTGAACACCGCGGTCGCCGAGGAAACCGGGGACTCGGAACGGATCCGGATCCACTCGCCCGGAGCGTCCGCCGGGAATTCGATGAAACGGCATGTCTCCGGCGCGACTTCCGCATTCTGAAGCGGCCTCCAGTTTCCTTGACCGTCGCCGGTCTCGATCCCGAACGTGACGGCCGCCGGTGACTTGTGTGCCAGGAACAACCCGCGTTTTTCATAGCCGGCGAAGAGATAGGCATCGGAAACCGCCTTTCCGGCGAGGTCTTCCTTCATCCACACCGCGCCGCGGCCGATCACCGGGCCGAGTTTGTCGATGGCGTCCGGCTCGACGAACCAAAGGTTCGACTGCGACTGTGGGGCGGCGATCTCGCCCTTGGCACGCCGCTTGTTGAGGAACTCGTTCCTCGCTGTGTCGTCGCAGCCGAAGACGATGCGGTCGTTCCAGCGGCAGAAGTCGCCGATGACCTTGAGATAGTTCGAGCGCGGGCGGATGCCGGTGAAATCTTCGACTCCGAAGCCGGCCGGGATACGCCAGAAGGTGCCGTGCATGGTCATCAGGAGATCCGTTTCGCCGATCTCCCGGATGCGCGGCCACTCGGTGTTCCAGCCGTGGGCGCCGTCATAGGAATGCGAACCCTTCGGCAGGCGGAGAAACGACCATCCGCTGTCCGCCTTGCGGATGCCAAGCAGCAGCGACTTCGCGTCCCAGCCGACCGCCCAGACCGGGTCGGTCGCGGGATCCGGATTGCCGTGGATGCCGCCCGGTCCGGTGACTTCGGTGAACTGGTTGCGGCGGACGACGGTCCACGCGTCCGCCTTGCCGTCCCATTCCGCAAGCACGCCGGAGGGCACGGTGGGGTCGCTGAGCGCGGCGCGGGCGTGGTCGCCGTTGTTCGAATAGATATAGAACCCCTGGCCGGAGTAGAACCCCTTGCCATGATAACCCGGCAGGTCCGCCTTGCGTGCCGTGCCGGGCGTTTGCTCATCCGCCCAGAGCTCCGTCACGGCGAGCGATTCCACATCCACTTCGTAGATCCCTTCCTCCATCGTCGCAGAAACGATCCTGCCGGCCGGATCCGAGAGGTGGCGCGCGTTGCCCGTGTGCCGACCGAACATCTTTCCATACGGGATCGTCCTCACCGCACCGGATTTGGAAATCGCGTATGGGCCGATGAAAAGCTGGCCGGATTCGTCGTGGATCATCCGGTTGGCCGGCGTGCCGCCGATCGATTCGGGGCGGATGATCTGTTTCAAATCCGGAGTGATCTCGTAGAGCTTGTCGCTCGATCCCTCCGGCTTGTGAGGCGCGTAGGTGATCACCCACAGCCGGCCCGCCCAAGGCACCACGGCACCGGTGCCGCACTCGCCCTCGTCGTTGAACATGGCGAGCTGCGGGTAAATGCCGGACAACGAGACGGGACCGGCATGAACGGAAGAGACGGCGAGCGCGGAGGCGAGGGCAAAGACGGAACGAAACATGGGAACCCGGCATTCTACCTGCCTCCGGGGCCGCTTCTTCCACCACAGGCGTGACGCTCCTCCGCATCCCGCTTGCCGAACGGCGGGGAAGCGGCTAGGGCCGGGCGGTGCGGACGAGTTTGGAAATCCGGAGCGATCCCAAGGTGGCCTTTGCCATGCTGTGGACCGTGTTCTTTTTCCACGCGATGTCGCCGGGGTGCTGGAATCCGGTGCTGACGAACCTGATGACCGCCAAAGGGCTGGCCGCCTGGGTGCCGCTGGCATTCCTGACCGGACCGGTCTGCGCGCTGGTTTCGCCGCTCATCGGCGGGGCGGTGGCGGACCAGCGGATTCCGGCGGATCGTTTGTTCGCATGGTCGTCGCTGGCCGGCGGCATCCTGTTGGCGGCGGCTTTCGCGACGATGCAGCTCGCGTGGCACCCGCTGTGGTTCATCAGCTTGTTAGGGCTGGCGGCTTTGGCCGGCGGCCCGTCCTGGGGCTTGCTGGCGACGATTTCGCTGACGGGTCTGCCGGATGGCGAACGCAAGTTTCCCCTGGTGCGTCTGGGCGGAACGATCGGCTGGATGGCCGGCGGGCTGGTGGTGAGTTTCGTGCTCGCGGCGGACACCAGCGTGGCGGCCGGGTACGCAGGCGCGGTGATGCGCCTGCTGGCCGGAGGGCTTGCGTTCTGGCTGCCCCACACGCCGCCGCTGGGCGGGGGATTGTCGTGGAAAAGCCGACTCGGGCTGGATGCCTTCGGGCTGCTCCGCCAACGGGATCATCTGGTGTTCTTTGCAACCACGGCGCTGTTTTCGATCCCGCTGTCCGCACTCTACATGTACGGGCCGGAGTTTTTACGGGTCTTGGGTGACGAGCATCCCGCGGGCACGATGACCATCGCGCAGGTGCTCGAAATCGCCGCGATGATGGGGGTGGGCGCGTTGATGGCGCGCTACCGGATCAAGGTGGTGCTGCTGTGGGCGATCGGCTTGTCGGTCCTGCGCTTCGGGTTCAGCGCATGGGCGGGGGTGAACGATGTGATCGGCTGGCACATCGCGGGAATCGCGCTGCACGGGGTTTGCTACACGCTGTATTTCATCACCGCGCAGGTGTTTCTCGACCGGCGGGTGGAGCCGGGCATGAAAGGCCGGGCGCAGGGGCTGCTCGCGCTGGTTTCCGGCGGGGCGGGGCCGTTGTTAGGAACCCTGCTCTGCGGCTGGATGCGACGCACGATGGTGACGGAAACCGGCGATGGCTGGGTGTGGTTCTGGGCCGCGCTCGCCGCGATGATCGGCGTTTGCTTCGTCTGTTTCGCCGTGTGGTATCGCGGTCTTGCGGTTCCCGCCGGCGCGCTGCCGAGGCCGGGACGTTGAGCGCCGAGGATATCGTCACGCCAGTTCGCAGGCGAGCCGGATCGCGGAGATCATCGATGACGGATCCGCGAGGTTTTTTCCGGCGATGTCGAATGCGGTGCCGTGATCCGGACTGGTGCGCGGCCTCGGCAGGCCGAGGGTGACGTTCACGGCGTTTTCGAAGTCGAGGAGTTTGAGCGGGATGAGCCCTTGGTCGTGATACATCGCGACGACCGCGTCGAAGGTGCCGCGGGCGGCGTCGCGAAAGACCGAATCAGGCACGCCCGGTCCGTGGAAATGCGCGTGGCCGGACTCGTTGAGCTTGTCGATCGCCGGGCGGATCACGCGGATCTCCTCATCGCCGAATGTACCGTTTTCGCCGGCGTGGGGGTTGAGGGCGGCGACGGCGATACGCGGCGCATCGATGCCGCGGCGGCGCAGGAACCCGGCGGTGAGCAGACCGATCCGCTCGATGGCCTCGATGCTGAGCAGCTCCGGCACCCGGGCGAGCGGTTCGTGGATGGTCGCGAGGCCGACGGTCAGGGTGTCGCCGGTGAGCAACATGCCGTAGTCGCGGACGCCGAAGGCCGCGGCGAAAAACTCGGTCTGGCCGGGAAACGTGAAACCCTGCGATTGGAGCGATTCCTTGCAAACGGGCCCGGTGACCACCGCGTCCACGGCGCCGGAGCGGAGCAGTGAAGAGGCCTCGTCGAGCGCGGCGAGCGCGGCGCGTGCGGATGCCGCGTCCGGCCGGCCGGGGCGTCCCGCGTTGCGGTCTCCGATCAGGACGAAATCCGGATCGTTCGGAAACGCGGAGGATTCAAGGGCGCGGTCGATGGTTTCCGGGCCGATGCCGGCGGGGTCGCCGAGGGTGATCGCGATGCGGGGCACGCCCGACGATGGTGTGGCGGCACTGGCGATGCCAAGAGGGAAAGGCGGAATACCCCGCATGCGGGCTTGCGGCTCGACAAGCGCGGCGGATAACGTCCTTCCCACCCATGGGCTCGAAGGACATCCAGCGCTCGATCCGCACGATCCAGAACGCGCGATCGGAAGGCGACGCGCCGAACATCGGCCGCGTGTCGCGGATGCCGGGCACCGGGATGCCGACGTCCGGACGTCGCCGCCGTCGGAGTTTCCGAAGCGCGCACAAGGACGACAGGCGGAAGATGAAGGTGATGAAGGCCTGGCTGCTGGTGCTGTCCGCGGCCGCGATGGCGATGCTGGTGCTCACGATCGTCGCGGCGGTGCGTTCCCAGCAGCGGAAGGGGCCGAAGCCTCTGGAAGTGGGAGGGGGAACCGGGAAACCGGTCCTGAAACGGGTGGAATCCAAGTTTCCCTCGCCGAGCAGCGAGGAGGCGGAGGCGATTGTCCGCCGCGGCATCGCGGTCCGCGACGAGGCCGAGGTGAAGGATTTGTTCCGCCTCGGGATGACGACGCCGGGGGAGGCGGTGGAACGCCTTGAGGAGATCGCCGCCCGGAGCGGCGGAGTGGCCGGCATGCAGTGGCTCAGCAGCATCGATGCGAACGGGATGCTGATCGATGCCGTCTTGGTGGGGTATGAGAAGATGGACCTGGCGAGCCAGCGGTTGGCGCTACTGACGCCTGATGAGAACGGTGTGTGGAAAGTGGATTTCGACGCGTTCGCGCGGACCACCGAGCCGTCATGGGAGAAAATCGTGGAGGGTGGCGCGAAGGAGGCGGTGGTGCGCGTGCTCGTTGCCAAGGACAGCTATTACAACGGTCCGTTCGCCGATGAGGACGAGTGGACCTGCTACGGACTCGCCTCGCCGGATGCGCCGGAGATGTTGCTGGGCTATTGCCGCAAGGACTCGGCGCAGGCGAAGGCGATGCGGCGGATCCTCCGCGACGACGAGACCCTTTCGGCCGGTGGCCAGGCCCGCAACGTGCGCGCCACTTTGAAACTGCGGCGCCTCGCGGGCGCGGAGAATCGCCAGTTCATGATCGAGCGGGTGATGGCCGAGGACTGGGTGGTCGCCGAGCCGTGGTACGACGAACGGTTTGAATGACCCACGTTGCGGGTGAGGTGATCGTCTGTGACAAGCCGCCTCCGGTTCGTTTCTTTTCGGGTGTTTCGTGGTCCGCATGTTGCGTTTTCGGATGATCGGTTCCGGCGGAATGAAAGGATCCTCCCGCGGATTGGCTTGCCGCGGGGCGGCGGGGCTACCTAGTCTCCCGCGCATGTGGAAAACCTGCCGTTTCTTGCTGCCGTTGACCGCGGCCTGTTGCGTTCTCACCCAGTGCGGGACGACGTCGGGCGGGGGCAACCTCGGCGGGCCGACGGTGGAGGAGCGCAACGCGCAGATCGCCTCGGAGCCAACCGGGAATTTCTATTACGGCCGCCGCTACTACGTTGAGAAAACGCGTTTCTGGGGATACCTCCGCCAGCCGCGTCAGCCGTGGAGCAAGGCGAAACTCGTGCTCATGCGTGAGGACAAGAAGCGCAATCCGGACCGCCTGCCGGAGGGCGGATCGCCCGGATACGGCTACGACAACAACTACGAATACCGCATCGACGGCTACTACACCGGCGAGGAAGGCTACGACCCGAACAGCAACCAATTCCTGCCCGTCTTCATGCTCACCGGCTACAAGGTGCTGAACCGACAGCCCGGCTGGTTGTTCCGTCCGGACGACCGCTACGACCGCTATCGGATCACGATGACCCCGCGCTGAGAAGCTGAGGAAACGAAAAAGCGCGGGGGAGCCCCCGCGCTTTTGTTGTGATGATGGGTTCCGGGTTCGCCTGATCAGGCGTAGGAGCTCTCCACGCGCTGGGCGACGTCGCGGTAGCCGTAGTCGACCTCGTAGATCTGCTTGAAGCAGTCGAGGGCGGACTCGCGGTCTCCCATTTCGTGGTGGATCTCGCCTTTTTCGTAGAGGACTTCCTTCTTGGTGTTGTCCATCGCGTGCAGGTCGCCGAGGGCGTCGGACAGCTGTTTGATGGCGAGGTCGAACATGCTCTTGGCCTTGAAACAGCGGGCGAGGGTGAGCAGCACCTTGGTGCGGATGTGCGGGTTGCGGGTGGCCTGCTGGAGGTGCGGGATCGCGGCACTGTGGTCGCCGTTCTGATAGAGCGCGTTGCCAAGCTCGAAACGGAGGTGCGGATCGGTGGGGTTCTGATCGACCCGGCGCTGGGCCTCGGCCACCTGCTCGGCACGCCGGTCGGCGCGGCGTGCGGCGAGCTGGGCCTTGAGCTCCTCGTTGGAGGGATCCTGGGCGACATCGGCTTCGAGGCGCTTGAGGTCGGACTCGATCGCCTTGTCCTTCATCTGCGAGGCTTTCGCGGCGAGGGCGACGTCACCGGCGCTGAGCGAGTGGGCCCACGTGTAGAAACTCTCGGAATTGTGCCAGTCCTCGAGTTGCTCGTAGAGGCCGGCGAGCTCCTTGACCGTGGCGAGGTGGTTCGGGTCCGCGTTGTATTTCTCGACCACCTTGTCGCGGCGCTCCTCGAGTTGCTCGCGGGTGAGGCCGGTGCGGTTGGATTTCTCCATCTCCTCGAAGGCGGCCTGGTCTTTCATCAGGCTGCGCATGTCGGCGTTCTCGTCCCACTTCTGCTTGAGCATCGAGGCGCGGGCGGAGGCGTCCTTCGAGCCCTTGATGGCGGTGCCGTCGGTGGGATGGTGCTTGATGATGTCGTTGTAGACCTCGGCGGCGAGATCGGGTTGCTCGCGGGTGAGGTAGAAGGTGGCCAGCTTGTGGAGCAACTTGGCGTTCTCCGGCTTGCCCTTGCGAACCGTCTCCAGCGCGAACGCGGCGGTTCCATACATTTCGAGTTTCTGGCTCACCTCGAACAACAACTCGTTGGCCGCCTCGTTGTAGGGGTCTTTCTCCAGTTCCTTCTCGATGAGCGGAAGACTTCCGAGCGGGTCCTTCTTGGCGGCGCCCTGGACCTTCATCATGCCCATGCCGCCTCCCTGCATTCCGAACAGGCCGCCCTTCTTCTTCGCGCCTCCGACCACCTGCACCTCGCAGGCCCGCAGCAGCTTTCGGCCTTCAAGGAATCCCGGATTGTCCTTGAGGACGCCTTGGATCAGGGTGATGGCGTATTCGTGGTTGGACGCCTGGACCGCGGTGAGGGCCTTGAGCCACAGCGGTTTGATGTTCGAAGGAAGTTCTTTATCGGTGATTTCGGGCATGGTCGGAAAACGTGTGGGATTTTTCTAGGGCTCCGCAACCGCTGGATCGAGGGGAAAGTTGGAGCCTGTCAGGGGGCTTGGCAAGCGTGTGGAGACGGAAATCCCGCCCGGATGAGGCGCCCGCGGCCCCGGCGCGCGTGCCAGCCGTGGAAATATCCGTGCAATCGCGCTCCGCATCGCGCAAGAATCGCCCGCCCTCAACCGTTCCAAGCCATATGCCGCGCGTCACCATCACCGTTCCGGACAAGGTCGCCCAACCCTATCGGTTCCAGCTCGACCGCAAGGTCGTCACCCTCGGGCGGGGAAGCGACAACGACATCGCCATCGATTGCGGCTCCGTCTCGGTGCGGCACGCCGAAATGTGCCGGGTGGAAGGTGGATATGAACTCCGCGACCTCGGCTCGACCAACGGCACCAAGCAGGACGGCGTCCGCCGCGACGTGATCCCGCTGCGCAGCGGCTTGAACGTGAAACTCGGCGATGTGAACTTCGATTTCTCCCTCAGCGAGGAGGAACTCGAGGTCATCGGCCGGGAAAAACCGATGGAGGAAAGCCCGATCGTCCGCGAGCCGGAGATCGAGCTGACGGAACCCTCCGACGCGCCGCCCAAGCGCCGCCCGGCCGCGGCTCCGGCCGCTGCGACCAGCGGAGGCATGGGTTTCGCCAGCATCCTTGTGTTTCTGATTCTCGCCGCCGCCGCGTTTTTCGCCGGGCTGTCCGTCCGCTATCAGAAGGAGACCGGCGGTTCGCTGTGGGAGGCGATGCAGTCGAAAAACGCCGCCCCGGCGAAGCCGGCCCCGGCGGAAACGCCCGACGAACCCTGAGCGCGGGTGATCGATCCGTTCCCCGCGACGGATTCGTCATTGCAAGCGGGCCCTCGGGCCGGTAGTGCTCGCGGTGGCCCGCCGGCCGCTCCCTGCCGATGCCTCCACGCTCCGCCACGACCCGTCCGGACGATCCCGATGTTCAGGAAACGGTGCGCCGGATCGGCTCCCGGTTCGCCGTGGCCGGGGAGTTCGTTCTCGGCGAAGTGGTGGAGACCGGCCTGATCAACGCGACCTACCGCGCGACCTACGAGAGTCCCTCCGGAGAGCGCGAGCGCTACATCCTCCAGTCGATCAACCATCATGTGTTCCGCGACCCGCTCGCGGTGATGCAGAATGTCGAGCGCGTCACCCGCCACATCAACCAAAGGGTGCTGCGGCTGAAGAAGGACCTCGGCGGACAGACGCTCAGTTTGTTTCCCGCCCGCGACGGCGCGATGCACACCCGTGACGACGACGGAAACATCTGGCGCTGCTACAATTTCATCGAAGGCTGCGTCACCTACGACGTCGTCGAAAACACCCGCCAGGCATGGCAGGCCGCCCATGCCTTCGGCGCGTTCCAGGACCTGGTTTCGGACCTCGATCCCGCATCGATCATCGAGTCGATCCCGGATTTTCATGACACCGGGAAACGCTTCGCCCGCTTGTCCGAGGTGATGGCCGGCGATCCGGTGGGCCGGCTCGACTCCGTGCGCGCCGAGTGCGACGCGATCGTCGGCCGCGTCGCGTTGTCCGAGGCCTTGCTCGGCTCCGCCTTGCGTGGCGAGATCCCGCTGCGGGTCACCCACAACGACACCAAGGTGAACAACGTGATGATCGACGCCGCGACCGATGAAGCCGTGTGCGTGATCGACCTCGACACGGTGATGCCCGGACTGGCGGGTTACGATTTCGGCGATCTCGTGCGCACCGCCTGCACGCCGGTGGCCGAGGATGAGACCGACCTGTCGCTGGTGCGCGTGCGGCTGCCGATGTTCGAGGCCTTGGTCGAAGGGTATCTCGCTTCGGCGGGCGCGTTCCTGAGTGACGCCGAGGTCGCGACGCTGGTCACCGCCTGCAAGGTGATGACCTACGAGGTGGCCCTGCGTTTCCTCACGGACTACCTCGAGGGCGACGTCTATTTCAAGGTGCGGCGGCCGGGCCACAACCTCGACCGCTGCCGCAACCAGCTCCGCCTGCTCGCGTGCATGGAGGAATCCGGTGCGGAAATGGAGGGCTTCGTCGCCAAGGTCTGGCGCGCCCGGCGGAAAACCCGTTAGGTCCCGTCACAGGCAGATCCGCCGGAACAGCACGTCGAGCGGAAGCTGCATCCCGATGTAGAAATCGCCGAACTCGCCGTAACGCGCGGACACCTCGTCGAAGCGCATTTCATACACGATCGACTTCACGTCGATCGTGTCCTTGGCGAGCAGGGTGACGCCCCATTCGTATTCGTCGAGACCGGTCGAGCCGGTGATGAGCTGGAGGATGCGTCCCGAGTAGGCGCGTCCGGTCCGGGCGTGCCCGGCCATGAGCTTCTTGCGGGTGTCGAAATCGAGAGAATACCAATTGTCCGCGCCGCTGCGGCGTTTCGACATCGGATAGAAACAGATCACCGGCCAGTCCGGCAGCACCGGATAGAGGCGGTGCTTCAGGTAGTGCGCCATCCGCTCGTCGAACTCCTTGAGAGCCGCTTCGTATTCGTCGCTGCCTTCGGTCAGGCCTTTTTCTCCAACGAGCGTCTCGGCCGCATATTGCTCGCGGGTGGTGGTGTATTCGGAGCTCTCCGTCTGCGAGAGATAGGAATACGCCGGCGCGAGGATCTCGGGGCCGAGCGAAAGGCTCAGTTGTTTCTCGTATTGGTTCGCGATCTGCAGATCCGGCGTGAGCAGCATGAATCCGAGGTCCGCCTTCGGTGTGGCCACGGAAAACACCAGCAGGTGGGTGTCCGGAGTCGCGCGGATCTCCTGGACGAGCTCGGTGAGGCGCACCTTGGCCTGGCGTTTCTCCTCTTCCGCGAGGAGCGACCACTGGGCCTGATCGACATGATAGAACAAATGCATGACGTGCCAGCCCTCGCGCGGCACGATCGGAGATACTTCGGATGTGGACATGGCAGGGGAATCAGCGGCGCAACGCCGAGATTTCAATTTCGAAAAGCCGGGTGAAATCCTCTCCGCGGGTGGCGCCGGGCCGTCCTTCCAAGACCTCGGCGGTCCACGGTTCCACGCTGCCCGTGCGGTAGGCGGCGTGCATCCCGAGCTCGTCGAATCCCGCGGTCGCCGCGAAGGTCATCGTGTCGGAGTCGATCTCGCGGGTGGCGATGTCGCCGACGGCGGTGCCGGCGTCGTCGCGGAAGACGACGCGCAGCGTGGCGTTTTTCGCCTGCGTGTGGAGCTTGACCACCGGGATCAGGCGGGTGCCGCGGCGCACCGTGTCGGAGTCCGGACCGCTTGCGACGGGCGCCCGCCAGAAGGTTTCCGCGGATTCCACGGTGACGAGTTCACCCTCCACCGGGAAGTCGCTCTCGGTCACGCTGCCCGAGCCGTCCGGAATGCGGTTGATGGAAAACCAATATGCGATGCCTGCGGCCGCTACCAGCGCGGCCACCAGGCCGACCAGTCCGGTGAGCTCGAATTTTGACAACGAAAGGTGCGGGTGCAGGGAAACCGGCTTCGCATCGGCGGGCGCGTGCGGGTTGAACTCGTCGAGGTCTTCTTCGGTCGGCTCCGCGGCGGGAGGGGAGGGTTGCGGGTCTGCCGCGGGAATGGGGGTGGCGGAGACTTCCTCCGCGGCTTCGGGCTCCGCGGGTTTTTCCGGCGGTTTCGCGCGCAGTTTTTCCGCGGCGGCATCCTCCGCTTCTTCCCATTGGTCAAGGTCCGCGAATTCACGTTCCGGCGCCGCTCCCGCCTCGACGGGCGGGCCTTTGCGAAGCTTCGGCTTCGGCCGGTTCACATTCACGCGGATCTTTTCCGCTCCCTCCGGAACGCTGGACGGGCCGTCCTTGGTCTTGGCCTTCGGGATTTCCGCCTTTCGCGGGGGCTGGCTCGCCGCTCCCGCGTCCGCCGGCGGCGCTTCCTGCGGCTCGATCTCATCCATGTCGCCGTCGAAGTCCCACAGGTCCCGCTCGGTGGTCTCCGTCGACAACTGGCCGAGGTTCGGCCGGTGCTTTTTCGGCAGCGGCGAATCGTCGGAAGATGGGGAATCGGGTGTCATGCGAGGCGCTCCACGAATCTGTAAGGGGCGATCCCGGGCTTGGCCAGTGCGAATCCAGTCCTCGTATCCGGCAAAATTCGCATTGCAACAATCGCCTTTGGAAGGCATCGAAGAACACGCAAACCGAAACCAATTCCATGGCCGACCGCGAAGACAAGAATTCCGAAAACGTCGCAGGCAAATTCTACGTCGATGCCCAGTGCATCGACTGCGACCTCTGCCGCGAAACCGCACCGAGCAACTTCACCCGTTCCGACGACGAAGGGTATTCATACGTCTGCAAGCAGCCGGAGAATGACGAGGAGGAAGCCCAGTGCCGCGAGGCGATGGAGGGCTGCCCGGTCGAAGCGATCGGCGACGACGGCGACGAGTGATCGTCCCGCCACTCCCATGAAACCCGAATCGCGGCGCGGCGCCATCCGCCGGCAGATCATGCGCGAATGGCGCGGCTGCGACGAGGTGAAGGGCCTCGACGAAGGCGTGCGCGCCGCCGCCGGCCTCGTCTCGTCCGTGCTCAAGGCGTCCGGCGCGAACGAAGGGCTGCAGGAGGAAGAGGTCCGCTCGGCGTGGAAATCCCTCGCCGGGGACTTCGTTTCCCAGCATGCCGACCCGGTGTCGGTGAAAAACGGCATGCTCGTCCTGCGCGTGACCCAGCCGGCGATGCGCTTCCACCTTGAGCAGATGAAACCCATGCTCCTCAAGCGCATCCAGGAGCGGCTCGGCGCCGACAAGGTGCGGTCCATCCGTTTCGCGCTCGGCTAGAACCCGCCGCGGCATCCGTTTCCCTCCATGTTCCGCAATCTCATCTTCGACTGGTCCGGCACCCTGGTGGACGATCTCGGCCCGGTCATCGAGGCCACCAACGCGGTGCTCGGCCTGTACAATCTCGCGCCGCTCAATCGCGAAACCTTCCGCCGGCGTTTCCGGCTGCCGTATCGCGAGTTCTATCAAGAGGTTCTGCCGCATGTCGCCCTGGAGGAGCTCGAAGCCCATTTCCGCCCGGCCTTCGACCGCGCGATGACGCCGGTCACCATCCTGCCGCACGCCCGCGAGAAGCTCGACTGGTGTCGCGCCAACGGCATCCGCACCTTCGTCCTCACCTCGATGGATTCCGTGGCCTTCGGGAAACAAATGGACGACTTCGGCCTGCGCGGCCACTTCGAAGCCACCTATTCCGGCATTCTCGACAAACGCGATTGGATCCACCGCATCTTGGAAACCCACGGCCTCGACCCGATGGAGACCGCCTTCGTCGGTGACATGACCCACGATGTGGAAACCGCGCGCCACGGCGGTGTTTCGTCGATCGCCGTCCTGACCGGCTACAACCATCCCGAAGTGCTCGCGGCCGTGCGTCCGGACATCACCGTGCCGGACCTCGGCGTGTTGCGCGAGCTGCTGAACAAACGCCGCCGCGAGGACCGGCCGGTGTCCACCGTCGGTGCGCTGTTGCACGATGGCGCGGGCCGTGTGCTCATGGTCCGCACCCACAAGTGGGGCCACCGCTGGGGCATTCCCGGAGGAAAAATCGAGCGTGGGGAAACCTCCGTCGCCGCCCTGCGCCGCGAGGTCCGCGAGGAAACCGGACTCGAAGTCGATGATGTCCGTTTCGTACTCGCCCAGGACAGCATCGACTCGCCGGAGTTCGAGCGTCCCGCGCATTTCATCCTGCTCAACTACATCGCCCGCGCCCGGTCCACCGGTGTCCGTCTCAACGACGAGGCCGAGGATTTCCTGTGGCTCTCGCCCGCCGACGCGCTGGCGATGGACCTCAACCTTCCCACCCGCACGCTGCTCGCCGAGTGCATCGAGCGCGGCCTCATCCCGTCATGAACGACCGCATCGAGATCCGCCGCCTGCGCGTGAACTGCCACATCGGCGTGCCCGATGAGGAACGCGCCGCCGCCCAGGACCTCTGGATCACCGTGGTGATGGCGCCCTCGCAATCGTTCGACGGACTCGCCGACGACATCGCGCGCACCATTGACTACGCCGCCGTGGCCGGGGAAATCCAACAACTCGCAGCCGCGCGTCCGCGCAAGCTCATCGAGACCCTCGCGGTGGAAACCGCGGACCTGTTGTTTTCCCGGCACCCGCTGCGTCGCGTCGAAGTGAGCATCGAAAAGCGCATCCTGCCGGACACCGATTGCGTCGCCGTCCATCTGACGCGAGATCGTTAGATGTCCCTTCATTCCCATGAGAAGCGCGTTTGACACGCTTGGAATCCCGCAAGGCCTGGTGGTCGACGAATCCGCGCTCGCCGCAGCCTTCCGCGAGGCGGGAGCGAAGGTGCATCCGGACGCCGGCGGGGCGGAGGAGGATTTCGCCGAACTGCGCCGCGCGATGGATGTGCTGTCGAGTCCGTCGAAACGACTTCGCCACTGGCTCGAACTCCGCGGCATCGAGGTCGATCCGCGTGGAACCGTGGACGACCGGCTGATGGACTTGTTCTCCGAGGTGGGCGCCGTCACGGGGCAGGCCGAGGTGCTGGTCCGCAAGCGCGCGGAAACCCGGTCCGCGCTCGCGCTCGCGATGTTGGAGGGCGACACACAGGTGTGCCGCGAGTCGGTCGAAGCGGCATCCGCCAAGGTGGATCAAGCGATCGGGCGGGAAACCGCTTTGTTCCCCGCCTTTGAAACCGCGGCGGACATCGACGTTTCCGAAGCCTCGCGGGTGGTGCGGAACCTCGCGTTTCTGGAGAAATGGAAATCCTCGCTGCGCGGACTGTACGCGCGGCTGGTGTAGACCGCGCGTTTCTAACGAATCTGTCCCGGGACCGGCGTGGCCTTTGGCGCGGCATCGGCGCGGGTGAACTCGGTGTTGCTGCTCAGATACCAGATGAGGCCGCCGCCACCGATCACCCCGATGATGACGAACAACAAGATCAGCAGGCCGAAGCAGGATTTCATGGCCGAGTCCTAACCCGCCGCCGGATGGCTGTCGAGCAGCTCCCTCGCGAGGCGGAGTCCTGTGTCGCAGGCAGCCTCGGGATTCATCCGGAAGCAATGGAATTCCCCGCCGCGGCGCCTCCGGGTCCGTAAAACGAGGGGGGCGTGCTGCCGAAGGGAGTTTCGCAGATCTTGGAACGCCGTTCGGCTCGCCCGCTTCCGAAAGACGGTGCTCAATGGGTGCGATCCCCCGGGTGGTGCCGACGAGGTGCGGGACCCCTGGTTCCACTTCCATGAAATCGACCACCCGATTCCTTCTCGGTCTGTCGGCGGCGGCCTCGTTGTCCGCCCTGCCTTCCCGCGGGGCCGAGCCGCCCTCCGCATTCACCCGCACCTACACCCGGTCGGGAGGTGACGTGCACGTCGATTTCATCCTGACCTCCGTCCGGGGTCCTGCCTTCGAGGTTTATCTTCATGAGGGCGGCTCGGCCTATCAGCCATTCACGACGGACCGGCCGGCGCGGACGTATCTCGGAACGGTCCAGGAGTTTCCCGGCGCGGTCGCCGCGGGGCAGTTGCTCGGGGACGGCACGGTGCGCACCGCGATCCTCTTCGAGGACGGCACCACCTGGCGCGGAACGGGAACCTCGCTCACGATCCCGTCTCCCGCGTCGTGGACGCCGAAGTATCCCACCTCGCTCATCGGCGAGGGCGGGGCGGGCAGCGATGTCCACGCGGCCGAAATCGGTCTGGATCTCACCTATACGTATTTCAACCAAGCGGGGCAGGATCCGGCCGAGGCGTTGGAGCGTGCCGAGTGGTCGCTCATCGAAACGAACGCGGCCTATCTTCGCGACGCGGCGATCTTCGAGCGCCTCGGCCGGGTGATCATCCGCACGGAATCCACGGACGACCGCTCGACCAGCCTTTCGGATTTCAAAAACGAGTGGAACAACGTGATGCCTGCCGATCTCCCGGGATCGAACCACGACCTCGCGGCCACGGTGGTGGTCACCGGCAGCAGCGGGCTCGCCTACGTCGGATCCGTCGGCACTTCGAACCGCTACTCGTGGAACAGCATCCGCGGATCGAGCACGGACGGGAGTTTCTGCACCGTGTGGCGCCACGAGGGCGGCCACAACTGGGGTGCGGGCCACTCCGAAGGTGGAGCGCCGGAAGGCCCCACGATCATGTCGGGCAACGGATTGAGCCGTTTTTCCAGTTCGGACCTCGCGGTCATGGTCGCTCACCGCAACAGCCGGGCGCCGGGCCTGTTGGATCATCTCGGCGCATGGCCCACGCCGCTGCCGCCGAGGGCCAACGCGGACCGTGGCAAGGCGCTTGCAAACGGCTCGCCGCTGACACTCGACGTCCTGGCCAACGACTCGGACACCAACAGCGACGCGGTTTCGATCCACTCGTTCGAAACCACCAGCGAGCGGGGAGGAACAATCACCTTGCTGAGCGCTTCCGGACCCGGAGAAGACGACCGGCTTTCCTATGTGGCGGATCCGGCATTCACCGACGGGATCGACTGGTTCACCTATCGCATCGAGGATGCGACGGGCCGGCAGGCGGTCGCCCACGTGATGCTGCTGCCTCCCCCGCAGCAGCCGGACTTCGACGTCGTGGCTGACGTCGTATCGCTCGCCGACGGCGAGTGGACCGCCGCCGCGGTGTGGGACAACGAGGAAGCCGCCGGCGCGGGCCACAACTATCAGATTCGCTCCGGAAACACGGTGGACGCTCCCGTTTCCGGCAGCGTCACGTTTCCAGGCGATTCGATCCGGGTCTCCGGCACGCTCCGTCTCAGGCACACGTCGGCGGGAGGAAACACCACGCAGAGCCTCGATCTCAAACCGCTCGTGCTGGACGACGGCGCGATGCTCCAATCGTACAACACATCCCTGGGCAACGTGTCCCGCATGCTCAACAGCGCGGTCGCGGTCCCTTCCGGTGGCGCGACCATCCGCATCCAGTCCGACAGCGGAGGCGCCTACTCGAACACGCTTTCGCTCAATGGCGGTCTCTTCGGTTCCGGCAATGTGCATCTAACAGGATCTCTGCAGGGTGTATCCGGTGAACGCCGCAAGCTCTCGCTCGATTCGCCGGAGAGCCTCTTTTCCGGAAACTGGACGGTGGATGGCGATGGCGGCGACAACTCCCGCAGGTTGTTCCTCATCGCCAATGCCGCCCGTTCCCTCGGCACCGGAAACGTCACGCTCGGCACCCGCGCCCAACTCCGCAACGCGGTGCCACACGGAATCGACAGCGTCGCCTCCGTCGAACTCACCACCGCCACCTCCACGTTGGAACTCGTCGAGCCATGGCTCAATCCGGGCGCCGGTCTCGTGGTCGCCGCCGGCACGCTTGACCTCGGCGCCGGGCACAGCCGGGTGGGGGATCTGCAGGTCGGCGGGTTCTCGCTCGCGGTGGGAACGTACGGCGCGGCGGACCTAACAAATCTTGGCTCCGGCGCGACCATCCTCGGCTCGGGCACCTTGTCGGTCGGTCCGTTTCCGCCGGATGCGATCTCGGTTTCCAGCGGCTCCTCCGCCGATGCGGCCACCTGGAGCCATGCGCTCGCCGCGCCGGTGGCCGGCACCCAAGGCGAGGGGCTTTCCTATCTGATCCAGGATTTCACCGTGACCTCGAATGATCCGTCGTCGAACCAACAGGCCTTCGTCGGAAGGTCGTTGCGGATCGGAGACGCGGGCGTCCTCGACCTCGCGCGGACGCACAATGCCACCAACCAGAATGTTTCCTACGACCTGCCGCCGCTCGAAATGGAGGATGGCGGAACCGTCCGCTTCCGCGCCTCGGTAGGCAGTGCCACGCACTCGATCACCTGCCCGCTCGTTGTCTCGGGCGAAACATCGATCCGTTTGAACGGAGGGTCGTACTCGAACAACGCCTCGCTGGCCGGAGGGATTTCGGGCAGCGGGACGATCGCCGTCGTTTCCGATTCCAACGCCGGGAGTTCCTCCGGAAACGTCCGCCGTCTTACGATTTCGTCCGCGGACAATCCGTTCGTCGGCACCTGGACGGTCGATCACAGCGCGTCCGGCGACGATTTCTGCGCCCTCGCATCGTCCGCCGCCGGCTCGCTCGGCACCGGATCGGTCGTTGTCGGCACGCGCTCGCGCCTGGTCAACGACCACGAGCAGGGGATCGACAGCCTCGTCTCCGTGAGGCTCGCCACATCCACCTCCCTGCTTGCTCTGACGCATCCGTGGAACAACCCGGACGCCGCCCTCGTCGTCCAGGCCGGATCGCTCGATCTGGGCACGGGCCACAGCGTGGTGGGAACGATGGAACACGCGGGCGCGCTGGTGCCCGCCGGCACCTATGACTCCGCGGACCTCGCGGCCATCGGTATCGCCGCGACAGGTGGTGGTTTTCTAACGGTCTCGGAGCCGTTGACGGGTGGAGTGTCCGCGTATGCCGATTGGATCGCCTCGTTTCCCGCCATCGGCGATCCTGAGGAGCGCGGATACCTGGCGGATCCGGATCACGACAAATATCCGAACCTGATCGAATACCTTCTCGATTCCGACCCGTCCTCCTCATCCGGAATCCCCGCCATCGAATGGTTGGAAACCAGTGGAGGCATCTTGTTCCGCTTCACCCGCGTCAAGGACGCCACGATCACGAGCGTCGTCGAAACAAGCGCGGATCCTGCTGGTGAATGGAGCGATGCGGCCCCCGCCTGGATTTCGGAAACCGACCACGGTGGCAGCGTGACCGTTTCCGTCACCATCCCCCTGCCGTTGGACCCGGCGCGATTGTTCGCGAGGTTGCGGGTGATGGCGAATTGATCCGTCACCCGGCGGCGCGGGCGATCGACTCGCCCTCGTCGAAGTCGGCGCGGAGCTTGGTTGAGTCGATGGTCAGTTCCTTGCCGGTCACCCAGTTGGAAAGGGCCTTCGCCAACCGGCTGGTGGGAAATCGGAAACAAGCGAGTTTCGGAACAAACCACTCCGCCTCCAGTTGCTCGTTGAGGACCACCAGCGAGACATCGCGGGGCACTTTCAGATCCCTGCTCGCGAGGAAACATCCGACCGTCACCATTTCCTTCCAGTCGAGCGTGATGATCGCGGTGGGTGGATGGAGGCGGAATGCGGACTCCATCATGCTCCATGTCACCTCGGGCTGCAGATACTCGCTTTCCGGTGCGTGGTAGTTCGGGACAAACGCGACGCCCGCATCTTCCAGTCGCCCGCGCATCGCGTCCTTCAGCGAGTCGGTGAACACCGGAGCCCGGTCGCAGAGCGGCATCACGATCCGCCGGTGCCCCAACTGCGTCAGCCGCCTCATCGCCTCGTCGACCATGAACGACGATTTCACTCCGACCGTCGGAATCGAGGAGTTGCCCGTGACTCCTCCGAGGAAAATCATCCGCCGGCCCCGAGCTTCCGCCCACTCGGCGATCGCCGGCCGGCCGAACACCGCGATCAGGGGAACCTCCTGATCCGTCGGGACAAGCTTGTCCCACGAACGATGCGGTCGTTTCGCATGAAGGAAATCAAAGGTCCGGATCTCCGTGCGCCATCCGCTCCGGTGCAGTCTCGTCCGCGTTTCCTCGATCACCCGTCGCGTCGTGTGCGGCAGGCTGCCGAGATTCGCGTGGGTGAGGATCGCCGCCATGCGGTTTGTTTTCTTCGTTTCCCTCGGACCGCTCGTGGAGGTCCGGATCCGATATGCCTTGCGCTCGCCACCGCGTGCCAGCAACCCCTGTTTCTCAAGGATACCCAAGGCCACGGAAATCGTCGGCGCGCTCACGCCCAGCTCCAAAGACAGGATCCGGGTGCCGGGCAGGGTGCCGGTCCAGCGGCCCGCCTGCAGCTCGGCCTGGATCGCATCCGCGGCGATTTCCGCCGCCGTCTTCCGTTCGATCTGGCCCATGCCGCCATCGGATACGGCGGGAATGTCCGGTGCAAAACATTTTTTAGCAGAGGAATTCGAAGGCGTGTCTTCATGCGGATGCCGGAGAAGCTACGATTCGAGAGTTGTTTCCATTTGTCCGGGGGCGCTCCGACGCTCGCCAACCAACCGCATTCCCATCATGAAATTGACCAAGTCCCTCCTCCTTGGCGGATTCTCCTGCCTCGCCGCCACCAGCCTCCACGCCGTCACCATCAACTGGGATGGCGGAGGCGCCGACAACGTCTGGACCACTCCGGAAAACTGGAGCGACGACCTCGCCCCCAGTGCCGGCGTTTCCCCCGCCACCAACGACTATGTCGTGGATGCCACCACCGTCTCATCACCCAGCAGTGTCGATACGGTGACCTTCGCGGGCGACAGCCTGACCGTTCAGAACGGCGCCACCCTGCGCCTCTACCGCGCGAACGGCGGCTCGACCAAAACAGTCACCCACACCATCCCCGGTCTCACGGTGAACAACTCGCAGATCCGTCCCGAGTCCCAGACCGCGACCTGCTACCACCACCTGGCGACCCCGGTCGCGTTCACCGGCACCAACACGCTCTGGATGAACGAGAACAGCGGCTACACGATGAACTTCTATTTCGATGCCGCCATCACCGGATCGGGCAGCATCGCGATCACCCGCGACGCGACGGGATCGGGCCGCAGCGTGTTTTTCAATGGCGATACCTCGGGTTTCTCCGGCGATGTTTCGCTCGCCAGTTCCGCGGCTGAAACCCTGACCGCAATCTTCAACGATATCAACGGATGGGGCAGCGGGACCCTCACGCTCGGCGGCTATTCGACGGCGGACATGGCCGCCCTCGTCAGCCAACCCGGCGCGGGTCTTGTCCTCAGCACGGCGACATCCTACGTCGAACTTCCCGCTGGAACCACTTCCCTCGGTTCCGTGACGCAGGACGCCGGCGAGATCCGCCTGGACCTCGAAGGAGGGACTCCCGCCGTGGAGCACCTTTCGCTCGCAGGCGATTTCGTCGCCAACGGCGGCAAAATCGTGCTCGATGTGAAAGTGACTCCGGACACCGGCGTGCCGTACACCCTTGTCACCTACGGCGGAAACATGGCGACCCAGCCGGTCATCGAGATCATCGATACGGCGAACTCCGCGCTGATTCCCACCATCGATTACGGGGATGGATCCGACGGCGTCATCACCGTCACGTTCGACGAGTTCGTCGGCCTGCCCGCGGATCTCGTCTGGACCGGTGCCAACAGCGATGCATGGGATGTGGAAACGACGCAGAACTGGAGCGACGGCGGATCTCCCGCGGTTTTCGCCCAGTTTGACAACGTCACCTTCGACGACAGCGTCGGAATTCCGTATCCGACGGTGACGCTCGATACCGCGGTGACCCCCACCGAGTTCACGATCGATGCGGACACCTCCGAATACCTGATCACCGGCAGCGGCTCGATCGCGGGCACCTGCTATCTCACGAAGGATGGCGCGGCCGAGGCCATCATTGCGACCGACAACGCCTACGACGGCGGCACCGACATTTACGATGGCACGCTCGTCGTCGGCACGGGCGGCACGACCGGAAGCCTCGGCACCGGATCGGTGGCGAACGACACCATGCTGGTCTTCAACCGCAGCAATACGCTCACCTTCCCGAACGTGATCAGCAGCACCGGAAGCGTGGAGCAAGCCGGCAGCGGAACGCTCGTCCTCACCGGCGGCAGCTCCTACACCGGTGCGACACTTGTTTCCTCCGGCACGCTGCAACTCGGGCTTGGCGATCTGAACAGCCAGTCCTACATCGCGACAAGTTCCGGCATCACCGTTTCGGGTGGAACCGTTCTCGAGCTTCCACGGCTCCACGCCAGCACGACCCAGAACATCGCGCTCGTGCTGCCGGATGTCGCGCTTGCCGATGGCTCCACCATGCGCTTCCGCGCCCAGACCGGCTCGAACATCTGGAACATCGACGCCTCTGCCGATCTCACGGTTTCCGGCAGCGTGACCATCGACAACACCGGAGGGAGTTATGCCCAGGATATCAATATCAACGGAACGGTCTCCGGCACCGGAACGATTTCGTATCTGACCGCGAATTCCGGTGCCTCCACCACCGTCCGGACGATGGCGCTGAAATCCGCCGCCTCGACGTTTGCCGGAAACTGGTTTGTCCAGCACGCGAACACCGGCAACGACTACGGCGCGCTCCGCGCCGACGCCGCGGGCGCTCTCGGAACGGGCACGGTCACCCTCTCGACCCGCGCCCGGCTCGTCAACAACATCGCCAACGGCATCGACACGCTCGCCGGGGTGATGTTGGAGGATGAAGAGGCTTCGATCCTTTCGTCGCAGGACGCCACCCTTGCTTCCGTGGGCGGCACCGCCGGCTCGATCCGGATCGCCGCCGGCACCCTCACCCTCTCCGCGGCGGGAATTCCCGATGAGTCGGATGTAAGGGTCACCACCGGTGCGGTGCTCAACCTTCCATTCACGGGCACGGACGTGGTGCGGGATTTCTATATCGACGACGTCGCGCAGGCGTCGGGAACGTGGGGGGGCGAGGGCTCCGGTGCGGACCACGAAACCGCGTTGATCACCGGTGCCGGCAAGATCCAGGTCGCCGTTTCCGATCCCTATCTCGCATGGATCGACACGTTCTATCCCGGAGAAACCGATGAGAACATCATCGGCCTCGGAGCGGATCCGGACAACGACGGAGGGTCGAACGCGCTGGAGTTCGCCACCAATGGAAATCCCGCTTCGGGTGCTTCTTCCGGCAAGGTCGTGGGAGCTGTCGCCGATGTTTCCGGCGAGGACGCCCTGACGCTCACCCTTCCTGTCTTGAGTGGCGCGGTCTTTTCCGGAGCCGCCGAGCAGACCGCCACGGTCGGAACGATCACCTACCGCATCCAAGGCAACGAAGGTGACCTGGTGGACTGGACCAGCGCGGTGGTGAGCGAGGTGTCTCCGGCGCTGTCGTCCGGATTGCCCGCGCTCGACGCGGGTTGGGAATACCGGACCTTCCGCATGGCCGGAGCCGTGGGATCCGATCCGTCCGACTTCCTTCGCGCGGTGGTGGAAACCCCGTGATCCATCCGATCTCTGAAATCACTCGAAAGAACATCATGAAGAACCTGAAGTTCTCCCTATTTCTCGTGCTTCTCGCGCCGTCGCTCGATGCCGCGGTGATCACCAGCGCGTCGTCCGGTGCATGGGATGCCGGAGCCGTATGGAGTGATGGAAATCCCGCCGCGTCCGGAAACGACTATGTCATCGGCTCCGGCCACCGGATCGAATCCCCGAGCGCGGCGACCGCCGCGTTTCCCGGGGACAGCCTTACGGTGGGCTCGGGCGGGATTTTTGAACTCTATCGGGAAATCGGCGGCAACACGGGCCAGTCGCTCACCGCGAGTGTCCCGGGTCTAACAATCAACGGCGGGATCCTGCGGTCCCGGATCGGCTTCGCCACCGGAAACGTGACGCTTACGAGCGCCGTGGACTTCGATGGCGGTGGAACGATCGAGGTGAGCACGACGTATGGAACCTACTCGCACACCTTCACCCTCAACGGCGCGATCACCGGTGATGGCGCGGTGAATGTGTTCCGCACCTCTCAGGGCAGCGGCCGCACGATTGTATTCAACGGTGATGTCACGGGTTTCTCGGGCGACTGGTCGTTCTCCAGCACCAACAACGAGATACTGAACGTGACCTTCGGCTCCGGCACGGGTGGATGGGGAAGTGGTGACTTGACCATCGGCAACTACGCCTCCCTCAGCCTGAATGCCGGGACGATCAACCTTCCGGGCATCTTGTCGGTCAGCTCGACAGGAGGTTTTCTCAACGTGTCCGGAACGAACACCGTCACCGTGGGTGGGTTCAAGATCGATGGTGTCGGCGTGGCCGAAGGCACGTGGGGGGCGGTCGGTTCCGGAGCGGAACATGAAACGGACCGGATCACCGGAACCGGCATGCTCAACGTCGTTCCGGAACCGGGTGCCGCGTTTCTCGGGACTCTGGGCACCTGTCTTCTTTTGTTCCGGCGGCGCGACCGCTGAGCCGCGTCTTCTGCCGGTGACAAGAAACCCCGCGGACCGTGTGGCCCGCGGGGTTTTGTTTGTCGCGCCGGTGAAACCGGGATTTCCTCCTCAAGATGCCGGTTCCGGACGTCAAGGGAAGGAGGTGGTGTCCATCCCTCCGAAGCATATCCCAAGCGGATTGTTCGGTATATCTTTGGATTCTGCTGAATTGCCTTTGGCAGCGGCGGTCACGCCCGCCCGCCGAACCAAAGCAGGCGCAGGCCGTTGAGGCAGACGAGAACCGTGCTGCCTTCATGGCCGACCACGCCGAGCGGCAGCGGCAGCGCGAATCCGAGCGCGGCGAGAACGAGGACCACGATCACCGCGGTGGCGAAGACGAGGTTCTGCACGAGAACACGCCTCGCGCGCCGCGCGTGGGAAAGCAACAAAGGGATGGTCTCGACGCGGTCGCCCATCAGGACGATGTCGGCCGTTTCCATCGCGACGTCGGTACCCGCGGCACCCATCGCGAGTCCGATGTCGGCCGCGGCGAGGGCGGGGGCGTCGTTCACGCCGTCTCCGGCCATCAGCACCTTGCCTTCCGACTTGAGCCGGCGGATGACCCGCAGCTTGTCTTCGGGCAGGAGGGAAGCGTGCACTTCGTCGACCCCCGTTTCCCGGGCGATCGCTTCGGCCACCCGCGGTTCGTCGCCGGTGAGCATGACGACGCGCCGCACGCCGGCTTGTTTCAACTCGCGCACGAGTCCCGCACTGCCGCTGCGGATGGTGTCGGCCATCGCGAGCACGGCTTCGGCGGTCACCTCGTCGCCGTCGCGGCGGCCGAACCAGACGCAGGTCTTTCCGGCGTCCTGCAGTTCGCTGGCGGCGGCGGCGAGATCGTCCATGCCTTTCGCGTTCGACTCGCGGAACCAGCGCTCGCTGCCGATCAGATGACGCACGCCGTCGATGCCCGCCTCGGCACCGCGGCCGGTGGCCGATTGAAACGATGTCGCTGCCGGGACTTCGATCCCGAGCGATTCCGCCGCTTTGACGATGGCATGTGCGAGGGGATGCTCGGATCTCGCTTCGAGGGAGGCCGCGCGGCGGAGCAGGTCGCGCGCGGACGGCGGCAGCGACGAATCCGGCCGGTGGCTTCCCTCGCGGGTGACGATGCGGGTGAGCGAGGGTTTGCCGACGGTGAGGGTGCCGGTCTTGTCGATCGCCACGATGTCGATGGTCGCCGCGCGGTCGAGGTGCGAGCCGCCCTTGATGAGGATGCCCTTGCGAGCCGCACCGCCGATGGCGGAAAGAACAGTGGCCGGCGTGCTGATGACCAGCGCGCAGGGCGAGGCGACGACCATGATCGTCATCGCCCGGTAGAACGACTTCGCGAACTCCTCGCCGTGCAATAGCCACGGTACCAGCAGCACGACGATGGTCAGTCCGATGACACCCATCGCATACCATTTCTCCGCACCTTCGAGAAACCTCTGGGTGCTCGATTTCTCCGCCTGCGCCTCGGCGACGAGTTTCACCATGCGGGCGAGCGTCGAGTCGTCCGCGCGGCGCGTGACGCGGACTTCGATGCCGCCGGACTGGTTGAGCGTGCCCGCGAAGACCGGCGAGCCGGGAGATTTCGCCACCGGCATCGACTCACCGGTGAGCGACGACTCATCGACGTGGGTGCCGCCTTCGGCGATCTCGCC
Organism: Akkermansiaceae bacterium; assembly: GCA_024233135.1. Taxonomy (GTDB): domain Bacteria; phylum Verrucomicrobiota; class Verrucomicrobiia; order Verrucomicrobiales; family Akkermansiaceae; genus Luteolibacter. The sequence continues at coordinate 83,720 of JACKPZ010000009.1, read as the reverse complement.
GTCGGTGGGGATCTGCTCGCCGGGGCGGACGATGACGATCTCGCCGATGCCGATCGATTCGACCGCGACTTTCTCGGTGCCGCCGCCGCGTTTCACGAGCGCCTCGCCCGGGCGGAGCGTGAGCAGGGAGCGGATCGCCTGGTTCGTGCGGTCCATCGCGTGGCGTTGGAGCACGTTGGAAAAACTGAACAGGAACAAAAGCAGCGCCCCTTCGAAGGGAGCGCCGATGGCCGCGGCACCGAAGGCCGCCAGCACCATCAGCACATCGACATCGAGCGCGCCCTCGCGGAGAGAGGCCACGGCGGAACGGACGCCCTGCTGGCCGGCGAAAAGATAGGCTCCGCCGAACAGGATGTGGCTCGCGGTGCCGACACCGGATGTTTTCGAAACGATGGCTCCCGCGACGAGAAACAAGAAACCGAGGCCGCAGGAGATCTCCTCGTTGAGATCGCCCGCGCGGAGTTTCGCGGAGAGCGGTTTCTGTTCCGGCGCTTTCGTGTCGAGCGGCCGGATGTTCGCGCCGGTGTCGCGGAGCTGTTGTTCGAGATCGGCTTCCGTCGATTCGGTGGAGTCGAAAGTCACCGTCAACACCTTGCCGAGATAGGTGGCGCTCGCGCGGCGGACACCCGGCAGGCGGCGGACCCGGCGTTCGAGTTTCAACGCACAGGCCTCGCAGGCGTTGCTTTCGAGGTGATAGGTCTCCTTGCGGATGGACGACTCCATCCGGGCGATGTGGTCCTTGAGGAGCGAGCGCACCTCATGGTCGCTGAGCACCGATGGATCGAACTCGATGTCGACCGATGCGTGCGCCGGATCCGCCTCCACCCGCAACACCCCTTCGTGCCGCTCCAACTCGGCGGCCGGATCCAACGAAGGGCTTGTGGTTTCGGGTTTCACCTCATGCGGGCACGCTTGCCGCGATCTTGGCGGCGGTTTCTTGGAACGCGGCGGACACCGCGTTTTCCGTCGCGGGAAGGAGCGCGACCGGTGACCCCTCGTCGCCGCCGCGGCGGGTGGCGACATCGATCGGGATTCTTCCTAACAACGGCGCGCCGAGACGCTCCGCCTCACGAACGCCACCGCCTTCGCCAAACAGGAAATAACGTTCGCCATGGTCGCACTCGAACCACGCCATGTTCTCGATGAGGCCGAGGATCGGCACGTTCACCTTGCCGAACATCGACACCGCCTTGCGCGCGTCGATGAGCGCGACCTCCTGCGGTGTGGTGACGATCACCGCGCCATCGACGGCGACCGTCTGGACGATCGTGAGCTGGATGTCGCCGGTGCCGGGCGGCAGGTCGAGCACGAGGTAATCGAGATCGTCCCACGCCACCTGACGGAGGAACTGCTGGGTGTAGCGGGTGGCCATCGGCCCGCGCACGATCACCGGCGAGCTGTCCTCGAGCAGGAAACCCATCGACATGAGCTGGATGCCGTGCGCCTCGATCGGGAGGATCTCGTCGCGCTCGTTCGCCAGCGGCCGTTCGTTGCTGCCGAACATCTGCGCCACGGAGGGGCCGTAGAGATCGCAATCGCAGAGGCCGACGCGCGCACCGCGTTTCGCCAGCGCGACCGCGAGATTCGCCGCGACCGTGGATTTCCCCACGCCGCCCTTGCCGGAGGCGACGGCGATGATGCGTTTCACGCCGGGGATCGATGACTTGCCGACGCCTTCGGCCGCGCCGCTCACCGCGGGCGCGTCCTTCACGCGAACGTCGATTTTCACCGTGCCGACGCCATCCAGACCGTCCAAGGCGGCGTGGCAATCGCGGAAAATCTGTTCCGGCACCTTGGGATCGCGGGTCTGGACCTCGAGCAGCACCGTCGTCGCGCCCGGTTCACAGGTGATGTCCTTGACGAGGCCGAAGGAAACGATGTCCCGGGAGAATCCCGGGTAGCGGACTTGTTGGAGGGCTTCGCGGATGACGTCGGGACTCATGAACGCGCCGATTCTCAACGATGCCCGGCCCGGCGCAACGCGATATTGCCCCGATCCGCCGGGAAGGCCGGCATTTCGCAGGAAACGCGTGGTGATGGTTGACTCCGTGCGGATCGCGCCGGAATACTTCGCGCCCCCGAACCTCTACGCTTCATGGAAAACGTCATCATCATCGGCACCGGCTGCGCCGGCTACACCGCCGCGATCTACACCGCACGCGCCAACCTCACCCCGCTTCTTCTTTCCGGCACCCAACCCGGCGGCCAGCTCACGACGACCACCGAGGTGGAGAATTTCCCGGGTTTCCCCGAGGGAATCATGGGGCCCGAGTTGATGACCCGCATGCAACAGCAGGCCGAGAAATTCGGAGCGCGCGTCGCATGGGCGAGCGTGGAGTCGATCGAGCGTCGCGAGGACGGCAGTTTCCTGATCAAGGCGGGCGAGCAGAGTTTCGAGTCGAAAACCGTGATCGTCGCCACCGGTGCGGCGCCCCGCCACATGGGCATCGAAGGCGAGCAGAAACTCATCGGCCACGGGCTCACGTCCTGCGCCACCTGCGACGGCGCGTTCTATCGCGATGTCCCGGTCTGCGTGATCGGCGGTGGCGACAGCGCCTGCGAGGAGGCGGACTTCCTGACCCGTTTCGCCAGCAAGGTCTATCTGATCCATCGCCGCGACGAACTCCGCGCTTCCAAGATCATGGCCGAGCGGGTCCTCGAAAACCCGAAGATCGAACCGGTTTGGGACACGGTGGTCACCGAATACCTCACCGACGACAAGGGCGAGATGCGCGCCGTCACGCTGCAGAATGTCAAAAGCGGTGACACGAGCGAGCTGGAGGTCGCCTGCGTGTTCGTCGCCATCGGCCACGTTCCGAACAGCGGCTTCCTCGGCGATCTGGTGGACACGGACGAAAACGGCTACATCCTCCAGACGCCCGGCCGCACCGCCACCAAGACCCCGGGGCTCTTCGCCGCCGGCGACGTGGCGGACCACTACTACCGCCAGGCGATCACCGCCGCCGGCCAGGGATGCGCCTCCGCGTTGGAAGCCGAGAGGTATTTGTCCGGGCACGCGTGACCGGTTGGAAAGGCAGGAAACTCCGCGTGTTCCGGCGGATTCGCGCGGTCCGTTCCGGATTTTAGCGTTGATGCGTGGCGTGATCCACGTTATCTCAACGCCGCGCGCCGTTGTAGGCGTCACGGAATTTCCGGGCCCGCGTGCGTGCTGACTTCCATTGATTATGCCAAATCGTCCACCCAAACGGGGATCCCGTCCTTCCAGAACACGCCGCGGTCGTTCCGGCCCGCCGAAAAAATCGAAGAGCACCGACGAGGAGAAGGCTGTCGAGGTGGATGGTGAGATTTCCTCCGTCCTCGCCGGGACGATGTTCCGTGTCCGCCTTGAGAGCGGTCACGAAGTTCTCGCCCACATTTCGGGCAAGATGCGCAAGCGTTTCATCCGCCTCGTGGTGGGTGACAAGGTGCGGATGGAGATGTCTCCCTACGACCTTACGAAGGCCCGCATCGTCTATCGGATGAGCTGAAGGGCTCCGGTTGGAGCGCCCCCTTACGCGTCGTCCTCGACGGCGCCGACTTCCGCCGCTTCGAGCGCGGCCACGGCCTGCGCGCTGCGGCGCTCGATGACGATGTCGCCGAGCAGTTCGCTCTGGCGGACGAGAAACTGGTTCAACTTCATCAGTTCGAGCAGCGCGAGGAAGGTCACGATGACCTCCGACTTGGTCGTCGCGGTCTGGAACAAGGACTCGAAACGGCAGGTTTCCCCGGGCATGACGCGCTGCATGAGCAGCTCGATCTTGTCGGACACCGTATAGCGGTCGTCGATGATGTCCCCGAAGTCGTGGGACTCCTCGAAGCGTTTCAGCACGTTCTGGAACGCGCGGATCAGCTCGAAGATCGAGACCTCGGCCAGTCCTGTGGGTTCCGGGTCAGGCGCGTCGGAAGTGTCCGTCTGATGGGCGAAACGCCCTTCCTGCTCGACTTCCCGCAGGCTCAGGAACCCGGCCGCGTCCTTGAATTTCTTGTATTCGATCAACTGCCGGATCAGCTCCCAGCGTGGATCGTCCTCCTCGGCGTCCTCCTCGGGCGGTTGGTCGACGCGCGGCAGCAGCGTCCGGCTTTTCAAATACATCAGGTTGGCCGCCATGACGATGAACTCGGACGCGAGGTCGATGTTGAGCAGCTTGAAGGTGTTGATGTAGTCGAGATACTGGCTGGTGATCCGCTCGATGGAGATCGAGTGGATGTCCACCTCGTCCTTTTTGATGAGGTAGAGCAGGAGGTCCAGAGGACCTTCGAAGATTTCCAGACGGACCTTGTAGTCAGTGTCTTCCACGGGCGGTGAGGTAGGGGATGGGGCGTTACCAAGCGAGGGAAATTTCCCTCGCGTCACGTGCGGCGAGGGTTTTAGCTTTGCCGCGCCAAGGCGACCCGATCCATGGAATCCGAGCAACTTCAAAATTTCAACGAGCGCCTGAGCCAATGGGTGGCCAACCAGGGCTTTTGGTTCCAGGTCCGCTATTCCATGAGCGGCAGCGGCATGAAAGGCCGGGCGATGTTCCACCTGCTGCGCATGGGGTTCCGCCTGCTCATTTTCCTCGCCTTGGTCGCGCTGGGCACTTGGATCTACCTTGAGCGCCGGACCAACACGGAGCGTTTCCGCACGGGCCTCAAGGATGCGGTCCGTGAAGGGATGGCTGCCGAGGACTTCGACGCCCGCGGTATCTCCCGGGCGCGCGGACGCCTCGAGATCGGCCGTTTCGCCGCCGTGGGTGGAAACGAGACGTTCTTCTCGTCCATGGAGGCCCGCAACGTCCGCTGCAAGATGGGACTCGTGGACGGCCTGCTCGGGGTCTGGGAGCCCGGCATCGTCACGATCTCCCGGCTCGATCTCGACCTGCGCGCCGGCGCCGAGGACGAGGAGGCCGCCGCCAAGATCGCCGAGGCTGTGTTTCACAAGTCGTCGAAGGTCGAGGTCAACTCGTTCGAGATCGCCGACGCGACGATCCGGTGGGGCTACTCCGAGCCGACCCGCGGCGGGATCGAAAACTCCGCGCTCTCGGTGCAACGCACCCCGACCGGATGGAGGATGGTTTTCAAAGGCGGCACGTTTTATCAGAACTGGCTGCACGACCTTGATATCGTAGCCCTCACGGTGCTCTGCGAGCCGTCGGGGATCTTGTTTGAGAAGGCGGAGTTCAAGTCCGGGGCGGCGAGCGTGGAGTTCCCGAGCCTGCGGGTGAGCGGGAACGCGACTCCGGAAGTGAAGGGCAGCGCGAAGATCCGGAACCTTCCCTTGGACAAGATCCTGCCCTCGGCGGCTTCGGATTTCCTCGAGGGAACCATCTCCGGAGACTTTCGGTTGTTCGGCTCCACCAACACATCGGACGGCGTCGGATTCAGCGGCGAGGTGGTGCTGGACGGCACGGACGTGATCACGCTGCGGGAGCGCATCCATCTGCTGAAAGCACTTTCGGTGGTCGATGGTGTCCGGAACTACAAGCGTGTGGACTTCCGTGAAGGGACCTTCGATCTGAAAACCAGCGGTGGCGGCATGGCGGTCACCAATGTCGACCTGAAATCCGAGGATCTCTTCTCGCTCACCGGCGCGATGCTCGTCCGCCTCCCCACCGAGGAGGAGAAAAGCCAGGCGATGACGCAGGCGGGTGTGGGTGGCGGCTGGATCGGCGGGGACGAGGGAGCCAGCGAGTTCGGGCCATGGGGCCGCAGCGGGCTCACCCTCCGCGACGCGGCGACGGCCAAGGCCGCCAATTCGGACGAGGTGTCGCTCTTCGACAAGCTGGATCTGGCCGCCGACAACCGGATCCTTGGTCTGCAGGCGGCCGAGCGTCTGTCCCGGATGCTCCGCTACGAAGGGAAGTTCCGGATTTCCATCCCGGGTGACGCTTTCGACGGCGCGGCGGAGTTGGTGCGGCTCCATCCGCGCGACCCGGCGACAGGCCGCATCCTGCTGGATGTGCCGATCGAGGGTTTCCTCTACGAGCTGACCCTCAAGCAGGCCGAGGATCTCTATCAGCAGGGCCAGCGCTGATCAGGCGCGGGTGTCGAGACCGATGGCCTGATAGATCTCGCGCGTCGCGCGGCTGCGGTTGAGCGTGTAGAAATGCAGGCCGTCCACGCCGTGGTCGAGGAGTTCGGCGCATTGCTCGGCGGCATAGTGGATGCCGACGCGTTCGACGGCTTCCGGGTTCGAGTTCGCGCGGTTGAGCGCGCGGATCAGCTTGGCCGGGTAGCGGGCGCCGGCGGCGAGTTCCGCCATCCGTTTCATGCCCTGCAGCGAGGTGACGGGCATGATCCCGGCGAGGATCGGCACGTCGATGCCCGAGAGGCGGCAGCGGTCGCGGAAATCGAGGAAGTCGTGGTTGTCGAAGAACAACTGGGTGCAGATGTAGTCGGCACCCGCGTCGACCTTGGCCTTCAGGTTGTCGAGTTCCGCGGCGCGGTTCGGCGTGGCGGGGTGACCTTCGGGAAACCCTGCGACACCGATGCCGAAACCGCGCGGGTCCGGGTGGGCGCCGCTCTCGTTGAACTCGCGGATGAATGCGACGAGGTCGGCGGCGTAGCGGAACTCCCCGGCCGCCCAGTCATAGTCGGGCTGGTTGCGGGGCGGGTCGCCGCGCAGCGCGAGCACGTTCGCCACTCCGGCGGCGGCGTAGCGTTCGAGGATCGCCCGGATTTCGTCCCGCGTGTGGCCGACGCAGGTGAGGTGCGGCACCGGCGGGATCGACGTGGTCTGTTTGATGCGCAGCACCAGGTTGTGCGTCTGCTCGCGGGTGCTGCCGCCCGCACCGTAGGTGACCGAGACGAATGACGGCCGCAGCGACTCGAGATCGAGGATCGTCTGGTAGAGGTCGTCCCACGCCTGTTCCGTCCGTGGCGGGAAGAACTCGAAGGAAAGCGACGGTGAGTCGCCGGAAAGAATGTCTCGGATGTGCATGCGGCTTGTGAAAGGGTGGCGGGGGAGATTGTGGAACGAAACTTTCGGAGAACGCCGGAGTTTCTTTCCGTGTCGTCCCGGACGGCGCCAGAAAAGCTCGAAACGGCCATGAAAACAATCCCAGTTTCCCCCATGATCGCGGGTCTCATTTTCTCATCGCTCGCGATGGCCAAGCCGGGGGACGAGGGAGCGCCTCCCCGCGGTGGCGCGGACGCACCGAAGCGGCCCATGGTGGACGCCTGGAAACATGCGGATGCCGACCGGGATGGATTCCTGACGAAAGAGGAGTTTTCGGAGCTGGGACGGGTCCGCAATCTGGCGGACGAAAAACGGGACCGCTTGTTTACCCGGCTCGACAAGAATGGCGACGGCCGCATCGGCCGCGGCGAGCTGGGCGCTCCACCCCGCGGCAACAAGAAGCCGGAAAAACGCGCCCTGCCGCGCCTGTGGGAACTCGACAGCGACAAGAGCGGGAGCGTCAGTTTCGAAGAGTTTCGCGTCGGCAAGCCGTTCGCCAAGCTTCCCGAAAGCCGCATCGAGAAGGTTTTCGAACGTCTCGATACCAATGGCGACGGAGTGATTTCTCCTGCCGACCGGCCGGACGCTCCGGACTCGAAAAAGGACGTCAAGCGCAAGAAGAAGGTCGACAAGAAGGCGGAGAAAAAAGCCGACAAGAAGCCGGGGAAAAAATCCGGCAGGAAAGCGGACGCGGCCCGTCATCCGCAGTCGATCCTGCAGAGCCTCGACGTGGATCAGGACGGAGCGGTGAGCTTCGAGGAATACCGCAAGGGGCCGGAGGTTCGCAACCTCGGTGAGGACGAGCAGGAAGACCGCTTCATGAAGCTCGATCGCAATGGCGACCTCAAGCTGACCGCGCAGGATTTCGCGCAGGACGGCGGCGCTCCTGAAATGCAGGAGCGTTGATCAGAAGTTCACCTCGAACCACACGCCGCCGAAGAGCCGGTTCGTTTCCCCATCCGACTGGAGCGGGATGGACAGCCCGACAAACGGGGTGATCGCCACGCTTTGGTTGATGCCCTGGGTGAACGAGGCGCGGGCGTAGAGGTCGTTCCAACCACTGCGGCCGTAGTAGCCGTCCACGGCGCTGAGGCCGCCGGTGAGGGAAACGAAGGACGACTTGCCGACGGGTTTCGACCAATTGCTTTCGGCGAAGCCATAGAGCCCGTCCGCTCCCGTGTTCCATGCCGCGCCGGCGGTGAGGCCTAGGTCCTCGGTCCAGTGCCAGGAAACGCTGGGCATCAGGTCGAGTCCGTCTTCGAAGACCGGGTGGTCGATCGAGCGCCAGCGGGCGTCGAAGGCGAACGAGAAGTCGCCTTGCTCCGCCCGGATGCCGGCGAAGGCGCCGCCTTCGTCGAAATCGGCCGATCCGGTGCCGGTGCCATACCAGGCGCCGAAGTTCGCGATCAGGTCGTCCGTCAGCGTGAGCTCCGCCTCGGCCTGCACGTCAAACAGGTCGTTGGCGAGTTTGAAACCACGCTGGATGTATTCGGATCGATAGCCGGTGACGATTTCCACACCCCATGGGATCTCGCGCTCGACTTCGGCCGGCGCGGCCGTGGCGAGCAGGGGAAGCGGGGCGAGGAAACGGAGGCGCATGGCGTGGCTCAGGGCGCGGCGGCCGCGGCGTCGGCAGCCTCCTTGGTGGCGAGCACGTCGTCGCGCAGGTCGCGGCCTTTCTTGCGGCGGCTCCACCACAGGACGATCGGGGCGGCGACGAAGATCGACGAATAGGTGCCGACCACGAGACCGCTGAGGATGGTCATCGAGAAATCGCGGAGGTTGCTGCCGCCGAGGACGGCGAGAAGCAGCACGGTGACGATGGTCGTCGACGAGGTGAGCAGCGTTCGTGACAGTGTCGCGTTGATGGCTTCGTTCATCAGCTCCTTGATCGAGCCACCCCTGGTCAGCAGGTTTTCGCGGATGCGGTCGAAAACGATGATGGTGTCGTTGATCGAGTAACCGGCGATCGTCAGGATCGCGCCGACGTGGATGAGCGAGAGTTCCTCGCCGATGAGGACGACGAATCCGACGGCGATGATGATGTCGTGCATCAGGGCGACCATCCCGCCGAGGGCGAAGGAGAATTCGAAGCGGATGGTCATGTAGATCACGATGCCCAGAACGCCGATGACCAAGGCGATGACCGAGCCGCGGAGGAAGTGACCGCCGATGACCGCGGAGACCTCCTTCTGGCTGGCATCGACCTTGTAGTTGGTGACGCCGTCCTTGGCGGGTTGGCCGGAATCGACCTCACCTAGCGAGGGAATCGTTTCACGCAGCTTCGCGATGATGTTCTCGGTGTCGCGGCTGTCGCAGCGGATCGAGAGGATGGTGCCGGTGGCCGGGTTGCTTTGTTCCTGCGGATAGGCCGTCTTGTTGAGCTTCATGCCGGTCAGCGCCTTTTCGACCTCCGGAACCGGAATCACCAGGTCCTTGCCGAGTTGGAACTCGATCAACGTGCCGCCGGTGAAGTCGACACCGAGCGAGCGCTCCTTGCGGATGAAGAAGCCGGAGCAGGCGACCACGATGAGCACCAGCGAAAGCATCGCGCAGATCCGGCGCTTGCCGAGGAAATCAAAGTTGGCGGACTTGATGAGGTCCAGGAAGGTGAGCTTGGTGATCAGTTTCAGATCGACGCCCCAGCGGTAGAGCACGCGGGTCACCAGGATGGCCGAGAACATCGAGGCGAGCAGGCCGATGGTCAGGGTTACCGCGAACCCCTTGATCGCTCCGCTGCCGAGCGCGAACAGGATGAGCGCGGTGATGAGCGAGGTGATGTTGGAGTCGAAAATGGCGCTGAAAGCCTTGTCGTAGGCGGCGTCGATGGCGTTGCGGAGCGACTTGCCGGCCTGGATTTCCTCCCGCAGGCGCTCGTAGATGAGCACGTTGGCGTCCACCGCCATGCCGATGATGAGGATCATGCCCGCGATGCCGGGCAGCGAGAACGTGAAGCCGAACATCGCCATCACGCCGAAGAGGATCACCGCGTTGAGGCCGAGGCCGATGAGCGAGATGATGCCGGCGAAACGGTAGTAGATCAAAACGAACAAGGCGGTGATGGCGAGTCCGGCGAGGCCGGCCCAGATGCCTTGTTGCACGATCGCCGCGCCGAGGGTGGGGGAGACTTCGTTCTTGGCCTCGACCACCAGCGGGTTTTCCAGCGGGTTCATCAGCGCGCTGGCGAGGTTCTGGACTTCTCCGGGTTCGTTGAGTCCTTCGACGATGAAGTTCTTGCCGAGCACGGCGTTGACCACCGGCGCGCTCTTGACCTCGCCGTCGAGCACGATGGCGAGGCGGTCCTGACCGATCCGCATGTTTTTGGTCAGGTTGATCATCTTGTCCTCACCCTCGCCGTCGAGGGTGACCTGGACGGCGTCGGCCTGCTGGGCGGAGGGCGAGGCGTTGACGATGTTCGACCCACCGAGCGCCATCCGGCGGTTGAGCAGGATGTCGGTGGTGAGTTCGTTGCCGTCGGCGTCCTTGTGTTTGTATTTGTACGGGAGGTAGCCGGGGACGATCTCCTCGCCGGATGCCACGCGGGCGGCGAGCATGTCGCTCTGCGGGTGCACCTCGCGGAGTTCGAGTTTCGCGACCTTCTCCAGCGTTTCCTCGATGCGTTTGCTTTCCTCGGGTTCCACGCCAGGCATCTGGACGAGGATGCCGTCGTCTCCCTGGCGGGCGATGAGCGGCTCGGACGTGCCCATGCTGTTGAGGCGTTTCTCGATGACCTCGATGGCTTGGTCGACCTGCTGCTCGGTGACGGGGATTTTCTCGCCGCTCTCGGATTCCTTCGGCTGGACCCGCAGCGAGAACGACGAACCGCCGACGATGTCGATGCCGCCCTTGAGTTTCTCGCTCACCGGCGTGGCCGCGATGATGCAGAGCGCCGTGATTCCGATGGTCAGCACGCTGCCGACATTGCGCTTGCGGCGGTCGACATCGGTCGCGAAATACCAGAAAAACAGGATCAGCAGGGCCAGTCCGCTGACGAAAACGACCAGCGGATCGTCGAAAAACGAGGTGAGGGCGAGCATGGCGGAATGCGGTGGAGACGGAAAACGGATGGGTTACTTGACGTCCTTCTTGTGGACGACGGTGATCGCGGCCTTGTCGAACTCGATCATCGTGCCCTCGGCGACCTTCACGACCACGGTGTGGTCCTTGATATTGTGGACGATGCCGTGGATGCCGGCGGTGGTGACCACCTTGTCGCCGGCCTGAAGGGCAGCGATCCGGGCCTGTTGTTCTTTCCGCTGGCGTTGCTGCGGGCGGATGATGAGGAAGTAGAACATCACCACCATCAGGCCCATCATGATGAGCGGGCTGCCGAACGGACTGGTGCCTTCGCCGGGCTTGGCCTGGGCGAGGAATAGGAACGAAAGGAATGCGGTCGTCGGGGTCATGAGTGGGCGGTCTGGGTGTAGCGCCGGATGAAGGACTCCCGGTACGCGGGGAAATCCCCGGCGGCGATGGCGTCCCGCGCGCCGGCGGCAAGGCGCAGGTAGAAATGCAGATTGTGGAAGGAAAGCAACCGCAAAGCGAGGATTTCCCCGGCGCGGAACAGGTGCCGCAGGTAGGCCCGGGAAAAGCCGGAGACATGCGGGTGGGCGGATTCGCAAATCGGCCGCGGGTCACGGGCGTGGACCTGGTTCTTGATCTGGACCGGGCCGTCGAGCGTGAAGGCCACCCCGTGGCGGGCCATCCGGGTGGGCATCACGCAGTCGAACATGTCGACCCCGCGACCGATCATTTCGAGGATCTGCGGCGGGGTGCCGAGGCCCATCGCGTAGCGGGGTTTGTCCTCGGGCAGGAAGGGGACGGCATTTTCGATCGCCCGGAACATCTCGTGTTCCGGCTCGCCCACCGACACCCCGCCGATGGCGTATCCGTCGAAGCCGATGTCCACCAGTTCGCGGGCGGATTGTTCGCGCAGCCCGGCGTAGATCGATCCCTGAACAATGCCGAAGTGGAGTTGGCGGCCGTCGCCGGAGCGCGGTTCGTGGGTGGTCACCCAGTCCTTGCAGCGGCGGGCCCAGCGGGTGGTGAGAGCGAGGGATTTGGCGGCGTATTCCTCATCGCACGGGTAGGGCGGGCACTCGTCGAAGAGCATCGCGATGTCCGAGCCGAGCGCGGCCTGGATTTCCATGCTCAGCTCCGGCGTCAGCAGCATCCGCGAGCCGTCGAGATGGTTTTGGAAGCGGACGCCCTCCTCGGTGATCTTCCGCAGCTTTGCCAGCGACCAGACCTGGAAACCACCGGAATCGGTGAGGATCGGGCGTTTCCACGTGCTGAAACCGTGGAGCCCGCCCATCTCGCGAACCAGTTCGTGGCCCGGGCGCAGCCACAGGTGGTAGGTGTTGCCGAGGATGATCTGGGCGCCGAGTTCCTCCAGTTCCGCGGGATGCAGCGTTTTGACGGATCCTTGGGTGCCCACCGGCATGAAAATCGGGGTCTCGACCGTGCCGTGGGCGAGTTCGAGCCGGCCGCGGCGGGCCTGGCAGGCGGGATCTCGGGCGAGGACGGTGAACGACACGGGCCCGCGGGGATAGGGGAGAACGCCCGCCGCGCCAAGTCCAAAGCCGGATTCTCCGCGTGCGAACGATTTTACAGAAACATTTCGCGGACGGCGGAGTTCTCCGTGGGACTCCCGGTGGTTTGGGATTTTTCCAGCAGATCGTTCGAATAATTTCCGCTGGCGGATCTCAGACAACCGGGTAATTTGCCCGACCAACCGAACCAACCCAACCCCACCAACCAACCAACGACTACCATGAAACTGATGCTCAGCGCGTTCTGCGCCACTTTGATCGTCGCTCCGCTCTCGTACGGCGAAGGCTGTGAGAAAGGCAAATGCGACAAGGAAAAGCAGGAGGAAACCGTCGCCGATTGCGGCAAATGCAAGAAGGATGACGAGAAGAAGGAAGAAGGCACCCTCCTCGCCGGCAAGTGCGAGAAAGACGGTGACTGCGACAAGGAAGAGGAAGGCACCCTCGCGGATTGCGGCAAATGCAAGAAGGACGGTGACGACGAGGAAGAAGGCACCCTGATCGCCGGCAAGTGCGAGAAGGATGGCGACTGCGACAAGGAAGAAGAAGGCACCCTCCTCGCCGGCAAGTGCAAGAAGGATTGCGACGACGACAAGGACGAAGAGACCTTGGTCGCCTGATTCAACCCAGAATGACTTGAATTTCCAAGGCCGCCGGCATTCCCGGCGGCCTTGCTGTTTTCAGGTTGTCGAGGATTCCGGGTGCGCCCGGAGATTGGACGAAGCATATGATTGAGGTTGTCTGCGGCATCATCGAGGACGGCGAAGGTCGGTTTCTCGCCTGTCGGCGTCCGAAAGGAAAACACCTCGGCGGTCTATGGGAATTTCCGGGGGGGAAAGTGGACGCGGGCGAGAGTCTTCCGAACGCCCTGATCCGGGAACTCCGTGAGGAATTGGCCATTCATGTTTCCGTCGGCGAAGCCCTCGATCCGGTGGACTGGGACTACGGTTCGACGTCCATCCGGCTCCACCCCTTCCTCTGCCGCATCGTCGGCGGAGAGTTCCACCCGCATGAGCATGACGCCGTTTACTGGTGTGCTCCGGATGCTCTGGATTCCCTCGAATGGGCCCCCGCGGACGTCCCGATTCTCGACTCGCTCCGTCATCGCGTGGGCTCCCGCTCCGTTGACTCCCCCGCTCAACCGGCTAAAGTGCCGGATCGCTGAAAAACCCATGATCGGCTTCTCTCATACTCTCCGAACCCTGCCGTTCGCCGCCTGCCTGCTTGTCCCCGGAACGCTCCGGGCCGATCAGGATCCGGCGAAACTCCAGGAAATGGCGCTCAAGATCGACCGTCAGGTCGCCGCGTTTTACCGCAAGAAGTCGCTGCCCGTTCCGGACGTGACCGACGACGCGACGTTCCTGCGGCGCGTGTTTCTCGTCGCCGTCGGCCGCATCCCCACCGCCGAGGAAGCGATCTTCTTCCTTGAGACCGACGATCCGCAGAAACGCGAGAAACTCGTCGAGTATCTGATGAAGTCCCCGGGCTATTCGAGCCACATGAGCAACTGGGTCTTCGACCTCCTGCGCGTCACCGACCGCCCGGCCAATGGCCGCGCCACCCTGGAGCCGTACCGCGACTGGGTGCGCACGGCGATGGCGGACAACATGCCATGGGACGAGTTCACGCGAAGCCTCCTCGCCTCGTCCGGTGACGGCTGGGACCCGGAGTCCGCCGCTGTCGGCTACTACGTCCGCGACCGCGGCATGCCGCTCGACAACCTCTCGAACACGATGCGCATCTTCCTCGGCGCGCGGATGGAGTGCGCGCAATGCCATGACGATCCCTTCGGCACCACCGAGCGCATGGATTTCTACGAACTCGCCGCCTTCACCCACGGCCAGCATGAAATGCGCCAGCGCTACATGGAGCCGCTGTGGCGCGAGCTCTCCGACGACGAGCGCCGGAATTCGCGCGAATACCGCGTCGCCCGCCTGCTCTGGGACAAGGTCTACGGTCTGTCGCTCGCCGGTGGCGGTGACGGTCGGATCGACCTGCCGTCCGACTACCAATACCGCGATGGCGACCCCGGCGAGACCGTTGGCGCCCGCACGCCCTTCGGAAAAACCGTGCGCATGTCCGAGAGAGACAAGGGCGACGATGGTCGCGAGCAGCTCGCCGAGTGGCTCGTGGACCGCACCGGCGATCGTTTCGCAGCCGTCATCGCAAACCGCATGTGGCGGCGCGTGATGGGCCGCGCGTTCTACGAACCCGTCGATGAATACCGCCCGCCGGAGAAAACCCACCATCCCGAGATGGCCCGGCTGCTCTCTTCCCTGATGGTCGAGTTGAAATACGATCTTCGTGATTTCCAACACGTGCTGTTCCTGACCCGCACCTTCCAGTTCGCCACCAACCCGAACCCGTCGCAGGTCGAGGGCGGCGACGATTTCCACGGCCGCAAGATCGAGCGCCTCTCCGCCGAGCAGATCTGGGACTCGCTCATCACGCTCGCCGCCGGCGATCCGGACCGCAAGCCGGTGCGCAAACTCGAGCAGCGCGTGATGCTCGACGGCAAGCCGGTCCTCGTCGGCCGCAAGACCATGCCCGAGCTGTCCCGCGAGGTGCTCGCTCTCAAGTCCGAGCAGGCCGTGCGCGACTACTTCGCCAAACTCGTGCGCCAGATCCATGACGACTCGCCCGCGCAAGGCGGCGGCGCGATGTCGATGATGGAGCAGGGCCGCAGCTACGGCGGAAACGCGCTCGTCCGCGCCTCCGAGCTGCCCTCGCCCGCCCCGCGCGACCACCTGCTCTATCTCTTCGGCGCGTCGGACCGCGAGGTCGTCGATGCCTCCAGCCGCGAGCCGAACGTCGGCCAGGTGCTCTCCCTGATGAACGGCGTCGTGCAGGAGAAACTCGTCAACAACACGGACGCCCACCTCTACCGCGCCCTCGATGGCGCCAGCTCGGACGCCGAAAAGGTGCGCCGCCTTTACATCACCATCCTCAGCCGCCCGCCCTCCGATGAGGAGATGGGCTGGATGCTCGAGGAACTCCGCGGCCGCGGCGAGGACGGCTGCCGCAACATCGTTTCCTCCCTCGTCATGTCCTCCGAGTTTCTCTTCCTGCAATAAACCCATGAGCTCCGATCCCTTCCTCCGTTCCGACGAACTCAGCCGCCGCCACTTCCTTTCCAACGCGGCGCGCACCCTGCTGGGCGTGCACCTCGTGCCGGTGTTCGGCGGCAGCTTCGCCTCCGCCGCCAACGTCCGGCCCGATGCCAAGGCGAAACACGTCATCTATCTGTTCATGTCCGGCGGCATGAGCCACGTCGACACCTTCGACCCCAAGCCGAAGAAAAAGGACATCATGGGGAAAACCGAGGCCATCTCCACCAAGGCCGATGGCGTCCAGGTGGGGCACTACCTGCCCGAGACCGCCAAGGTCATGGACAAGGTCTGCGTCATCAACTCGATGAACTCCACCCAGGGAGCCCACGAGCAGGGTTCCTATATCATGCACACGAGTTATGCCATGCGCGGCACCATCCAGCACCCGTCGCTCGGCGCATGGGCGGTGAAACTCGGCGGCCGCATCCACCCCGAGCTTCCCGGATACGTCGCCATCGACTCCTCGCCCGAACTCACCGGCGGCGGCTTCTTCGGCGCGAAGTTCTCCGCCGCCCCCATCGGCAGCCCGGAGGAGGGGCTCAAGGACTCCCACCGCGGCAGCGGCGTGTCCGAAGAAGACTTCCAACGCCGCCTCTCCCTGGCCGACAAGCTCAACCGCCGCTTCCACGAGCAATACCCGAACGCCGACGTCAAGGCCTACGAGGACCTCTACCGCGAGGCGGTTTCCCTCATGAACTCCGAGGATCTCAACGCCTTCGACATCCGCAAGGAATCCGAGGCCACCCGCAAGCTCTACGGCAACGGCCGCTTCGCCCAAGGCTGCCTGCTCGCCCGCCGCCTCGTCGATCACGGCGTGCGCTTCGTCCAGGTCCAGCTCGGCGGCTGGGACACCCACTATGACAACTTCACCGGCGTCGAAGGCCGCTGCCGAGAGTTCGACCGCGCCTACGCCGCCCTCATCACCGACCTCGAAAAGCGCGGCAAACTCGAAGAAACCCTCGTCGTCGTCGCCACCGAGTTCGGCCGCACGCCCGAGATCAATACCGACCACAACGGCGGTCGCGACCACCACCCCTCCGCTTTCTCCTGCCTGCTCGCCGGCGGCGGCGTCAAGGGCGGCTACAAACACGGCCTCACCGACAGCTCCGGCTCGAAGGTCAAGGACGGCATGGTCACCGTCCAGGACTTCAACGCCACCATCGCCCACGCCCTCGGCCTCTACACCACCCAGATCGTCATGTCCCCCAGCGGCCGCCCCTTCAAGGTCGCCGACAAAGGCGAGGCGGTGAAGGAGGTCTTCGCCTGACCCCCCGTTCCGCAACGGGCGTCATCCGGCAGGGCGCGCCCGCCTGACCGTTGGACCCCCGACCGCCATCTATGATCGATCTTCCGTTCCCAACAATCTCAATTTCAGTCCCTCTTTTTCGAAGGTCTGGAAATCCTTGTCGAGGGTGACGAACCGCACGTCATGGAGAATGGCGAATGCGGCGAGATAGGCGTCCATCCAGACCTTCGGAGAAGCGGTTTTCAGCCCGGCCAACTCAAGCCAGTGGGGTTCGAGACCGGAAGGTTCCTCAAGTGTGCTGACGGGGGACAGACTGGAGAGGATTTGGATCAGTTTCGAGGCATCTTGATTCGTGAGCCCCTCGGCACCGTAGGCCTTGAGCAAGACCGGAGTGGTCGCGAGGCGAAGAAAACTCTGCTGGGTGGCTCGGCAAAAGCAGGCGGGATGTTCGGCGCTTGCTTCGGTGAAGAGCTTCTTCGCCAAAGCATGGTGCGGGTGGGCGGAGAAGGTGAGCGCCAGCCAGACGTTGGAGTCAAAGAGCATGGCCAAGGCGTTGGAGATCTTCCTGATCGAGGCTTGCCTGCTCAAGCGCGAGCAACTCGCCGGCAGTCATCCGCTTGGCCGGAGCATTCGCCTTGCAGCGGACCACCGGCAGCCCGCTGGCTTGGATGACGATCTTCGGCTTGGCGGGCAGGGACTTTGCAGTCGTCTCCGGTCCGGCGAGGCCGCGTTTCAACAGATCCGCCGCCACGTCCTTGAGTTTCCGGCCCTCATGCACGGCCCGTAGTTTCAGCTCCCGAACCAGTTCGGGGGGGAGATCGAAAGTGGTTTTCATGGAGGAAGTTTGCTGGTTTGCTGGCTTCCCGTCAACTACCTGGAAAAGCTTCTCCAAGGCCGCCTCGTAGTCCCGGCTTTCATTCCGTTTCCGGAAACACCCCGCGGCGGATCATCCTGCGGCGGATCCTTTCGCCGGCTCCGTTGAGCAGCCGGTCCGCCACCCGCGTCCGCACCACCGGATCGTGCTCGTTCACCGGCCTGCCGCGGTATTCGGATTCGGTCCTGCATTCGTCTTCAAACAGCCGCGCCACATCGGGCAGCTCCTGTCGGATCCATGTCGTGTCGGAGATCATCGGGGGAACATCGGGTTTGGGGTTGTCGGATCGGGTGGAGGCGCGAAATCCGCGTTCCACCCGATAACCAACATGCAGTCTCCCTGCCATCCGCGACATTCCGCGATGGCGTGAGGAGCGGCATCTTCCGCACCCGGCACAGGGCCGGATTTCCCTGCAACGTGGGGGTTTTCCGAGACCCGGGCCGCCCGCTCGTTTCGCATCCCGCCGGATCCCTTCGGAAATGCGAAATGCGACCGCGTTGCGAAATGCGATCCCGACGCTGCGTTCGGCATCCGCTTCGTGCGTTTCGTGCCCCCCGTTTCCGGATTTGGAAAAACCTGGCGGCTTGGCGTCGGCCGGAACCGCCGTCAAGCTGCCGCCATGGCATGGCGCATCGATGAACAAGTGGTCCGCGGGGAGATCGACAACCGCCGCAAAGGCCGGGTCACCGGCCGCATCTGGCTCGTCGGTCGCGACGAGCCGGTCGAGCTCGAGCTCGAAGGAAACGCATGGGCCGATCTCGCCGGCCACCTTCTCCGATTCACCAATCCGCAGCCCTCGCCGGGAGCTCCGGAAGGCCTCGCCACCCGCCAGCAGGGTGTCGTCGGCGACATCACCGCCTCACGCAAGGTCAAGGTGCCCGAGGTGTCGATGGACGAGGTGGTGGAATGTTACAAGGCGAAGCGACCCTTCCCCTGGCACTGGGCGAACAGCCTCTATCTCGAATGGTTCAGCATCCCGAACGGCCGGGTCGTCATCGAGTCCGCCGCGTTCGAACTCGAAGTCGATCCCGAACCCGCCTGGGTGATGGACGAAGCCGAGGAGGAACTCCAGCGCGCGCGAAACGCCGAGGCGCTCACCCGTTTCATGGACCGTCTCGGGTCGCTGGTGGCTGATGCGGACGACGACTTCGATGACGACGCGCCCCGCAGCGCCGCCGAGGCGGAGGCCGACGCCGAGGCCGAGTGGATGGACCGCCTCCTCGACCGCGTCACCGCCCGCATCGAACGCGAGGGCCGCGAGGAGATCGACTTCGACGTCATCTACGAGGAAGAACGCGAACGCCTGCGCCGCGAGTCCGGCATGCCGCCCGAGCCCGAGCCCACACCCGAGCAGCTCGCGCAACAGGCCGCGTGGATCGAGGAAATGAACGCCGCCGCCGCCGAGGCCGTGGAAGATATGGAATCCGAGTCATGGAAAGAAACCGCCGAACCCCGTCGTCCCGCGCTTCTCGACCGTGCGATGGACCTGGCCGCCCGCCTCCACACCGAGGTCGAGACATGGCTGCCAGGAAGCGCTCCGGAGGAACACCCGCTGCGCGAAATCGCATGGGGCGTCCAGTTCGCCGCGGTGAAACTCGGCGGCGCGCTCGGCCATGATGACGACGATCCCTGGCCGCCCGATCCGCTCTTCGCCGGCGACACGCTCGTCCGCCTCAAAAAGTCCCGCGATTGCCTCCGCGACGCCCTCCGCGCCCTCGACGCCGCCGATCAGGAGAACCTCGCCACTCCTGGCTGGCGCATCACCACCCGCCGCGAAACCGCCGAACTGCTCGGCGCCGTCCAACAACTCATCCAAGAAGTCCGCGAGGTTCTCAAGGACTCCGATGACGAATCGTAGTCCCGGACTTCAGTCCGTCGTGCGGTAATGCTTTTTCCCTCGTCTCGCCGCGCTGGTTCTGCGAGCGTCCGGGTTGCATATGAAAACCATGCTTCGTTCCGGGGTTGTCGCGGCTTGTTGGTGGGTGTCGGGGGTTCTATTGTCGCATGCGCAGGTGGGAACTCCGGAGTTCGATCCGCTCGGTGAATTCGAGGCGGACCGGCTGCCGAAACAGGTCCGAGTGGTGGCGGAGTTCATCGAGGTTTCCCATGAGCAATTCACCGAGTTGATGTTTGGAGAGAAGCCCGCGGCGAATGACACGGAGCTGCGCAAGCAGGTCGCGCAACTGGTCAAGGACGGTAAGGCGGGCATCGTCGAAACCATGATGTGCCTCGCCCGCAGCGGGCAGAAGGCGACCTCCGAGTCGATCGAGGAGTTCATCTATCCGACGGAATACGAGCCGGCGGAGCTGCCGTCCGACATTCACTTCAAGAGCAAGGAGGACGAGGAAAAGGCGAGATCCGCCCGCCGCGACTTCGCCACCGGACCCACGCCGACCGCCTTCGAAACCCGCAACCTCGGGTCCACGCTCGAAATCGAACCGACGCTCAGTGAGGACGACATGATCATCGACCTGCGTTTCGTGCCGGAGATCGTCTATCACGTCGGCAACACGGTGTGGGCGGAGTGGAAGGACGAGCGCGGCAGCGCACCAGTCCAGATGCCGACGATGTACACCCTCCGTCTCAACACCAGCGCCACCCTCGCCCCCGGGAAACCGATGCTGATGGCCGCCCTTTCTCCGAAGGACGAAAAGGGACATCCGGACTTCAAACGCAAGCTGATGGTCTTCGTGCGTGCGGATGTGGTCGTCACCGGGCGTTGATGGAAACCCACGGTGATGAAGGTCTCGTTTCTCATGTGGCTCACCTGTGGGATCTGCGCGGCGGATACCCTCACGTCGAACGTGCGCGTGAGTCTTCAGTTCATCGGCATGGCCCATCCGGTGATGACGGAGTTATTGAAAGACCCGGAGGCGGGCGGAGCCGCGCTGCATGCCAAGGCCATGGCTCTCGCCAAGCAGGGCAAGGCGGAAATCGTGGAAACCTGCGTGCTCACCTGCCGCAGCGGGGAGGGTGCGAGCGCCGGTTCGCTCCGCGAGGAGATCTTTCCGACGGAATTCGGCGCGCTGGAGTTTCCGGACCATTCGATGACGCCGGCGCCGCCCCCCGTTTCGGCCTATGGCAATCCCATGCATCGCTATATCTCCGCTTTCGAGACGCGGAATGCCGGTGTGACACTCGAAATCAAACCGACGATCGATTGGAAGGTGAAGATGATCGATCTGCACCTCATCTCCGAGATCGTGCGTCCCCTCCGTTTCGAGACTTGGACGGAATACAAAGACCAATGGGGAGACGCCTCGCGCCGGATGCCGGTCTATGAAACCTGCCGGACACGGATTTCCTTGGACCTCCGCCCCGGGAAGTTCCAACTCGTTTCCGCCATCACCCCGCGGACGGACAAGCCGGTGCCGGCTGCGGACCGCAGGATCCTGTTGTTCGTGCGCGCGGATGTGGTGGGAGCTGTTTCCAAATCGCCATGAAAACCACGTTTCTTCTCGGGCTCCTCGTGGCCCTGCAAGCCATCGGCGCGGCCCAGGCGCCGCGCATGACGGTGAGGCAGGACGACGGGTCGGTGAAGGAATTGCGGATCGAGGAGGCGAGGATCGGCGTCCGCTTCGCCGGGGACGTGGCGGAGACCACACTGGAATTGAATTTCCGCAACAGCGGGCCGCGGGCGGTGGAGGGCGAGTTCGCGCTCGGGCTGCCGCCGGGAGCCACGGTCTCCGGATACGCGCTCGAGGTGAACGGCGCGATGCGCGCGGGCGTGGCGGTCGAGAAGGAACGGGCTCGAACCGCCTATGAAACGGTGAAGCGACTCTTGATCGACCCTGGCATCGTCGAGCGGGAGGAGGGGAATGTCTATCGCACGCGGGTCTATCCGGTTCCCGCGGATGGGACCAAGCGCCTTCGCATCAGTTATATCGAAACACTTTCCGCCACGAATGGGGAGTTGGCGTATTCGCTGCCGCTGGATTTCCCCGATCCGCTCGCGGTAACCTGCGAACTCCGCGGCGGGGATCTGCGTGTCACGGACGCCGCCGGGCTGACGTTCTCACCCGGTCATTCGGGCGATCTGAAGGCCGAGGCCGCCGGTTTCCAGCGGAAGGGAACGCTCCAGGTGGCATCCAAGGCGCCGAAGGGGGATGTGATGATTCTCGAAGAGGGGCAGCGGCCCGAGTTCATGCTGACCACCCGCATGCCGGACATGGCGCCCCGCAGGGTGGCGTCTCCGGCGACCCTCCGTCTCGTGTGGGACGCATCCGCTTCCGGGCGGAGCCGGAATCACGGCAAGGAGCTTGAATTGTTAGGTGCGTGGTTCGCCCGGATCCGCAACACCCGCGTGCAGTTCCATTGGCTGCGCGACACAGTGGAGGCGGCGGGCGAATTCGAGATCCGCGGCGGCGAGTGGGGGAAACTGAGGAAGGCTCTCGAAGAGGCGGACTACGATGGCGCGACGGATTTCTCGAAGATCCGCGTGCTCTCCGGGGATGCGGATCTGCTGGTGTTGGTGAGCGATGGAACCGGCACGCTTGGCGAGGACGGACCGGAGATCGGAGTCCCCCTCGTATTCATCCATCCGGCGGGAAAGGCAGCCGGGGGGACGCTGGCTTCGACAGCGCGAATCTCCGGGGGAGTGGCCGTGGCGGTGTCGGACGTCCGCGCGGTGGAGAAGGTGACGATGCGCCCGCCGCGCTTGGTTTCCGTGGTTGGCGATGGGCTCGAGGATGATCTTGTCGAGCCGGAAACCGGCGGTGTGATGCGGGTGTTCGGCGTTCTGGACGAAAGGCGGAGCGGGAGTTTGGAACTTCGTTTCGGCTTCGGGAACGAGGTCACAAAAACGCGCACGGTGCGGTATGAGCCCGGGCGAAACCCGGAAGGGCTCATCCGGCGTCTGCGGGCGCAACGCGTTTTGGGCGGTCTTGAAAGCGACGGCTCCCGCAACCGCGAAGCCATCATCCAACATTGCAAGGAACACGGCCTCGTCAGCGACTTCACCTCGCTCATCGTCCTCGAACGATTGGAGGACTACGCCGAGCACGGCATCCGGCCGCCGGAGCCCGAGTTGCAGGATGCATATGAAGAAGCCGTCGCGAGTTTCCAAAACCGAACCACTTTCGCGTATGACATTCTCTCGTATTCGTGGCGCACGAAGCTCGCGTGGTATGCGAAGGAATTCCCCGGCTATGAGGCTCTGATCCTTCCGCGGATGCGGCAGGTGGGCATCTGGAAAACCGCGGTGGAACGACAGTTCGCTCCGGATCAACGGGATGCCGAAGCCTTCGGCACGGTCGTCGGATGGTTTGAGAAGGCGATGGAACTGGTGAAAGCGAAACCCCGACTCCGCACGGCCGTGGAATATGCCGACTGGTGCGCCGGCATCGATGCGCTGCATGCGCAGGGGCCGGGCCTTGCCGCGACGCCGCTGCACCCGCCGCCGGCGGGCCGGCCGCTGGCGGTGTCCGTCCGCGGATTGGTGGTGGAGCCGGGCCTCATCGAGGCCGCGCCGCCGTTGACGATGCGGGAGGCGATCCGGAAAGCCGGCGGAGTGCATGCCTTCGGATCTCTGGGCCATGTCGCGCTCTATCGGAATGCCGGCAAGACGGTGTACAACACGCTGAGCGACGGGTTCGAAGATAGGCCATTGTTTCCCGCGGACATGATCGTGGTGGAGTCGCCGATTCCCCGTTGGTGGGAGGACTCTTACTCGGATGACCCGTTTGGTGTCGATCCGTTCGCCGATACCGGGCCGGGCGAGGAACCGGAATCGGCTGGTGCAGATCCGATCCGCGAGCAGGCGGATGTGTGGCTGCCCAAGCGCGTCGATTTTTCGTCGATGACCCTCGGCACGGAAGAGGAGCCGGCGGATGAAAGCCCGCGACCGGCGAAAGACGAGAGAATCGGTGTGATCCCGCGGTTGGTGGTTACGGCGGACCTGCCGGATCTCGCTGCTTTCGCCAAGGATCTTGCGGCCGCCAGCGATCCGGAGGCGGCCTATCGAAAACACCGGGGTGGAACCCTGCGTTTGCCGGAGTTTTACATCGATGCGGCGCGTGTCCTCTTCGAGGCGAAACAGGATGAGCTGGGGCGGCGCGTGTTGTCGAATCTGTTGGAGTTCCGCCCCGGTGATGTGACGGCGCTGCGTGCGTATGCGTTATGGCTGGCGGAATTCGGCCAATTCGAGGAGGCGGAGCGCGTGTTGGAAACCATCGGCGGCTCACCGCGGATGAAACTGCTGGCGACGCTGGACCTGCTGTCCGTGCGAAACCAACGCGGTGACAAGGCTGCGGCGCTTTCCGGTTGGGTCGTGAGATTGGCTGAACTCGCCGAGCTGGATTCCGGACCGCTCGCGTCCGTTGCGTTGACCGAGTGGAACGCCTTGCGGGGGATGGCTTCCGATGCCGCGGGTGTCCGCCGGGAAATGCGCAGTCTCGGCGTTTACGAAACCCATCTGCCCGTGGATCTCCGGGTGGTGCTGACCTCATCCGACGATTCCGACGGCATTCGTTTCGAAGTGGAGGAGCCCGACGGGACGAAGTGCTCCTTATCCGCATCTCCGAGCCCGACAGGCGGGCGTGTCACCGGGGCCGACGGCGTGAGGGAATACATGATCCGGCACGCCGTCCCGGGTGTCTATCGAATCCGATGCGCGTCGGAACATCCGGCCACCGTGCGCGCCGTCATCCACACCCTCTGGGGCCGGCCGGAGCAGACGACGAAGGTGGCGACCCTGTGGTTGGAAAACGACCGGCTGCGTGACGTTTCCGAAGTGATATTCGAGTTCGAGCCTGCGGTGGAATGAAGCAGGGGACGGGCTTTCTCGCGATCATCGAGGAGGCATGATCACGGGAACGATGCGCCGCCGGCTTTTTCGATAGACGGTGAAATCGGAATCCAAGGTCATGATGAGGGAGCTCTCGTGGATCTCCGACATGCGGACGAGGCAGGCATCCGCAAGCGACATCGGAGTGTCGCGATAGGTTCGCATGAGTTTGGATACAGCTTCGATTTCAGGGCGCAGCGAGAACTCCGGAATCACGAGATCGCGCTCGACCAATGCGAGCAGTCCGTCCGGCGCGATCCCGCCCCTGCCGAGGAGAAAGAGGGTTTCGGCGATCACCGCTTCGCAGGTGAGCAGCGGGTCGGTCTGCGACATGAACTGGTCCTTCGCCCAGGGATGATCGTGATCGCTCCGGTCGAGGTAGGCCACCAAGGGTCCCGTATCCACGATGATCCGGCTCATGTTCCGAAGCCGTCGAGGTGGCGGGGATGGGATGCAAGGTCGCCGATGCCGCTCTCGCCCGCCCCGCAGAGATCGGCGCTTCGTTCGAAGAGGCTGGGGGCCTTGGTGTTCGCGATCTCGTCGAGTTTCTCCTCCAACGCTTCGCGGAAAAGCACGGACCGGGAAGTCCTGCGTTCGCGCGCCGCGAGGTCCAGACGTGCGGCGAGATCGTCCGGGATCTTGAGCGAGATCGTTGTCATGGCCGCAAGGTATTACCGAACGCGTGGTTTGGCAATACCGGCGGCGTCGCGGGGATCTCGCGCTCTCTCGAACTCGACCCCGTGAGGTTCCTCACGCCGTCACCGCTCCGCGGTCGTCGTTGAGGCCGGATTTCTCGAGGAAGTAGTCGTAGCCGCCGGAGTATTTGGTGACGATGGCGGTGCTGTCGTCCTCGCTGCGGGTGATGTGATAGGTGGTTTCCGCGAGGTTGCGGATGAAGTGCACGTCGTGGGAGATGAAGACGAGGGTACCTTCGTAGGACTTGAGGGCGTTGACCAGCGAGTCGATCGAGAGGATGTCGAGGTGGGTCGTGGGCTCGTCCATCAGCAGGAGGTTCGGCGGATCGACGAGGAACTTGACCAGGTTGAGGCGGGATTTCTCGCCGCCTGATAGAACACGGCAGCGTTTTTCCACATCGGTGCGGCGGAAGAGGAAGGTGCCGAGGATGGAGCGGGCGTCCTCCTCGCGCAGGGTGGGGCAGGCGCCCATGACCTCGTCGAGCACGGTGTTGTCCTCGTTGAGGGACTCGAGGCGGTGCTGCGAGTAGTAGCCGAGCTTGGTGGCGTATCCGGGCTCGCGTTTCCCGGAGTCGATGGGGATGACGCCGGCGAGGATCTTGAGCAGGGTGGATTTGCCGGCGCCGTTGGGGCCGACGAGCACGATGCGGTCGCCGCGCTCGATGGTGAGATCGAGGTCTTTGTAGATGCGTTTTTCGCCATAGGCCTGGCCGACCTTTTCGAGTTCGATGACCTTCTGGTTCGAGCGCGGCGGCTGGGGGAAGGTGAACTTGAACGGCTTGCGCGGCGTGCGCGGTTTCTCGACCGGCGGGAGTTTCTCCAACATCTTGATGCGGGACTGGACCTGCGCGGCTTTCGAGCCGATCTGGCGGAAGCGGTTGATGAACTCCTGGTGGCCTTCAATTTCCTTCTGCCGGGCGCGGTAGGCGTGCGTTTCCTGCTCGAAGCGGGCGTCGCGCTGCTCGAGAAACTTGGAGTAGTTGCCCGTGTAGGAGATCAGCTTGGCGGCGTCGGGGTCGATCTCGATGACCGTTTCGATGATCGAGTCCATGAAATCGCGGTCGTGCGAGATCATCAGGACGGCGCCGGAGTAGTTGATCAGGTAACGCTGGAGCCAGAGCAGCGAGAGCAGGTCGAGGTGGTTCGTCGGCTCGTCGAGCATCAGCAGGTCCGGCTCCATAACCAGGAGCTGGGCGAGGTGGGCGCGCATCACCCAGCCGCCGGAAAAGGTGCGGGCGGGTTTCTGGAAGTCGTCTTGTTTGAAACCGAGGCCGGCGAGGATCTTCTTGGCCTTGGGTTCGAGTTGATAACCATTGAGGTGGTTGAATTGGTCCTGCGCCTTGGCATAGTCCGGATGGCCGTGGTCGCCCTTGGCTTCGTACTCGCGCATGGTGCGGAGGATGCCGACCATCTCGGGCGTGATTCCCATGGCGATCTCGATGACCGTTTCGTCCGTCGGCTCGCCCGCTTCCTGCGCGAGGTAGCCGGTGATGGCGTATTCGTCGCGCTCGATGCTGCCTTCGTCGGGCTGGTCCTCGTCGAGGATCATCCGGAAGAGCGTCGACTTCCCGGCCCCGTTCGGACCGACGAGAGCCACGCGCTCGCCCCAGTTGATCGACATTTCAGCATCGCGGAGAAGGGTGCGACCGCCGAGGGTCTTGGTCAGTTTCTTGATCGTCAGCACGGGCGGCGGTGTAGGGGACCAGGGCCGCCGGGGCAAGAAATTCGGCCGGAATCGGGGAATCGTAAGGTTTTGCAAAGTATTTGCGGCTATTGACCTTGACGAGCCGGGGGGGCGGCGCGCTTGATAGGCGCATCCCTTCCAACCGCATGCGCCCGCCCTTCGCTCCCCAAGCGCTCATGCCGCGTGGCATGGGCCGGTTCGCCGCCCTCGTATCCCTCGCCCTCCTGTCCTTCGGAGGCACTCTCCATGCCCAGGACTTCGAGGGCAGGAACATCACCAACGTGGATGTCCGCTACATCGGATCCAAGACGGTCGATGAGGCGCGGATCCGCAACTTGATGCTTTCCAAGTCCGGTACAGCCTACCGCGCCGAGAACCTCGATACCGACATCCGCTCGCTCTACGAGTCCGGCCTCGTCGACGACGTGCGTTTCCTCGCCGAGCCGGTGGGGGAAAACGGCGTCAAGCTGATCGCGGAGGTCACGACCCGGCCTGGGCTTGGCGGCGTCGGCTTCGTGGGCAATACGGTGTTTTCGGACCAGAAACTCGCGAAGGAGTCCAAACTCAAGGCGGGTGGATCGCTGAGCGACGAGCAGATTCTTGAAGCCCGCCGCAACATCGAGAAATACTATCAGGGCTACGGCTACCCCGATGTCACCGTGACCCACCGCACACAGGGCACCGGACAAGCGGGCGTGGCGGACCTCATTTTCATCGTCGATGAGGGTAGCAAGAACGAGGTCCGCAAGATCCGCTTCGAGGGCAACCAGGCATTTGCCGATCAGGATCTCCGCAAGGAGATGAAGGTGAAGGAAAAGGGATGGTTCTCGTGGCTCACCAAGTCCGGCCGCATCGAGGGCAACCAGCTCGACGATGATCTCAGCGCGATCCTCGATTTCTATCACAGCCGCGGATACCTGCGCGCCAGTTGCCCGGGCATCCGCCGCGAGCCGGTGGGCGACGGCCGGGTGGACCTCATCATCCCGATCAACGAGGGAGCGAAATACACCGTCGCCGGCGTCGGCTTCGGCAAGATGACCGTGTTCACCCCGGAGGAGCTCTACCCGGCGCTCACGCTCAACGGCAACGACGCGTATTCGTCGAAGAAGATGCGCGCCGACATCACGATGATCCGCAGCTACTACGGCTCCCGTGGCTACGCGGACGCGGTGGTCACCCCCGACATCCGCGACGCCGGTCCGAACCGCGTGAACATCACCTACCGCATCTCCGAAGGGAAACGCTACCGAGTCGGCCGCGTGAACATCACCGGCAATACCAAGACCAAGGACAAGGTGATCCGCCGGGAAATCCCTCTCAAGCCGGGTGACATGTTCAACTCGGTGGAACTTGAGACCACCAAGGCCCGTCTCCAGAACCTGCAGTATTTCAGCGATGTTCAGGTGTCCGGCACGCCCGGCGGCTCCGGCTACCGCGATGTCGACGTGCTCGTCGAGGAGAAGGCCACCGGCTCCGTAGGCGTCGGCCTCGGTTTCAGCTCGATCGATTCGATCGTCGGCTTCCTCACGCTGGAGCAGTCGAACTTCGACCTCTTCCACCCGTGGAACTTCACCGGCGGCGGCCAGCGTTTCGCGATGAACCTGCGTCTCGGCACGGAGCGCTCCGAAGCGAGCGTCTCGATCGTCGAGCCGTGGTTCCTCGACCGCCAGCTCGCGCTCGGCACCGAGTTGTTCTACAAGAACTCGACCTACTTCAGCGATTGGTATGAGCAGACCAACGTCGGCGGCGCGATTTCCCTCCGCAAGCCGCTCGGAGCGAAGAGTTCGATCCGCGGCGAGCTCCGTCTCGAAGGCATCGAGATCGACTCGGAGGTCGATGGCACCGACTTCATCGACCAGAACTTCAAAGGCGACAACGGCAACAACTCGGAGCTCTCCCAGAAGGAGATCGGCGGCGACTTCTTCCGCAGCGCGCTCGGCGTGAACTACATCTACGACAGCCGCGACAGCACGGTGGAACCCCGCAGCGGCCACAAGGTGGATCTCGGCGTGACGCTCGCCGGCGGTTTCCTCGGTGGCGATGTCGATACGGTCACCGTCTCCGCCCAGGGTTCGAAGTTCTGGAACTTCCGCTGGGACACCATCCTTTCGGTGAGCGGCGAGCTCGCCTTCGTCGACAGCGTGAACGGCGGCGAGATCCCGATCTTCGAGCGCATGTTCCTCGGTGGCGGCCGGACGCTGCGCGGCTTTGAATTCCGCGACGTGGGACCCCGCGACACCGGCTACACGAACGACGTCTACGGCGGCAACTCGCTGGGATACGTCTCCTTCGAATACACCGTGCCGATCATCGAAACGATCCGCGCCGCCGTTTTCTCGGACACCGGTTTCGTCAACGCGGACAGCTGGGACCCCAGCGTCAGCGACCTCTACAGCGACGTGGGCGTGGGCGTGCGGATCAAACTGCCGATCAGCCCGCTGCCGCTCGCGCTCGATTACGCGATCCCGGTTTCCTCGCCGGACAGCGACGCGGACAAGGGTGGCCAGTTCAACTTCTATCTGAACTACAGCTACTGATCCGCGCCCGTCGCGTCATCCCTCTCCACCCGCTCCGGCTTCCGGGGCGGGTGTTTTGTTTCTAACGGTGGGCGGCGGCGCAGGCGGCTTCGGCCACGCGCATCCCGTCGAGGGCGGCACTGACGATGCCGCCGGCGTAACCGGCCCCTTCGCCGCAGGGAAACAAGCCGCCGACCTCGGGATGTTCGAGCGTGTCGTCCCGGCGCGGGATTCGGACCGGGGAGCTGGTCCTCGTTTCAAAGCCGAGCAGCAGGGCGTCCCGCGACGCGTAGCCACGGATCCGCCGGTCGAAGAGCCGCAGCCCCTCGCGCATCCGGCGGGTGATCCAGTCGGGCAGCAACTCATGCAGGGGAGCGGATGTGGCGCCGGGGAAGTAGCTGGTTTCCGGCAGGTCGGGCGAGATCCTGCTCTTGAGGAAATCCGCCACCCGCTGGCCGGGTGCGCGTTGCCCTCCGCCGCCGGCCTGCTTGGCGGAAACTTCGAGCGCCTTCTGGAACGCGATGCCCGCCAGCACGCCGTGCTGCGTTCGGAAACGTTCGACGTCCTCGGGTTCCACGGTCGCCACCATGCCGGAGTTCGCGAACGGCGAGTCCCGCCGCGACAGGCTCATCCCGTTCACCACCACCTCGTCGTTCTCCGTCGCCGCGGGAACAATCCAGCCGCCCGGGCACATGCAGAACGAATGCACGCCGCGTCCGTCGATCTTGGTGGCCAGGGAATAGCGCGCGGCAGGCAGCAGCCGCGGGCGCTCCGCTTTTTCCGGAAGATGATACTGGCGGCGGTCGATGAACGGCTGCGGGTGCTCGATGCGGAAGCCGACGGCGAAAGGCTTCGGCTCCAGCAGGATGCCGCGCTTTGATAGAAGTTGATAGATGTCCCGCGCGGAATGGCCGGTGGCGAGGATCACCGAGTCCGCGCGGATTTCCCCGCCGTCGGCGGTGACCACTCCCCGGATGTGTCCGCCTTCGACCACGAAATCCACGGCTTTCGTCTGGAAACGAACCTCGCCACCGGCGGCGAGAATCGAACCGCGGATCGCCTTGACCACGTTGGGCAGCAGGTTCGAGCCGATGTGCGGGTGGGCATCGGTGAGGATGCGCTCCGGGGCTCCGTGGGCGACGAGCACTTCGTAAATCTTCGCCACGGGGCCGCGTTTGGTGGCCCGGGTGTAGAGTTTGCCATCGGAGAAGGTCCCCGCTCCGCCCTCGCCGAAACAATAGTTCGAATCCTCGATGACGCGGCCTTCGCGGAGGATCGGCGCGAGGTCGAAACGCCGGGCGCTCGCGTCCTTGCCGCGCTCCAGCACCACCGGCCGCACGCCGTTCTCAAGACAACGCAGCGCGGCGAACATGCCCGCCGGTCCGCAGCCGATGATGACCACCGTGGGAGCCGACGCGGGCAGGGGAGCACAGGACCAAACCGGTGTCTCCTCCGGCGGCATCGGCGCGTCGAGGCAGACTTCGAGCCGGAGCTGCACCTTGACCGTCCGCTGGCGGGCGTCGATCGAATGCTTGCGCATCCGCATGCCGCCGATCCGCCCGGCGGGGACACCCAGTTTCGCCGCGACGGCGTGCCGGCGCGCCTGTTCGTCCTCCGAGGTTTCCAACGGGAGCACGATGTCGACCATCTGCGTCTGCGGCGTCATCGGCACGGAGCGTGCGCGGCGCGGCCGGGGAATCAAGCCCGGACCGAGCGTTTCCGCCCTTCGTCGTCCACGCTCACGAAGGTGACGACCGTGGTGAAGATCGGCCGGTGCTCGGAACACTCGTCCACCACGTCGACCTGATAGGAAACACTGGTGTTGCCTTCGCGGACCATCCCGCAACGGATGCGCAGGATGGTGCCCTCGCGCACCGCGTGGCGGAAGACGACGTTGTCCATCGCCTTGGTCACGAACTGGCAGTGCGGGTAGTCGAGGCTTGCTGCGATCCACGAAGCCTCATCGACCCATGCCAAGAGCCGGCCGCCGAAAAGGAAGCCGAACTGGTTCAAGTCCGCGGGCAGGACGAGGCGGTGGGTTTCCATGATCTTACCAACGGCGGCGCCGGCGCTCCTGGTGGAGCAGCGAATCGAACGAATACGATCCGGCTCCAGAGAAGATCAGCGCGATGCAGGGGATCAGATACAGCAAAGCGGGCTCTTTGGAAGCGTCGACGCCCGGCCCCATGAACCATGGCGCGGCGCCATGCACATGAAACGCGGCGACCACCATCGTGAAACCGAGCAGGAAGGCGGCGGGGCGTGTCGCGAGCCCGAGGACGATCAACGAAGCGGCCACCAGTTCTCCCGTGATGCACGCACCGAGACTCACCTGCTTCGACATGTAGGACAGCGGGAAGAAATCCGGGACGGGAAACTTCTCCGCCACCGCGTCGAAATTCCGGAGTTTCGGCAGTCCGTGGCCGAAGACCATCATCAACCCGGTGCAGACCCGCAGCACGAGGATGCCGAGGGATGCGGTGGCGTCACGAGTGCCGCAGTCGAAGAAGAAAGCCCTCATGCGGATTCGGCCGGGGGATTTTTGGGAGAAATCGTGATCCGCTTGAGCCGGTCGTCACCCTCCGGCGAGTGCGTTTCGATCGCCGGGTCGTCCACCAGGATGTTGTGGACCATCCGCCGGTAGTAGGCGTTGAGCGGACGCAGGCGGAAGGGTTGGCCCGAAGTCTTCACCCGCTCCGCGATGCCGCGGATCTCCTCGGCCATCTGGTCCTCGCGGATCGTGCGGTAGTGCTCGCAGTCCACCTTGATGCGCGGGGCTTTCGGGCTTCCGCGCCGGAGGATCCGGTTCACGAGATACTGCAGGTCGTCGAGGCGCTCGCCCTCGCGGCCGATGATGAACTTGCTGTCCGCGGAATGCACCTGCAGGCAGGGGCCGTCCCCGGTTTCCTCCGTCTCGATGGTGGCGGCGATGCCGAGATGACCCAGCATCGTGTCGAGAATGCGGCTTGCGGACTCCACGTCGTTCATGGGTTTCAGTCTAGCCGCCTCGTTCGCCGGGTCAACCACGGCAGCGGCCTTTCTCGCCCTCCTCCGGCTGCCGGGGGCCGGGCGGACGGCCTGGCCCGTTAGGTGGGAAACCTCGGATTTCCGCGATTTCCCGCTTGGCGAGACAGGCCGCTTCGGTTGAATCTCACCGCGCATGAAAAAGCCCTGTCTGCTCATTTCCGCGCTGGCCATCGCTCTGAGCGCCTGCCAGAAAACCGGTGAGATGAACTCCACCGACACCGGACTCAAAGAAGAAGTGTACGGCAAGATGCCGGACGGACGCGAGGTGAAGATCTTCACTCTCAAAAACAAAAACGGCCTGCGTGCCCGCGTCACCGAATACGGCGCGATCCTCGTCTCCATGGAGATCCCCGACAAGGACGGCAAGCTCGCCGATGTCACCCACGGCTACGACACCCTCGAAGGCTGGCTGGGCAACACGTCCTACTTCGGCGCCACCGTCGGCCGCTTCGGAAACCGCATCGCCAACGGCAAGTTCTCCCTCAACGGCAAGGAATACACCCTCGCCACCAACAATGATCCCGGCGGCATCCCGTGCCACCTCCACGGCGGGGAAATGGGCTTCGACAAGGTGCTTTGGACCGGCAAGGCGGTCGGCGACAACGAGGTTCAGTTCACCTACGTCTCCAAGGACGGCGAGGAAGGTTATCCCGGCGCCCTCACCTCCCACGTCACCTACACCCTCACGGATGACAACGAGCTGATCTGGAAAGCCAAGGCAACCACCGATGCGCCGACGATCCTCAATCTCGTCCATCACAGCTACTGGAACCTCTCCGGAGATCCGACGACCTCGATCAACGACCATATCCTGACGCTCAACGCTCCGTCTTACCTGCCGACCAACGCCGGCCTCATCCCGACCGGTGAGATCGCCCCCGTCGAAGGCACCCCGATGGACTTCACCGAGCCGACCGAGATCGGCAAACGCGTCGATGCCGACTTCGAAGCCCTCAAGTTCGGCGGTGGCTACGACCACTGCTGGGTTCTCCCCAAAGGTGACGGCGTCCAACTCGCCGCCCGCCTGAAGGATCCGCAAACCGGACGGGTGATGGAAATCTCCACCAACCAGCCGGCCGTCCAGTTCTACGGAGGCAATTTCCTCGACGGCACCGTAGCCGGCAAAGGCGGCGTGAAATATGCCTTCCGCACCGCGCTGTGTCTCGAAACCGAGAACTTCCCGGACGCGCCCAACCAGCCGTCGTTCCCATCCGCCGTGCTCAATCCGGGTGAAACCTATGAGCATGTGATGGTGCACAAGTTCTCCGCGGAGTGATTGATCCCGGGGGCCGTCGCTGACGGCCCCTTTTTGTATCCACAAGAAACCCATCCATGAACGCACTCGAAATCGTACTGTTCGTCGTCGCTGTTGTCGGCGTCATCGCCTTGGGAATTTGGAAATCCCGGGACGAGGTCCACGCGGAGGAGGCCGGCGCTTCCGGCTACTTCCTCGCCGGCCGCGGCCTCACCTGGTGGCTCGTCGGCTTCTCGCTCATCGCCGCGAACATCTCCACCGAGCAATTCGTCGGTATGTCCGGTTCCGCCGCGAACTGGCTGGGAATGGCGATCGCATCCTATGAGTGGATGGCGGCCGTCACCTTGGTGGTCGTCGCATTCTGGTTCCTGCCGAGGTTCCTCAAGGCGGGTCTCTACACGATCCCCGAGTTCCTCCAATACCGCTTCGACGGCGTCGCGCGTCTCGCGATGGCGATCCCCGCGATCGTCACCCTCGTGTTCGTGACCACCTCCTCGGTCATCTTCTCCGGCGCGAAGTTCGTCTCGGAATACTACAACACCGTTCCGGTCCTCAACAACCTGACCGCGATGTGCTGGCTCATCGCCATCTTCGCGGCGGTCTATGTGTTCGTCGGCGGCCTCAAGGCCTGCGCCTGGACCGACCTCGTCTGGGGCGCCGCGCTTGTGCTCGGCGGTGCGGTCGTGATGTGGTTCGCCTTTGAAACCCTCGCCGAACGGCCGGCCGAGGATCTCATCGCCACCAAGGTCGAGAACTCGAACGCCACGGTGGCGGATCTCGAAAAGGCGGGTGCATGGGAACGCCTCATTCTTCTCAACGACGGCAAGGAAAGCGAGGCGGAGGTCAAGAACGGTCCGAACCTTTCCGGCGGCAAGATGCACATGGTCCGTCCCATCGAAGATACGGACATCCCGTGGACCGCGCTGCTCGTCGGCCTCTGGATTCCCAATTTCTTCTACTGGGGTCTCAACCAATACATCGTCCAGCGGACGCTCGGTTCCAAGTCCCTCGCGGAGGGTCAGAAGGGCATCGTGTTCGCCGCCTTCCTGAAACTCATCATCCCCTTCGTTGTCGTCATTCCCGGCATCCTCGCGTTCAATTTGTTCTCGGGCGATCTCCAGACATCCGCGTCGAATGCGAATGACAAGATGTTCAAGAACGCGGCTGCCGACGCGGTGTTCAAGGTGGATGACAAGTTCGTCGAACAGCACGCCGACCTCGCCGCCCAAGCGCTATCGCGAAATGCGCAGGTCGCCGGAGTCGAGGCGGGTCTTCCCGCGGATGCGGACGCCGCCGCCACGACTTCCAAGATCAACGAGCTGGCCGCAAGCGCTGAAGAAAAGGGCTCCAAGATCGCCGGCACCCTCAAGGCCTATGACTACGACGCGGCCTTCCCGATCCTCGTCCGCAACCTGATCAAGCCGAACCCGATGATCTCGTGGTTCGTCCTGGCCGCCCTTTGCGGCGCGGTCATCAGTTCGCTGGCCTCGATGCTCAACTCCGCGTCCACCATCGCCACCATGGACCTCTACTCGAAGTTCACCGGTGTGACCGAGTCCGCGAAACTCGTCAGCGTCGGCCGCGTGTTCGTCGTGATCTTCGTGCTGCTCGCCGCTTTGGTCGCTCCGAAACTCGACAACTTCGAGTCGATCTTCGCCTACATCCAGGAGTTCCAGGGTTTCATCTCCCCGGGCATCCTTGCGGTGTTCATCTTCGGCTTCTTCTCGCCGCGCACCCCGCGCTGGTTCGGCGTGGTCGGCATCGCCACCAACGTCATCGCCTACGCCGCGTTCAAGTGGCTGCTGGGCCCGCTGATGGTGAAAAACGGATGGTGGTATTCCGGCGAGATCGCATTCCTCGACCGCATGGCGATCTGCTTCTTCATCGTCATCCTGCTCGGTGTGGTCATCACGCTCGTCGCGCCGCTGCGGAAGCCGGTCGAGCTTCCCGTCAACGATCAGATCGAACTCACCAGTTCCAAGAGCGCCAAGATCGTCGGCGTGGTCGTCGTGGTCCTGACGGTCCTGCTCTACGCGAAGTTCTGGTAAATACGGAGCTTCCTGATTCCTCGAAACGCCCCGGCCGTCCGCGGTCGGGGCGTTTTTGTATCTCCCCTACGCGAAGGAGTGGGGTGCGGTTTCCGTCTTGCCTCCAGCCCGGGCGTTCTGCTTGGGTGCAGGCTCGCCCGTCCCCCCACGCGGCATGTCAATCCCCCCGCCATCTGATGTCCGGATGGCAAGCCGAGCCTCGTCCGGGTCCCGACCGGACGAGTCGTCTTGCCGTTCCCCCCAAGCGCGTCGCGCCGGTGTGATCCGGTGCCTGTGCTCCGTCGTGGCCATGTGCCTCGCGGCGGCGTCCGCCGTTTCGGGTGGGGAATTGAATCTCGAATTCCGCGCGCGAGCCGGCGATCGGGAGCTTGCCGTTGGCGATTCGTGGGATGGAGGGGAAAACGGAGAGCTCAGCTTGTCGCGGTTGGATTTCCTTCTCAGCGGCCTGGCACTCCAACGTGACGACGGGACCTGGGTAGAGGCCGCCGCGGATTGGGCGGAGTTCGTCGGCATCGGCAAAGACCGTCGGAACGTCCGTTGCGATGGAGTGGCCGCGGGGATCTATCAGCGCGTCCGGTTCCGCATCGGCCTCGACCCACGGACCGATCTGCTGGATCCCGCGACTTTCGCGCCCGGACACCCGCTGCATCCGGACGTCAACGGGCTGCACTGGAGCTGGCAGGGCGGCTTCATCTACATGGCTCTGGAAGGGCGGACCTCGCGGCCCGTGAAAGGCGGCGACGGGTTTTCATTCCATCTCGCCCGCGCGGGCAACGCGCCAACGGTCGAGCTGCCGGTATCGTTCCGCGGCGACGCGCCGGCCACGCTGCGGATCGACATCGACGTGCCGACCCTCTTGCGGGACATCGACTTCGCCCGCGATGGAAACTCGACCCACTCCCGCGATGGCGACCCGATCCCCAGGCGGATGGCACGGAATCTAACATGCGCGCTGTGCGTGGCATCCGTCGCTTCCGGACCGCTGGTGACCTTGTCCGAAGTCTTTCCGGAGCCAGCCGCCATCCCGCCCGGCACCCGCCCGTTCGATCTGCGGCTTCCAAGGCGTTTTCCCGCGGTCGGCCTCCCCGCGGACAACCCGCTGACCGTCGAAGGCGTCGAACTCGGCCGCCGTCTCTTCCATGAGACACGGATTTCGGTAAACGATTCGGTTTCCTGCGCGACCTGCCACCAGCAGGAGACGGGATTCGCCGATGTGAGGAGATTCAGCATCGGAGCCGAAGGTCACGCCGGCCGCCGCCGCTCGATGCCGCTCGCGAATCTCGCATGGCAGAAGGACTTCTTCTGGGACGGGCGCGCCGCGTCGTTGCGGGAGCAGGTGCTCATGCCCATCGCGGATCCGCACGAGATGAACGAGACACCCGGGAATGTCGCCGCGAAACTCGGCGGGGATCCGGTCTATCAGAAGGCCTTCACCCGGGCCTTCGGCTCGCCCGGCGTGACCGTGGAGCGTCTCTCGCTCGCGCTCGAACAGTTTCTCCTCACGAAGGTCTCGCACCAGGCGCGCTTCGATCTCGCGCTCGAAGGCGCGGCCGAGTTGACCGAAACCGAGAAGCGCGGACTCCAGTTGTTCGTCACCGAGCACGCGCCCGAGCGCGGCCTCCGCGGCGCGGATTGTTTCCACTGCCACGGCGGCATGCTTTTCACCGACAACCGGTTTCACGACAACGGCCTCGCGCTTGATCCCGCGGACCCGGGCCGCATGGAAGTCACCGGCGACGAGGCCGACCGCGGGAAGTTCAAGACTCCGAGTCTCCGCAATGTCGCGCTGCGCCCGCCGTTCATGCACGACGGCCGCTTCGCCACGCTTGAGGAGGTCGTCGAGCACTACAACTCCGGGGTCCTGCGCCGCCCGAACCTCGATCCGAACCTCGCCAAACACCCCGCCGGCGGGCTCGGCCTCAGCGATCTCGAAAAGAAGGAGCTCGTCGCCTTCCTCCGCACGCTCACCGACGAATCGTTCACATCCTCCCAACCCGACTCCCCCCAGCCATGAACGGATCCACCCTGTCCCGGTCCCTGTCAGCCACCGCCGCCGTCGCGTTGCTTGCGGCACCGTGCCTGCATGCGGACTTCGACCACGCTGCCGAGGACGAATTTGCCGCCGCGGCCGCCGCGCTCGCGCCGAAGTTCGACCCCGAGCGGGATGGCATCACCATAGAGAAGATCCTCGCGCAGCAGGCTGCGGCGGCGAAGGCGGCATCCGGAAAACAATCGGCGAAGAAGGGAATGAAGAAGCCGAAGAAGGAAACCGCGAAGTCCAAAGGCGGGAAGAAAAAGGACAAGGGCGGCAACAAGAAGAACAACAAGCCGAAGAAACCCAAGAAACCGGCGAAGACGAAAAAACCCGCCGCGGGAAACACGGCGAAGACGACGATCGTCACAGGCAACGGCCCCGACGCCCGCGGCACCTGGGGGCCGGTGATTTCCTGGACGCCGCACATCCCGGTCACCGCGTCGGTCCTGCCGAACGGCAAACTCCTCACCTTCGCTTCGAACCAGCGCACCACGTTCCCCAGCGGTCCGGAATTCACCTACGCCGCCGTCTGGGACCCGGCCACCGGGCAGTTCACCGAGGTGAACAACACGCGCCACGACATGTTCTGCGGCGGCACCGCGCTGCTGCCCGACGGCCGCCTCGTCATCAACGGCGGACGCGCCACCACCCGGCTTTCGAGCGTGTTCGACTGGCAGGCAAACCAGTGGAACGCCCTTCCGAACATGAACGATCCCCGCTGGTACAACCCCAGCGTGGCTTTGCCGGACGGCGGCGTGTTCACCGTCAGCGGCAGCGGCGGCTCGAACACCGCCGAGCGTTGGGATCCCGCCACCGGATGGCGCAGGTTGTCGGGCATCGGTTGGAGCGCGGTCACCTCCCAGCCGGGATATATCAATATCTGGCATCCATTCCTCATGGTCGCGCCGAACGGCAACCTGTTCCACTTCGGACCCACCGACCGGATGAACTGGGTCACCACCTCGGGCAGCGGATCGCTCGCGTATTCCGGAAACAACGTGCCCGGATCCCACTACCCGAAGGAGGGCGCCTGGGCGATGTATGACGAGGGCCGCATCCTCGTCACCGGCGGCGGCGCGAACACCACCTCCGGCAGCGACTCCACCACCGGCACCAGCACGACATCCACCTACAAGGTCGATCTCCGCGGCACGAATCCGGTGGTCACATCGATCGCGCCGATGACCATCGCGCGGCAGTTCGCGAACTCCGTGGTTCTGCCGAACGGCGAGGTCATGGTCGTCGGTGGAAACGGCGGGGTGAAATTCAGCGACGCGGCGTCCGTCCTCACGCCGGAGATATGGAATCCGGAGACGGAAACATGGCGCACGGTTTCCAACCACTCGATCCCGCGGAACTACCACTCGGTGGCGCTCCTGCTGCCGGACGGACGCGTCTGGTCCGGAGGCGGCGGACTCGGCGGAAACGCAGCGGACCACCGCGACGCGCAGATTTTCACTCCGCCGATGCTCTACACATCGTCCGGCGCGCTGGCCAACCGCCCGGTCATCCAGTCGATGCCGCCGGTCGTCGGCGTGGGAACCACGTTCACGGTAAGCGCCACGCCGGGCGTCGAGCGTTTCACGATGATCCGCATGTCCGCCGTGACCCACTCGGTGAACACGGACCAGCGCTTTGTGGAGGCATCGTTCAGCGAGACCTCGCCCGGTGTCTATCAGGTCAACGCGCGGTCCAACGTCAACGTCCTGCTCCCCGGCTATTGGATGCTCTTCGCCATCGACAGCGCCGGCGTCCACTCCGTTTCGAAGATGTTCCAGGTGGACCCGACATCGGTGGTCACTCTTTCGAATCCGGGAAACCAGGCGGGCTACGCCGGTGAGGAAGTCTCGCTCGTTCCCACCGCCGGCGGACCCGCTGGCTCGGTGCTCTCGTTCACGGCGACCGGGCTTCCCGGCGGACTCACGATCGATCCCGCCACCGGCCGCATCACCGGCACGCCCGCGGCAACCGGAAACTTCACGGTTTCGCTCGGCGTGACCGACGGAGTCACCAGTGCCACGCAGACCTTCACATGGACGCTCGCGCCGCTCAGCCGCAGCCACAAGTTCGCGAACTTCCCGTCCGCGGCCGGACTCGTGTTGAACGGCAACGCGGCGGTGACATCGTCACTGCTCCGGCTAACGACGGCGACGACGAACCAAGCGGGCAGCGCCTGGCTCGGCCAATCGTTTCCCGTGCGCGGCGACACGTCGTTCGCGACCCGTTTCGTATTCCGCCAGACCGGTGCCGCGGATGGCGCGGACGGTCTCGTCTTCGTCGTGCAGGGTCTGTCCTCCGACGTGCTCGGCACCGGCGGTGGTTCCCTCGGTTATGGCGGCATCGGTTCGAGTCTCGCCGTCGAGTTCGACAGTTATGCCGGAGGTGGCGATCCGAACGCCAACCACATCGGGGTTCTCACCAACGGAAACGTGACCACCCACCTGGCGACCCACTCACCGGGCTTCGACATGGAGGACGGCGCCGGGCACACCGCGTGGGTCGAGTATGACGGGCCGGCGAACACGCTCCGGGTTTATCTATCAGAGGCTGTCACGCAGGTGCGCCCGGCGACGCCGGTGATCACTCTGGGAGCCGTCGATCTCGCGGCGCTCGCAGGCCGGCAGGCATGGTTCGGATTCACCGCGGCCACCGGCGGATCGGTCAACGCCCATGAGATCCTCTCGTGGGACATGGCGATGGATGCGAACCATCTGCCGGGACTCTCCGAGCCGCCCGTCCCGGTGGATCCCGGGCCGCTCGTTTCCGTCAAAGGCAGCGCGGTCGCCATCCAGTTCTCCGCGACCGATCCGGATAACGATCCGCTCACCTTCACCGCCACCAATCTTCCCGCCGGCCTGTCGATCAGCGCGGGCGGGCTCGTCGCCGGAATTCCGACATCTACCGGATCCCGCCTCGTGACCTTGGGCGTGAGCGACGGGATCAACGACCCGGTCACCGTGAGTTTCACTTGGACGATCAACGATCCCTTCGAACTCACGCCACTCGCGGGTCCGCCCATCGGCAGCGGCGCGGCGGGCGCGTTCACCGCATCGTCCACCGGCGGCAACAACGTGCTGTACCAATGGGATTTCGGAGACGGAAGCCCGGCAACCGGTTTCAGCACGTCGCCCGTGGCAAATCACACCTACACGACCCCCGGCCGCTACGTCGTGACCCTGACGGCCACCGACGACACCGGGCGCACGCTGACCAGCAGTTTCCATCAGGGCGTGTCCGCCCCGCTAACAGTTCGCGCGCCGTCGGCTTCATCGAGCATCGCGTTGGAACGAAGGAGCGGCGGAAATCCGAGGATCTGGGTGGTGAATCCGGACGCCGGCAGCGTCGCAGTGATCGATTCGGTCACCCGCGCCAAAATCGCGGAGATTCCCGTGGGCGCGTCTCCTCGCAGCGTGGCCGTCGCTCCCGACGGACGCGTGTGGGTGGCTTGTGCGGATGCCACGTCCGTTTCCATCATCAGCCCGACGTCCTTGGCTGTGGTCGGAAACCTGCCGATGCCACGTGGCTCGCGGCCCTTCGGCATCGCGTTCGATCCGGCGGGCACGGCGGGGTGGCTCACACTCGAGGCCACCGGCCGCTTGTTGAAACTGGACCCCGCGGATGGCTCGATCGTTTCCGGGACCGCGGTCGGACCGAACCCGCGCCATCTTTCGATCGCTCACGACGGCTCACGGATATTGGTCAGTCGTTTCATCACGCCGCTTCTGCCGGGTGAGGACACCGCGACCATCGACTCCACCGGAAAAGGCGGCGAGGTCGTGGTCGTGAATGGTGCGGACGGTTCCATCGAAACCACCGTCATCCTGCACCACAGCGAGCAACCCGACACCTCGTTGTCCGGCCGTGGCATCCCGAACTATCTCGGCGCCCCCGTCATCACGCCGGACGGCCTCTCGGCGTGGATCCCGTCGAAACAGGATAACATCAAACGCGGCATGCTCCGCGACGGCAATCCGCTCACGCATGACAGCGCCGTGCGCCCGATCGCCTCGCGTGTCGATCTAACAAACCTCGCCGAGGATCATCCGGCTCGCATCGATTTCAACGACGCCGGCACGCCCACCGCCGTGTGCCATGATCCGGCGGGCATCTACACCTTCGTCGCCCTCGAGGGGAGCCGCGCCGTCGCCGTGGTGGACACGTGGAACCACCGGGAAATCACGCGTTTCGACGCCGGACGCGCGCCGCAGGGCCTCGTTCTATCCGATGACGGCGGCACGCTCTTCGTGCAGAACTTCATGGACCGCAGTGTGACCTTCCATGACGTGTCGGACATCCTCGCCGGCGGCACGAATCCTCCGGCGCTCGCGGCCACCGTTTCCACCGTCGCGAACGAGCCGCTGGCTCCCGATGTGTTGTTAGGGAAGAAACATTTCTACGACACCCGCGACAACCGCCTCGCGCTACAAGAATACATCTCATGCGCATCGTGCCACGCGGACGGTGGCCAGGACGGACGCGTGTGGGATTTCACCGGCTTCGGCGAGGGACTGCGGAACACCATCACGCTTCACGGCCAGGCCGGCCAGGGGGCGCTCCACTGGAGCGGAAACTTCGATGAAATCCAGGATTTCGAAGGCCAGATCCGCGGCTTCGCCGGAGGCCTCGGATTGATCACCAACGGCGCGCCGCACCCGCCGATGGGCACGCCCAATGCCGGGCGGAGTCCGGACCTCGACGCGCTTGCCGCCTATCTGAATTCCCTAACCGCCACCGACGACAGCCCGGCGCGGACAAAGGCGGAAACGCTGCCTGCCGACGCTCTTGCGGGGCGCTCGCTTTTCAAGGCGATGGACTGCGCGTCCTGCCACGGCGGCGACGAGTTCACGCTCAGCGCGCCCGGCGTGTTCCGCGATGTCGGGACGATCAAGCCGAGCACGGGCCAGCGCCTCGGTGGCGAACTTACCGGCCTCGACATCCCGACGTTGCGCGGTCTCTGGGCCACCGCACCCTACCTGCACGATGGGTCCGCCGCCAGCATCGAGGACGCCATCGCCGCGCACTCGGGCGTTTCTCTAACGGGTGATGATCTGTCGAATCTCGCGACCTACATTCGGAATCTCGACGAAACGCAGGCAACCGTGCCCGCGCCGTTGTCGGTGGTTCTCAGCACCTCTGCCGTGGATCCGACATCCGGGTTCACTGTCGATATCGCTTTCAGCGCGCCGCCTTCCGGCTTCGGACTTTCCGATATCGTGGTCACGAACGGAAACGCTTCCGCGCTCACCGGGGATGGCACTGGTTTCCGCGTCACCGTGACGCCCGCGGGTCCGGGCGCGCTGACGGTTTCCCTTCCGGCAGGTGCCTGCGCCGATTCGGATGGCGATCCGAACCTCGCATCGAATCTCCTCGTGACCGAGGTCCCGCCGACAGGCGATGGTTTTGCCGAAACCTTCGATGGCGGCGCGCTCGATACCGCGAAATGGACGATCGGCACGCCCTACGGCGAGATGTTCGCGCCGGCGAAACCCGAGATCGCCATCAGCGTGGCGGGCGGACGCCTCGGCATTTCGCCGCTGGCGGCAACACCCGTCGAGGGATACAACGGCGTCGTTTCGCGCGCGACCATCGATCTCCGCGGCTCCGCGGTCGAGGCGCGTGTGGATCCCGCCGGAGGCACGGCGGATTCGTGGCTCGCGCTCGGCGCCGGCAACGGCAACTTCCTCGCCATCGGCAGGGAAGGGGGCATCCTGTGGATCGAGCAGATGACCGGCGGCGGGCGCGATGTGATCGTCCACGATTTTGATCCTTCGGAGCATCTCATCTGGCGCATCGAGCACGACGAGACCTCGGATTCCATTCTCTATCAGCTCAGCCGCGACGGCTCGGCATGGACCACCGTGCGCACGGTCGCCCGCGCGATCGACATCAGCGCGATGAGGATCGAACTCGGTGCGGGCACCTTCCGCTGGGAAGCGGCGCCGGGCACCGCAT
This sequence comes from Akkermansiaceae bacterium, assembly GCA_024233135.1. Taxonomy (GTDB): domain Bacteria; phylum Verrucomicrobiota; class Verrucomicrobiia; order Verrucomicrobiales; family Akkermansiaceae; genus Luteolibacter. The sequence continues at coordinate 40,008 of JACKPZ010000009.1, read as the reverse complement.
GGTTCGACTACGTGGCGGTCGACAACGCGGTGATCGCTCCATCGATCTCGTCGTTCACCGCCACACCGCGGCAGATCACGGCCGGTGCTTCCACTACGCTTGGTTGGTCGGCCGATGCGGGCGGCGCACCGCTCACATCGCTCACTCTCAACGGCCAGAACGTGCTCGGCACGAACGAGTTCATCGTTTCCCCCGCGGAAACGACCACCTACACGCTCACCGCCACCTCCTCCGCGGGGAGCGCGACCGCCTCGACCGTGGTCACGGTGCTTCCCTCGGGCGGCGGCCTCACGTATGACGCATGGGTCAACGCCTTCGGGGCCGCCGGATCCGTATCGGCCGATGGCGACGGCGACTCGTATCCGGAGGGTCTCGAATACGCGCTCGGTCTCGATCCGTCGGGCGGATCCGCCACCCGGAGCACGCTTCCGGGCGCGGATCCCTCGGTCAACCGTTCGGTGCGCCTGGAACGTGCCGTCGCGGCCGGTGGCGTGCGGCGTTTCGATCTCGTCTTCACCCGTCCGGTCTCGCCGCTGCCGGACATCGGATATGGATATTGGCTGGAGTATTCCGAAGATATGGAAAACTGGGCGATCTCCGCGAACCTGAACGGCGCCGGATCGAGCGGCATCCCGGACATTCTCGACATCTTGGTGACCGATCTGGGAGACGGCACCGAGGAAGTGCGGGCCGGTTTCAAGTCCATCCCGAGGTTCTTCGTGAGGCTGGCGGTCTATCTGCCGGGCGGCATCGTGCGCTCCGCCCCCTTCGGCTGGATGAACCGGCAGGTCCACTTCGGCGAGAACCTGATCGCTCCGCCCTTCGCGCGTGAATCCGTGTTCGGTGGAAACTACTCGACGGTGTCCTCCGTGTTCACCGATGCCGCCGCTTCGTGGACCGCGAACGAATGGCAGGGGCACTTCGTCCACATCACCTCGGGTGCCGCCGAGGGCACGATGCTCCGCATTTCCTCGAACACCGGCAACACGCTCGCCTTCGCGGGCGAGTCCGCCGGCTTGCTCGCCCGCCTCACATCGGCTCCCTCCGGAAGATATGTCATCCGGAGCTGCCATACGATCGGCGGACTCTTCGGAGATGACAACCGCGATGGGCTTGTCGCCGGCGACGCGTCCGCCTCGGATCTCGTCGAACTGCCGAATCCGGACAGCAGTTTCAGTGTCCATCATTTCGATGGAAACTGGAAACCGGTGGACGCACCGGCGGTGGATTCCACGGACCGCATCGTCCCGCCCACCGACGCGGTCTTCCTTCGCCGCCGCGCGTTCCTGAACTCGGAGGTCCATCTCTTCGGCGAGGTCGTGCTTGGCACCCGTGTCGCGCCGATCCGCTCCGGCATCAGCCTGCCCGGAACCTGGAACGCCATCGAGACGGACAACATCGACTCGCTGGGCGTCGATTCCATGTTCACCTCCAGTCCCACCGCGGTGATGGACAGCAACATCTATCTCGAGATCGGCACCGGCGGCGGACTCTATCCGCACTACCTCAAGACCGGCACCGGCTGGCGCTTCGTGCAGGGCGACAGCACGCCGGCGGGCAGCGGCCCCTTCGCCGCCGCGCAGTCGTGGTATTTCATCCGCTTCGGACCGGAACTGCTTTGGATCCGCGGGCAACCGTTCGCATACGCGCCCTGATCCGCGGGTTTTCGTTTTGCCAACACCGCGGAGGACGGGCAGCCTCCGCGGGACATGAAGATCACCTGCTACACCGGCGGATTCGTGCAAACGAACGCCTACCTCATCGAGACGCCGGACGGAAACCTGCTCATCGACGCTCCCGCCGGGGTGACGGCATGGCTCGCGGCGCGCGGAGTGCGGGTCGATCACGTCCTGCTCACGCATCAGCACTACGACCACGTCGAGGATGCCGCCGCCATCCGCGCCGCCGGCGCCCGGCTCCACGCTTTCGCAGCGTATTCGAAGGAGCTGACACTGGAAGCTCCCGCCCGCGAATGGGGCCTGCCGATCTCTGTGAAGCCCTACGAAATCGACGAGTTGTTCGATCTTTCCCGTCCGCTGGAGCTGGTGGGGAAATCCATCGCGCTCGCTCATGTCCCCGGCCACTCGACCGACTCGGTGACCTTCCATTTTTCCGATGGAAACGCGCTGTTCGCCGGAGACACCATCTTCGCGGGCTCCATCGGCCGCACGGATCTCCCCGGGGGTGACACCCGGCAATTGCTCGAAGGCATCGACAAGCATCTGCTCACCCTGCCGCCCGAAACCCGCGTGTTTCCCGGACACGGCCCGGACACCACCATCGGCCGCGAGGCGGAGTCGAATCCGTTCCTCGTCTAGCAGACGGGAAAGCGGATTGCCATGGGCCTTCCGATCCGCCATCGTTCCGGTTTCCGCGCACCACGATGCGCCACTCCCGAATGGAAGATCTCCCGCGCAAACAACCCAGTCCGATCTCCCGCATTGCCGAGGAACTGAAGCACATCGGTGACATCAATGTGACCGACTGGGATTTCGTCGAGCTGCTCCGCAAGGATGTGGGTGACCTCGAGTTTTCCCAGTCGCTCCGCCGGCTCGGCTCCATCCGTGTGACCGATTGGGATTTCGGGCAGGTGCTTCCGGCCGTCGACCGCATCGCGCACAAGGAGGTGGACCTCGGTGAGGTTTTCCGGCGCACGGCGAACTATCGGGTCACCGACTGGGAGTTCCGCGACATCCTCCACCGCAACCACCACGATGACACGCCGGCACCGGTGGAACCGGCCGATCCCGCCGTGATGCCGGCGCTCGCCTCGCGGCTCGACAGGTTTCTCACCTATCTGGTGGAACAGTTGGTCGATCGGCCGGAAGAGGCGGAGATCGAAGTCGTGCGCTCCGAACCGGGCGTGCTCACCGCCAAGCTCGTTCTCGCCGGGCGCGACGCGGCCACCTTCATCGGCCGCGGCGGCCATAGCGCGGATACGGTCCGCCGCATCCTCCAAATGGCGGGTCTCCGTCATGGTGTGCACGTCCTCCTGCGGGTTCTCTCCCAGGACGAGGCGGACGCGGAGACCGGGGACCGCGTTCGGAAACCGGTGGTCGAGTGAGACCGCGGTTCGCGCTTCGGAGTCAGTATGGCGGGAGCCCGTCGCGTCGTGTGGAAACGATCGCCAATCCCTCGATCTCGATCAGCCAGCCGGGACGGCAGACGGGCGGTTCCGCGGCAGCCGCAGCGGATGGTCCACCTTGAGCCGGTTCCGGCGGGAGAGTGAACGCGGTTTCTAACCTTTCGGCTGTTCCAGCAGCGTGATCATCGTTTGGCCGAAGGCGCGGCCCATCCGCAGGTGCCAGATCGCGCTGCCCAGATAGTGATAGGGTCTGTCGGATCCCGTTTTCCTCCACTCGTCCATCCGCTCTTTCCACTCGGGAAACAACGCCTCCGCGGCCTTGTCCACGAGAATGTCGGTTGGAACCGCCTTCACGTTGTTCTCGAAGCCCGGTTCCTTCTCGGTCGTGAGCTGCGCCTGTTGGACCGCCAACATCGCGCCCTTCGCCGGTTGCGACATGTTCTGGCCCATCACGCCGATCACGAAGGGAAGGTCCGGCTTGCCAAGATCCTTGCGGACATCGCGGATCAAATGGACGAGATTCCCGCGATATTCTTTTTCCGCGCCGTCGCACATATCGTTCCATCCTTGGAACCAGAGGAAGCCCGAGATCTCGGGATGCCGTCCCTTGAGTTCGGGAAACAAATGATCCATATCTCCAAGCGTGCCCCGGATCTCCTCCATCATCTTGCGGTAGGACGCGCCGTATCCCGCGCGGATCGTCTCTTCGTCCGGAGCCTTGCCGGGGCGCTTCGGATCCGCAGCCCGCTTCTCCGCCTTTTCGATCTCGCGCTGGATTCGTTCCTCGGGTATCCCGGCGGACGGCGGGCGGAAGTCTTTCACCAGCGAGTGCCCGCCCCAGGCCGTCTTGATCAGAAGCACCGGATCGTCGAAGTGGTCGCCGAGGATGTTTCCAAACTCGAGTTCGACGCCGCTGCTGGTGCCGGAGCCATAGCCGACGCTGAGCGGTCCCTTTTTCCCGAGAAACTTGATGAACACATCCTCCCGCTGAATCCACTCGCCGTCCTTGCGCAGGTGGGCGAAGAGATCGAGGGTTTCCGGCGCCTCCGCCTGCAGGTCGAGCAGCTCGCGCTTCACCTTGCCCTCCATGTTCGACTGGCCGGCGAGGATGAACACGCGGACGGTGTCCCGTTTCGCATCCTCTCCAGGACATGGAGGGGCGAGGGACAGCAAGCAAAGAGCGATTGGCAGCAGGACGGGTCTCATGGCGAAGGCAGACTACGCGTGTGGCGGTCCGCGTCTTCCATGCGCCTGGGTTTCAGTAGGGTGGGAGGCCATCGCTGTGTGCGGAAACGATCGCCAATCCCTCGATCTCGATCAGCCAGCCAGGACGACATACGGGAGCGTGGACGAGCACATAGGGGACGCCGCCGAGTTGTTCACGGAGGGCGCGTTCGATCACCGCTCCATCGGCCGGATCGCGCAGATAGACGAGCGCCACCGCGAGGTCGCCGGTGTTCGCGCCGGCCTTGGCGAGCAATGCGTCGATGTTCTCCAGCGTTCGCTCGAGTTGCCGCAAGACATCGCCCTCGTGAACGATCGCGCCGGCGGGATCGATGCTTGCGGTTCCTGATAGGTAGATGTGGCGTCGGTCCGCATACGTCACCGCGGTGGCGCGCTCGAAGGTGACGCCGTAGGCATGGGTGGGGCAAAGGTGTTCGGGCGCGTGCAGATGCTCCACCTGCCCGGGCAGGAGTCCCGCGATGGCGTGGGAATCGAGCGATAGCTTCGCCGCGGGTTCCCGCGGAGATCCGGCGATGCCGGTGCTGGCGATGTAGTGGGTGTCGGGCCTCAGTCCGTGGGTGGAGAAGATCTCGCGACGCGCGTCGACGAGGCCTTGATAGTTGGAGTCGATATCGCGAACGAACCACCACGTCCGCACGACGTGGTCGGCGAGCGTCATGCCATTGTCCGCGAGCCACCGCTGGTGGGCATCGAGCATCCGACGGGTCTGAACCGCGGAGTCGTCATCCGAGGAATCGTGCAAACCGGTGATCCAGTGGTGGGTCAGCGCGCCGCGCCTGAGGGCGGAGCACCCGCCGTTCGATACCACGTCTATTGGGCCCGAAGGGTCGATGAGATGTTGCGACCAAAGTGCGAATCGGGCGGCGGGCAGCGGTGTCTGGCCGATGATCGAGATCGCTCCGGGTGCGGGCCGGGTTCTATCTAGCAGGTCTTCGTGCTGGTTCGCGATGTCACTGCAGAAGAAGCGGCGGAGCAAGGTGCTGGATGCATCGACGCCGGCCGAGGCGAGCGCATGCCTCCACGCGCGGTCGAGGGTTTCCACCGGCTCGTGGACATTGCCGGTGAGCTGCACCGTGACGTGGCAATCGATGCCGCCGCCGCCTCCTTGGAATCGTGCGACCGCGGCACGCACGGGAAGCGTCCCGCAATCGACGGCGAGCCATTCGACCGCCGTTTCGCAATGCGGCATTGTTCCCGATCCGCGGGGTGGGGTGGGTGTCGGTGTTTTCATGGGGCGATGGAGGCATCGATGACGATCGGCAGGGCGGGGAGATGGGAGATCAGAGAGCGTTGCGCACGTTTGCCAGATTTGCCGGGCTTGCCTGAGACGATGAGGTCGATGATCAGGTTGGTATCAAGACCCGTGGGCACGGAGGCGTCCGCCTTCACGTCGAAGGCGAAGCCATCCGGCACCCGCCTCGCGCTGGAAACGCTGATGCCTTCCGGCGCTTCGTTGAGCTCCGGCTCGATTCCACGGTCGACGATCCACTTCTGCGCCCGCACCCTCACTTCGGCGGACGCACCGGCGTTGATCCGAAGGGGAAGCTTCGTTGCGAGGTCCAGAGCCGGGCGTTTTCCTTGGCCGGGGGCGACGCAGACGAGCCATTCCTCGGCGGGCTGCAGGTGCCGCCAGAGGAACGCCTGCATCGTGTCGTCGGCCGGTTGGGCCGTGCGCTCGATCGTTTGATCTCCGGACCTTGCAATGCCGGTCAGCAAGAGTGGGAAGGTGCCTTTGGTGTTTTGAACCGGAATCGTGATCGTCATGCGCGTCCCGTTGCTTCCCGCCGCGATGCGGGCGCCGGAGAGGTTGAAACCCGGAGGCGCGTTGGCGAGTGACAAGCGGATTTCGCCATCGAATCCGCCGCCGCGCAGCGCGTGCACCCGCACCGGCACGTGCGCGCCGGCCGCGGCGTTGACGACGGACGGCGTGACGCGGAGCTCGAAGTCCGGCTGGATGCCGCTGATGCGAAGCCGGTAGGCGTGCGCCGGGCTCCCGTGCGATTGGGTGTCCGCCACGCGGATGAAATACGGGCCGTCGGCAGGAAGCTTCACCCTCACCCGCGGGTCCGCGTGGTGGGTGAGCAAACCGTCGCCAAGATGGAGATGGCCGTCCTTCTCCATGAGGTCATCGTTCCAAGCGAGGACGCGCCCGCGTTCGTCCGCGACGTGGAGCACGGCGTCGAGCGGCGAACGCAGTCGGCGGGCGAGCACTTCCACGACAAGGTCCATGCCGCGTTTCCCTTCGATGCGGAACACATCGACGTCACCGGGTTTCTCAATTCTTCCTTCGACGATCCGCGGGAATCCGACCGCATGCGCATGATCGGAATCTTCGTTCGGCTCCGTTTCCATCGTGCGTTTCAGGTTGTCCACGGCATAGGGAATCCGGTTGGACGGGCCGTCTTTGCCGTAAACCCGCCGGTATCGAACGGGAGGCCCGCCGCCGCGGGTGTCGAGGCGGATCTTGTCGGTCGGAAGGTTCCAGCCGCGGACTTCGGCGCTGGTGGTTTCGCCCTCGCTTCCACCTAACGGAAAGATCGATGTGATGAAGGGAAACCCTCCAATGTGAACGCGATACACGAAATCCTCGCGGCCCCGGTAGATCGAATCGCGGACTTCGAGCGTGTATTCGCCATCCTCCGGCGCGCGGAAACAAAGCGCGGGATCGGGATCAAAACGATAGTCGTCACCGTAGGCGATTTCGTTTCCCTCCGGGTCGCGGATGGTCACCACCATCTGGAACCATCCCGGCACGGCATCCGCCAGATAGGGAATCAACGAACGAGCCTCGCCACGGACGACAACGCGATCGTCGCGCCGCGCGCGGAAACGGAAGATGTCGACGTCGCCCGCCTGGATCTGCCCGTTGAAAACGCAGGGGATCGTGGCGGCGGCGCGATCGCTTTCCGGCGCTTCGTTCGGCTCGACCTCGCGATGTTCGGGCAGGCCGGATATCTCGAAACGCATCGGGCTCGTGAGCCCCTGCGGGCCTCCGAAGCGGATCTCGCGCATCCCTTGCGGCGCGTCCTCGGCGACATGCAGCTCGATCCGCACGAGTTCTCCTAGCTGGTTGTTCTGCTGCATGCGGTCCTTGCGTTGCATGACCGTGGTCCAGTGTTCGATTCCTTCGGCGTCGAGGTGGTCGAGCATGTCGAGGAACGGCATTTCCGGCAGTTGGAACTGCTTCGCGGGCTTGCCATCCGGGCCTTCCGGAATCTCCGGCGCGGGGGGCGCCTTCCTGCCATGGATTTCCGCGCGTCTGCATGCGATGCGCCATTGCAGCATCTGGCGCTGTTCCCCGTTGAGATTTCGAACACCCCGGTAGGTCCTGATGACCCGTGCCGTGACCCCTTGTCCGGAAACACGGACTTGTTTCACGTCTTTCAAAGCCTGGCCGCCGGCGAGAACCTCGATGGTGGTGCCGCGGCACGCGCCTGCCGGGTAGAGATAGCCGATCTTCGGCTCGGGTCGCCCGCCCTGGCCATGCGCAAGGGAAACAGCCAGTCCCGCGACGGCCAGCACCCGCCGCCATGTGTTTGTTTCACCGATGATCGCTCGTGTTCGCATGGCGTCACATGATTTCGTGGAGCCGCTTGCTCTCGCTGGAGAAACCGGGGATGTCCTCCGGCATCACCTTGAGGTCCTTGCCCATCGGGTTCGGCAGCGGGCCGTCCGGGTCGATGCCCATCCGCTCGCAGATGCTTCCTAACAAATCGTGAGGGTGCACCGGACGCTCCGCGACTTCCGAGCCTGTCTTGTCCGACTTTCCGACGACGTGGCCGCCCGCGAATCCACCGCCGGCGAGCACCGCGCTGAAGCAGTTTCCGAAATGGTTGCGTCCGCCGTTCCATGGCGCTTCCCAAAGCACTTTCGGCGTGCGACCGAACTCGCCGCCCCACCAGACGATGGTGCTGTCGAGCAGGCCGCGCTGTTGGAGGTCTTCGAGCAGCGTCGCGAAGCCCGCATCCAGTTCCGGCAGCTTGCGGCGCATGATTTCGAAGTGCTGCTTGTGGGTGTCCCAGCCTTTGTAGTTGATGGTGACGTAGGGCACGCCTTGCTCGACGAGGCGGCGTGCCATCAAACACGACTGGCCGAAGGTGTTGCGGCCGTAGCGATCCCGCAGGTCGTCCTTTTCCTGCGAGAGGTCGAAGATCTTGCGCGAGTCGCCGAGGATGAGGTCGTAGGCCTGCTCCTCGCACTGGTCGAGATTGTGGAAACGGATCTCGGTGGGCATCGCGCGGCCGAGGGTGTCGAGGCGATCGAGCAGGTCGCGGCGCAGCTTCTGGCGTTCGTCGCTGATGCCGCGGGCGATCACACCCTCGACCTCGAACCGTGGTTTCGCCGGGTCACCGCCGGTGGCGAAGGGTTTGTATTTCGGCCCGAGGAAGCCGCACTCGGAAAACCGCCCCTGCGTGGTGGTGAGCACGACGTAGGGCGGAATGAGGCCGGTGTAGCCGTGGTCGTAGCCCTTGAAGGCGGAAACGATCGCGCCGAGACCGGGCCAGGAGAGACGGTCCGGTTGGTGGCCCGTCTGCACGATGTAGGCGGCGGTCTCGTGGCCGTTGTTGCCGTGCGTCATGCTGCGGATCACCGAGTATTTGTCCGCCTGTTTCGCCAGCAGGGGAAGCATTTCGCCGATGCGGATGCCGTCGGCATTGGTGGCGAGCGGACGGGTGAACGCGCCGCAGTAGTCGCGTCCGGCGTCGGGTTTCGGATCGAAGGTGTCGAGGTGGGCGGGCCCGCCCCACATCCAGATCTGGATGACCGCCTTGGCTGGTTGGCGGACGACCGGAGCGGCGAGGCCGTTGGAGCCGACCGCGTATCCGGCGGCGCCCATGAGGCCGAGTTTCATCCAGTCGCGGCGGGAAATGGCGGGGTCGGTCATGACGGCGGCGGTTTTTGTTAGTGGCGGTGGAGGAACTCCTTCGAATTGAGCAGCGCCCAGACGAGATCGTCGGCGGCTTGTTTGAGAGGAACTTCGCCACCTTCGAGATATGCGATCGCATCCCCTTCCTCCGCAGCCGTCGGACGGCGCGAGAGGACAGCCATCCATAGATCATCCACGATGTCGGATGGATCGCGGCGCTTCTTCTGGAGGATTTGTTTCAACCTCCAGCTCTTCTCGATCTTCTGCTGGATCTGCGACGAGTTGAGCAGGTGCAGGCACTGGGCGTCGGAGATGGTGTTGGAGCGTTCCATCACCCGGCCGGTGTCGCGCGACGACCGACCGAACATTTCGAGAAAAGGGCTGGTGATCGACGCGTCTGCCAGGTTCACCGATCTCGCGCTCGGCGGAATGTAAGTGAACGGCTCGGGGATCGGGCTGTCATAACCTTCCTTGGTGCCGGTGAGCGTGCAGATGCTGTCGAGCAGCACCTCGGCCTCCAAGCGGCGGACGGGATACGACGCGAACATCGAGGCGGCCCGCGGGTCTTGGGAACGAGGGATCGGCGAGAGCTGATAGACCTGCGAGTTCAGGATCGTCCGCAGGAGCTCCTTCATGTCGTATCCGCTGCGGACGAAGTCGTTTTCCAGCAACTCGAGGACGCCCGGGATCGATGGAGGATTGTCCGGGCGGATGTCGTCGGGTTCGTGGACGATGCCGCGGCCGAACACCCAGGCCCAGTGCCGGTTCACGGCGGCGCGGGCGAACCAGCGGTTTTCCGACGCGAGCAACCAGTCGGCGAAGGCTGTCCGCGGGTCGTCGCCCGGCGGAACTTTGATCGTCCGCCCGTCGGGGAGGATCGTCTCAAGCGGCCCGGCCGGCGTCGGGTCGAGGCAAACGATCTCCTCCTTCCATTCGGCGGTCGGTTTCCACGTGATGCGCGAGAAGAGCGCCTCCATGCCGGCACGGCGGTCCGCGGGCCACGTTTCGATGCGGCTGCCCATCATCGTCAGAGCCACCGCTGACGAGAGCGGCCGGGGACCGCGGCCCTGCATCGCACGGAGGAAGTTCACCTGCGGCACACGGAAATTGCTGCCGCTGGAGGTGATCATCTGACGGGCCATGCGATCGTATGGCACGTTGTCGCGCACGCAGTCGTGGATCCATTTCTGATAGGACTGCACCGCGTTCGGCCACAGGTTGATCGGAAATTCGGACTTCACCCGGAGGAGATCGCACCAACGCATCGTCCAGAAGTCGGCGTACTCCGGTCGATCAAGCAGTTGGTCGATCAATTCCGACCGCTTGTCGCGCCGGCGGTTCCTGAAGAACTCCCGCGCTTCTGCCGCGGTCGGTGGCAGGCCGATCACGTCGAGATAGACGCGCCTGACGAAGACCTCGTCCGAGCAAGGCGCGGCGGTCTCGATGCCCGCTTCACGCTGGGCTTGGAAAACGATGCGGTCCAGCGGGCTGCGCGCGACGGAAAAATCCTTCGTTTCGTAGGGCGGGATCCGCTCCGGTGCCGCCGAAATCAATGGGACCGCGACGATCCACGGGAGCAACGGACGGAGGATGGCTTCCATAACGGCGCAGCAAAATACGCGCAGTATGGGAAACCTGTTTCACCCGCGTGAGTTGCGCGGAAATCCGTGCGACCGCGATTTTCACTCAGGCACCCGCGTCTCGGCGAGCCATCGCCGCACACCGAGTCTCGCGAGTCCCGCGACGATGCCGGAAGCCACCGTCCACAGGATGGCCTCCTTCCATGCCACGTCCGGATGCGCGGGATTCCGCGGCGGATCGGTCTTGGTGACCACGTGGTAGCCCTTGCCCGCTGCCTTGCGCGCCGCGTGGGCGGCGACGGCCGGGATCAGGAGTCCCGCGGCCGCGAGCATCGTCCGTGAGTTTCGGAGGTCCTTCATCGTCGAGGGGAAACCGAGATTCACAGCACGAAGGCGACGATCGCCAGTATCACGAAGATGATCAGCAGGATCTTGGCGATTCCGGCGAACTGGCTCGCAATTCCCCCGAATCCGAAGATGGCGGCGATCAAGGCGAGGACGGCAAAGGCAATGGCAAGTTCAATCATGTCGATGGGATATGCAGATGAGAGGCCAGTCGCGATCCTCCGCCCCATCCCATGAATCCGGGCGTTTCCACATCCCCATGAGCCTGAAACCGCCGGAAATTGCCCGATTCGATATGCAAATTGCACCCGGCTAACGATCCCGTGCGTTTTCGATTTTCCGCTCCGCCGCGTGCTCGTCTCCGGCGTCCATGACCGGTGGGTCCTGGTCATCCCCGTTTTCGGGTTCGAAGGAAAAATCCGCGAGGATGGGGAAATGATCGGAGCCGATCGGGCCGAGACGTTTCATCTCCCGAAGCCGGAAGTGCCTGGAGAAAAACACATGGTCCAACGGCCAGCGCATCCACCGGTGTTTCGCGTGGAAAGTGCTGAAAAAGCCGCGTCCGATCCGTGGATCGAGCAGGCCGCTCACGCGTTGGAACAGTTTGGTCGTGCGTGACCACGCGACATCGTTCAGGTCCCCCAAGACGATTGTCGGGCCGTCGTGTTCCGCCACTCTGCGACCGACGATCAGGAGTTCCGCATCCCGTCCGGTCGAATCTTCCGCCTCATCGGGGAACGGCGGCTTCGGGTGGACCGCGTGCATGCGGAGGGTCCGGCCGTTCGGCATCCTGACTCCGGTGTGCACCGACTTGATCTCCGGTTTCACCAGTGTCTCGACCTGTGTCTCGACGAGCGGCAGGCGCGAACGGATCACCATTCCGTAGGTGTCATCCTGGGGCAGTTCCACCGCGTGGGGATAGATATCGGAAAGGGTGGAGATTTCATCACACCACCACTGGTCGGTCTCGACGGCGACGAAAAGATCCGGATCGCAACGGCGGATCTCATCGAGCAACAGATCGGAGCGCCGGTTGCTCATCAACACGTTGGCGACCACCACCTTCAGCGCGGATTCTCCGTTGGCGGGCAGCGCCTGGTGGGCGGCGAGCCGGGTGTAGGGCCACATCCAGACAGCGCCATGGATCGCCGCCACCGCAAGCAGGCACATGACGGCACTGTCCCACCATCCGCCGTCCACACCCATCGCGAGCAGTACGGCGAGTGTCGCCACCGCGGCCACGAACAACTGCAGGCGGGGGAAGTCCCAGCCGCGGATCGTCCAGTGGTCGCAGCGGATGTGCGGTGCGAAGGTTCCCAGGGAAACCATCACCGCCAGAATCTGGAGGGTGGTCTTCATGATCGTATCCGGCCGGTTGGATCCGGCCGGGCCATCACGGGTCGCCTGCAATCCATCCGCCCGCAAGCAATGAATCCGATCCGCCGGGATATCCCGGAGTTAGATCGTCCACGGCTCCCGCCGCGGCGTGTCCCGCATCGCATCGGCCTCCGCGTCATCGATGAATTCCTCGTTCTTGGGATCGAACCGCAGTTTCCGGCCGAGTTTCCATGAGATCGCCGCGGCATGGCAGGCGACGTGGCCGTGGCGTGTGACGGATGAGTTGCAGGCGGTCCGCCCGCGGGACTTCACGCATTCGATGAACTCGGCGACATGTTTCGACGGATCGATGCCGTACATGCCGCCGGGTTTTCCATCCGCCAGCAGCGCTTCGTTGGAAACGCGGATGCCACCGTGGTCGCCGACCTCGACCCAGCCATCCTCGCCCTCCAGGCGCACCGGGCAGGTTCCGAGTCCGAGCCAGTCGCCCTCGCCGTCGAAGCCCGCGGGCCGCATCACCAGCTTCACTCCGTTCGGATAGACCGCTTGGATGGTGGTTCCCGCCGCCTCGTATTCCACCGGTGTGGTGTCATCCGCCCCCGCGGCCCATTGGGCGATGTCCACGGTGTGCGCGGCCCATTCCGGGAGGCCGAAGCCGGCCGCAAGGCCTTTGTGGTAGCGCCACCGGCCTTGGACGTATTGTTTGTTGTAGGGCCTCGCCGCCGCGGGGCCGAGCCACGCGTTCCAATCGATCTCCTCCGGATCGGGCTCCGGCTCGGCGGGCAGTGGCTCCAGCGGCAGGCGCGGAGGAATGATCCCGGCGTGCACGGTGTGGAGTGTTCCGAGCCTGCCGCTCTTCGCGAGGTCCACCGCGAAGCGGAAATTATCGACGTTCCGGCGCTGCGTGCCCGCCTGATAGACACGCTGGTGCTTGCGGACCTCCTCGTCGAGTTCGCGACTCTCGACGATGCTCATGGTGCAGGGTTTCTCGCAATAGACATCCTTGCCCGCACGGGCCGCATAGATCGACGCCGTGGCATGCCAGTGGTCGCCCGTGGCGATGAGCACCGCGTCGATGTCCGCGCGGCCGAGAACCTCGCGCATGTCGCGGTGGGTGGCGCATCCGTCGTCTCCGTAGTGTCGGTTCGCGATGCGGCGCACGATTTCCCTGCGCTCCTTCTGCACGTCGGCCACCGCCACGAAGCGCACGTCCTCCCGTGCGAGGAACGACTTGAGGACCTCCCGACCGCGCGGCCCGATGCCGATGCCCGCCACCGTGATCTTCTCGCTCGGCGGCAGCTTGCCGTTCCGCCCCAGCACCGATGCCGGAATGATCGCAGGCATCCCTGCGAATGCGGTCGCGCTTTTGAGAAAGCTTCTCCTCGTGATCTCGGCCATCGCGTCCGATACGGGATCCTGCGGCGTTTTTTTGCGAAATTGAGGTGACGGATTGATCAGAGATCCCTTCGTGGGCTTCCGACTTCGGCATCGAAGATTTTTTTCAGCCTCAGCAACTCGTCCGGATGCTCCTTCGAGACATCGTTCCGCTCTCCCGGGTCCCTGCGCAGATCGAACAGCAGGAACCGGTTCTTCTCCTTCACGAGTTTCCAGCGTCCAGCGAGCACCGCGTGGTTGACGACGATGAAATCACGGGCCGCTTGTTCCCTCCCGAGCAGGGTGGGAAGGAACGAAACGCCATCCTTCCCGTCCGGGATTTCGATGCCCATCAACTCGGCGAAGGTCGGCATGAAGTCGTAGCCGGCCGTCAGCAGGTCGCTCCCGCTTCCGGCCGGCACCTGTCCCGGCCATCGGACGATCAGCGGCACGTGGATGCCACCCTCCCAGTTGGTCCATTTCAGGCCGGCGAGATCCATCGATCCCTTGAAGACATCGAGTTCGCCATGATACGAGCGCGACCTGCCCCGGCCTTTGTTCTCGACGTAGTAGAGCTCGTGGCCGTTGTCGGAGGTGAAGATCACCATCGTCTTCCGATCGAGATCCAGTTCCCGCAGCTTCGCCATGATCCGGCCGACGTGGTCGTCGAGCATCCTGACCATCGAGGCGTATTCCTTCTGGACGTCGGTAAGCCGGTCGTCGTCCGCGAAGTCGGGATGCACCTCCGGCACATCGACCGGTCCATGCGGGATCTGCGTGGGGTGATAGATGAAAAACCGTTCGTCCCGGTGTTCCTCGATCGATTGCAGCAGCGACTCGATGAACACGTCCTGCGAGTAGACCGCCTTGCCATTCCTGTCGCGCCGGGCGCGGGTGGCTTCCGGTGAGTCGTAGCCGGACTCCTTGGTCTTGCCGGCGTCGAGGTGGGTGTTTCCCGTCAGCGGGATCTTTTCGCCGTTTCTCCACAGATAGGGGGGATAGTAGCCGTGGGCGCGGACGTGGTCGAGAAACCCGAAGGCGTCATCCCAGCCGTGCCGTTTGAGCCGCTCGGGAGTGGTGGTGAACCCCCAGTCGAGCTTGCCGAACTGAGCGGTGTGGTATCCCGCACGCCGTGCGACCTGCGCGAGGAACACCTCGCCGGGTTTCGCCTGGATCGTGGATGAAAGCTTCTTCTCCACCTGCTCCTCGCCCAGCTTTCCCTGGTCCTGTTGGATCAGCAGCCCGCCCTGGGTGATCGACCACGCGCCGCGGTGTGAATCGTGGAGGCCGGTCAGCAGGCTCGCCCGCGCCGGAGCGCAATACATGCATCCATGCGCGTTCGTGAAGCGCATGCCCTCCGCCGCCAGGCGATCGATGTGCGGCGTCCGGATGATCTTCTGCCCGTAACAACCCAGCAGTCCGGCGCCCAGGTCGTCAGCGTAGATCAGGATCACGTTCGGGGGGGATGCGGCGACCGCCGCGCCGTTGGCGATGCACGCCGCCGCGATCCAGCCTGCGAGTTTCCAGATGGTTGCCCGTGTCCTTGCGTTTTCTCTCATTTCCCTCGTGCGCTCGCAGTTTCCAAATCGCATGCAGGAAACGGTTCGCAAGCGATCCTTCGTTCAGGGATCTTCTTCGTTTGCGCCAAATATTGAAGCAATCCGGTTGCGAGTGCTTCAAGAAACCTTGCGCCGACGGAGCAGTAGCAACGCCCCCATGCCGAGCAAACCCACGAAGGAGGGTTCCGGGACCGGGACGCCTATCGCATACAGCGAAATCCCGGAAGGCGCGTTCGTCGGCAACGGCATGCCAGCCGACGCAGGAAGGGTCACGCTTCCCGGATGGATGACGAAGTCATTGTCAGGGAACGCCACGTTCACCAGAGATGCCATCTGCGAGCCGAACAAGAGGTTGAATCGGAACGTCATTTCCAAGTCTCGTCCGGAGGTCCCCCACGACTCGTAGGCCGCCGCGTCCCATGTCGGTCCACCAGGGCCAGCCATCATGGTGGCGCGGATTCCGCTGGTGTAGGGTGTCGCCGGGAGGCCCGATGCCGGTGTTTGGTCGGTGTTGAACACATCCTCCCAGACGAGAGTGAAGAGAATGCCCGGATGTGGAATCCGGCCGTAGACGGGAATCCGAAGTTCCGAAGTCACCGTGACGACCAGATCCGAAGCTCCGCCGCCTGAGAATGTGATGGGAAGGGAAACCGTGCCGGCTCCCCACGATGGAGTGACGAGAAACATGACCAAGCATGCGAGATAGAGAACTTGTTTCATCATGGTCGTTGGTATAAGTTCTCTAATTTCGTTTCCCGTGGATCGTCGAGATTAAATTCTCCACGCAATGAGTTGTGGAGTTTTGGAAATTGATCCACGCTCTCCGCATGGATCCTCTTCCGGAGCATCGGGGAAACAGTGGTGCGGAGGGGCGACCGGCCGGTGAACCATCATGGCCGGCGACCGCAGGCGGTTTGTTGGGCGCTTTTGCGGTCCTCGCGTTTGTAGGTGGTGGTCCATGGATCGGGATCATCTTGGGCTCTCTGGCGGTGGGATGCGGTTTGATCTCGATGCGTGACTCCCGCAAACGGCGGAAGGCTTTCGAGTGGACGGGCGCAGGAACGATTGCCCTCGTCCTCGGCGGGTGTTCGGTGATGGCATCCGCGTTGCAATTCCACAGTCAAAAGCGGGCCATCAACAAGGCGAAGCGGGTGACGGCGATGGCCGCGGCGTCCGCGCTCGAGGTGGGGATCGCGAACTTCGAGTCGGAGTACGGAATCCTGCCGGTGACCGGGAAGTCCGGTGGATTGCTGCGAACGGATCGGGATATTGGTTTGCTTGAGATTCTGCTCGGCATGGAACAAGATCCGAATCCGCTGAACTCACGAGGCTTGAAATTTACCTCTCTCAAAGAGGGAAGGAAGCGGAAGGGCGGATTGATCCTCACGGAGGACCGCAGCGGCGTCGCCGGTCTTTTTGATCCTTGGGGAAATCCATATTTCATCATGCTCGATCCTGAATCGAAGACGATGATGGGAATCTCGGACGAATCCGAACGATCGAGTGGGATTCGCCAGCGCATCGTTGTGATCTCTCCCGGTCCTGACGGGAAACCCGGCACCAAGGATGACGTGTGAACCCGGAAGACAGGAAACTGAAAATACAGTGTCGCATGGCCGTTGTGATTGTGCTCGGATAGGGAAATGAAAAACGGCCGGAAAGATCTGGACTGCGTGCCCGCCATCATTTTCGCCTTCGCGGTCGCGCTCGTCATTTGGTTCGTTTTTTTTCGGAACGACTCTTCTCGCTCTTCTCATTCCGGCCAACTGGCACGCAGGGCGGCGACCGCCCTCGAAACCTCCGCGCTCAATTTTTACACCGAATACGGAAGACTACCGAAACATGGAGTTGTCGACGCAACGGTTCGAACAGACGAAGATATCCCGTTTCTCAATGCCGTCCTCGGGCTTGAAACGTCTTCCGATCCGCTCAATCCCCGTTCCGTGAAGTTCCTTTCGGTGAGGGAAGGAGAGAAAAACAAAAACGGACTGATCTATGCCGAAGGAAGCGGGAGTGTCATTGGACTCTTCGATCCCTGGGGCGGTCCGTATTTCGTGATTCTCGATCTGGACTACGACGGGGAGGTCACGGTGCCGGTCGGCGGCGGCATCACCCTCCACCGGCGGGTGGCGGTCTGGAGCAATGGCCCCGACGGGAAACCCGGAACCGGAGACGACGTGCGCACCTGGTGATCGGACCTACTCCGCCTGCAGCCAGTAGAACCGGCGGTCCGCCGAGGGGCGGTCGACGGATTGTTCGGAGACGCCGCCGGTGGTGGTGGGAAGGCCGGGGACGGGGGTGCCGTTGGTTAGATCCGACGATTCGGTGAGTTTCACGGTGGCGGCGGTTTCCGGCCAGGTGAGACGCAGCGGGTCGCCGGCCGCATCGATCGAGAGCCGCATTGGGATGGAATTCGCGAACGAGACGTTGTCGAACGCCGCGTCGCATTGGAACGCTCGCAGGCCGATCTGCCCGCGGGCGAAACCGGCGTCCGTGAGGTCGATCTTCGGCGTCGTCATGTCATCGACCAGAACGCGGATCCGTGTCCCGACGAGTTCGACCCGCAGGTGGTGCCATGTGTTCAGTGTTGCCGCTGCGGGTGCGGTGGCCAGCGCCGTCCATGAGTTGTTCATGCGGCCGAGCACCGCGAAACCATTGCTGTCGATGCCGGCGTAGTAGCCGAACGCGTGGTCCGGACCTTCCTTGTCCGGGTTGGTCGTGCGGAACATCAGGCCGGCGTCGCCGGGACTGGACAAGCTGACGTTGGCATCGAGCGTGCCGTCGCGCCAGAAGGTGTCGCCCGCCATCGCCTTGCCGTAGGTGCCCTCGTTGTTCAGAAGATAGGTTCCGTTCTGGAGATCGAAGTTTCCCCCGTAGCGGGCCCATCCCTGGTCGAGGCCGTCATCGAATCCGTCACTCCAGACGGCGGGCCACTTCGGACGCGGTGTGACGTTTCCGAAGCGAAGCGTGACGCCGCCGGGCACAGTCATCACGGCGATTTCATCCGGCCCGGTGGCATAGATCGCCGGCCATGAGAACAGATATCCGAAGTCGAAGGGCGGCGGTTCGATCTTCTGCCAGGTCCGGCCGTGGTCCTCGCTGTAGGAAAGCTCGTTCTCACACGAGGAAACAAGCAGCAGTCCGCTCGGAAGTGCCGCGACGAAGGGGCCGGCATGGTGCAGCGGGATGCGTGTGCCGATCCCCGGCGGCCAGTTCACGCCATCGGCGGAAAACTTGCAGTGCACGTCGGCCCGGCCCGAGTTCACGACCTCGTAGACGAGGATGAACTCGCCATTGCCCATCTTCGCCACCTGCGACATGCCCGGCCGCAGGTTGCCGCCGCCGATCTGTGCCACCGCCCATGTTTCCGCGCCCCACGTCGTGCCGCCATCGCCGGAGATCCGCTCGGAGATGACCTGGTTGTAGCCCGCGTGGGTTTCGTTCGAGTAGGTCACGGCCATCCGGCCGTCATCGAGTGGCAGGAAATCCGGCTCCCACAGGCCGTCCGTGCCGTTTCCCTCGCTCGTGTCGATGTTGCTGCGGTAGGTCCATGACGCGCCGCCGTCGCCACTGGCATACACGGGCAACCGGTACGACTGGCCGGCGATCAACGAGCGCATCGTCAACAGCAGCGTGCCGTCCGGGAGCGCCACCAACTCGCCGTTGTCGAGGGTGCGTCCGGTTTCCTTCACCTCGGAGATCGTCTGCCAGGTGCGCGCTTGGTCCGCGCTGCGGCGAATGCGCAGGTAGCTCTCGCTGCCGGTCGGGAAACGGGTCGTCACGCTGATCCAGTCGCCGTTCGCGAGTCGGGCCATCCGCCCCCAGCCGCCGCCGATGCTGGCGGTATCGCCCCAGGTCACCGGACCCACGGGCCCGGCGGATGCGGTTCCGACGGGGGCCACCAGCGCCACTGTGACGAGAATGCTACGGAACATCGTTTCACCGAGTCCACGCCCTCCCACCATCCGAGGCAAGGGAATTGGCCGCCTCAGTATCTCGGCACGTCCGGATCGATCTCCTGCGACCAGCGGTCGATGCCGCCGCGCATGGAGAAGGCGTTCCCGATCCCTTGGGCGCGGAGAAACGATGCGGCGCGCAGCGATCGCATGCCGTGGTGGCAATAGACGACCACGCCGTTCGCGGCGGATGCGGCGATGGATTCCACTGACGCCGGAAAGTTTCCGAGCGGAATCCAGTCGTGGCCTTCGATGCGGCAGAGCGCGAGTTCATCCGCCTCGCGGCAGTCGATGAGCAAGGGACGTATGTCCTTGGGATCGTCGATCCAGCCCGCGACATCGGCGGGGGAAACCTCGATCGTTTCCGAAGGATCAGGCAGCGCCGCGCTCACTCGACGATCACCGGGGTTCCAATGTCCACGTTCTCGAAGAACTTGGTGGACATCTCGTGGGGCATGCGAATGCAGCCGTGGGAGGCGGCGTAGCCGGGCAGATAGCCGGTGTGCATGCCGATGCCGCCGTTGAAACGCATGAAGTTGGGCATCGGCGCGTGGTAAAAGACCTGGTCGGGGCCGGGTTTGTCGACTCGGATGTCGGCGTTGTCATTGACGGTCTGGCCGCTGGCCCTGTCCTTGATGACGCCGTAGACGGAGGATTTGTGGTCCTTGCTCTTCTGCGTGATCTTGTAGGTGCCCGGTGGGGTGCCGTGGTCTTCGGAGCCGCTCGAGATCTTCGAGACGCCCACCAGTTTCCCGCCCTTGTAGAACGAGGCCGTCTGTTTCGCGCGGTTGATCCGGATCGTCGGGCTGCCCTGCACGTCGTCCCCATCCCAATACGAGATGTCATCGTGGATGGCGGGCGGCGGATGGTGCGGGCCGTTGGAAACCTGCTGGCGCGACGGGCCACCGACGCCGGACAGGTAGCCGGAGCTTTCCGGGCCGCCGGGACCGCAGGCGGAGATCGCGAGGACGGACAGACCGCCGAGTTTCAGGAGGTTGAGCCTTGCAAGGACGCTCTTCATGGGCAGCGGAAACTGTACGCAACGCCCCGCCCGGTCAAGCGGACATCTCGGAAGTCTTAAGGTTCCAAGGTGGCCGATCCCCCGGGTGCGAGTTCGCGCACGATGTCCACTCCCCCGGCGAAGGGATCGGCGAGTCGGAAGGTGCCTCCGTGTTCGGATGAGATGGTGACCGAGGTGGTCTTCCCGTGTTTCCTTGTGGCGGAAACGACGAATCCACCCTCGGCCCGGAGTTTGGAAAACGAGGCGTCGGCCCAGGAGTCCGGCACGGCGGGGAACACGCGGAGTCTCCCGCCCCACGATTGCAGCAGCATCTCGTGGACGGCGTCCATGAAGAGGAAATTGCCTTCGAGCGTGAAGGGCCGGTAGGTGAAACCGGAGAGCCCGGACTTCGTCTGGTCGCCGTTCACGTGGAAGCCGTTGCGGGTGACGAAGGCGCGTTCGAAGTCGGTGAGCAACCGGGCGGCGTCATCCGGGAACCCGGCGCGCGCGGCCAGCGAGGCGGCCCAGGTGAACGAGTAGCCGACCCACGCGCGCGAGCCGTTGTCGATGATCTGGCGCACGGTGGCGCGCACGGCCTCGCGTTGTGCATCGCCTTGGTCGATGTGGAGGATGCCGAGCGGATGGATCGCCATCGCATGTGAGAAATGGCGGTGCGAATGCTCGAACGCGATGCCCTCGCCGACTAGAAGCGCCTTGGTTTTGTCGTCGAATCTCAGCGGCGTCATCTTCTTCGCGAGCGCGTCCCATTTCGCCGCGTCATCGTTTTTTCCGAGGGTGCGGGCCATCTCTTCCAGCGCGCCGACCGCCCAGGTGAGCAGGGCTTGGTCGAAGGTGGAGTTGGGCGTCAGGTATGCCTCCCAGCGGTTGTCGTTCCACTCGGGGCTGGACGAGGTCTTGAGATGGAGTTTCCCGTCGCGCTCGTCGCAAAGCCGGAGCACGGAGGAGGTGATCTCGGCCAGCCACGGGTAGGCGGTTTGACGGAGAAACCTTTCGTCCATCGTCGTCTTCCAGTGCTGATAGAACGCGTGGCCGTTCCAGATTCCTGCTGTTAGGGAAAACGCGTATTGCGGCCAGCCTCCCATCGCCTGGCCGTCGAGCGTCATCACGCCGGGGATCATCGCGCCGTCGGTGCCGAAAAACTCCTTTCCGAACTTCCGGAAGCGCGGCATGCGGTCGACATAGTAGTCGATATACGACATGCCCGGGTCGGTGAGTCCGGCCGCCTGCCACGCGACGTACGTCATCTGCGTGTTGAGGTCGTTGTGGTAGTCGCCCTTCCATGGCGGGAGTTTTCCCTCGTCGGCGGTCCACACCCCCTGCAGCGGCATCGGCGGCGCGCCGCGGCGGCTGCCGGACCCGTAGAGGTATTTCACGAGGTTGTAGTGGTGCTGCAGCCGGGGGAGGGGGAGGTCGACGTCCGAAACCTGATAGAACCCGCTCCACCATTCCGCGTGGGTGGCGTGCAACTGGTCCCAGCCGGAACGGACCGCTTCCACCGCCGCGGTGTGGGCCCGGATCTGCGGGTTCTTCGTCTCGCGGTTGGTGCGGGTGGTGATGGCGACGTGGAGTTCGCCACCGACGTCTTGCCAGTGGACGAGAAAACAGAACTCCAGACCTTCCGCGGTCGTCTGGCTGTACGCGATTTCGTTCTCCGTGCGTTCGATGACCGGCTCCGGATAGCCGAGTTGATCGATCGACTTCGGCCGGATGAACTCGAAGCCGGTGCCTTTCGGCACGCGCAACAACGCGAGCGGTTCCGTGGCGGAGAAGAACGCGTTCGCCGCCTTGTCTCCGGCGAGTTTCACGGATGCGGTGGCGGTAGCGAAATCGAGGTGGAACGAATGGATCTCCCTGCCCTCGGGCAGCGTCATCACCAGGCGGCCACCGGGAATCTTCGTCCACTTGCTGCCGGTGTAGGTCGCGTTGAAAAGCTTGTCCCACGTCGCGCGATCCTTCGCGGCGATCGATTCCAGCATGGTCTGATAGGTCCGCTGCGGATCGTTGGCATTGGCGTTTCCGCGCTCGTCCCATAGGTCGCCGCGGTCGAGCGAAAGGCGTAGTTCGCGGCCTTCACCCCACAACAGGCCGCCGGTGAGTCCGTTGCCGAGCGGCAGCCCGTTGTCCCAGCGCTTCACCGGCGCGGGCAGGGTGAGTGAGTCCGGGCCGAGAACGTCCTGCGCCCGCTCGGCGGAGCTTTCCACCGCGTGGGCGATGGACGAGAGGAGAAGAACGGATGCGGAAACGATGGCTTTCATGGTTGGTCTGCCGTTGTGGATGGCGGGATCGTCACGGTGGCGGGTTTCTGGTCGCGCATCAGGGAAAGCCGGAGCGCGCTCTTTCCATGTGTGTCGAGGGTTTTGAAAAACGCCGCCGAATCCCGGACCTTGAGGCCGTTCACGGATTGGATGAGATCTCCGGAGTGGCGGCGATCGCTTTCAGCGACGGCTTCTTCACACCAAAGCGGTCCATCGGGAAGTTCTTGAAGCCCGTCGCCAGCGCGGGCGAGTCGTCCGCGACCCGGAAGTCGCCCTTGGCGGGATCGAGAAACTTCGGGTCGCCGGCGGTGCTGTGTGCGTCCCCGCCTTTCGCGCGATTGCGTTCGAGGATGCCGGATGTTGTGTAGAAGTTGGAATCGATCGAGTCCGTCCATCCCGCGGCGCAGCGGATGTCCGCATGCGCGGCCATCACGATGTTGCGTTGGAAGCTGGAAGCGGCTTTCCGATACCAGACGTGCGGGTGGAATCCGTTGTTGATGATGACGTTGTTGTATGCTTTTCGCCCGTAGCCTTCGCGGAATTTGAGCCCGCCGTGGAGCAGCAGGTTGTTGTGGATCTCGTAGTTCGAGGATCCGTCGTCGAGGTCGATGTCCCATCCGTGGTCGCAACGCCAGCGGGAGTTGCGGATGATGGTGGTTTCACGAGCGTCGAGATACGGCAGCTCCGGGTTGTTCAACACCGCGGCGTTGGTGACGTTTGGATTCGGGTGCCAGAAACGGTCGCGGCCCCACGAATTGAACGAGCCGTGGTCGTGCGTTTCGAGCACGGTGTCGAACACGTCGCAGCCGTCGATGAGGTGGCCGCCCCAGGTGCCCTCGCTCACGTTGATGCCGGAGCGGGCACAGTCGTAGATCGAGCAGTCGCGCACCGCGATGCGCGCCGACATCGAGATCTGCACGCCCGCCGGCTGGCGTTCGACCCGGCCGATGCCATGGATCAGGCAGTCCACAACGGCACAGTCTGCCGGGAAATTGTCGGTCTTCGGACCGGATTTGAGATCGAGTGTCTCCAGATCGTTGCGCTGGTTGTATTCAAACAGCGGATTCCGCACGGCGTCCGGATCGCCCACGAAACAAACACCGGACGCCCCGGTGTCGTGGATGTGGCAGCCCTTCACGAGTCCGCGGCGGTTGTAGTGGCTGAAGAAGATCGCGTTGCCGCCCGGTTGGTCGAACTCGCAGTCGAGGATCGAAACATCCTCGGTCCCCGTGAGCTTGATCGCGCCGCCGCGGTAGATCGTCCAATCGGAGCGCAGCAGCGGCTCCTTTGTCTCCATGAAGGTGCGTGTCGTATGGCGGAACGTGAAACCCTGCAAAGTGACGCGTTTCACCGGTGCCGCGCTTCCGCCTTGGAACTCGATCAGATGCGGCAGTCGGACAACCTCGACGACGGCCTTCGCGAGGTCCTCGCCGGGATTCGGCTGATAGAAGAGCGTGCGGGTTTTCGGATCGTGGAACCACTCGCCCGGCGCGTCGAGTTCCTCGAAGATGTTCTCCACCATTCGCTGCTCCTTGTGCATGCCCATCTGGCGGTTGTTCTGCCAACCGCCCTCGTAGGTGATGTTGCCGCCGGCGTCCTTGCCGGTGATGCGGTAGTGATAGCCGCCCCAGCGCGACGCGTGCATCGCATGGATGTATCCACCCGCGGGATTCTTCCACTTCGCCGCCCGTTCCTTCGAGAAGGCGTCGGCGGAGAAACCCTGATACGCCTTGGTGGCCGCCGCCGGATCGTAATTCGGATAGCGCGCCATGCGCTGGCGGGTTCCGTCGATGAACACCTGGTCGATTGCCAGCCCGGCTGGGGTTTCCGCTTGGAAAATGCCATTCTTCCAGGGTTTCCACGCGAGATCGAGCCTCAGGCCGCCGCTGAGGACCGCCATGCCCTCGTTCGCTGCTTGGTAGATCACCCCGGAATCCGAGGAGTCGAAAACCAGCGTTTCCGGCAGGTAATACGTGCCGTCGGCCACGATCACGGTGACGGGGCCTTTCGCAGCGAGCGGACGCGCCGCGTCGCGGGCGGCACCGAGCGTGGCGACGGGGCGGGCGGCGCTGCCGGGGTTCGCATCGTCCCCATCCGGGGAAACGTGCAATTCGGCGGCGGAAACATGCAGCGTGAGGCTGCCCAGAGCGAAAAGGCGGAGAACCCGGATCATGTGCGAAGGCGGAAACAAAAAGACCCCGGAGCATACGCTGGAGAGGTCGGGATCTTGCCATTCCGGGCCGAAATTCCGCCCATCCGGTGTGTTTCCGGCGAGATCGCCCCGATTCGCTCCTTGCCAGTGCCGGGAAAAGCGTGCATAGCCCCGCGCCGTCGCCGCGCCGGCCCAATCCCAGAGATCCCGTTTCCATGTCGCTCAACATCCGCAACCTCGCCATCATCGCCCACGTCGACCACGGCAAAACCACCCTCGTCGACCAACTCCTCAAGGCCGGCGGCACCTACCGCGAAAACCAGGCCCAGCAGGAGCGAGCCATGGACTCGATGGACCTCGAAAAGGAAAAGGGCATCACCATCAAGGCCAAGAACACCTCGATCCACTGGGAGGGCAACACCATCAACATCGTCGACACCCCGGGCCACGCCGACTTCGGCGCCGAGGTCGAGCGCGTGATGAAAATGGTCGATGGCGTGCTGCTCGTCGTCGATGCCTTCGGCGGTCCCCAGGCGCAGACCCGCTTCGTGCTCCGCAAGGCCCTCGCGCAGGGCCTGCACCCGATCGTCGTGATCAACAAGATCGACCGCCCGCTCGCCGATCCGCTCAAGGTGCACGACCAGGTGCTCGAGCTTTTCCTCGACCTCGACGCCACCGAGGAGCAGTTCAACGCGCCGTTCGTCTACGGCTCCGCCCGTGACGGCTACTTCATGGATCACCCGGACGACGAGCGGAAGGACTGCGTGCCGCTCATCAAGAAGATCATCGAGTGCATCCCCGAGCCGAAGGCGGATCCCGAGGCTCCCTTCTCGATGCTCGTTTCCAACATCGAGTGGGACGACTACGTCGGCCGCGTCGCCGTCGGCAAGGTGCTCGGCGGATCGGTGAAAAAGGGCGACACCGTCTGGCTGCTCCGCAAGGACGGCACCAAGGAGCAGTCCAAGGTAATGAAAACCTTCAGCTACTCCGGCCTCGCCACGCATGACTCCGAAGGCGGAGCCGCCGGCGGCATCGTCGGCGTCGCCGCCGGCATCGAAGGCATCGACATCGGTGAAACCCTCGCCGGATCGCCGGACGTCGAGCCGCTCCCATTCGTCGAGATCGATCCGCCGACGGTGCAGATGCAGTTTTCCATCAACGACGGCCCGCTCGCCGGCCGCGAGGGCAAACACGTCACCTCGCGCGCCATCCGCGACCGCCTGATGCGCGAGTTGAAAACCAACATCTCGATCCAGGTCGAGGATACCGACCAGGCGGGCGTTTTCAGCGTTTCCGCACGCGGCTCGATGCAGATCGCGGTGCTCGTCGAGCAGATGCGCCGCGAGGGCTTCGAAGTCTGCGTTTCGCGGCCGATGGTGATCTACCGTCGCGGCGAGAACGGCCAGCTCCTCGAGCCTTTCGAAACCCTCTACATCGAAGCACCCGGTGACTACACCCAGGGCATCCTCAAGTCCCTCGTCAACCGCAAGGGCATCATGGAGCACATGGACACCGAACCGTCCGGCCGCACCTTCATCCAGGCTGTCATTCCGACCCGCGGCCTGATCGGCTTCGAAACCGAGATCGTCAACCTCACCTCAGGTCACGGCATCATGAGCCACCTGTTCAAGGAATACGGCGAGTTCGCCGGGGAGATCGTCAACCGGTCGACCGGCACGCTCGTCTCGATGGACTCCGGTGCCGCCACCACCTATTCGTTGCAGGCGCTCGAAGAACGCGGCATCCTGTTCGTCGGGCCCAACGACGCGGTCTACGAGGGCATGCTCATCGGCGAGAACCCGCGTGTCGGCGACCTCCCGGTCAACCCGGTCAAGGAGAAGCACCTCGACAACATGCGCTCGTCCGGCAAGGACAAGACCTCGAAGCTCACCCCGGCCCTTCGGTTCTCGCTCGAGCGCGCCATCGAGTACATCGACACCGACGAGCTCGTCGAGGCCACCCCCGCCAACATCCGCCTGCGCAAGCGCATTCTCGACGCCAACGCCCGCAAGCGCGCCCTCAAGGGCGGCGAGGACCGCAGCAAACGCGGATGAGATCGCGGCGATCGGGGCGCTTTACGGCCCTTCCGTCACGGTCACCTTCCGGAGCCGGAAGAAACGCCGGGGTTCGTCCGCCGGCACCACGATCTGATAGGTCTCCCCATGGTCCGCATGGGGAAGATCCACCGGTTCCCAGCCGCCGTCGAGCGTGGCGGAGCTTTCGATGTCCGGGAGCTCCACGCTCTTCGGAAACTCGAGCACCGCGGTGTTTCCGTCCGCTCGCACGTTGAGTTCCGCTTCCGCCGGGTCCACCGGCTCCGTGGCCTGATAGACCGAGAACGAGGCAACCTTCGGGACTCCCTTCGACGTGCGCTCGAACGCGAGATCGAGCACCCCGTCCGTGACTTCCGTGCGGTAGGGACCGTAGTTCACCCACTCGCCGAGCGCGAGGTCGCCGATGCCCTCCGCCACATTCTCTCCTTCGAGATACACAGTCACGTCGCGGCTGTGCGAGGCCACCGCCTCGACGATGTGCACGAACACCTCATAGTGGCCGTCCGGCAGCGGATAGCTCACCGAGAGCTGCGGCACGCTCGAACTCTGCGTCCACAGGTATTGCGACGTGATCAACGACTGCATTGAAACGTCCGGTTTTGGATAGAGCGCGAGGGCTTCGCCTTCCGCGAGCGGCGTGCCCTGCGTCACCAGCATGCCGGCCGCCACCGCGTCGCTGTCCGCCTTCCAGGTTTGTCCGGGGGTCAGGGTCTCCGGGCCGTTTAGGTTCACTCCGTCCTCGTAGGGTCCCGCTACGAACACCTTCGCCGGCGGCGACATCGCGACCGCCCCCTCGTGCGACTCGACCCGCACCTCGTACACCCTCGGGCCTCGTTCGGCGGGTACGATGGTGAGTTCGTATGGTCCGGACATCGTCGAGCCGATGAGCTCGCCGTTGCGGAAGAACTCCACCTTCCGGATGAGGCCTCCCGCGCTGTCGACGGACGCGCGCAGTGTCAACGGCGCACCCTGTGGCGAGATGGTCTGATAGGACGGCTCTTCCAGAAACACCGACGGATGCGGGGTCGTGTTCTCGAACAGCAGGAGAGCGATGTCGTCCGTGTATTCCGGCACCGTCACCGGCGTTTCGCCTTCCTCTTCCAGATGGATGGCGGGCAGCGTCTCCACCACCGCCCCGGAGCGCGTGTCGATCCATCGCCCGCCGTAATTTCCCGCGGGCAGGGTGATCGTCAGCGGGTCGGAGCCGCCGCCCCACACATAGAGCCCGTAGATTTCACCCGCGATGCCGAACACGCTCACGCCGCCGCCGCTGGGAACTCCCGCCGTCACGACCGCGTCGAGCGGTTCGCACTCGGTGAACGGGAGTTCATCGACAAACCACCGGAGGATGCCGAGCTGCCGCCGCACCGACGGGCCGCCGCCGCCCGGCGAGGCCGGCAGGTGGAGCCCGTCCTCACGCGCCGGAGTAAAGGCGAAATCCAGATGGTCAACGAGACCCCCGCCTGCCAGCAGGAAGCGCCACGCCTCCTTGCGGTAGGGAAACTCGGTCTCGCCCGCGAAGCCCGTCTCATCGTTTCCGATCAAACGGCCCAGCCCGGAATTCAGCAACACGGCCTCCGGCTCCGCATAGTGGAAATTGAGGATCGAAACATCGGGGTCCGGGTCGCTGATCACCGCCTGTTCGTTCGCCACGTTCTGCGCGATCAACAACCGCGTCCACTGGCTCGGCATGGCGGCCACCAGCTCATCGACGATGCGCGCCTGCCACGAATCCGGCACACCCGTCACGTAGGGCTCGTTCATCACCTCGAGAAACACGTTGTCCATCCCGGTGAGTTCCTCCGCGCAGCGCCTCGCGAATGCGCTCTGAAAGGGCAGCAGATCACTCGCCAGATCGAAGACCTCCTGCCGCGTTCCCGCGCCCACACCATTGATGTGGTTGGCCGCGTTCATCGGCGACGCATCCCACAAGCCGTTGTTGTAAAACGGGCAGAACAAGGTGACCTCCACGATGATGTCCCGTTCGCCCGCCGCTTTCACAAACGCGCGCAGCCGCTGGAACCATGCGGCGTCCCACTTCGTCAGGTCGAACTTGTTTCCTCCATCCGCCGCCCCCGGCACCTCCGAGCGTGCCCACGGCACGAGCGCCCGCCCGGGTTCCGGTGCGAGCGTATTCTCCGCAATGCCGAACGCGCCCACCGTTTCCACATACGTCCCGGTGAAAACCCGCACCAGGTTCAGGCCGCAAGCCCGGGTTTCATCCAGATACCGTTCGTAGTCGAAATCCAGGTTCACCAACGCCCCATAATGCTCGCTCGAGCCCACCAGCAGCACCGGTTCGCCCCGGAACACGGCGTAACGCGGGTTTTCCGAAGACAAACCCAACGGCACGCCGGTGGTGGGAAGAACACAAAGCATCCAGACGACGAAAAAGCGCTGGAACGCGGCGGAGGAAAGGTCACGCATGGGAAAATCGGGGGGAGGAACTGCCGGAATGCGGGTGCAAAACAGCGAGCGAGCGTAAGGAATACGCCATCTGGCACAAGCCGCAAGGTTCATCTGGTGACGAGAGCGGCTCATCGTCCCATCCACAGGCGACAAGCGGAATCCATCGATTTTCCCAATTATCCGCTTGCATCCCGATTCCCGGGCCTCTATTCGTCCCGCCCCGCCGCAAGGCAGGAAGAGCGAAAGCGAGGATAGCTCAGTTGGTAGAGCAGTTGGCTTTTAACCAATTGGTCCTGGGTTCGAGTCCCAGTCCTCGTACTTCCGCTGATTTTCAGTGACTTAGGAGATTCCGGCCCGTGAAAACGGGCCGAATGGGAACGAAAGTGGGAACAAAGTGTTCCATTTTTGGGTTTGGGAAGGCCTCCGTTGCGCATATTGCCGATGCTGCGGTAGTTGCGCGCAAGTGCGACATAAGACCGATGCCAGGACAGCGACAGTGCTTCCGAACCCTCGGAGTTACAGACAGCCGGATTTTGAACGGATCTGGGTAGCGGTGCAGGTTGTGGCGACTATTTGATGCGGTAGTAGCAGAACGGGTAAGGTCTGCTTGGATTCTTCACCACCACGTGCTGGGAGCCGACAGAGCCTTGCGCGGTGGAGGTGCTGACGGAGTGATGCGAGCACCCGATTCGCTACAGGCTTTCATCAATCCAGGAAGCACTTCAACCATCGCTTCGCAGTCGCCGCCACCGCACTTCTCAACCGTCTAATCCATGGCAATGGACGGGGGAGAGGCACCGGGTTCTGATCCATTGATTGGACAAACTGGCCGTGGTAGCTGAATGGGGCACCATAGAATCGGCGTTTCTTCTTCTTAGTGCTTTTACCCTTCGCATTGCCTTTTGGCGTGTCCAGATGCCTGAGGCAGTGGCGGATCCGTCGCAGTTGGCGATCTCGGTGCCGATCCAATTCCTTGAGACCGGATGAATCGAATCGGACTTGCCAGAGGCCCCTGTATCCGTGAGCCCAGCACAGGGGCTTGATGTCGTCGCCACAGCTAGGAAGTGGCTGCCACCATTGCCGGCGGCCGACCGACAGCGCAACGAGCTTCATGCGGAAAAAATGTTCGATCTGATGGCGGTCCATTCTCAACCCAGGGGCGTATACTGGTAATCCGTCTCTGTATTTCTTCCCAGGATTGATGATGCTGAGCAGCTTGTCGGCTTCCTCTGTGAGCTTCTTGCGGTGCTTTTTCAGGGACTTGCTCCGGATTCTCACCGAACCATCGTGCCGTATTTGATAGCCCGCGAACTGGATCCAGGGGACGCCGGAGTCCGCAGGGCGAGCCCAAAGATACGGTCTCTTCGATTTCAAATCCCAAAAGGCCGACTTGGTTTTCCCTTTGGTGGCGGGCACGCAGATTTCCACTGGTTCGTGCATGGGCAGCTTCTTGCGTTCGACGACGTCTATGTAGGCCGTCATCGCCGCTTCACACAGGGCCGCATCAGATGAGAGGATGAGCATGTCATCGCAGTAGCGCAGGTATTCGATCTCCGGCCGCCCCGGCTTCCGCAGCTGCTCGACGGCTTCGTCAGCCTCATGCAACACCAGATTTGTTAGAAAACAGGAAAGTGCCCCGCCCTGAGGAATGCCGATTTTAGAAAGGTCATCGCATTGGTGCATTCTACGCAGGGTCTCAATCGGCCATGGGAAACTTGCGATGGGGTCTCGCTTCCTTAACCTTTCGAGGCCCTGGCCGAGTACCACTTGAGAGAAGCTGTAGCTCGAAAGGTAAGCGTCGAGGATTCGGATGGCTCTCGTAGAGATTCTCAAGTCGGGCCGCAGACTCCTTCCTTGGAGGGTCAGCTTGTGAAGCGAATCTCGCACGACCTGATGGCTGATCGAGTCCATAAAGTTTCGGAGATCCGCTTCCGCCACATACACGCGGGAATGCCGTTCGCGAAAACCTGTGATACGGCGTAGGGCATCGTGATGGGTGACAGCCGCATTCTGGCCCTCCAGCTTGCCTCGGAAGGCAAGAGATGACGGCGAGAAACAGAAGTCGAAGCTGTCACGCAGGTAGCGAGCCGTGAGCCTGTCGATGATCTTGTCGTCAGTGCCATAGATGGAGATAGGTCGGTAGACATGCTCCTCCTCGTTCTTCTTGACAGCAACAAGCAAAGGCGTTGCGAAGCAGAAGCTGGCGTCGTGCAATGCCCGGTTTCGAATCTGAGTGGCCCTGTCGAGGAGGCTTTTCACCTGAGCTGAATCCGGATCCTTCCGCATCAAGACCCGTATGGCTGTCCGTAGTGCGTTCAGATTAACCGCCTTGGCATCTTGGTGTTTTCGGTCTTCCATGACCTTGCGGTATTTCCTCCACATGCGTCTGCGAGGGAAGAGTCCATCGAGGTCCGCAGCGAGGTCGGGTCTCGTTCTTTCCGGCGACCGTTGGTCTGAGGAAATACGATGGAGTGGAACGGCGTCGTGTCTCGACTTTGCGAGTTTCAGCCTTTCTCGGCAAAGTTCGGTGACGATCGAATCGAGAGTGAAATAGTCTTCAAAGTTCCTCATGGTCGTCGTGCCTGGGTTGTGACGGGTCCGGTCGCGGTGTGTTTTGGATGAGAGACGTCAGGGCAATGGTTGCCAGAACGCCGATTAGCGAACCAACGGGACCTGCGGCGTCGTGTTGAGCGACACCCATGGCACTTGCTGCAGCCGCGGCTGCAATCCGTTTCGATCTGGATCCTTGCGATCCAGCACGACACAGACCCGTCACAAATCGGAAGAGAAATAATCTTGGTTGGTCCAAATAGAGCTCCATTGGCACCACGCCGATGCATGCGTCACCTGGAATCGGCGAAACGGATTTGAGGTAAGCGTGAAAGGCCTCAGTTCTCCGATCTATCAGAGGATGCGCATTCGCGGCGAAGAAATGACTGTGTGATTTCATGAAAACGTGAGTCTGATCCGATAGGTTTCTTTTCAGAGTTCAATGCCTGGGTCGTACAGCGCCTCTCGGGCCTTAATCCGCACATTCTCCCGGGCAACCATTGTGTCGGCCGCGGCCTCCCAGATTCCATGGTAGCGCTGCTTGATGATCGCCAGCAGGCAAGGCAGTTTGATTTCCTTCCAGCGAATCGGACAGCCAATGAAGCTAGCCTCTGGAATGGCACAATCATCGTCAGCACTGCGAGAAACCACGAAATCTTCGATCACACTTACGGATGATCTGTCAAATGAGGCGAATCCGGAATAGTAGCCCCGCGCGATTCTGAGCTTCTTACAATCTTCAAACAAAGCTGCCAATCCGTCGTGGTCCGAGAGCATGATTTGCAGATCGCCGATACTTTCGACGCCGGATTCGGAAAAGTTGACAGATCCATAGTAAGTCCCTTTGGCCTCCTTCAGATGCTTGCAACCAATGAACTGGGCGGCCACGCCTGAATTGGTCGCACGCGTGATGATCAAGTCGGCGATCGCTGCGACGCCGCTCTCGCTGAAACGAACCGCGCCAGCAAAAGTCCCTCGCGCTTCTTTGAGGCGGCGGCACCCATTGAAACTTGCCGCCATTCCATTGCGATCTTCCTGTCGGACAGCCAGTTCTCCAATTCCTGTGATAGCGGAGTGATCGAAATACACGGCACCATCGAAAACTCCTTCCGCCGTCTTGAGGAATTGGCAGTTCGCGAAGCTGGCAGCAGTTCCATCAATTGATTGTCCGCCGAAAATCAGCAGAGGCGACAAATGGGTAATGGCCGTGCCTTCCATGTTGCAGAAATTCGTCACCTTCACGGGTTGGGAGAGTTTGGCTGCCCAAGAGGGGTCGGCTTCGACATTTTTCAGGAATTGGGCTGACGTGATAAGTTTCATGCGGATTTGCTGATGGTTCGAGTGATTGTGTTTGGATCGGATGATTCGAGATGATCGAGAATCGAGATGAGGTCATAAGGGGACTTCCATTTACTCGTAAAATGTTGAGTTTCAATGGAGAATGGAACGTAAAATGCTGTTGATTTATCTCCATGGCCAAGGAGAAGAAATATATTGAAAGCGCGCAGCCCGGTCTGTTCGACTCGATGGACCGCCTTTCGCAGATTGACAAGATGGGCGATCCTCTTGCAAATCTCAACGCGATCATGGACTGGGAGATATTCCAACCGGTCCTCGCCCGCATTCCTCGGACCGATCCGAAGGGTCCTGGTGGCAGGCCTCCCTTCCGGCCCATCTTTATGTTCCGTGTCCTCGTGCTTCAGTCCCTTTACGGCCTCGCCGACGAGCAGACGCAATTTCAAATCCTCGACCGGCGAAGCTTTCACCGCTTCCTCGGTATCACTGAGGCTGACACCGTGCCGGACCAGAACACGATCCGCGAGTTTCGTGAGAAGCTCACCGAGGCTGGTCTCTTCGAGGAACTCTTCTCGGTCCACGCGGAGTATCTCGCGTCCAAGGGTTTCGTGACTCGTAAGGGGAACCTTGTGGACGCCTCCTTTGTCGAAGTTCCCCGCCAGCGCAATCGCAAGGAGGAGAACGAAGCGATCAAGCGCGGAGAGATCCCCGAGGGCTGGGAAGACGACCCGAAACGCCTTGCCCACAAGGATCTCGACGCCCGCTGGACGAAGAAGAACCAGCAGACCTTCTACGGTTACAAGAACCATGTGAACGTCGATCTTGAGAGCAAGCTGGTGGTCCGGGCAGAGGTCACCGATGCATCGGTTCACGATAGTCAGGCCCTCGATGCGGTGACCCGCGAGGGAGATTGCCCGACCTGGCTGGACGCCGGCTATACGGGACCCGCCTGCGTCGATGTCCTCAAGCGCAAGAAAATCAAGGGGCATGTCTGCGAGAAGGGCGCCCGCAACCGACCGCTGACCCGTAAACAGAAGCGATCCAACCGGGCCAAGTCTCGAAAGCGATCGAGGGTCGAGCATGTCTTCGGGTTCATGACGGGCAGCATGCGTGCGATGTACAAGCGTTACATCGGATATGCCAGGAACCGCGCATCGATTATCTTCTGCAATCTCGTCTACAACATGGCCAGGACCGAGCAGATTGTCCGACTGAAGCTTCTTGGTAGGACGACGCCGCAACTTGGATGATCTCGACAGATATGGTAAAACCTCGAAGCCACGCGAAGAAACACGCCCCGCGACCCAGGGCCGGCGCCTAATCTCGCGCCGTCCGCACCCGCTTTTCGCCCGCGAACCCTCGGAACTCCAACGCCTGCCTTCAGAAATCATGGTTTATGGAAGTCCCCATAAATTCGTTTGGCCTTCTTCTTAACGGATGTGGTGCTGGTGTCGGGATCCTCGCCGAGGACTTTGGATTTGATTAGGCCCTTGTCCACGAGCCCGTTTACGACACCCCGCTTAACTCCGAATATTGCTTCAACCCGCTTGGCATCGCCCCACCGCGCCTCGCCGAGTATCGCGT
Organism: Akkermansiaceae bacterium; assembly: GCA_024233135.1. GTDB lineage: Bacteria > Verrucomicrobiota > Verrucomicrobiia > Verrucomicrobiales > Akkermansiaceae > Luteolibacter. The sequence continues at coordinate 5,338 of JACKPZ010000009.1, read as the reverse complement.
TGTAGTCTCTCGACGATGCAGGAGGCTGTTCTGCGACCCATGCCGTGTAACGCCGCATCATTTCCCATGCGAGCGCCTTTAGCTTCGAAAATCGCTCCTCGCTGACGTGAGCGAGAAGTTCATGGAGCAGCTGGAAATCGGGCAGTGAACTGAGGTCCGGCTCTAGAGGAGCTGGCTTGCGACGCGGGGCAACCATGGCGGGCGAGGAAGGTGGTCAGGGGTTTCCCACCACGCGCCTTGGTTAGCGCGCGGCAGGTTTGGGCGAACTCGCCCTCCTTGACTCTTCCCGGCCCGTCTCCGGAGGATCGGCAAGCCGCACCCGCGGCTTCTTCCAACGGCCCTGTCACAAGCCGCTGTCGTGTACCGAACCCATGAGGTAATCTTTTTTCGCGGTGTTTGGACCGCCTCGTTGGAACAAGCGCCCTCAGCCGCGGAGTAATCCTTGGATTCTCCCACGAAGAGCAGTTCTCGTTTGGACGGTTCTTTATCCACCTGGTCACTTGCTTACGATCAGCGGACGGCTCTTGTCGAGAACTTTTTTAAGAAAGTCTGACTTAGCGGTCTTCCTGAAGGTTTGCAGATTAAAAATTTTGGCGTGCCGCGATACACGAGGGGCTTTTGTGGCTGTTGGAGCCAGCCGCGGATCCCATTCACAGTTGGATGCCTGGATCTCGCAAAGCCTCCTTGGCTGCCTCGTTAGCTCGCCATTGGAGAAGGGCCCGGGGGTGGGCTTTCCACTCGCCGCCAATCATGATCTTGCCGCCGATAAACCGATCGGCGTGGGAACTATGGATCGAGCCACCGACGCGAGTGAGTCGAGGGGCGACGATGACCTCGGTCCAATCCACCAATAGACTGCCACCGATGCTCTCAAGCACGGGAACCGCAACCACCAGGGTCAGGCTGGCTGTGATGAGGTCTCCTCCCACAGTCTGCAGCAGCGGAGCCTCGAAGCTCGAAACGGCGCAAGCTTGCAAAGTCCCGCCGACGCTTCGGAGGTGAGGTGTCTGGATTCGGCAGCCCCAACCTATTGACAACCTCCCGCCGACCACTTGCAGGACCGGGAAATCGTATCCGGTGATCCCCATGTCTCCATCGACCCGTTGCAGTCGGCGGGCGTTCAACTCGCAGCTTGCACGTGCGTGGAAATCTCCTCCGACACGCAGCAGTTGCGGTAGATCCACCAATGCCGTTGTGCTGGTGTTGAAATGCCGGCCCACGCTCCGCAGGTGCGGTGCGGAGATCGTGACGTCAGCACTGACGTGAATGCTACCCGCAACCTCGCAATAGGGAATCACTACAGGTCGCCGGTTGCGCAAAACGAGCGACGTCAGTAGCCGCTGACCAGAGCGACAACGTGCCGTTCGCCGCGCTGCCGGCAGCACCGCGTGCCGCATCCGTTTGAGCGCGATGACATAGGTGCTGCGTCGCCAGCTTCTGCGGTCGCCGAGCCAACGGCCGTCTTGGCTAAAGAATGAAATCAGGTCGTCCGGGATTTCTCCGGTTAGCGCGTAGCGTTTCGTGAGTTTGAGAATTTCGAGTTCGTTCATGGGGTGTTGCGTGTTCTTGCCGAAGTGAAGCCGACCGGCGGGATCGCCGGTCGACCATGAAAAGGTCACTCAGTGCGCAGAAGGCGGGTCCAGGTTCGCAATAATGGGAGCGATCTTCTCCCGCACACGGTGCAGCCGTTGGTAGATCGCGCCCCGCTTGACGCCGAGGCGCTCGGCCACCATCGGAACGGGTTCCCCAGCCCGGAGTACCAATAGAGCAATGGAGGCGTTGCTGTGGCTGATCAGCTTCGTGTGGACCGCGGTGTGGATGGCCTGTCGGAGCATCTCATGTTTGGATTCCTCCGGCCAATCATGCATGCCCTTGCAGTAGTGATGAAAACAGCTCCCCATATTCCATTCGGCAGCTTCGACGTGGCGATCGGCTTCATTGGTTAGCTGCCGCGCATGCTGCTTCTTGACGAAGGCAAGGGCCTTGGCCAGCAGGCGCTCTGAGGCCCAGGAGCTTGCAGTCTCCTCCACGTCGGACGAACGGGAAGCGCGCCTGAGATACCAATCAAGAACCATCAGGATGGCGTCCTGCCGAATCTCGGCCTCGCGCCCTCCGAGCACGCCGTTGAGAACGCCATCTCGAAGTCGAAAACGGGCAATCTCATTCAGTTGTTGAGCGAGTTGATTCAATTCCTCCCAATTGTTTGCCATCTCGAAGCGAGGGAATTTCGAAGATGCGCTGTGACGTTTTTGTTTCTTTGCGGTTTTGTGGTGCATTGCACCGGGCCTGACTTTCCTTCGGTAGACCTCGTGAGGTGAAAACCTCCACAGGTCCCAAATTGAAAAGGCATTCTGACGCCTGTGGGCGGATCAATAACCGGCAAGCTCGATGACATCCTCGAATGCCGGCTTGCCCGGTTGGGCTGCCGCAACAAGGATTTGGAGGGACGGCAGGATCCATTGGCGCGCCCGACAGTGGGTATGGCCTGCGAGGGTCGTGATCAATTTGTCCGGGAACTGCTTGGCGAATCCGATCAGGACCAGTCCGGCGGATAGGTCTGCGAATTGCGCTGGTTTCGAACTGCGTCTGCCGTTGAACAACGCCGCGGTCGGAAACGGGGGCACGTGAGTCGCCACGATCACATGATTGTAACGTGTTAACGCAAGCGGCAGGGTCGCGCGGAGCGCATCGGCGGATTTGCGATCACGATCGCGCATGGCTTGGCCCCCCTCTTCGCGTCGCCGGCGTTGACGTGACGCAGTGCTTCTTGCGCCGCGTTTCCTCTTTTCGGGAAAGTTCGAGACTTTGGCACTGGCTTCAGCACATGCACCATTTCCAACGAGAGCGGTCGTCCGGTTGAGCGGCAGGATGGTGCCCTTATCGAGATGCCGGAGGTTCTCCTCCTTCTGGCAGACGTTCGCAACAACCTCTTGAACCTCCCGGAACGTGGTTCGGGAGGTGTCGTGATTACCGAGTACGAAAGCCAGAGGGCGAGGTCTCGTTGCGCGTGCCAGCATGGTCAGGTGGCGTCCCAACTGGTCCGACGAGGAGATGTCTCCGGTCACCACTGCGATGTCGTAGTCGATTCCTGCAAGTTCGTCGATAAATCGGGCAAGGGATTCGTCATCAGCGCGGTCGAGGTGCAAGTCGCTCGCCCACAGGAGCTTGGTGGATTTGATGGGGTGTTCAGACATTACGGTTGGTGGGAGATTCTCTCCTCTGACAAATCAACGCGTTTCTTGGCTGGGTTGTACCCGACCGAAATTTTGAATATTTTCGTGGAGGCACCTGTACATCTCGGCAGCGAAACGCGTTTGGTGGTTGATGAGCCCAATGTTCCAATTCCGTGGCCGCGGCGCCGCCGTTCCCGACGACAGCCTGTTTCTGATCGAGGTTGACGACGGCTTTGTCCTCGCCGTTACCCAGCGATACGGCTCCGTCGAGTTTTTGGTCGGCTTTTGTCGAATGGCTGTTGCAGACCGGTGGAGTGTCTATTGCCACCGCCCTTTCCGCCGCGCTTCCGATCCAAGTTTGACCCGCTACTGGGCCGAGACCACCTGCAAGGGGGCGTATCTCCATCGAGGAGTGCGGTTCCACATCGTGGAGGAAGAGGAATGGATGAGGCGGTCGAAATAGGTAGGTCGTGGCGAATCTCCGAAGCGGATAAGCAAATACACAAAAACCAGAAAACACGAATGAGCGTGCAACTCTACCATGACACGTCGAGCTATGAGTGGGACCTGCGGGTGCGCGACGCCTGCGCGGAATATCAGCGCACGCGTCGGATTGACGAGTTGCTGATAGCTGGGTTTAGCCAGCACGGCCGCTGGCATGGTCTGCGACAGCGAAGCAACGGCGTGGAGTTCCCGGCGTGGTTGATGAACGGTCTGCAGGCCGAGACAATTCCGAAAAATCGACTGGAGAGAGTATCCGAAACGGGAGAGTTCCATCTGCTCTCATCGTATGTTGATGACCGGACGGGCGAAGTGCATCTGCCGTGGCATTCGGTCGGTGGAGCGGTGCACCTTGAAAAGGCAGCGGTCGTTCGTGCTCCCAACCTGCGCGTCGTTGGAGGCGAGGTGGTGGCGTGGTCAGCTACGGAAATCGAGATACCCTGCCTGGAACGGATCGAGGAAAGTTTGTGGGCTGGCGCGGTGACCGAGTTGCATGCACCCAAGCTCACTTCCGTGGGCGGTCTATACTTGGCGGGAGCAGCCACTATTCATGCTCCCGATCTGGGGGTGGTGAACGGCGAATTTCTAGCCCGGAGTGCCGGATGCGCCTCGCTTCCCAAGCTTGCCCATGTGTTGGCTGACCTCAATCTCGATGGGGTCAATGACCTCAGTCTTCCCGCCCTGCGCCAAGTGGAGGGGGCCATACAAGCAGACCGCGCAAAACGGGTATCGTCACCCGAGCTTGCCCGGGTGGCGGGATACGTGAGTTGCAACCGTGCGCGGTCGATTCATGCGCCCTGTCTGGTCTTGGCCCCCCATGAGATTTCTGCCCCGCATGCGCGGGAATTCATCCGTGTCGGCAGCGGAGGCGAACGGATTCTTCACGCTTCGATTCGCAATGAGGGGAAGATCGCCGTTAGGACCGATTTCACCCACATTCACGGGGATCTTCTGGTGCCCCACGCAAAGCGGATTTCCGCCCCGAATCTTGTGTCGTTGTCCGGCAGCCTGGAAGCCGACGAGGCAATTGCAGTCGATGCCCCGAGTCTGCGGTGGGTCGGCGGGGATTTGATTACCGAATCAGCGCCGGATTTTTTCCCAGCACAGGTGCTTTGCGGCGGGGAGTGGGTTGGACATCCGGAGGCTCGAAAGCGTTGGGCGGAAAGGCAAGCGAGGCACGCGCTCCGCGATGGTCCCGGGTTTGAGCTATAGGGGCGAGAGCGAACTCGGTGCCGCACAAAACGGGTCCGCCGGTCCGGGAAGCACGGGAAACGAGCGCCCAAGCTTGGACAGTGGGGGACCTTTGGTAATCTCGACCCTCCAAGTGCTCTCGTCCGCAGGGGAAATGACGGCCTCCGCCTTGTGGCGGGCGGAGAACATGACGACGCGCTCCGGGGTGCTTTCAAGTACGTTCTCCCAACCGTTCGCGTAACCGGCTTTTTCGATCAGAGAGCGTTCGAGGGCGTTCATGGGTCTGCGTGGCCGGAGGCCAGCCAAGCAGGAAACGACTCGATCGCCAAGTTCAGTCCCGCAGGATCCGAAAAACCCAGATTGGTGGCTTGCTAGAGGCGTTGTGGCGTTCCGATCGGAGCGGAGGTGGAACCGAGATTCGATGCCTCGATCCCACCTCCGCACCGTTAACGAGAAATAGGATGGGGCGCCGA
>JACKPZ010000008.1 GCA_024233135.1 Akkermansiaceae bacterium | reverse complement strand
CAGAACCACCGGCACCTTCACCTACATCCGCCGCGACGACGCCCTCACCGGCCTCAGCCACTCGGTGTGGACTTCCGATGATCTCGAAACCTGGACCGAGGACACCACCGCCACGCTCGACGACTCGGCCGGTCCGGATGGCACCGGAGTCGAATCCGTCGCGGTCACCCTCAGCGGCACCAAGCCGCTCGGCGCGAGCACACTCTTCGTCCGTGTGAAAGCGGATTGATCCTGCAAAGCGAAACACGCAGGGCGCCCCGGGTTCGGAGGAGGACCCGGGGCGTTTCCCTTCCGTCGGCCGCCTCAACGCCGCACCCACCCCTGGTCCAAAAGAAAACCAAAGCACCTCACTTCCCATCCGTCGCCGGATCGGCGAAACCGCACCCATCGAAGTTTGATTCCTCCCCGCATCATGGCCATTCAATCCACCTTTCGACCCGTTTTCCCCATCTTCGCATCCATCGCTTGGGGGACCCTCGCCCATGCCGCCACCATCATGGAAATCACGTTCGACACCTGGGCGGACACCAATCTCGATACCAATCTGGACGACGGCGAACGTGTTGAGGAAACCTCCGGCAACGGCTACCACGGCTTCTGGGGAAGCACGAACGGCAATGTGCAGGTCATCGCCGCTCCGAACGGCGCCGGCATCGACACGAGCGGCGACCGTTATGGGAAAGTCTTTCTGCGGGACGGCCTGACCTCGATTCCCGATGCATGGGACGGCCCGACGACGACCACGACCCCCTACTTCACCCTCGACGGAACCCAGAGCTACACCTTCGAGGCGGTGGTGAACTGGAACTCGACCACCGAAGCCATCAACGGCCTCATGGGACAGACCGGTGGCAACGAATTCTGGCTCCGCGAGTCCGGCGGATTCCTGCACTACGCCTTTGTGAGCGGAGCTGCCAACGCCAACCTGTTCTCCAACACGATCGACATCTCCGCCGCCAAGGCCGATGGACAATGGCACGGCATCGCCCTCGTCTACGACGCCACCGCCAAGGAAATCCGCGCCTACCTCGACGGCTTCCTCCTCCACACCAACACGGACACCGACATCGGCTCGCTCGGAACCATCCTCAACGGCACCAGCGACTTCTCCGTCGGAGCCTACAACGGAACCACATCCAACTACTTCGACGGCCTGCAAGATACCTATCGGATCAGCAGCGGGGTGCTCGCCCCCTCCGAGTTTCTTGCGGTTCCCGAGCCACGGGTCGCGTTGGTTTCATCACTTCTGCTCGGCCTCGGCCTGCTCACGCGCCGAAGGTAAGGCGGAGTTGGTTCGCAATGGATGGCAAATCCGCAACGCCTCGGGGAAACGACGGCATCTCCCGCGGCGTATCGTCTGCCCAGGGCTTCTGGTCGGCCCAACCGACCAGCCACGGAACAACGCTCTCGGCATACGCACCGTATATCCTCCAGACTCTTTCCGACGTGATCCGAATTCTTTCCGCCATCCTCACCTTGTCCACGCTCCATGCTTCCGGCACCGCGCTCTCCTGGAAGGAGCTGCCTCCACTTCCCGACGCGCACGGTTTCGCGGGGGCCTTCGCCGGCAGCGTGGAGGGCTCGCTGGTGGTCGCGGGAGGTGCGAATTTCCCCGACAAGGCACCGTGGGAAGGCGGCACGAAGGTCTGGCACGACCAGATCTTCGCACTCGACAAGCCGGACGGCACCTGGCGCGTGGCGGGGAAACTGCCGCGTCCGCTCGGCTACGGGGTTTCCATCGACACCGCGAATGGACTGCTGTGCATCGGCGGATCGGATCCGGAGCAACACAGCGCTTCGTGTTATCTGCTGCGCATGGAAAACGGATCTCTGGTGAGCGAGGAAACCGCCCCGCTGCCACGTCCGCTCGCGAACATGGCGGGAGCACGCGTCGGGGACCTGGTCTTTCTGATCGGTGGCACCCACGGCCCGGCGGATGCCAGTGCTTCCGCCGCCCTGCTCGCCCTGGATCTCGCAAATCCGGGCGACGGATGGAAGGAGCTCGAGCCCCTGCCGGGCCCCGGCCGCATCCTGCCCGTCGCCAGCTCGCGCGGAGGGGCGTTCTTCGTGTTCTCCGGCGCCTCGCTCGCACCGGATCCCGATGGAAATCCCGTCCGCACCTACCTCCACGACGCGTGGCGATACGATCCCGGACAGGGTTGGAGCGCCCTTGCCAAGATGCCACGCGCGGCGGTGGCGGCCCCCTCCCCCGCTCCGGCCATCGGGACCAGCCATGTGTTCATCGTCGGCGGGGACGACGGCACGCTTGCTGATTTCCAACCGAAGTCCGCCCACCCCGGATTTCCCCGCGACATCCTCGGCTATGACTCGGTGACGAACACGTGGACGCGGTTCGGAACGGTTCCGGAAACCATGTTCCCACCGGTGACGACACCCGTGGTTTCGTGGCGGGACCGCATCGTGATCCCCAGCGGCGAGATCCGTCCGGCGGTGCGCTCGCCGCAAGTGCTCTCGGCCACCCCGCAGCCGGCCAAGGCTTCCTTCGGCGCGCTCAACTGGACGGTCGTCGCCACCTATCTCGCCGGCATGATCGGTGTCGGCGTGTGGTTCATGAAACGCGAGGCGTCCGGATCGACCGAGGCGTATTTCCGCGGCGGCCAGCGGGTGCCCGCGTGGGTGGCGGGCCTTTCCATCTTCGCGACGATGCTCAGCGCGCTGACCTTCATGGGCATTCCGGCGCGGGCCTATCAGACGGATGTCTCATGGTACATCGGCCAGTTGCCGATCCTGCTCATCGTGCCGCTCGTCGCGATGTTCTACCTGCCGTTCTTCCGGAAGCTCGACCTGACCTCGGCCTACGAGTACCTTGAGAAACGCTTCAACCTGCCCTGCCGCATCTTCGCCTCGCTGTCCTTCACGCTGTTCCACCTCGGGCGCATCGCCATCGTGCTCTATCTGCCCGCGCTCGCGCTGGCCGCCGTTTCGGACATCGGCGTGGTCACCGCCATCGTGGTGATCGGCGTGCTTTGCCTCGTCTACACCGTCATCGGCGGCATCGAGGCGGTCGTGTGGACCGATGCGATCCAGGCGATCGTCCTGATGGCCGGCGCGCTGTTGTGTTTCGGCCTTGCCGCGGCCCGCGTCGACGGCGGGCTGGCCGGCATGGCCCAGATCGCCGTCAGCGATCACAAGCTGTTCGAGAACCTCCGCTGGGATTCCTTTGACGTCGCCGACGGGACCAACGCCGCGATCGTCCTGTTCGTCGCGTTTTTCTTCAACTCGCTGGTCCCCTACACCTCCAGCCAGGACGTGGTGCAGAGATATGTCACCACCCGTGATATTTCCGCCGCCCGCCGCTCGTTGAAGGTGACGATGTGGATGTCGATTTTCGGTTCGATGGTGTTCTTCGCGCTCGGGATCGCGGTGTATGCGTTCTACAAGACCCACCCGCAGGATCTCGATCCGGCGATGGCGGCCTCGGACTCGATCCTGCCGTTCTACATCATGCAACAACTCCCGGTGGGGGTCTCGGGGCTGGTCATCGCCGCGATCTTCGCCGCCTCGCAATCGACCGTATCGTCGTCGCTCAACAGCGTGGCCACGGCGTTCGTGAAGGACATCGACTCGCGGCTGCTGCGTCCCGGGCGCGACGACCGGAGCTATCTGCGCGCCGCCCAGGCGGCGGTGATCGTTGCCGGGCTGTTCGGCATCGCCATTGCCGTGACCATGGCGGAGTCCAACATCGAGTCCGCGTTCAAGACCTTCAACACGATGATCGGTCTCACCGCGGGATCGTTGGGCGGCTTGTTCGCTCTCGGCATCTTCACCCGCCGGGGCAACGGCGCCGGAGCTCTCGTCGGCGCGGTCATCGGCCTCGCCACCGTACTCACGCTTCATCTAACCAACGCGCCGGTCACCGGCCTGCTCTACGCGGCGATCGGCTTCGTCGCCTCTTTCGCCGCCGGTTGGCTCGCGAGCCTGCTGCTTCCCGGCCGCGGCGACCCCACCCTTTCCGTTTGTCATTCGTCATGAAAACTCGTCTCCACGGCCTCGTCGCCGCCACCCACACACCGTTCCACGCCGACGGCACTCTCGCGCCGGAAGTCGTGCCGCTCCAGGCCGCCCACCTGGCGAAACAAGGAATCCGCAGCGTGTTCATCACCGGTTCCACCGGCGAGGGCCACTCGCTCACCCGTGCGGAACGCATCGAAATCTTCGAGGCATGGGCCGAAGCGGGTCCCGCGCACGACCTGGTCGTGATCGCCCATGCCGGATCGAACTGCCTGGAGGACGCCCGCTGTTTCGCCGCCGCGGCGCAGGACCTCGGGCTCGATGCTGTCGCCGCCCTCGCTCCGAGTTATTACAAACCCGCGAGCGTCGGCGCTCTCGTCGAGTGCTGCGCCGTGATCGCCTCCGCAGCTCCGTCGCTGCCGTTCTACTACTATGATATCCCGGTCCTCACCGGCGTCCGTTTCCCGATGCGCGAGTTCCTCGCCGCCGCGCCGAATCGCATCCCGAATTTCGCCGGCATCAAGTTCACCAACGACGACCTCGCCGAATACTCATCCTGCCTCGCCGCCGGCGGTTTCGACATCCCGTGGGGCATCGACGAGAAGCTCCTCCCCGCCCTGCAGGCCGGCGCGAAGGGAGCGGTCGGATCGTCCTACAACTTCGCCGCGCCGCTCTATCAAAAGCTGATCGCCGCCTTCGAAGCCGGCGACATCGCCACCGCACGCACGCTGCAGGATGACGCGGTCGCATTGATCGACAAACTCGCCGCGATCGGCTACCTCGGAGCCGCCAAGGCGGTGATGGGCTGGCAGGGTGTTCCCCTGGGCCCCGCGCGGCTGCCGGTTCCGAACCCCACTCCCGCGCAACTCGACGCGCTGCGCGAAACCCTCGAGTCGCCCGTTCTCCAGCCGTGACCTCCGATCTCGCCTCGTTCTATCAGAAGCAACTCCTCGACGACTGCGTTCCATTCTGGTTCCCGCGCGCCGTCGATACGGAACACGGCGGCTTCCTCCACTGCTTCGATGGCGACGGCACGCTTGTCGATTCCGACAAGTCGGTGTGGGCCCAAGGCCGGATGAGCTGGATGCTGCTCGTTCTCTATCAGGAGTTGGAGCGCCGCCCCGAATGGCTCGAGTGGGCCGAGGGCGGACTGCGTTTCCTCGAGGAAAAGTGCACCGACCCGTCCGACGGGCGGATGTATTTCCATGTCACCCGCGAGGGCGCGCCGATCCGCAAACGTCGTTACGCCTACAGCGAAAGTTTCGCCGCCATCGCCTTCGCCGCGCACGCGTCCGCCACCGGCGACGCCCGCTCGGCCGACAAGGCACGCGGCTGGTTCGACTTCTTCACCGACTGGAACTTCACGCCCGGCCGGATGCCGGCGAAGTTCACCGAAACCCGTCCGCTCACCGGACTCGGCCCGCGCATGATCACGCTGGTCACCGCGCAGGAACTCGAACTCCGCCTCGGCCGCGCACCGGAAACCACGGCATGGATCGACCGCTGTCTGGAGGAAATCGAAACGCTCTTTGTGAAACCCGACCTCGAGGTCGTCATGGAAACCGTCGCCCCCGACGGCTCGATCTCCGATCATTTCGACGGCCGAACGCTCAACCCCGGCCACGCCATCGAAGGCGCATGGTTCATCATGGAGGAGGCGCGCCGCCGCGATGACTCGCGGCTCGTGAAACTCGGCTGCGACATGCTCGACTGGATGTGGCGGCGAGGCTGGGACGCGGAACACGGCGGCTTGTTCTACTTCCGCGACGTATTCGACAAACCCGTCCAGGAATACTGGCACACGATGAAGTTCTGGTGGCCGCATGACGAGGCGCTGATCGCCACGCTGATCGCCCACAAGCTCACCGGCGAGCCGCGTTACCTCGCGATGCATGAGGAATGCCGCGCCTGGGCGTTCTCGAAATTCGGCGATCCAGGGCACGGCGAGTGGTTCGGCTACCTCCATCAGGACGGACGCCCTTCCTCCACGCTCAAGGGGAGTTTGTGGAAATCTTTCTTCCACCACCCGCGTGCGCTCCACCTCTGCGCGACACTCGCGGCCGCTCCGGGAGACTGATTGGTCGCGCGGCTTTCACTTTCTGCTTTTTCGTTTCCCCGCGGCGCGGCCAAATCACGGCCGTGAGCCATCCCAACCAACTCCTTCTCGTCGGCGTCCCGGGCACCGAACTCGATGCCGCCACCGCCGCCCGCCTTCGCAAGCTCCAGCCCGGCGGTTTCATTCTCTTCGGGCGCAACATCGAGTCCGCCACCCAGCTGCGGAAACTCGTCGACGACCTGCGCGACCTCTCGCCGGTCGAACCCGTCATCACCATCGACCAGGAAGGCGGCCGGGTCTCGCGCCTCCGGCTCATCGGCCACGAACCGCCCAGCGCCCAGCAACTGCGCCAACGCGACGATGCGGATCTGATCCGCCGCCACGGCGATCTCACCGGCCGCCTGCTGCGGCTCTTCGGTTTCAACCTCGATCTCTGCCCGGTGCTCGACATTTCGTTCGACGACGAGGCGGACAACTCGCTCAAAGGCCGCTGCTGGGGAAGCTCCGTCGAGGAAACCATCGACAAGTCCGAGATCTTTCGAGCCGCCATGGCCGGACACGGCATTCTTTCCTGCGGCAAACATTTCCCCGGCTACACATTCGCCGGGCTCGATCCGCATCACGACCTGCCGCGCATCGACCGCTCGCGCGCCGAACTCGACGCCACCGAACTCGCCGTGTTCCGCGCCTTCGCCGGCAAGGTGGACAGCATGATGATCGGGCACGCCCATTACCCGTGTTTCGACGCGGAGAAAAACCCGGCCTCGCTGTCATCCGCCGTCATCCGCGACTGCCTGCGCGGAGATCTCGGGTTTGACGGGCTGGTGATGACCGATGACCTCGACATGGGTGCCATCCTCAACACGTTCTCGTGGGAGGAAACCATCCGTCGCGCGGTCCACGCGGGCAACGATTTCATCATGATCTGCCACCGCCTCGAAGCGGCCGAGGACGCCCTGCGGACTCTCGAAGGCATGCGCGCCGCAGAGCTCGAACCGGCGCTGGAGAACCTCGCGCGCTTCAAGCAGCGCCTCGCTCCGCCCGCCGGTTTCAGCGAGGCGGCCCACCGCGAGCTCGACCTCGAAGTCCGGCAACTGCGGATCGACACGCTCGGCGAGGACGCGGCCGACGAGCAAAGCCCCGAAAACGCCGCGCGTTCGCCCGTCGAGGACTACTAACACCTCCCGTGGCCGCGCGGGTCACTTCCGTTTCTCCATGAAACGGACCATCTCGGAGGCGGCCATCAGGAACGCGCCGGTGCCGAAGTCGGCGGTCGATTTCGCATCCACCACCTGGCCGGGAATCGCTTTTTCGCCGATCGGCTGCATGTAGCCCACCGATCCGTCGTCCTGCAACGCGGTTCCCGTGAGAAACTTCCACGCCTTTCCGGCCACAGGTAGATTCGTATCGTCGAGCACGCCGTTGTTCAGCCCCCATAGGAATCCATAGAGGAAAAACGAGGTGCCGCTGGCCTCGGGACCGGGAGCGTGGGCGGGATCGAGGATGCTGCGGGTCCAATAACCCTCCTCCTGCTGCGAAGCGGCCAGGGCGGCGGCCATCTTTTTGTAAACCTCGAGATATTCATCCCGGTGTTTGTGGGACGCCGGCAGATCATCGATCACCCGCGGCAGGGCGGCGAACACCCAGCCGTTTCCTCGTGCCCAGAAGTCCTTCTTTCCGTTCGCGGACTTGTGCTTCGGATAGATATATTTCGCATCGCGGAAGAACAGCCCGGTTTCGTCGTCGAGCATCAGCTCCTTGGCGTAGCCGAAGTAGTCGTGCAGTCGTTCGAGGAGTTTCTCGTCTTCCGTCAGCCGGTAGAGCTCCGACATCGTCGGCATGATCATGAACAAACCGTCGGACCACCAGATGTAGTCGACCGCCGGAGTGGTGATCTGGTATTCGAAGACCTCGATCGCCCGGGCGACGCGCTTGCGTTCGGATTTCAGCTTGTTGAGCTCCAGATAGACCTGGAAACACACCTGCCAGTCGCCGAAGAGCACGTGGTCGTCGGTTTCGCCGTAGTTGTATTTCCACTTCCCCCTGTCGTCGGAGCGCGCGCCTTCCCATTGATTCTTCCGCGCCCAGCGGAGCGAATACGCGCGGTAGTCCTCCTCGCGGGTCACCTGATAGGCGTCCATGTTTCCCACATGATAGACGGCGGTGTTCCAGAAGGCGTTCCCCTGCGAGCGGCCTTCTTTCTGCCAATGGTCGTTGACCGTGCGGATGATCTTCACGACGTCGTCCTTGGTCCGCACCGGCGGTGGCTCCGGCGCGGCGCGCAGGATCCCGGCGAGGGCGATCGAAACAAGGGCGGTTCGGAACATGGCGGTGGTCATCGGCCGCCGAGTGTGTCCACTCGCACGGCAGGGAGGCAAGGCAAAGAGGAAACCCTGCCGCCACGCGAGCCCCGGTGATTGACGGAGCGGGCGACGATGTGGAAAACGAAGACGTGATCTGGCGGAAACTCAGCGCGCTCTTCGGCGGCGCACCTGCGGAGGACGCGTTCCGCGACGGGTGGATCGAGGTTTTGGAACAGAACGTCCCGCTCTACCGCCACCTGCCGGACGAGCTGCGGACGAAGCTGCACGAGCGCATCGGCCGCTTCGTGGAATCGGTGCGATTCGAAGGTTGCGGCGGCCTCGATTTGACCGAGGAGATGGTCCTCACCGTCGCCGCCCAGGCCTGCTTGCTGGTGATCCACCGGGATGGGGCACCATTTCCCGACCTCAAGGTGGTCTATCTCTATCCAGGCACCTTCCACTCGGTCCAGCGGAGCGTGGACGCGATGGGCGTGGTCACCGAAGGCGTCGTCCACCGCCTCGGCGAATCGTGGCGGACGGGAACCATCGTGCTCGCTTGGGACGCCGTCGAAAAGGGAGCGCGGAACATCCACGACGGGGCGAACGTGACGTTCCACGAGTTCGCCCACGAACTCGACCACGAGGATGGCTCCACCGACGGCGCACCCGGATTGGGAACGAAAGCCGCGTACCGCTCGTGGGCCCGCGTTTTCACCGAGAACTACAACGATTTCCTCGAACGTGTGGAGGACGGAAAGAAAACCGTGATCGACGAATACGGCGCGACGAATCCTCCGGAGTTCTTCGCCGTGGCGACCGAGGCGTTTTTCGAAAAACCCCGCCAACTCGCCGAGAAGCGACCGGATCTCTATCAGGAACTGGCGGCCTACTATGGACTCGATCCGCGGGAGTGGACCGGATGAACGTTCCGGGAGGTTGCGCCGCGCGAACCTTTGGCTTGAAACCATTCCGCGCGATCTGTGAAATCCAAGCGCTTCGTTTTCCGACATTTCCTTCCTCCCTCCGCATGAAGCCGTCCCGTTTCCTCGCTCCGTGGCTCGCCCTGTGCGTGCCTTCCGTCGCTCAAACCACGCTCCATTGGGACGGCGACACATCCGGCGGTGGCAATGGCTCCTCCGACGTCTGGGACACCTCGACGGCCAACTGGAATCCGGCGTCCGATTACACCGGAACGGCCCAGTCGTGGAACAATGCCAACAATGACAGCGCCGTATTCGGCGGCACCGCGGGCACGGTCACATTGGGAACCGCCATCACGGCCGGCGGGGTGACCTTTGAAACGGACGGCTATACGGTGACCGGGAGCACCCTCACCCTCGCCGGGACGACGCCCACACTCAGTTCCGGCTCCGGAGTTTCCGCGTCTATCGCAAGCTCCTTGGCGGGCTCGTCCGGCCTGACCAAAACGGGAGACGGCACGGTCGCCCTCACCGGCGGCAATTCGCTTTCCGGCAATATCGCGGTGAACGCGGGAACGCTGCAACTCAACGGCAGCCGCGGATTCAACGCCGGTTTCTTCGGCGGCAGCCGGACCTTCACCGTCGCCAGCGGCGCCACCCTAGACGTCGCCGGCACATGGAACACATCGTCGGCCAACGTGTTCACCCTGAACGGCGGCACCCTGAACTTCAGCCTCGGCGGTTCCGAGCCGAACGCCAACTACGTCAACAATCTCAACGTCACCAACGGCACGATCTCCGGCAATGCGTTCCGCACCGGAAACGGTGCGGTCAGTTACAATTTCTCCGGTGATTCCGGCAGCACCATCAGCGCCGACTTGGGCATGGTGCGCACCGGCGCGCTGCCGGGCGGAACGATCACACTCGACGTGGCCGACGGCGCGGCTGCCAACGATCTGGCGATCTCCGGAGTGATTCACGACGTCACCGGATTCGCGAATTCAACCCTGCGAAAATCCGGTGCCGGAACCCTTCTGCTCGGCAACGCCGGCAACTCGTTCACCGGAGCCGTCGTCGTTGCCGCAGGCACCTTGAAATTCGGTGCCGCCGGCGGGGCGACCAACGGCGTCCTCGGCGTCCTGAACACCGCGGTCTCCAAGGTCACCGTTGAGTCCGGCGCGACGATCGATTTCAACGGCCACAACGACAACACCTACGGCTACACCATCGCCGGCAGCGGCGTTGGCGGTGTCGGAGCGCTCACCAACACGGGCGGCGGAATCGCCAACAATTTCCGCCAGGCAAGCAACATCGCGTTGAGCGCCGACGCCAGCATCGGCGGCACCGGCAACTGGTCACTGCTCGCGAGCAGTTACAGCGCGACCACGTTGAACACCGCAGGCTTCACGCTCACGAAAACCGGCTCCAACACCATCGGACTGGTCAACACCACCGTCAGCGGCGGCGGCACGGTCCAGATCGATCAGGGCAGCCTCGCCCTCGGCCCCGTCGGCAGCGGGGTCAACGCCTCGGGCACCGCTTTCACCTTGGCGGACTCCACGGGGGTCAGCTTGTCCGTCGGCCGGGATTCGTCCATCGGCTCGCTTTCCGGTGGCGGATCGGCGGGAGGCAGCGTCTCCCTTTCGAGCTCCCGGACGCTGACCGTCGGCGCGCTCGATTCGAACACGACCTTTTCCGGCGCGATCACCGGCGCGGGGGCCCTCGTCAAAACCGGCGGCGGGAACCTGACGTTCGGCGGTTCCACCGCGAACACCTACACGGGACTCACCACAATCAATGAAGGCACCCTCACCCTTGCGAAAAACGACAGCGTCACCGCGCTGGCCGGCAGCGTGGTCGTCAACGCGGGAGCCACCCTGGCCGCCGACAGCAACAAGAGCGGGCGCATCGCGGACAGCGCCAGCATCACGATCACCGGTGCGGGCGCGCAGTTCCTCTTCGGCGCCAACCAGAACGACACCATCAACGTTCTCGGCATCAACGATGGCGGCACCGTGAACATCGGCGGCAGCGGCTCGAATCTCCGTCCCAACGGCGGCATCACCTCCACCGGCGGAGGTTCGATCACCGGCTCCGCGGGCAATGGCGGTCTGAATTTCAACGGCGGCACCCGCACCATCACGGTGAGCGACAACACGCTCGCCATCGGCGTTTCCCTATCCAACGGCGGCCTGACCAAGGACGGGGACGGCACGCTTTCCCTCACCGCGTCGAGCACCTATTCCGGTGACACCACGGTGACCGCCGGCACCCTGCTGGTGAACAACGGCAGTGGCAGCGGCACCGGATCCGGCCTCGTCAACGTATCGACCACCGGAACGCTCGGCGGCAGTGGCACGATCGGCGGTGCCACCACGATCTCCGGCACCCTCGCTCCGGGCAATTCGCCCGGCACCCTCAGCTTCGGCAGCGATCTCGGCCTCAACGGCACCGCCATCCTCGAGATTGAACTCGACCCCACCCTCATGACCCCAGGTGGAGGTTTCAACGACCTGCTCGCCGTCACCGGAAACCTCACGCTCGACGGACTCCTCAACGTCACCGCCACCAGCGGCGACTTTCTAACCGCCACCCTCGGCGACACCTGGACACTCGCCACCTACGGCGGCACGCTCACCGACAACGGACTTTCCTTCGGCAGCATGCCCGCGCTCGACGTCGGCTACTCATGGGCCCTCGACACCTCCACCGCGGGAAGCGTCAACCTGACCGTCGTCCCCGAAGCCCATACCGCGCTTCTTGGCGCATTGGGTATCTTGTTGCTCATCCGGCGGCGCCGCTGAGCCGGACCCGAAACCGCTCGGATTGAGCTTGGACTCCGGCGCCTTTCCCGTGCTTTTTCTCCTTGGTTGCACGGCCCCATGAGCGTTTCCAGATCCCGAACCGTCACGTATCCCCGCACCCGGCCTCTCGTTCCGGGAAACCCGGCGCTCGTGGCCGGCTGGTTCACCGTGCTGATGGTGCTCACGGTTTATCTGCTGACCCTCGCACCCTCGGTGGTGGGTGGCGATGCCGGCGAACTGGTCGCGGGGACCGCATCCGGTGGCGTGCTTCATCCTCCGGGATACCCGCTGTACGCGTTGCTCGGACGAATCTTCCTGCTGCTGCCGATCGGCGAACCCGCATGGCGCATGAACCTCTTCTCCATGGTGGCGGGAGTCGCCGCGGCGTGGATGCTCCAACGCGCGACCGCCCGCTGGAGCGGATCGCCGTGGGCCGGCGTGCTTGCCGCGGCGTGTTTCGCGTTCTGCCCGGTCGTGTGGGAACACTCGGTGGGTGCGGAGGTCTTCGCTCTCCACCATGTGTTCGTCGCCGCCTTGTTGTGGGTGGCCGTCGCCTATGCGGAAACCGGCGCCGCCCGCTGGGTGTGGATCGGCGCGGGCGTGACCGGCCTCGCGATGAGTCACCACCACACGATCGTGTTCTTCGCGGCGCCACTTGCCGTCTGGCCTCTCATCCGCCAACCGTCCTACTGGCTCAAACCGACGCGGCTCGCCGGGTTGGCGGGCGTGTTGCTGCTCGGGCTTCTTCCCTACGCGTTCCTCCCCGCGGCCTCCTCCTCGGCCGCTCCCGTTTCGTGGGGCGACTGGACCACTCCAGAAGGTGCTTGGAAACACTTCACCCGTGCGGACTACGGCACGATGCAACTTGCTTCGGGCGAGGTTGCCAGCGCGGGCGGCTGGACGACAAGACTCGCAGCGTGGGGCCGCTTCGAAGCCGGAGCCTTGGGCTGGTTCGGAGTGCTCGTCGCTCTATCAGGACTGGTCGCGGCATGCAAAAGCCCCCGATGGCGGGTGTTCGCCCTGGGGACGGCGGTCACATTTCTCTTGTATGTGCTGGCATTCAATTTCCTCGCCAATCTTTCGCCCGCCTCACCACTGTTCCGCTCGGTTCTGGTCAGGTTCTGGACAGCACCGCACCTGCTGGCCTGCGCATGGCTCGGCCTCGGATGGGCGCATTGGATGAAGGGAAGGCCACGGCTGTTGTCGGGAGGCGTCATCGGGATCACACTCGGGCTCGTTCTTCTCCATTGGAAATCCGCATCCCGTCGCGGAGCCACCGAGTTTTCCAACTATGGCGGAGCGTGGCTGGAGCCCCTGCCGCCGTCCGCCGTGCTGCTGGCGCGCGGTGACCTGATCATGAACACGGCCGGCTATCGCCAGGTTTGCACCGGATTCCGAAAGGACGTCCGGCTGCTCGATCTGGAGCGGATGACATATGCATGGCACACGCGGGCGCTCGCCCGGCGCGATCCCTCGCTGGTCCTCCCGGGCTCGCATTACCAACCCGGGATCGCGGGATGCTACGATCTGAACATGTTGATCGAGGCAAACCCGGACCTTGGTCCGTGGTTCGTCGCCGGGGATCTGACACCGGTGGAAATCGATGTCCTCCGAGGATGGACACTGTTACCCCACGGACTCGGCTGGAGAATGGTCCCGCCGGACAAACCGATCGATTTCGTCGCATGGTGGAATGAGAGCGATCACGCCCTGCCCAAGTTCGATCCTCCCTCCCGGAATCGCCGGAAGGCCGACCCGTGGGCCGCTTCGGTGGCCGCCGACTTCCACGAAGCCCGCAACCGCCGTGGAGTGACCACGTTGGAAATCGCAGGCAGGCAGGGGAATTCGCCGGAACTCCTGCGCCTGGCCATCGGCGTGTTCCAGAACGAGGCCGGGCGAGCCGATGCTCCCGCCCGGGTTTTTAAAAACCTCGGCATCGCTTGGCAGCGGCTGGAAGGACGGGACCCGTCGGCCACGGACCACGCGAAGAAGGCCTGGCGCCGCTTTCTGGATCTCGACGACGGTTCGGACCCGGATATCGGAACGATCCGGCGCTGGCTCGAAGGCCGCTGATACGCTCCTGATCCGCGATTCTGGATGGTGGACACACGACAGCGACCATGATTGCATGGGGATCGCATCGCGCCCCGAAATCATGTCACCCATCCAGTTTGCGAAACTTGTCGGCATGTCTCTCGGCATCGCCGCGATGATCTCACCTGCGGCCGCACAAGCACCCCTGATCTCGAGCATTACGCCCAACACCGGCCCCACCCAGGGCGGCACGGCCGTCACTCTCGTTGGGACAAACTTCGGAAGCAATCCGACGGTCGTCCACGGAGGATCGGTTCCAACGCCCAGCTTCAAGTCGAACTCCATCATCATTTACCCGAGCCCGGCGGGCGAAGGGGCCGCCCGATCCGTCCAGGTGATCGCATCTGGACTGGTTTCAAATGTGGCGACCTTCAGCTACACACCACCCTCGATCTCCGCCGTCAGCCCCACAACAGCCGCCACTTCGGGAGGATCCACCATCACCTTGGCGGGAGCCAACTTCGGCATCAACCCCATCGTTCTTCTGAATGGCTCCGCTCCGGCCATCACCTCCAAATCGCATAGCTTGATTCTATTCACCATGCCGGCCGGGCAGGGAACCAACCTTCCGATTTCCGTGATCGCAGGAGGGCAGACCTCACCCGCGGCATCGATCAGCTACACATCACCAGCGATCACCAGCATTTCTCCTGCGAACGGAACGACCGCGGGCGGCACGCGAATCACGATCCATGGCAGCAACTTCGGCATCTCACCGGTGGTGCATCTCAACGGTGCCGATCTCACTCCGGTTTCAGCCTCGCACAACCTTCTGCTCGTCGACTCCCCGCCGGGCGAGGGTGTGGCGAAACCGTTGACCGTCGAGGTCGGCGGACAGGTCAGCAACGAGTTCTTGTTTTCCTATGACCCGCCGCAGGTGGCTTCCGTCTCCCCGGCCAGCGCTCCGACCGCCGGCGGGTCGGTGATCACGCTTACCGGTTCGAATTTCGGCCTCGCACCTTCGGTGAGCCTCGGAGGCGCTTCGGTCGGCGATTTGTTAGGGAGTTCGCACAACCTGATCACGTTCACCGCGCCGCCGGGTCAGGGAACGAATCTTCCGCTGATCGTCACCGCCTCGGGCCAGTCGTCGCCGCCGGTTTCGTTCAGTTATGGCGCGCCGGCGATCACCAGCATCTCTCCAGCGAACGGAACGACCGCGGGCGGCACGCGAATCACGATCCACGGAAGCAACTTCGGACTTTCGCCGGTCGTGCATCTCAACGGAGCCGATCTCACTCCGGTTTCAGCCTCGCACAACCTTCTGCTCGTCGACTCCCCGCCGGGCGAGGGTATCGCGATACCGTTGACCGTCGAGGTGGGCGGACAAGTCAGCAACGAGTTCTTGTTTTCTTATGATCCTCCACAGGTGGCTTCCGTTTCCCCGTCCAGTGCTCCGACCGCCGGCGGATCGGTGATCACGCTCACCGGTTTGAATTTCGGACTCGCACCTTCGGTGAGCCTCGGAGGAACTTCGGTCGGCGATTTGTTAGGGAGTTCGCACAACCTGATCACGTTCACCGCGCCGCCGGGTCAGGGAACGAATCTTCCACTCGTCGTCACCGCCGCAGGCCAATCGTCGCCGCCGGTTTCGTTCAGTTATGGCGCGCCGGCGATCACCAGCATCTCTCCAGCAAACGGAACGACCGCGGGAGGGACGCGGATCACGATCCATGGCAGCAACTTCGGACTCTCGCCGGTGGTGCATCTCAACGGAGCCGATCTCACTCCGGTTTCAGCCTCGCACAACCTTCTGCTTGTGGACACGCCGCCGGGCGAGGGTGTGGCGAAAACGTTGACCGTCGAGGTGGGCGGACAAGTCAGCAACGAGTTCTTGTTTTCCTATGACCCGCCGCAGGTGGCTTCCGTCTCCCCGGCCAGTGCTCCGACCGCCGGCGGATCGGTGATCACGCTCACTGGTTCGAATTTCGGCCTCGCACCTTCGGTGAGCCTCGGAGGAACCTCGGTCGGCGATTTGTTAGGGAGTTCGCACAACCTGATCACGTTCACCGCGCCGCCGGGCCAGGGAACGAATCTTCCGCTCGTCGTCACCGCCGCAGGCCAGTCGTCGCCGCCGGTTTCGTTCAGTTATGGCGCGCCGGCGATCACCAGCATCTCTCCAGCAAACGGAACGACCGCGGGCGGCACGCGAATCACCATCCATGGCAGCAACTTCGGACTTTCGCCTGTCGTGAGGTTGAACGGTGCCGATCTCACTCCGGTTTCAGCCTCGCACAACCTTCTGCTTGTGGACACGCCGCCGGGCGAGGGTGTGGCGAAACCGTTGACCGTCGAGGTCGGCGGACAGGTCAGCAACGAGTTCTTGTTTTCCTATGACCCGCCGCAGGTGGCTTCCGTTTCCCGTCCAGTGCTCCGACCGCCGGCGGGTCGGTGATCACTCTCACCGGTTCGAATTTCGGCCTCGCACCTTCGGTGAGCCTCGGAGGAACTTCGGTCGGCAATTTGTTAGGGAGTTCGCACAACCTGATCACGTTCACCGCGCCGCCGGGCCAGGGAACGAATCTTCCACTCGTCGTCACCGCCGCAGGCCAGTCGTCGCCGCCGGTGTCGTTCAGTTATGGCGCGCCGGCGATCACCAGCATCTCTCCAGCGAACGGAACGACCGCGGGCGGCACGCGAATCACCATCCATGGCAGCAACTTCGGACTTTCGCCGGTCGTGAGGTTGAACGGAGCCGATCTCACTCCGGTTTCAGCCTCGCACAACCTTCTGCTTGTGGACACGCCTCCCGGCGAGGGTATCGCGATACCGTTGACCGTCGAGGTGGGCGGACAAGTCAGCAACGAGTTTTTGTTTTTCTTATGATCCTCCACAGGTGGCTTCCGTCTCCCCGTCCAGTGCTCCGACCGCCGGCGGATCGGTGATCACGCTCACCGGTTCGAATTTCGGACTCTCACCCTCGGTCAGCCTCGGAGGAACCTCGGTCGGCGCTTTGTTAGGGAGTTCGCACAACCTGATCACGTTCACCGCGCCGCCGGGCCAGGGAACGAATCTTCCGCTCGTCGTCACCGCCGCAGGCCAGTCGTCGCCGCCGGTTTCGTTCAGTTATGGCGCGCCGGCGATCACCAGCATCTCTCCAGCGAACGGAACGACCGCGGGCGGCACGCGAATCACCATCCATGGCAGCAACTTCGGACTTTCGCCGGTCGTGAGGTTGAACGGAGCCAATCTCACTCCGGTTTCAGCCTCGCACAACCTTCTGCTCGTCGACTCCCCGCCGGGCGAGGGTGTGGCGAAACCGTTGACCGTCGAGGTGGGCGGACAGGTCAGCAACGAGTTCTTGTTTTCGTATGACCCGCCACAGGTGGCTTCCGTCTCCCCGTCCAGCGCTCCGACCGCCGGCGGATCGGTGATCACTCTCACCGGTTCGAATTTCGGCCTCGCACCTTCGGTGAGCCTCGGAGGAACTTCGGTCGGCAATTTGTTGGGGAGTTCGCACAACCTGATCACGTTCACCGCGCCGCCGGGCCAGGGAACGAATCTTCCGCTCGTCGTCACCGCCGCAGGCCAGTCGTCGCCGCCGGTGTCGTTCAGCTATGCCGCGCCGCAGTTGACATCCATCCAACCCGATCACGGGCCCGTTTCCGGCGGTACGGTCATCACATTGACCGGAAGCAACTTCGGATTGAGTCCGAGCGTGACGATCGGCGGCAAAACGGCGCCTCTCGCGGCCCCCGCCACACACGGCCTGGTTCTTTGCACCGCGCCGGCCGGCAGCGGCCAGAACCGTCCGGTCGTCGTCACAACTGGAGGCCAGGTGTCCAACACTCTTTTCTTCAGCTACGACACCTCCAGTTTCGAAGATTGGAGCGCTTCGATCCAGTGGAACGGTCTCGACTCCTCACCGGGCGCGGATCCGCGCGGCACCGGGTGGGTGAACCTGCTTGCCTATGGTTTCGGAGTCGATCCCCTGACCGTCCACGGAGGCGAGATCGCCTTGAGGAATCCCCGGGTCCACGGAAAACCCGCCTTGTCGCGGGATCCGGAAGGCAGGCTGCGGCTCTCGTTCTGGAGGCGCCGCGCCGAGGTCCACCCCGATCTTGTCTATCAGGTGCAGTTCTCGAACACGATCGAAACGGGTGGATGGGAATCGCCAGCGTCTCCGCCGCAGATCGAGTTCGTGGACGACGTCTGGGAGTTCTGCACGTTCACCGATGATGCGACTCCTCCGGAGAAACGCTTCGGCCGGGCCAAGGTCGAGATCCTTCCGGCCCCATGATCATCGGTTGCCGCGCGGTTCTCGTGGTGCCCACCTATCAGGAAGCGGCGAACCTACCGGAGTTGCTGGAAGGAATCTTCCGGAGCGTGCCGGATCTGCGTGTTCTCATCGTCAACGACGCGTCCGGCGACGGCACCGCGGAATGGCTGCGCGCCCATCCCGCGTACGGCGGGCGCGTATTTCTGCTGCAACGCGCCGGAAAGTCGGGCTTCGCATCCGCGCTGTGTGATGGCTACCGTTGGGCGCTCGCGCAGGACGCGGAAATCATTCTCCAGATGGATGCCGACCTGTCGCACGACCCGCGGGACCTTCCGCGGTTGATCGAGGCGTTGAACGACGGAGCTGGCATGGCGATCGGCTCGCGCTACTGCCCGGGCGGCGCCATCCGCCATTGGTCACGATGGCGGAGATTCCTCAGCCGGGCGGCCGGAGCCTACGTCCGGATCTGGACCGGACTGCCGTTGCACGATCCCACAGCGGGATTGCGCGCGTTTCGCCGGGCCGTGTTGGAGGCGGTGATGAGCACGCCGAAACGATGCGATGGTTATGGATTCCAAGTCGAAACGGCCCACGCCGCATGGAAGCATGGCAGCATCGTGAAGGAGATCCCGGTCGTGTTCTCCGAACGTCGGGAGGGCCGCTCCAAGCTATCGTCCCGGATTGTTTGGGAAGCCGTTCTCCGCGTTCCATTTTTGTAGAACAGGTTCCGCCGTGACCACCATGGAGGACGGGAGAGAAGGGTCGCTTCTCACCGCCGTTCCACTACGGCTTTCATCTCCGGTCCCATGCCGGTCGTCGGTGATCACTTCGCCGGCGGCGTTCCAGCGGTTCACGAACTCGCTGGCGCCGCAGTCAAAACGATAGCGGCTGTTGGTGTTGCCGATCTCAAGGATTGGACAGGGCACCGACTCACCCTGCGCCACCAGCAAGGCCAGCTTCCCGCCGGTCGGTGACTACAACCCCGACTGGGCCATCGCCTTCGACTCCGGCAAAGTGAAGCACGTCTACTTCATCGCGGAAACCAAGGGCAGCATGTCCTCCCTCCAGCTCCGCGAGATCGAGAAGGCCCGCATCGCGTGCGCCCGCAAGTTCTTCGCCAAGCTGACATCCAAGCGGATGCGCTACGATGGGGTGGATGGGTATGGGACGTTGATGCAGATTGTGCTGTGACCAACCAGCGCCCCGAGGAAAGTCCGAAACAGGAAGTGTCTACGGTTTGTGTCTACCACGAGCCAATCCGGCTCCAGTTCCAGATACAAAACCCTGACCCCCAATGGCTCCGGCGGTTGGGATCGAACCAACGACCTAGTGATTAACAGTCACCCGCTCTGCCGCTGAGCTACGCCGGATTTGGATGGGTTCGCGGGCCCGTGGGGCGTCGCGCGGGCGGACGATGGGACGCAGGGGCCTTGGGTGGCAAGGGAAAAATGGCGGGCTGGAGAAAAGAGCAGCGAGCGCCGGGCGGAGAGCGTGGAGGAAGGGAGAAAGCCGGGAGCGAGGCGCCTCACTTCCGCTGTTTCTTGCTCCCTGCTCCGCGCTCGCGTCTCTCCGCTCCTCACCCGCCGGCGGCGAGGGTGACGATCTCGACGCGGGAGCCGTCGTGGATGGATGTCGTGGCGAAGTCGCGGGGAAAGACGGCTTCGAGGTCGAGTTCGACGACGACGGGTTTGCCGGCGAGGCCGAGGGAGGCGAGGAGCTCGGCGAGAGTAGCGGGTGCGGCGAGCGGGTGGGGTTTGCCGTTGAGCTGGATGGTGATGGCGGGGTCGCTCATTTCCACTGGGAGAGTTGTTCGGGAAAGGGACAGTCGTCGCAATTGGAGAAGTCCTCGAGACAGAAGTCCTGATAGACCTGGAGCAGGGCCTGGTGGTGGCAGACACGTTTGGTCCAGGGTTTCGCGACATCGATGGATCCGAAAAGCCGGATGGCGCAGCGTTTGACGCTGTCGTTGGGCGCGGAGTTGCGGAGTTTCCAGTAGTCGCGGAACGACATGCCCTCGTCGTGAAGGGCGAGGGGGGCGAGGTGGTTGGCGACGAGTTCGAGCGCGTGGGTGCGGCCGAAGGGGGCGATCCGGCGGTCGGTCGCGGTGGAGGTGAGGGTGTGGTGGTGGTTCCAGAACGGGTGGTCGAGGGACTGGAGGAAATCGAGGAGCGGCTTGGCGACGAAGGGCCGGGCGAGGGCGAGGCGGCGGTATTGCGGCCATGCGGCGACGAGGGCGGCGAGCGCGCCGACGCGGCGGTGCGGGTGGTTGGCGGGCCGTTGGCCGTGGGATTTCCACGGAATGAGACGGAGGCCGGACGCCTCGAAGCGGGCGCGGCTTTTCCACCACGTTTCCCAGAGGTCGCGGAGGTAGCCACGGGTTTCCTCGGGCGCGGATTCGTGGAGCGTGGGGCTGAGGAAGCCGGCGGTGCCGAAGAGCACGGACTCGGCGGCCGACGGATCGGAGCGCAGGAGGTCGAGCGGCGCGCGCTGGGCGAGCAGGCGCATGGCGAGCGAGTTGCCGCGGTAGCCGAGGGTCTCTGCGGTGCTCTGGAAGAGGGCTGCGTCGCGGCCGTGGGCGTCCTCCAGGCGCAGCCAGCGTGCGGCCTTGAGTTGGGCGCGGTGGTGGGCCGCTTCGTGAAGCAGGCTCTCGACGGCTTTTTCGGGCATTCCTTTCAGGGGGCGGAGGCAGCGGCCGGGATGGGCGATGGCGACCTCGCGCGGCGGGCGGCCCATGGCGTCGGCGAGCTGGGCGGCGCTGATGAAGACCTGCGGGACCTCGCGGTGGTCGCAGGTGCGGGCGAAGTGCTGCCGCGCGCCGGTGCGGAAGACGACGTGCAGGACGACATCGCGGAACTCGGGATTGGTGGCGTGGCCGTGCGATTCCCAACAGGCGGCGTCGGGATCGAGTTCGAGCGAGCCGGTCGTTTCCACGCCGTCGATGGAAACCGCGGCACGCACGAAGTCCGGACCGGCCGCGCGGTTCCACTCGCCAAACTGGATGATGCGCACGGTTTTCCCGCAGGTGGAGCGGAACTCGCGCCCGAAGGCGCCGGAAAACCACAGCGCCTGGAGCTCGATCTCGGCCGGCAATGGGGCCACCGGGGCATCGCCGAAGGCGAGCGGTGGATGCCAGACCGATTCCAGCAAAAATCCGTAGGTCATCGGGGGAAATCCGGGTCAGTTCGCGGCACCCGGTTTCTTTCCTCCGGGCGGGGCCGCAGGATTCGGGGGCGGCGGCGGCGGGTCAAGGATCTTGAGCCAGGCGTCGAGCGACTGGGCGGCGGGGACCGGCCCGTAGAGGCGCTGGGCGTCTCGCAGGTCGCGGATGGCCTCGGATTTCCGGCCGGCCGCGCGGTCGATGCCGATGCGGTGGAAATCCTGGCGCATCTTGTCCTCGGTGCGGACATAGAGTTGCCGCACCTTGGTGAACTCGCCGGAAGCGCGCGAGGCAAGGCCGTCTGCGAGCGCGTCGAGGGCGAGTGCCTCGGCAAGCACCGGGCTGCGGGTGCGTTCGACGGCGGCTGCGAGCTGCTCGCGGCGCTCGACACCATCCTCCGGCCAGCGCAGGCGCGCGGCGCGCAGGGCGCGGTAGTCGCGGTCCTCATCGACCACCTTGCCGCTGCCGTCGAGGTGGACGAAGGGCCGGTAGAGCGGGTCTCCGAGCACCACGCCCTGCCATGAGGTGACGGGCATCGCCTTCCAGCAGGCCTCCACCCAGATGTCGCCCGCGAGCAGGCGGCGGTGGAGGATTTCAAAGTCGTGGGTGAGGTGGAGATAGGGTTCCCAAACGTTGCCGATGGTCACGGCGGCGCCGCGTTCGAGCAGGGCGGCGGACCAGTTCTTGCTCGCGTCGCGCATCTGCATGGCGCTGAACGAATGCAGGTGCGCCGCCACCGCGCCCTTGCGGAAACGGAAGCCCGGATAGAGGAACGGTCCGTTCACATTCCACTCGTACCAGCCGAAATACACGGCGACGTCGCCCATCGGATAGTTTTTCGGAAAGGTGTCGTTGAAGCGGTCCACCACCGTCGGAAACCCTGCCTCGATGCTTTGTTCCGCCACCGCTTCGAGCCACTTGTCGCCCTGCGGAAACTTGTTGGCGATATCGACATACGCCATTCCCCAGAGGCCGCGGGACTCGGTCTCGAACGCGTCGTCGATCATCCTGCGGCAGGTGGCGTAGGACACCGCATCGATCCGCGCGGTGAGGATGAGGAACGGCATGCGCGCGGCGTTGATGGGCAGTTCGGATTTATAGTATTTGTTTTGCAGCACGCCCTCGGTGGGCAATCCCTCGACGCCGAACATCGCGAGTTCCGAGTCCACCGACGCTTCGTCGTGACCCTTGAACGGATCCTTGTCCGGCGGCGCCGGTGTTTCACCCGCGGGCAGGGGCGATTGTTTGATGCGCAGCGGCACGCCTTTCACTGTCACGAGCACGTGCATGCGGCCGGCTTTCGGCAGGGTGATCCCGCCGGCGTCCACGCCGCGGCTCCACCACCCGCGGACGTCGAACTGCCGGCGCAGCGGCTTGAGGATGGTTTCCTCGTATTCGTCACGGCTGATGTCCGGACCGGCGGGCATTTCGAGGCCCACCAGGTTTTCCTCCGGGATCATCCGCACCTTCTGATAGTGCTCGGCGAGCTTGCGCGAGTCCGGGATCCGGGCGTTGTAGAGCACCACCACCGAATCCGGTGCCGGCTGGGCGCGCAGCATCGGCAGGCACATCGCCACCACGGGCAGGATCGGCAACAGCATCCGCATCATGCGCCGAACCTGAAGCCAGCCGCCGCCGCATGCAAGGCCCGGACTCAGGCAAGATCGAGCGTGAGCCCGTCCCATGCCACGCGCACGCCTTCCGGCAACGAAGCTTGCAGGGCATCGTGCTCGTTTTCGTGGCCCAGATGGGTGAGCCACGCCTCGCCGGGGGCGACGTCTGCCACCGCGGACAGCGCCTCCTCGACGGTGAAATGCGTCGGATGCGCGCCCGGCCGGAGGGCATCGACGACGAACACATCCACGCCGCGGATCAAGCCCATCGTTTCCGGCGGGATGCGTTTCACATCCGGCAGATAGGCGATCGAGCGCATGCCATCCGCTTCGAAGAGGAAACCGACCGTCTCGACCGCGGCGTGTTCCACCGGCAGCGGCGTGATCCGCAGCGGGCCGTGGCAAAACGGCCCGTCGATCCGGCGGCCCTCGGGTTTCACATATCCTTTGGCGACGTTCTCCGGGGAAAACGCCCAACCGAACATCTGCATCAGCGCGTCCATGCAGCCGGAAGTGGCATGCAGCGGAAGCGGGCCGTCCTTGTGCCAGCAGAAGGCGCGGAGTTCGTCGAATCCCGCGACGTGGTCGAGGTGCGCGTGGGTGTAGACCACCGCGTCGACGGCTGCGAGCCCTTCCCGCAGCGCCTGGGCGCGAAGGTCCGGCCCGGAATCGACAAGCACCGACGTGTCTCCGCAGCGGACGAGCGCGGAGGACCGGAGCCGGTTGTTTTTCGGATTGTCCGAGCGGCAGACGTCGCAGGTGCAGCCGATGACCGGCACGCCCACCGACGTCGAGGTCCCGAGAAATGTGAAGGTCGCGCGCGGCACGGCCGGAAGCTATGCCGCGATGCGGCCCCGGCGCAAGCGGCCGTCACGGGCGGCTCCATGAATGGCTCGCGTTTCCCGCCAGCACTTGCTAGACGGAACGCCGGTGCGCCCGCACCGAAGCGCCATGACCTCCCACCCATTCCGGAAACTGTCCGCGGCGGTCGCCGTCGTCCTCCTGCTGCTCATCGTGACCAGCCCGGTGACCACCATCTGGCTGATCAAACGCCAGGCCGACGCCATTGTCTCGGACTCGCTGCGCGGCCTCACCAGCAGCAGCCTCGCCTCGCTCAATGTGTCCGAGGGTTTCCTCGAAACGGCCCTCGCCGTGAACGGAGGCGCGCCGGAGCGGAAACAGATCACCCGCTTGCTCGAGGAATCCATCCGGCGTGTCGACGAGGCATACGACACCTACCGCGGCACCCTGAAGAGTCCCGAGGAGACCGCCGCCTTCGAGCGGATGATCCGCAACCGGGATGCATACCGCGCCAGCCGCGGGAAGGTCGTCGAACTGCTGGACAAAGGCGATGTCGAGGCGGCCGGCGAGCTCTTCGATCACGAATGCGTCCGCAGTTTCGACGCCTACACCGAAACCCTCGGCGAGGTCGTCGGGCAGAACGTCCGCGAGGCCCGCGCCCGCGGCGCGCAGATCGTGAAACTCTGTTACATCCTGTTGGTCATCCAAATCCTGCTTTTCGCGTTCTTCTTCGTTTACGGCTTCTTCGTCCCCCTCACCGCCGTGCTCGAGCGCCTCACCCGCCGCCCCATCGTTTACAAAACCTGACCGGGATCGATGAGGGATCGACTTCTCCAAGGCGAGGACAGGCTCCTCGACTCGACCGAAGGGCGCGGCATGAGCCTGCTCAATGCGATGTATTACGCCTTCAAGCCCTTCCTGCCGCAGGCCGCGCGCTACACCATGCGCCGGCTGCGGATGAACCACATCCTGCAGCGCACCGACGACTGGCCCATCATGGCGTCCGCCGCCACGCCACCCGCCGGGTGGAACGGCTGGCCGGATGGCAAGGATTTCGCGTTGCTGCTCACGCACGATGTCGAGGGTCCGGCCGGGCTGGATCGCTGCATCCGGCTGGCGGAACTCGAGGAGAAACACGGGTTTCGCTCGTCGTTCAACCTGATCCCGGAGGGCGGATACATCGTCCCGCCCGAACTCCGGCAGCGGCTGGAGGAGATGGGGTTTGAAATCGGCGTGCACGACCTGCGCCACGACGGATCGCTCTTCCGGTCCCGCCGGTCCTTCGACGAATGCGCGCCGCGCATCAACACCCACCTCAAGGAATGGAACGCGGTCGGGTTCCGCGCCGGCTTCATGTTTCACAATCTCGAATGGATCAAGGCGCTCGACATCGAATACGACGCCTCCACCTTCGACACCGATCCCTTCGAACCCCAGCCGGACGGCGTCGGCACGATCTTTCCGTTTGCCGTGGACGATGAGGACCCCGCGCGCCGCTACATCGAGATCCCCTACACGCTGCCGCAGGACGCCACTTTGTTTCTCGTGCTGCGCGAGCGCGACATCGAGATCTGGCGGCGCAAGACCGAGTGGCTCGTCGCCCACGGCGGCATGGTCCACGTGAACGTGCATCCGGACTACCTCTGCTTCGACGGGAAACGCCCCGCCACCAGCGAGTTCGACGCCGGGCTTTACGAGCGCTTCCTGCTCCATATCAAGGAATCCTACGGAGACCGCTACTGGAATCCCCTGCCCCGCGAGCTGGGCAGGTTCGTTGCAAAAAGACATCACGCCGGATGAAACCGCTTCCACCGTACCAACCGCCCGCCTCGGACACCGGCACCCCGGAAACCGGGGACCTTTCCCGCAAGCTGCGGATCTGGAAACGTGTCCGTCTCATCTCCCTCGTTCTCTGCATCATCCTTCCCATCAACGGCATCGTAGGCACGGTCATCGGCATGACGGGCGCGTTCGAGGAACTCCGCAACACCGGAGCCGCCGATCCTTCCGAACTCGCGTCCCACATCTCCGTGGCGCTCCTGTCCACCTTCTGGGGCCTCGTCATCGCCCTTCCCGCCCTCATCGTCGTCGTGATCTCGGCAATCCGCGTCCGTTCCCTCAAACGATCCCTTGCGAAAGCGGAACAGCCGACGTAGACCGCGTTCAACCGTCCTCACCATGCCACGCCTCGCCCTGCTCCAGTCCACGACCTTCGGCTCGAAGGAGGAAGCCTTCCAGCATCACGAAACCCTCATCCGCGAGGCCGCCGCCGGTGGTGCGAACATCGTCATCACCCAGGAGCTGTTCCTCACGCCGTATTTCTGCACCGTCGAGGACACCGCGCTCTTCGACCTCGCCGATCCCCTGCCCGGCCCGGTCACCGACCGCCTTGGGAAACTCGCCGGCGAGCTCGGCATCGTGCTCGTGTCCTCGCTTTTCGAGCACCGCGGGCCCGGCCTCTATCACAACACCGCCGCCATCCACGACGCCGACGGCTCGCTGATGGGCCTCTATCGGAAATCCCACATCCCGCAGGACCCCGGATTCGAGGAGAAATTCTACTTCACCCCCGGCGACACCGGCTGGCCGGTGTGGGACACGAGGTTCGGCAAACTCGGCGTCCTCATCTGCTGGGACCAATGGTATCCCGAGGCCGCCCGCCTCATGGCCCTCGGCGGCGCGCAGCTCCTCATCTATCCCACCGCCATCGGCTGGCTGCCCGCGGAAAAGGCCGAACTCGGCGACGCCCAGCACTGCGCATGGGAAACCGTGCAGCGCGGCCACGCCGTCGCCAACGGCTGCTACCTCGCCGCCGTCAACCGCTCCGGCACCCACGACGGCACCGAGTTCTGGGGCCGCTCTTTCGTCGCCAATCCCTACGGCGAGATCGTCGCAAAGGCCTCCACCGGAAACGAGGAGATCCTCTATCAGGACATCGACTTCCAACTCGTCGAAGACTTCCGCCGCATCTGGCCGTTCTTCCGCGACCGCCGCATCGACGCCTACGGCGACCTCACGAAACGCTGGCGCGGCTAGGCATCCATCGCGGCACGGCCGTGCCCGCCCCGCGATCGCGTAGGGGCCGGACCTTGACTTTGGCGACGGATCCGACTAATTCACATCGGGTTGCGGACGTGTTCCGACGTTCCACCCCCTCCCCCCAATCCCCCCAGGTGTATGAAATTGCTCCGAAGCTCGCTTCGCGCGACCGTCGCCGCTTGCCTCGCCGTCGCCGGCATCGCAACGAGCGCCGGGCAGACTCCACCCACCCGCATCCTGCCGCTGGGTGATTCGCTCACGTCCGGCACGACCGTCGTCGGCGCCTACCGCAATGGTTTGTATGAGCTGCTGGACGGCGCAGGGTTCAACGTGGATTTCGTCGGCACGCTGACGGACGAGAACAACCCGCCGTTGCCCGATGGCGACCACCAGGGCATGGGCGGATACCGCATCGCCCAACTCCAGGCGGGCCTGCCGTGGTGGCTGAACCAGATCGAAACTCCGGACGTCGTCCTGTTGATGGCGGGCACCAATGATTTCTCGGCGGGCGACAACATCGCGTCCGCTCCCAACCGCCTGGCGGCGCTCGTTTCCGACCTCGCGACGAAACTGCCGCACGCCAAGATCATCGTCGCCACACTGCCGCTGCGCACGGACAGCGCGGCGATCGAGGCGCAGCAGTCGGCATTCAACGCGGCCATTCCTGGCATCGTCGCGGACCAGGTGGCGCTCGGCAGACAAGTTTCCTACGCCGACCTCCACTCCGCGCTCGAACCCGCCGACCTCGAGGAAGGCGTGCACCCGACCGCCGGCGGCTATCAGAAACTCGCGGAGACGTGGTTTCCCGCGATCGGCAGCGTGATCACGCCGCTGGGCACGGCGGATGCGCCGAAGGTCCTGCGCACCGGACCGGCGACCGACCTGCAGCACATCGACGTCACCTTCAGCAAACCCGTGGCCGACAGCGCGGCGAACCTCGCGAACTTCAGTGTGAACGGCGGCCTCACGATCACCCAGGCCACGCTCGATGCGGCGACGAAACGCACCGTCACCTTGACGACGAGCGTGCAGGCTCCCGGAACACTTTACACCGTCAGCATCGGCGGCGTGCGGGACCGGACACCGGAGCAGAACCAAATCGCCGCGGGAAGCACGGCGTATTACACGTCGCTCACCCTCACCAACGGCAGCTTCGAGGACGGCGAAAACGGATGGTCCATGACCGGCAACCGGCTGGTTTATGAAACCCTGGCGCCCTACATCGCCTCGCACGGCGACCGCATGCTCATCATGAACGGCGGCCAGACCGCTCCGAACGCCTACATCTCGCAGGACTTCGGCACCGTGCCGGGACAGGTCTACCGGTTGGAATACGACGCCGGCGTGCTGGCGCTGAACACCGCGCAACAGCGGCTGGGCGTGCAGATCACCGGCAATGCCACCCATCTCGCGGAGATCCAGTATCTCAATGGCAACGCCGCCGGAAACACGGTGTGGACCGCAAAAAGCCATGTCTTCACCGCCGACAGCGCGATCACCAACCTCGCGTTCGGCGACTTGTCCACGACGTCCAACAGCATCGACCTGCTGCTCGATCACGTGCGGATCACTGCGGTTCCACCGCTGGCGAACTCCGCGCCGGTGGCCGTCGCGGATTCGTATTCGATCACGCCGGACACGGTGCTTTCCGTCCCGGCGCCCGGTGTGCTCGCGAACGACAGCGACTTCGACACCGATCCACTCACCGTGGTGCTCGACAGCGCGCCGTCGCATGGCGCGCTGGTTCTGAATCCCGACGGCGGTTTCACCTACACACCGGCGGCGGGATACACCGGCGGCGATTCGTTTACGTATCATGCCAACGACGGAGCCCTCGACTCGAACACCGTGACGGTGGCCATCGAAGTGGCGCCTTTGCCGGTGGAGCTTCTTGTCAACGGCAGCTTCGAAAACGGGGAAACCGGTTGGAACATGAGCGGCAGTTATCTCGTCTATCAGGACGACGGCACCTACACCGCCACCGAGGGCACCGGACTGCTGGTTCTCAACGGCGGGCAGGGCGCGCCGAACGCGCTCGTGTCGCAATCCTTCAGCACCGTCCCCGGGCAGTCCTACACGCTCAGCTACGATCTCGGAGTGGTCTCGTTCAACAACACCGAGCAACGGCTCGGCGTGCAGATCGACGGCGCGACACGGCTTTTCGCCGAGGCCCAGTCGATCTTCGGCAACAGCTCCGGGCAGTCGTTGTGGGTCGCCAAAAGCCACAGCTTCACCGCGGACAGCTCCATAACGACGCTCGCCTTCGGCGACCTTTCCGCCTCCACCGCCGGCATCGACCTGTTGCTCGACAACGTTCGCGTCACGCCCGATGGCGCGCCGTCGAACACGGCGCCCGCCGCGGATGACGATATCTATCAGGTGACGGCCGGCATGACCTTGTCCGTGGCGGCCCCGGGCGTGCTCGCGAACGACAGCGATGCAGAGGGTGACGCGCTGACCGCCATCGCGGACTCCGCGCCCTCGCACGGCAGCCTTTCGCTGGCGGCGGACGGAGGCTTCACCTACACGCCGGACGCGGGATTCACCGGCTTCGATTCGTTCACCTATCATGCCGACGACGGGGATCTGACCTCGGAACCGGCCACCGTGAGCATCGAGGTGACCGAGCCGAACGCCGCGCCGGTGGCGAACGCGGACAGCTACTCGATCGCCTCAGGCGGCGTGCTCGCCATCGCCGCGCCCGGGGTGCTCGCGAACGACAGCGATGCCGATGGTGACGACCTCACCGCGGTGCCCGACTCCGCGCCCGGCCACGGAACCCTGGATCTGAATGCGGATGGCGGTTTCACCTACACGCCGGACAGCGGCTACACGGGACCCGACTCGTTCACCTATCACGTGAGCGACGGTGAAACGAACTCGCCCTCCGTGGTCGTGACCTTGTCCGTTTTCGACCCTGCCACGGAGCTCCTCGTCAACGGCAGCTTCGAGTCCGACTTCGACGGTTGGACGGCCGAGGGCATCCGGGAGATCGGACTCTATCCGCCGACCGACGGCAAGAAGGAGGTCATCTTCAACAGTGGAAACCGCACGCCTGACGCCACGCTCAGCCAGGTGTTCGCCACCGTGCCGGGGCAGACCTATCTGCTGCGCTTCGACATCGGCGTGCTGTCCTACGTGGCGCGCAACCAGCGGCTGGGCATCGACATCACCGGCGCCGGCCCGCTGCTCTCGCGTGATGCCAGCATCGCCGGCAGCGGCGCGGGCGACGTCGAATGGGAGACGAGATCCTACACTTTCACCGCCGATGCGACCACCGCCGCGCTGACTTTCGAGGACCGCTCCGCGGAGACCATCGGCATCGACCTGATGCTCGACCATGTTTCGATCACCGGCCAGACGACCGGTGGAAACGAGGCGCCGCAGGCGATGAGGGACACCTATGCCACGGTCGCCGGCACCGCGCTCGTCGTTTCCGCGCCCGGCGTGCTGGCGAACGACCATGCCTCGCAGGGAGGGACGCTGAGCGCCGTGCTCGACGTGCCTCCGTCGCACGGCACGCTCGGTTTCCAACCCGACGGCAGCTTCACCTATCAACCGGATGCCGGGTTCGCCGGTGTCGATTCGTTCAGCTACCACGCCGTCAGCAACGGACTGAACTCGAACAACGTGATCGTGACCATTGCCGTGGATCCGGCGGATTCCGGCATGCTCGTGAACCCGAGTTTCGAGAGCAATTTCAACGGCTGGGCGACTGCCGGCAACACGTCGGTCGAATACTATCAGCCGACGGACGGCATCAAGATCGCGGACTTCAACAGCCGGGACCGCGCGCCGGGCGGCACGATCTCGCAATCGTTCGCGACCACGCCGGGGACGACCTACAGCCTGCGCTTCGACGCGGGACTCATTTCCTACACGAACGACTCGCAGGTGCTCGGGGTCGTCGTGACCGGCGGCGCGACGCTGCTGGAGGAAACCATCACGTTGCAGGACCTCGACGGCGAGATCATCCGCTGGTCGCCGCAGACCTTCACCTTCACGGCGGACGGCGGATCGGCGACCCTCGAATTCCGCGACCTCTCCACCGCCACCGTCGGCATCGACCTGTTGGTGGACAACGTGCGGATCGCGGAGGCCGTCACGCCGGACGCGCTCGCGGCGGCGGCCGTGCTACCGGACATCGAACTCGGCACCCCGGCGTTCGGCACGGAGGGCGACGACTTCTCGATCGCGCTGCAGGCCATCCAATCCGGCAACTACGTGCTCGAGCGCTCGGACAACCTCAAGGACTGGGAAACCGTGAACTCGAAATACTCCGACGGGCTGGAGGAGGTGCGCTTCCTCGACCCACGTCCGACGGAAGGCGAACCACGCTTGTTCTACCGAATCCGCTATCAGATGCGCTGAGGCCGCCGTGGGAAATCGTGGCCATCCGCGGTTTCCCGGGGCATGTTCGGCCGGCATGACAGGCAGGGACGAAACGATCGGCCGGGAGTTTTTCCGGCGTGCGCCGGTGCGTTGCGCGCGCGAGCTGATCGGCTGCACCTTCGTCTGGGGCGGCTGTTCCGGACGGATCGTCGAGACCGAGGCCTACCATGCGGTGGGCGACCCGGCGTGCCACACGTTCAGCCGGCCCGGGGCGCGGGCCTTCGTCGCCGAGCAGGACGCCGGGGACGCCTATGTCTATCTGAACTACGGCATGCACTGGTTGTTCAACATCCTGGTGAAAGGACCGGACGGCGAGGGTTTCGTCCTGTTCCGCGCGCTCGAACCGATGGCGGGTGTGGATTCCATGCGCGAACGCAGCCCGCGCCTGCCGGTGGAGAAGCTCGCCGCCGGCCCGGGGCGGCTCACGCGCTCGTTCGGAATCGCCGGGGCGGACCACCGCGCGAAGTTTCTCGACGCGCCCGGCTCCGTGATCGTGGCGGGACCGTCCCGCGGAATCCTGAGCGGCCCGCGGATCGGAATCTCCAAGGCGACGGAACTCCCATGGCGTTTCGGCGAGCGGGGATCCCGCTCGCTGAGCCGGCCGTTCCCCTGATTTTGCGCCGATTGGAATCCGGGCGCGATTTTCCAACCGGAGGGGAGTTGCACGGTCCGGCTTCGCGAATATGATGGCGTCATGCATTTCGCCACCGACATCCTTGCCCAATACGCGCAGCAAACCGGCGGATTCCCGCTTTTGTATATCGTGATCCTCGGCGCGACGATGATCGCCAGCATGCTCATCAGCGGCATGTTGAAGAGCCGTTTCCGCGAATATTCGAACATCCCGATCAACCTGACCGGCGCTCAGGTCGCCGAAATGATGCTGCGCCAGAACGGAATCGACGACGTCAAGGTGATGAGCGTGCCCGGCCAGCTCACCGACCACTACGACCCGACGAAGAAAACGGTGAACCTGAGCGAACCGGTCTACCACATGAACTCGGTGGCCGCCGCGGCGGTCGCGGCACACGAGTGCGGCCACGCGCTTCAGCACAAGCAGGCTTACGCCTGGCTTGGCTTCCGCTCGAAGATGGTGCCCGCCGTCGAGCTTTCCAGCAAGATGCTCAATTTCATCATGATCGCCGGCCTTCTGGGGATCGGCGTGTGGCAGAGCAGCACCCTGTTGTGGGTGTGGGTCGCCTTGTTCGGCGTGACCACCTTGTTCACGCTGGTGACACTGCCCGTCGAGTTTGATGCGAGCAAGCGCGCGCTGGTGTGGCTCGAACGCAGCGGCGTCGCGGCGAGCATGGAGCACGAGAAGGCGAAGAACGCGCTGTTCTGGGCCGCGATGACCTACGTCGCCGCCGCCGTCGGCTCGGTCGCCCAACTGCTGTATTTCCTGATGCTGGCGTTGGGTCGCCGGGACTGAGCGGTGGAGCCGCGGCATTTCGGCGTTTCCATCCGCGGACGGATGCCTAACGTCCCCGCGTGCACGCACATGGAAAACGCCAGGCCGGGATTCTGATCCCCGCATTCTCGGCCCGCAGGACCGGCGACCTCGGCGTGGGCGACACCCTCGCGCTGCGCGATTGGATCGACTGGGCGGCGGAGAACGGCGTGGCGTTCCTGCAACTGCTGCCGATCAACGAAAACGGCAACGACGAGAGTCCGTACAGCGCGGTTTCCTCCGCCGCGCTGGACCCGATCTACCTCACGCTCGAGCGCACCGAGTTGCCGTGGCTCGACGAGCGGGACTTCGAGCGGGCGCGCACGCGCATCGGCGAAACCGCCAGGGAACCGAAGGTGAATTACCCCCGGGTGCGCCGGATCAAGGGCGACCTGCTCGAACTCGCGTGGTCGACGTTCGAGAACGCCGGAGCGAAGCTGAAGAAGGAATTCGCGACGTTCCGGAAGCAGGAGGCGGACTGGCTGGACGACTATTGTTTGTTCCGCCACCTGATGGAAATCCATGGCGAGGAACTTCGCTGGGACCAGTGGCCGCGGACCTGCTCCACGCCGGACACCGCGCGGGCGTTTCTGGAACGGCAGCGCTCCAGATCACCGGACGCCACCGACTACCGCCTCGGCTTTTTCGCCTTCCGCCAGTGGCTCTGCTACCGCCAGTGGCGCGCGCTGCGCAAGCACGCCGACGCCGTCGGGGTGAAACTCATGGGCGACATCCCGATCGGCGTCGCATGGCACTCGTGCGATGTGTTTTTCCAGCGGGAGAACTTCCAGCTCGACTGGTGCGGCGGCACCCCCGCGGAAGGCGGGAGCGGCGATCCGTTCGTTTCCCAGTGGGGCCAGAACTGGGGAATCCCGCTCTATCGCTGGGACCACATGGAGGCCGACGGCTACACCTGGTGGCGGCAGCGGATCAAACGGGTGACGGGGATTTTCCGGATGTTCCGGCTGGATCACATCCTTGGCTTCTACCGCATTTACGCATTTCCGTGGCATCCCTCGCGGAACCACGAGTTTCTGGGACTCAGCCACCAGCAGGCGGCGGAGATAACCGGCGGCCACCTGCCGCACTGGCAGAGCCGGCCGGACGACACGCCGGAAAACAAGGCCGCCAACCGAGCCGACGGCGACACCCGGCTGCGCGGCGTGCTCAAGGGCGTCAAAAATGTCGACATCATCGCCGAAGACCTCGGCTGGGTGCCGGAATACGTGCGCCCCCACCTCGCGGAGCTGGACATCGCGGGGTTCCGGATCCCGCACTGGGATTGCAACGAACACGGACACCCCACGCCCGGCGCCGCGTTTCCGGAAAACTCGTTCGCCTGCTACTCGACCCACGATCACGATCCGGTCTCGGGCATCTGGAACGGCTGCCTCGGCACCATCCGGAGGCATTTCCAGAATCCGGACGAGGTGCCCGCCTGGCAGGCGCACGGCGCCCACCACGGGCTGCGCATCCTCAGTGAGTTCGCCGGCGTCCCCCAGCCCGACGCGGGGCCGTGGCCCGAATTCACCGAAGGCATCCGCCTGCGGCTCATCAAGGCGTTGTTTTCCTCGAACTCGCGCTATGCGGCGCTGATGGTCACCGAGCTGTTCGGGCTCTACGACCGGATCAATGAACCGGGCACCACCGGCTCCCAGAACTGGGGTTTCCGGGTTCCCTGGACCGTCGAACAGATCCGCTCGATCCCGAAGCTCTCGGAAACGTCGCGCAAGCTCTCGGCTCTCATCCACATCACCGGGCGGGCGCCCGCGTGACGGGCGGCCAGAAACAAGGCGCGCCCGGTTGACAATTCCGCGGCGCGCCTCCATACCCCGCCCATGTCATCCGCGCTGCCTCCGAAACCCCGCATCGTCGGGCCGAAAGTCCGGATCTGCGTCGTCGCGTCCAAATACAACGAGCAGTTCACCGACTCGCTGGTGAACAACGCCATCGAGGAACTCGGCGAACTGGTTCCCCAGGGCCGGGTGGACCTGATCCGCGTGCCCGGAGCCTTCGAGATCCCGGTGATGGTCGCCTCGGTGCTCGACCGCGATCCGCCGGCCTGCGTGATCGCCCTCGGCCTCATCCTCCGCGGATCCACCGAGCACGCCGATCTGGTCGCGAAGTCGGTGACGGACTCGCTCCAACAGCTCGCCCTGCAACATCTGCGCCCGGTCATCCACGAGGTCCTGCTGGTGGACGACGAGAAGCAGGCCTACGCGCGCTGCATCGGCTCGCAACTCAACCGCGGCCGCGAAGCGGCACGGGCCTGCGCGTCAATGATCGATCTTTTCCAGGAACTCGACCGCTCGATGCCGAAGAACTCGATCGCCAAAAAACAACGTCATGCCTAGCAGACGCCAGATCCGCGAGACGGCCGTGCAGTTTCTCTATTGCGCGGATCTCGAAGGAGGTGCCGACCCGGCGGACCTGCGCGGGCCGTTTTGGGACTTCGTCACCGAGTCGGACCGCCGCAGCCTGCAGGTGGCGACCTTCCGCACCGTGCGCCATCTGGCGGAGGGCCGGGAAGGGCGTTTGGAGGAATTCGTGAGCCGGTCCGAAGCGGCCGTCCGCCTGCTCGCGGGATACCCGGAGGCCGAGCCGTTGAAACGCGCCCTCGAACGCGTCGGCGAAGGCGAATCGAAGTGGAGCACCGCTCTGGCCGCCCTCGAACGCCTGCCGACCAATGACGACGATGACGAGTCGGTGGCGCGGCGATTCGGCAGGGCGCTCGACGACTTGTTCCGGATCGACCGCGACCTCGCGGCCGCTCGCGACGAGTTTCTCCGGGAAACCGAGGACCACCCGAAACTGAAGGGGCCGATGGAGGCTGTCGCGGCGACCATGCGGCGTTTGCAGCGTGTTTCCGACCGCCTGCGGATGGTCGAGGAACCGGAGAACTTCCCCGAGCAGACGGATCTCGCCAAGATCCGGAAGTCGAAAAAAGACCTCACCGAGCTGCGGCTGCGCAGCGACGAACTCGTCGATGCCGTGCTCGCCACCAAAGACGAGATCGACGCGAAACTCGCCGCCACGGTTGAGAATTTCAAACCCGGGCGCATCGATCCGGTCGATCGCGCGATCCTGCGGCTTGCCACCCACGAGATCCTGCACACCGAACTGCCGGTGAAGGTGGCGATCAACGAGGCGGTCGATCTCGCGAAACGATTCGGCACCACCGAGTCCGGCCGTTTCGTCAACGGCGTGCTCGACAAGGTGGCCAGGTCGTCACGCGGCTCGGAAGACGGAGCGGATTTGTAATTGGATCTTCCGGCTCCAACAGGCATATCCCTTCGCGTGCCATCCTCGCGCTACCCGACCCGCTTCCAACAACGCACGCTCTGGAACGCCGCCACCGGTGTCTCGATCCTCGTGCTCGGCATCCTCGTCGTCGGGCTCGTCTGGCTCACGGGAAAGGTCTTCGGGTTTCTTCAACCGGTGCTCGTTCCGATCCTCGTCGCCGGCATCGTCGCCTATGTGCTTGATCCCGTCGTGCGGCTGTTGGAACGACGCGGCATGAGCCGGCTGTGGTCGGTGATCGCCGTTTACATCGCGATGCTCGCGGCGGCGGCGCTTCTCATTGCCGCGGTGGTTCCCGGCATCCAGCGCGGCCACCACGCGTTGCGCGACATGATCTCGGGGAACGGGAAACCGGCCGCCGCGGAGCAGGCCGGAGAGGGTGCCGGGCCGGAACGCCTGACGGTCACCCTCGCCAAGGAGCTCACCGAACTGCGCGAGAAGAACCGCAACAATCCGATCGGCTGGCTGCTCGCGGAAACCGACGACAACGGCGACGCCGTCGCCACCACGCCGGAGGAAAGCCCCACCCTCGACTCCTTCGCCGACAGCCGCGGCGGGCGGATGTTGTATGAATCCAAGGGAGCCATCCTCAAGAAGGCGCAGGAATGGCTCCGCGCCGGCTCGACGAAGATCCTCGGAGTGCTCGGACTGATCATCGGTCTCATCATGGTGCCGGTCTATCTGTTCTTCTTCCTCAAGGAGGCGGCATCCATCCGCACGCATTGGCATGACTATGTCCCGCTCAAGGCGTCGCGTTTCAAAACCACGCTGGTGGAGACCCTTCAGGAGATCAACACCTACCTCATCTCGTTCTTCCGCGGCCAGGTGCTCGTCGCGGCCATCGACGGCATCCTCGTCGGCATCGCCCTCACCATTTTCGGACTGCCCTACGGACTGCTCATCGGCGTCTTCATGGCGGTGCTCGGCGTCATCCCCTATATCGGAAACATCCTGTGTCTCATCCCCGCATGCATCATCGCATGGTTGCACGCGCAGGGCACCTCGCCGTTCGGCATGAGTCCGTGGGCCTATGTCGCCTGCGTGATCGGCATCTTCGTCGTGGTCCAACAGATCAACTCGCTGGTGACCGCACCCAAGATCGTGGGCGACTCGGTGGGCCTGCATCCGATGACGGTGATTTTCTCGATGCTGTTCTGGTCGCTGGTGCTCGGCGGCTTCGTCGGCGCGCTGCTGGCCGTGCCGCTCACCGCGGCGGTGAAGGTGTTGTTCCGGCGTTTCATCTGGGAGCGCCAGCTCAAGGAAAACCCCGAACCCGCCGAAGGAATCATCTTCGAGGATGGGGAGGAATGAGCCTCGCAAAAACGCTGGAAAACAGGGAGAAAACGAAAGTGCCCCCCGCTCCACGCGGCCGGAATTCTCCCCCCGGATCATCCCGGCTTGGCGCGAAACGAGAGGCGAGCCGAGATTACCGACGGACCCCTTGCGGGCAAGTCCATTCGCCCCTCCTGCGGAAAATGG
The DNA here is from genome assembly GCA_024233135.1 of Akkermansiaceae bacterium. Taxonomy (GTDB): domain Bacteria; phylum Verrucomicrobiota; class Verrucomicrobiia; order Verrucomicrobiales; family Akkermansiaceae; genus Luteolibacter. The sequence continues at coordinate 141,297 of JACKPZ010000008.1, read as the reverse complement.
TCGGGATTGCCCGAACGGGCGCCGTCACATGCGGAACATCGCCTGATTTTGCCCATGTCCGGATTTCATCCATGTCCCAGACGATCCGGAACAACGATTCATGCCCGGCTCATTGTCCGATCCGTTGGGAGATCGACTGCTTGGCGTTGCTGACGAGCACTTCGAGTTCGGAATCCATGTTTTCCATCGGCTGCTCCAGCATTTCGAGCGAACGTTGTGCGCCGATCTTCCCGAGGATCCGCACCGCGGAGTAGCGGCGTGTTCCCTTGAGCTCGGGAAAGCGCCGCAACATGGTGTCTTCGGCCAGGTTGCCAAGCTCGCCGTAGAGCGTCTCCCAGCGGGTCGGCTCCTCGAACCAAAGTTGATCGACCACCGCGGAGGTGCCGCTGGTCCGCGCCTTCACCATCAGCCGGATCATGTCGTCCGGCACGGGCGAACCGGCGGCGAGCAGGCGTTTCACCTCGCGCAGCGCGGCTTCGCCGGCCGGGCCCGGGTCCTCGGCCCACACGAGCAAGGCACGGCAGACATCCTCTTTGAAATCGACGCCCTTCGATTCGAGCAAGGCGATGAGCTTGCGCGTAATGTCGGTGCGGTAGATCTTCGGCTCCGCTTCCGCGAGGCGCTCGACGGCGCGCTGGATGCGGTCGAGGCCGATGCTTTCGAGTTCGCGCTTGTTGAGGTCGTAGAAGGCCGGGTTCTCGCGGTTGGAGAGTTTCTCGATGGGGCCCTCGACGAAATAGTCGTTGTGGACCTGGACCTCGACGATCGCGAGGTCGTCGTGCACGGCGATGACGTCTCCGAGCGGCGTCGCCAGCCCCGCCAGCTCCTGGGGCGTGATGGTGACACCGGGGATGACCAGCAGGAAATCGCCGTTTCCACGCGGATAGAAATGCGGTGGTTCCTCCGAGTTCGCGACCCGCTCGATGTAGTCGCGGATCATGAAGCGGTAGGCCTCCTCCAGATTGTGCACCCACAGGCCGAGGGCCGTCTTGCCGAGATTCTCGGCTTCGTAGCGCTCGATGTCGTCGTCCAGAGGCTCGGTGCCGATCTTGGCGCGGAGTTTCCTCTCGGGCTCGGATTTCCCGTCGTCCGGCGGCTCTTCCTGCGTCGTCGCGACGCCGTTCTCCGGCCCGAGCGAATGGAGGGGCACCGATCCCTCGGTCACGAAAAACGGGATGGCGCACAGACCGGCGGAAAGAAGCAGCCCGAATGACATCGCCTTTTTCCTCGTCCGCGGGTTCGCATACCAGAGCAGGACGAGGCCGATGAGGCTGGTGAAAACCGCCATCAGCAGGCGTTTCGAGGTCACCATGCCATCCAGCATCCCTCCGCGCGAGGCGCCGAAGATCAGCAGCAGCGCCATGAACACCATGCCGGCCACGCCGATCGCACCGGCGATCACCCGCTGCGGCGAGATCGGCTCCACCTTCGCCGGATCCGGCGGCGGGGCGTAGTTGACGCCCGGGTCTCTCACCGAGGAGGCGAGCGGCAGGGGCACCCGTTGGAAACGGTGGAGCAGCGGATCCTTGTGCTCGCCGGGATAGAACTTCCGGCTGCGGACGATGACGTCGTCGTTGATGCGGAAGCGGTGCTCGCAGGCGCCGCATTCGACGGTCCGATCGCGAAGCTCCTCCCCCACTTTGAAACGTTGGCCGCACGACGGGCAGCGGATCAGCAACGAGGAATCTTCTGGGTGCGTGTCGGGCATCGGCGCTGGCAGCATCCCCGGAATCGGTGCCCAATGCAACCCCAACAGTCCGGCGCGAAAGCGGGTGGCTCCGCCCGATTGCTTCGGACAGTTTAAAAATTGACTTTCTCTGAATTTCAGGCCATCACCTGTGCTGTCTTGACCGGAGCCTTTGATGAAACCGCTTGAACTGAGCCACATGCCCTGCCCGCGGACCGGCGACGTCGTTCCGCCGCGGATGCCGGCGGGCTTTGTCGATGAGGAGGTTGCGTTGTCACTGATCACCGGGCCCGTCGCTCCGCGCGGGCGCATCCGCCACGAGGACCTGGCCCTGCCGGCGGATGAAAGCGACTTCGCCGGATGGAATCTCGGGGCGGCTCCGAAACGGGCGCCGAATCCGGAGAAACGCTTGGTCCGGCCCGTGGAATCCGCGGCACCGGAAACCTACCGCCGCGCACAACCGCCGGCGATGATCGAGCCGGGCATCGGCCAACCGCACCGCGGCGGACACCGCTGGTGGATCGCCGGCGTCGCCGGGGCGCTGTCGACCTTCCTGTTCACCGCGCTGCTGCTTTCGCTATCCTCGCGCTCGGTTCCGCTGTCCGAGGAGATCTTCTTTTCCACGCCGCGGATGCCGACGGCGAAACCAACGGCCCGGCCCGCGGAGAACGCGCCGGAAGCGCCCGCGCTGACGGGGATCGCCACCGAGCGCTGAGTGTCGTCCGAGCCGCTCGGTGACTGTCACCCGATCGTTGCTTGCATGTGGGGCGGCGGGTCTGTTTCCTGCTGCGCACCGGCAAGGCCGCTGTCGCCCGCGGCCGCCATCCCTACCGCCATGCCCCGCAAGACCAAACTGATCTGCACCCTCGGTCCCGCCACTGAAACCGAGGAAACCATCGGCTCCCTCATCGACGCCGGCACCAACGTGTTCCGCCTCAACATGAGCCACGCGAAACACGAGTGGGCCGCCGAAATGACCCGCCTCGTGCGCAAGCAAGCGGCGCAGCGGGACGCCCACATCGCCGTGCTCTTCGATCTCACCGGCCCGTCCATCCGCACCGGCGATCTTCCCGAACCGTTCTCGCTCCAGCTCGGCGACACCGTCGAGTTCCGCAAACAAGGATCCGAGCCGTCCGTTGATTTCTCTACCACGGTGAACTACGACGGCCTGATGGCGGACGTCGCCGTCGGCAACACGCTCGTCGTCGACAACGGCGCGCTGCTCATGCGCATCAGCAGCGTCGAGGCCGACCGCATCCGCTGCGAGGTGAAAACACCGGGAAAAATGGGGTCCCGCAGGCACATCAACCTGCCCGGCGTTCGGCTCAACCTGCCCGCCCTCACCGAGAAGGACCACAAGGACCTCGCGCTGGCCGTCGAATGCGAGGCGGACTACATCGCCGGTTCCTTCGTCCGCGACGCCGCCCACGTGCGCGAGCTGCGCGACGCGATGGAAGCGCTCGAAGGCGAGTCGCAGATCGTCGCCAAGGTCGAGGACCAGGAAGCGGTGAAACACATCGACTCGATCATTCAGGAAGCCGACGTGATCATGATCGCCCGCGGCGACCTCGGCACGGAAGTCGAGTTCGAGGAGCTTCCGCTGCTCCAGCGCCGCATCATCCGCCGCTGCCACGAACTCGGCACCCGCGTGATCGTCGCGACGCAATTGCTCGAGTCGATGATCACCGCGCCGACGCCGACGCGCGCCGAAGTCACCGACGTGATGAACGCCGCCTATGAGGAGGCCGACGCGTTGATGCTTTCCGGAGAGACCTCGGTCGGACGCTATCCGGTTTCCTGCATTGAAACGCTGGTGCGCATCGCCACCCGCATCGAGCGATCCGGCGGTCATGGTTTCGGCCAGTCGATGTTGCTGCGCGACGAGCGCCAGAAGGTGGCGCGCGCGGCCGTCTCGCTCGCCGACTCGCTGCCCGACGCCCGGCTCGTCGTTCTCACCCGCCGCGGCGTGCTCGCCAACCAAGTGGCCATGCTGCGCCCCAAGACGTCCGGATTCTACGCGGTGACCCCGCGCGACAAGGTGTGCCGCCAGCTCGCGCTCACCCGCGGCGCGACGGCCATCAAGCTCTCGTTTTCATCCAACATCGAGGAAACCATCGCCCGGCTCACACAGCTCATGCTCAAACACGACATGGTGCGTTCCGGCACGCCCATCGTCATCGTGTCCGACATCCACTCGGACCACTTCGCCGCCAACTCGATCCTGCTGCACCACGCGTGAGGCTGCTGCACGGCGACTGTCTCGAAGTGCTGCCGACCTTGCCGGAGTCCTCGGCGGACCTCGTCGTCACCTCGCCGCCGTACAACCTCGGGATCGCCTACAAGTCGTTCAAGGACACCGCTCCGCGCGACGAGTTCCTCGCCTGGTGCCGGCGCTGGGCGGCGGAGGTGAAACGCGTGATGGCGGACGACGCATCGTTTTTCCTCAACGTCGGAGCGGCGCCGGCGAATCCGCTGCTTCCCTATCAGCTCGTGCTCGCGCTGACGGATGGAGTGGAGCCGCTCTTCACCCTGCAGAACACGTTCCACTGGGTGAAATCGATCACCATCGGGAAACCGTCGGGCGAACAGGTCAGCGCCGGACATTTCAAGCCCATCAACTCGAAACGCTTCGTCAACGACTGCCACGAGTTCATCTTCCACCTGACGAAAACCGGCGACGTTCCGCTCGACCGCCGCGCCGCCGGCGTTCCCTATCAGGACAAGTCGAACATCGCCCGCTGGGGCCACACCGGCGGCGAGGACCTCCGCTGCCGCGGAAACACATGGTTCATCCCCTACGAGACGATCGTTTCCCGCGACAAGGAGCGCCCGCATCCCGCGACCTTTCCGGTGGCCCTCGTCGAGCAGTGCGTGAAGATCCACGGCAAGGGCGCGGAAACAAGGTTGTTAGACCCTTTCCTCGGCATCGGCAGTTCCGCGATCGCCGCGAAACGCATGGGCGTCGCGGAGTTCACCGGCATCGAGCTCGACGAGCACTACCTCGCCGTCGCCCGCGAGCGCCTCGATGCGGAAGACCGCGAGGCCCTCGGCCGGCTCCCGCTGGACGCTTGAAAAAATCGGATTGGCCGCGGACGCAGGGACCGATTGGATGCAGGGCATGAAGTTTGTTTCGTGGCTGCTGCTGTTCCCGGCGATGATCTCCGCGGCGCCGATCGTCATCGACGACGCCGCACTGGTTTCGAGTTTCCAACAGGGCATCGGAGCGTTCGCCGATTCCGGAGAGCATCCCGAGGCGTCCGAGTTTGCCAAACAGGTCGAAAAAGCGCCCGCGACGGCCGGCATCGGACCGGTCGACCATCCCGCGGCGGAACACCCGGCGGATGCGGTGTTTCTCGTCGGCTCCGTGTACAAATGCGGCAAGTGCGAGCACTGGCATCCCGGCGGGATCGCCACCGCATGGGCGCTCACGCCCGACGGGCTGATGGTCACCAACCGCCACGTGTTCGAAAACGCGAAGGGCGCCGCCATGGGCGTGTGCGACCGGAAAGGCCGCACCTATCCGATCACCGGGGTCGTCGCGGCGGACAAAGCGGGCGATGTCGCGCTGTTCCGCGTGAAAGCCGCGGGGCTTCCCGTGCTTCGGCTCGGGCCCGACGCCGAGGTGGGCGAGACCGTGCGGGTGCTCAGTCATCCGCAGCGGAATTTCTACATGCAGACGTCCGGAGAGGTCGCGCGTTACCACCGCAGCCCCGGGAAGAATGATGAACCGGGCGCGGTGTGGATGTCGATCACCGCGGATTACGCGAAAGGCTCGTCCGGCGGCCCGGTGCTCAACGCCCGGAACGAAGTCGTCGGCATGGTTTCGAGCACCCGCTCGATCTACTATGACTCTCCGAACGGCTAACCGAAGGGCCCGTTGCAGATGGTTCTGAAAAACTGCGTGCCGGTTTCCACGATCCGGCCGATGCTTGGGGAGAAATCGCCCCGACCTGAAACAAAATCCGAAGTGCCTGTGTATCCGGAAGGTTGAGGCGCGAACCACGCCTCCCCCGCCCTATGAAACCAGTTTGTCCAGGGAATCCGCTCGAGCGATACGGTTCACGCCGGGAGTTCATGTACGTCGGCCTGCTCGGCGGGCTCGGTCTCACGCTGCCGCAGTTCCTGCGTTCGCAGGCAAACGGCGCGCAGAAGACGTACGAGACCCACGAAGCGGTGGCCACCGGCATCATCCAGATCTTTCTGCCCGGCGGGATGTCGCATCAGGAGTCGTTCGATCCGAAACCCTACGCGCCGGCCGAATACCGCGGGCCCTTCGGTGCGATCGACACGGCGATTCCGGGCATCCAGTTCGGCCAGTTCATGAAGGAGACCGCGAAGATCGCGGACAAGGTGACGATCATCCGCTCGATGTCGCACGGCGAGGCGGCGCACGAGCGCGGCACGCACAACATGTTCACCGGATACCGCCCCTCGCCCGCGCTGGAGTATCCGTCGATCGGCTCGGTGATCTCCCACGAACTCGGCCCGCGCCACGACCTGCCGCCGTACGTCTGCGTGCCGAACGTGCCGAACGAATTCGCCAACTCCGGCTATCTGTCCTCCGCCTACGGTCCCTTCGCTCTTGGATCCGACCCCGCGCAGGGCGACTTCCAAGTGCGCGACCTGAACCTGCCGAAGGGCGTGGACGACCAACGTTTCGAGCGCCGCAAGTCGCTGCTGGAAACGGTGGACCACCATTTCAAATCGATCGAGGACTCGGATTCCATCGCCTCGATGGACGCGTTCTATCAGCACGCCTACAAGTTGATCTCGTCGCAGAAGGCGCGCGAGGCGTTCAACCTGAAGGCGGAGCCGGACAAGCTGAAGGACGAGTACGGCCGCAACGCCGCGGGCCAGCGGATGTTGCTGGCGCGCCGGCTCATCGAGGCGGGCGTGCGTTTCGTCTCGCTCACCGCGGGCGGCTGGGACCACCACGACAATCTGAAAGCCGGAGTCGAGCGCGAGATGCCGCCGGTGGACAAGGCGATCGCCGCGTTGATCCGCGACCTCGAACGCCGCGGCATGCTCGACCGCACGCTGGTGATGGTAACCACCGAGTTCGGCCGCAGCCCGAAGATCAACCCGCAGGGCGGGCGCGACCACTGGCCGCGCGTGTTCTCGACGATGCTCGCCGGTGGCGGCGTGAAACGCGGCTACGTGCACGGCGCGTCCGACTCGCTCGGCGGCGAGGTCGATGAGAACGGCGTCACCGTCGCCGACTTCGCGACGACCATCTACAACCAGATCGGCATCACCGCCGACAAGGAGCTGATGTCACCCGGCAACCGGCCGATCGAGATCGTCGACGGCGGGCAGGTGCTCGATTCGATCCTCGCGAACAAGGCGTGACACGGTTTTCCATCCTCGCGCTGGCCTGCACGACGACACTGCATGCGTTCACTCCCGTGTTGTCGCGGATCGATCCGCCCGGCGGCCAAGCGGGAACGGAGGTGAGCATCACGTTTCACGGCGACCGTCTCGACGAAACGACCGGTGCCTTGTTTTACGAAACGGGCCTCGATCTAACAAATATCGACACCAAGGACCCGAAGAAGGCCGTCGCCAATCTGAAGATCGCCGCGGACGCCACACCGGGAGAGCATTCGCTGCGCCTCGCCGGTCCCGGCGGCGTCACCGAACTGCGTTCGTTCTGGGTCGGCGCGTTTCCAACCGTCGATGAGGTGGAACCGAATCCGCCCGACAAAGCCCAGAGGATCGAGCTGAACCGCACCGTTCACGGCATTGCGGGAAACGAGGATGACGATTGTTTCGTGGTCACGCTGAAGAAGGGCCAGCGGCTCTCGGCCGAGGTCGAGGCGATGCGGCTCGGGCGGACGATGTTCGACGCCTCCCTCACGGTGCTCGACGCGCGCGGCTTCGAGGTCGCCACATGCGACGACGCGCCGTTGCTGCGCACGGACGCCTTCGTTTCCCTGCTCGCGCCGGAGGATGGGGACTATCGCGTCGTCGTCCGCGAGGCGGCCTATCAGGGAAACGACGACTGCCGTTATCGCCTCCACATCGGCACGTTCCCGCGGCCGTCCGCCGTGTTTCCGACCGGTGGCAAACTCGGAGAAACCGTCGAGTTCACATTTACCGGAGATCCCAAAGGTCCCATCCACCGCTCGATCCAGCTTCCGCAGGACGCACGCGCCTCGTTTCCCGTGTTTCCCGAGCACGACGGGCAGACCTCTCCCTCGCCGCATGTCATCACCGTCTCGCCGCTGCCCTCCACGCGCGACGGCGAAGCGGACGAAGTGGTTCGCCTGCCCGATCCGCCTTGCGCGGCGGAAGGCGTGCTCGACGCGAAAAGCGGCACCGATCGGTTCTTGTTCTCCGCGAAGAAGGACCAGAACCTCGACATCCGCGTGATCGCCCGCGCGAACCGTTCCCCGCTCGACGCCGTGGTTTCCATCCACGAGGCGAAGGGAAAATACCTCGCATCCAATGACGACCAGGGCGGACCGGACAGCCTGCTCGCGTGGACCTGCCCGGCGGATGGAGACTACCGCATCCAGATCCGCGACCAACTGAAACGGACCGGCGACGACTTCACCTACCGCATCGAAATCGGCGGAAAACCGCCTTTGCTGGAAGCGACGCTGCCGGTCGTCGAGCGGGTGAACAGCCAGAAGTGGAAGAACTTCGTGATTCCGAAGGGCGGCCGATATGCGGCGGTGGTGAATGTGAAACGGGAGAATCTATCAGCGGATGCGGTGTTCGAAGCCGCTTCGCTGCCGCCGGGCGTCACCCTGCACGCCCCGCGGATCCCGCGCGGGGTGTCATCGTTTCCCATCGTGCTCGAAGCGAACGCGGACGCCTCCGTCGGCGCGGGTCTCCATCCGTTCCGCATCCGGTCCGAAGGCGCCGATCCGCAAGTCTCCGGATTTCTAACCGACACAATCCATCACGTGGACATCAACAACCAGGGCGCCTACCACTCGGTCTCGTTCGACCGGGTTCCGGTGGCGGTGACGAATGAAGCTCCGTTCCGGATCGAACTCGAGGAACCGAAGGTGCCGATCGTGAAAAACGGCAATCTCAAGATGCGCATCCGCGTCGAGCGGAAGGAAGGCTATGACAAGAAGGTCACGGCGCGTTTCCTGTGGCACCCGCCGGGACTGAGCGGCCCGAACAACATCGACATCGCCGGCGACAAGACGACCGCGGAATACGATCTTCATGCCAACGGCGACGCCTCGACGGGCGAGTGGAAGGTCGTCGTGCTGGGCGAGGCGGATTCCGGTCGCGGACCGGTGCTCGCTTCGTCCGCGCTCGTTTCGCTCACGGTGGCGGAGCCCTATGTCTCCATGAACCTTGATCTTGCCGCCGCGGAAGTCGGCAAACCCTCCGCGGTGGTCGGCAAGATCGAAACGCTCGAACCCTTCGACGGCGCGGCCACCGCGAGGCTCTCCGGCCTGCCCTACGGAGTCACCGCGGACACGCGGACGATCACCGCGAACCAGGCGGAGGTCACGTTTCCCATCAACGTCGCAGCGGACGCCCGGCCCGGAAAACACAGCGGGCTTTTCTGCATCGTCGAGGTTCCCGCGCAGGGCGGAACAATCCACCATCAGGCGGCGTCCGGAGGAACGCTCCGGATCGACAAACCCGCGGCTCCACCGCCGAAGAAAGAAGCCCCGCAGGAGAAAAAGCAGGCCGCGAAGCCGGAGGCCGAAGCGGCGAAGCCTTTGTCACGGCTCGAACAGCTCCGGCAGCGGAAACCGTGAGCGCCGTCACCAATCCTCCTCGCCGCGCAGACTGTCGTATTCGTCGTTGTGGATCTCGAACTCGATGCGGCTGAAGGCGCGGATGTCGAACTCCGCCGTGCCGAAATTCTGGCTCGATCCGATCAGCTTGCCGCCGTCCACCGAGTCGAGCCGGAACACCATGGAAGTCCGGTCCGGAAACCATGCCCGGACGTCGCCGTTGCGGAGGATCGCCTCATCATACTCGACGGGCTTGAGCGCCAGCGTCCGGAAGCGGGAAACCGGCACCTTGATCTCGCCAAGTTTCGTCTCGATGGTGATGACGCCACCGGAGATCGATTTCACCTCGCCGTCGATCGAGTCCGAGTTGGCGAGTTTCATCCGCTTGTCATCCTTCGGCTCGTCCTCGGCTTCCGAGAAATCGTCCGGCAATCCGCCGATCCGGAAGCGCTGTCCCGGCACCCGCGGAGGCACGGTTTCATCGACCACACCGTTCCAGCGGCTGACGCGGATGTTGGAGATGCGCATGGCTCCCGGGTTTGGCGAAACGAAGTGCAGCGCGCCGCCGAAGTCGCCATCCGCGACATCGGGATCCGTCCATGTCTCGATGACCCGGCCGTTGACGAGCATGACCACCCTTCCGTTCTTCGAGCTGGCCCTCAGCTCGATCCGCGCCCGGGTGTTTTCCCGCAGGTCGCCCGAGTTGGTGGCGCTTCCGAGATACCGTTGCTTGCTGCAGTTCCGCAGATACACCGACTGCCTCTGGATGGAGACCTCATACCCGGACTCCGGACTCTCCGAATCCGGCTCCTCGGAGAGCAGATAGATCTTCAGACCGAGCGCGTCCGTTTTCCAAGCCGCGTCGAAGGTGACGGAACACTGGTCCGGCAGGACATCCGGCAGCGCGATGCCGCCCTTGCCGCGGGCCACCAGCGCGAGACGCCGGTACGACCACGCGTTCTCGTCGCCGGAGCGCACCCAGTCGTCAATGGACTCCGGGCCGTGATAGAGATCTTCTCGTTTCGGCTCGATCTCGAGGCTGGCGACCATGCCACGCCGGATGTCGAGCCTGCCCGCATACCAGGTGTCGAGCGAAACGAACTCGTCCGTCACCTCGGCGAGCTGGCCACGGATGACATCGCCGAGGTTGAGCGTCACGACCGCCTCGTGGTTGGCATCGACATCGTGATAGACGGCGTCGAGGCCGACCTCGAGCACCTTGTCGAGATGGAAGGGCGCGGGTTTCTCGAGGATCGGCGAGCTCAGCGTGAGCTTGTCCTTCGTGAGCGACTCGATGGTGCCTTCGATGCGATCCTCGTTGGCAAAGCGGACGACGGCATCGACCTCGGTCTCCCCGGCGGAAGCAAGGGCGGAGGCGGCGAGGCATATGGCGAAAAGTCGTTTCATTCCGAACCTCCTTCCTTTTCATCCCGCTCGGAATCCCCCACCCATTCCATTTCGGTCACGGCACCGCCGGCGAAGCGGATGGGTCCGAGCAAGGGGTGCTCGGCATCGACACGGCCTTCGGCGAAACGACAGGACTTCACCCGCAGCGAGCCGTTGTCGCGCAGCTTCAACACGAACGGGGATGCCTCCTCCGCGGGTTTCTCCCCTTCCTTCCGCGCGAAGAAGATCGTGGAAACCTCCTCTTCGGGAAGCTCGAGGGGCTTCTCCTGAAAGTCGCTTTTGAAACGGAACACCGCACCGCCCGGACCGCTGGCGATCTCCATCAGGCGGCCGCCCCAACGGTCGTCGTCGCGGCTGATCAGGCTGTCGGTCTCCGGATCCCCCCGGTCCTCGGAATGATGGCGACGGCGCGAGTCGTCGAACTGATAGACCTCGATCCGGTGGATCTCCTGCGTCTGGCCGCGGGAGGTGTTGCACTCGAAGCGGACCACCCCGCCCGCGGGAACGGGCGTCACGGGGTCCTCGAAGGTGCCCTCCGGCTCGCCATTGAGAAACAAATGGATGCGGGACGTGTTGCGGTCCACGGCGATCTCCACTTCCAGCCGCCGGTCCGGATAAAGGTCCGGCGTCCGGTTGAGCACGGCGATGGGCACCGGGTGGCGGCCCTCGGACGACTCCCGTTTCAACTCCATGCCGGCACGGTTGAACTGGAGGAGATAGCGGTCCCGCGCCTCTTCCACGCTGTTTTCGGAGTCGGCGAACCAGACGCGGACGTTCGGGAGATTGTCCCAGCTCAGCGTGAACTTCAGAACGAACGACCGGGGCAGGTCCAGACCGGCGGACGCGCGCGCGGTCCCTTCCGCCCGCAGCGTTCCGTCGCGAAACAACCAGTTCTTCGGATCGTCGCCGCCGCTGGTCCACTCGCGCAGGCTCTTCGGCCCCTGATAGACCTTGTTGAGCCCTTCGATGCCGACCTGCAGGGTGTGCGCGGCGTCACGCGGGATGTCGATTTTCCCGAGGTCCGGCGAATCGACCTGGAGCACGTCGCCCGACATGCGCACCTGGCGCACCGGCAGACGGTCGCCATTGGACAGCTCGAGCGATCCCTCCGGCGTGCTGCGTCCGGGAGCGGCCGCGGTGAAGGTGACCTTGCGGACGGACCCGCCGGTGAGACGGAGCGGCTCGGTCGTCAGAGGGCTCGCGAGCTCCACGATGCCGGACGGCTCGATCGAACGGACCTCGCCGGTGAGCCGGTTTCCGGCGCCGGACAACAGGATGTCATCCGCCGGTGCCGGCAGCGCCGGAAGCAGGATCCCGAGGATGGCAATGTTAGAAATCCGCATCCCAGTCGTCGATGATTCGGTTGGAGGGGTGGAACTCGAGCATCACGGCGGACTCCAGCGAGAGATCGATCTCCCCGGCCACCGGATGGGACAGCCGGAGGGTATCCCCGTCCCCCCCGACAGGGAGGCCGGAGATCGCGCCGATCGGGCTGTAGCGGACGAGCACGGCGTCAGCGGGGGCTTCGCTCGGCTCGGCGACGTCGTTGCTGGCAAGGCGGATCTCGGCCACTTCCTCGACGGGCAGGCGGAAGGAGCCGTGTTTCGTTTCGAAGTCGATCAATCCGCCATCGATGCCCTCGACACGGCCGGCGAAGCGGTCGGTTCCGTTCGCCATGAGGACGATGTCCTGGTCTTCGAGCTGCATGCTGCGGGCGGAGTCCGGCATGCCGTTCCACTCGGTGGTGATGATGTCGGAGATCCGGACCGGGCAGTCGTCCATCTGGGGAAGGAAACCGAAGCCCGCGCCCTTGCCGACGTATTTGCCTTCACCGGGAGCGAACTCGTCGCCCTCGCTCCACTGGGCGACGAACTCGTCATCGACAAACAACGAGATCCGCCCGCTGTCGCGGCTGGCGCGCAACTCGACGACGACCTTGCCGCTGTCGCCGAGGCGGAGCTGGTTGAGGTTCGAACGGTTCGGGTCGACCGAAGGTCTGCCGTCCTCGTCGACGAACGAGCGGGTCAGCCTCAGGTAGTTCGAGTTGAGCTGGAGCACGTAGGCGTTGCCGAAGATCCACGGCAGCGCGCTGGTGTCACCGGGCGAAAAACGCGGCGGCTCGGGTTTCTCATCGCCGTCCGCCTCGAGCACGGGGCGCTTGAAGTCCGCGTGAAAACCGATGGCCAGCGCCATCCGGCTTTTCCAGGCGAGCTCGAAGCGCAGCATCGCGCGGTCCGGCATGCCATCCTTGCGGATGAGCGCGGTGCCTCCGGATTTCTCCCGCCAATACCACGAGGAGCCGGAAAACTCCCAGCGTCCGGCCTCGTCCTCGTTTTCCGCATCTTCCTTGTCGTCGTCCGCGGCGGGGCCGAGGCCATCGGGATGCGCGGGATCGACGTTGATCCATTCATCTTCGCTGAACGGGCCGTGATAGAAGACGCGTCCGCCAAGGGGATTGGGCGAGATCATCGAGATCTGCCGGCAGGGGATCCGCAGGCTGCCCGCGAAGGGCGAGTCGAGCGTGAGCGTGTCATCGGCGAGACCGGTGATGGTGCCGGGGATGCGGTCGCCATTGGCGAGGCTGACGTGGGACAGGAGCGGCAGCACCTTGTCCGGGCGGCCGCCATGGAGCACGACGTGGCGCAGCTGGGTGGTCTTGAACTCGACGGGGCCGCCGACGTCCTCGCGCATCCACGACATCACCGGTCCCGGTTTGATGCCGAGATACGTTCCGTGGAGCTGGTCGCCGTTGGTGAAACGAAGCAGGTCGTGCCGGGTTTCCGCGGCATGCGCCGTGGCGAGCGGCAGGGCGAGAAGAAGCGGGCGGAGTCGGGTCATTTCTCGTAGATCGGAAGGAAGCGGTAGTTCAACGCGAGGGAGAGCAGGGCTCCCGCGGTGTTGAAGGAAGGGCCTTGGTTTCCGGGAAACGATCCGTCGGGAGACTGGATCGTGGCGAGGTAGCGGATGTTGCGGGCGTTCCAATCACGCCACACCTCTTCATCGGCGTGGAACAGGGCCTGCGACATGTAGTATTCGAAATAGTACGGGTAGTAGCGCTCCCGGTAGTCGAGATTGTTCTTCAGGTAATCGACGCTCGCCCGGAAGCCCTTCGAATCGCGCTCTTTCGCGAGCGACAGGCACAACACGCCGATGGCGGTGAGCGTCGGCTTTCCACCGGACGCGGAGGTGTATCCATAGGAGCCTTCGGAGCCGCGGTTGTGGTTCAGATAGGCGAGCCCCTTGCGGATCGCCTCGTCCGGCACGCCGATGCCCGCGTTGCGCGCGGCGAACAAGGTGACGAGCTGGCAGCCGGTGACGGTGGTGTCCGCGTCGCGGCTGTCCGGGGTGTAACGCCAAGCGCCGAAGCGGTTCTTCTTCTGGGCCGTTAGGATCAATTCGATCGCCTTCTTGAGCGCCGGAGCGATCTCCGGATTGTCGACCACGCCGTACGACTCGGCGAGCGCCTTGGCGGCGAAGGCATGGTTGTACATGCTGTTGCCGATGTAGCCGTTGTCCTCGTTCTGGCGGGAGAGGATGAAATCGATGCCCGCGCGGATGTTTTTCGCGTAGGCGCCGTTCACGGGGTCCTCGCCATGCGCGAGGAAGGCGGCGACGCAGAGGCCCACCACACCGGGCTCCGAGCCGACGCTGTCGTCCCATGTGCCGTCCTCGTTCTGGGCACGTGAGAGAAACTGCAGGCCCTTTTCATACACCAGCTCCGCCTGCGGCGGGATGGTGTCGTCCTGGCGCGTCGGAAGGATCTGCGCGGTGGCGGCCGGCGGAAACGCCGCGGCCATGGCGCCGAACAGGGCGATGCATGCCGTATGGTGACGGAAACTTCTCATTTCAACTTCGATTCCAGCCCCCGGTTGTAGGCGTCGAAGGCCTTGCGGAATTCCTCGGGCATCTCGGCTCCGGCGCTGCCGGCGGCCTTGGGGACCCGGCGTTCCTCGGATTTTCCTCCCGCGGCCCCGTCCACCGCCTCGTTGGCTGCATCCGAGTCTCCGGTCACGCCGCTGCCGCCCTTGTCGGAAGGCTTTTCGCCCTTCTCTTCGCCCGGTTTGTCGCCTTCGGATTGTTTGCCCATCATGCGCTCCATCATGTCCATCATCGCGCTGCCGGAGCTGGAGCCGCCCTGCGACTGGCGCTCCTTGGCGGCTTCGTGGATTTTCTCGATGATCTCGGTCTGCGCGGCGATCGTCTCGCCGCCGGTGTCCGATTCATCCAGCCGCTCGGTGGTTTCGTCCATGATGTCCTCGACCTCTTCGAGCAGCTCGATGACCTTGGCGGCGGTTTGCTCGATGATGAGCTGCTGGACGTCCGCGGAAAGTTCGTCCTGGGCCTCGGCGAGCTCGACGGAGCGCTCCTGATGTTCGGCGAGGGCGTCCTTGCCGTCGGCTTCGTCCTGCGGGAACGCCGGCATCGCCGCGAAGGAAAGGCAGCAGGAAATGACGATCGCTTGTTTCATGGCTCGGAGGGGATGTTCGGATCTTGGGCGCCCCGGCGGAACATCTCCGCGGCCCGCGTGCGCGAGCGGAGGTCGAGTTCCTTCTGCACCATCTTCATGACGCGCAGCATGAATTCGAAGTCCTGATCCTCGGAGTTCGGCGCGCCGCCGCCGCCACCGCCGCCGTTTTGTTCTTCGTTCGCTTTTTCGAGTTTGCCGGCCCACTCGGCGAGCTGGTCGCCCCACTTCTTCGATTCCTCGGCGGCCTTGAACGACGAGTTCTCCGCCAGCCATGTGCGGATGGTGTCGAGCCCGATGTCGATGCCCGAATCGCGCATCTCCTCGTAGATTTCCTGGAAGTCCTCCTTTTGGGTACGAGCGAAGAAGTGCGCGAGGTCCTCCTGGATCCAGCGGACGTCGGACGCGGTGTCGGACTGCTGCCGGATGTTGCCGTTGAGATGGGTGATATCGGATGGATCGAGGTCCGACATATTCTCGCCGAGGATGGAGTCTTCGGGGTCCGGCGAGTTGAACGAGTCCATCAGCGACGCGACGATGCCCTTCTGCTCGCCCGCCGCTTTCTTGAGGCGGTTCACGAAGGTGCCGGCTTCCATGCGGCGGTTCGCTTCGTTCGCCTTCTCGATGGCCTCGCGCATCTTCTCTACGAGCTCCTGTTGTTTCTCGACGGCTTCATCGAGCTGCTTCTCGGAGTTTTCCGGCGTGTTCGACGGATCGTTCGCCTCGGCGAGGTCCTGCTCCACCTTCGGGACATCCTGCTCGCTCATCTCGTGCATCGACTGGAGCGACTCGGCCATCTTCTTGAGCGTGTTCTTGTCGATCTCGCCATTGCGCGCGGCGTCCTGGAGAAGGTCCTCCATCTTGCGCGTGAGGTCCTCCATGCGGCGTCCGGTCTCGGATTCCTCGCGCTGCTGGTTGTCGAGGCGCTCGCGGTTTTCGTCGTTCTGGAGTTGTTCGCCGTCGAGGCGTTCGAGCCTCTGGTTTTCCTCCAGCAGTCCGAGTTCGCGGCGGGCGAGGTCTTCGAGCTCGGTGATCTGCCGGTCGAAGCGGCTCTTGAGCAACGCGGCGTGTTCGTCCCGGGTGAGCACATAGACGACGACCGGCTCGGAATACACCCGGCCGCGTCCGGGGAAATAATCCTCGGTGTAGGCGCGCAGAAGGACCTTCTGAGGAGCGATGTCGAAGGCCAGCGGGGAAAAGATCGCGTTGGCGAGCATCCGCGCCTGCTCGGGGCCGCCATCGGCCAGCGGCAGCTCGCCTTTCGCCGGCGTCTCGTCCGTCGGGCGGGTGAACTGCCCGACCCACTCGATGCCCGTGGTTTTCACCCCGAAATCATCCTCCGCGAGCACCTCGAACTCGATCGATTCCTCCGGCAGCATCACCAGTTGCCGGTCGATGCCCTGGAGATAACACGTGGGCGGCGAGTCCGGCATCGCATCCACCCGCACGCGGAAATCCGGCTCGCCGAGCAGCCCGAGGCGGTCGCGCCAGGTGATCGGGATTTCAAACGGCTGGCGGCCGACCCCAAGCGCCGGTGTGGCGGCCAGATTGCCGGAAAGATCCATCGCACCGGACTGCGGCGTGAGAACATCGGCGTTCGCCACGGGAATCCCGGTGGCGGCGGGCCGTGTCGGACCGTATTCCGCTTCGGCGAGCGGGCGGTTCATGGTGATCTCGACGCGCACCTTGCTGCCCTCCACCACGCTCAGCACGCCGGTCTTGAGATCGACCCGGTGTTCCTCGATGCCGAGGTATTCCGGCGGGGAAACAACGGCTGCCACATCGGTGACCGATGGGCGCGGCACCGGATCGACGCGGACCTCGTGCCTCAGGTCGCCGATGCGGAAGACGATCACGCCCGGGTCCTGCTGTCCGGGAAACGTGAAGGTGTAGCCGTTTCCAGCAAGTTTGGTTCCGACCTCCGGCTGGTGGCCGTAGCGGCCCACCGCGTGGGCGGGGTGTTGCTCGGAGTCTTTCGCCAGCCGCAGCGTGAGATCGAAGGCCTCGCCGAAGGCCACGGAAACGTGCTTCGGCGGATTGTCGAGGCGGGTGAAGGTATAGCGTTCGGTGTCCGCCAGGGGCATCAGCCAGCGCTCAAGGGTGTTGAGGCCGGCCCGCGGCGTGAGCGTCAACGCGGCGCCCGCGCCGAGGGCGAGCACCATCGCGGCCAGCGACCAACTGCGGTGTTTTCTCGGCGGCAAGGCGTCCGCCAGGTCACGGCGTCCGGTTTCCGCCGCCACAGCTACCATCGCGGCCTCCTTCAGACGCGGTGAAAGCGTGTCCTCGCTGCCGGCTTGATTCTGCAGCTCGATCACGCCGAGCAGGCGGTCGCCAAGACCGGGGAAGCGCCGGGCGATCAAACGCGCGAGCTGGTCCTCGCGCCGTTGTTTCCACAGCCAGCGATGAATCCAATACGGCGCGAACCCGGCGAACAACGAGACGCCCGCCAACAGGACCACCAGCCGCAGCCAGCCCGGCGTCTGCCACACGCGTTCGAGACCGTAGACGAGCAGGAAGGAAACGAGCAATCCGATGCATCCGGCGGCCACCGCCTCGACCGCCTTCACCCGCCACAGGTGCGCACGAAAAACCCGGAGCTGCTGGTGAAGCGACTCCGGAATCTCGGTTCGGCTCGGTGGCGTGGGTTCAGGCATGGACGGGACTTGCCCGGGACATCGGCCGCGGACGTGGGAAGGTTCCAAAAGAACGGTCGCTCCGCCAGCGGTTTTTCGCGGCGGGAAGCGCCACCGCGCCCGTGTTTCGTTTCACTCGCGCGGATCTCCGGAAGCTCACGAGGGAGTCCCCGGGCGCTCGGCGAGCCGTTGTTCGATCCGCCCGAGCAAGCTCCCGAGGTGCGGCATCGGATACCCGGCGTCCGCCGCGCGGCTCAGCGGTTCCCGCCAGATCGGCCCCACCTCGACCTCCCGCCCTTCGACGAAGTCGATCATGCTCGACGTCCGGTACGGTCCCATCGGCCGGGTGCGGTCGATGTTGAAATCGATGAGGCTTTTTTCCAACGGCAGGCCGAGCGCGTTCGCCGCGCCGATCACCTCGCCCATCAAGTGGCGGATTTCCTCCTCGATCTCCGGCCGCGCGAGCAAGGCTTCGGTGCTCACGCCGCCCTCCGCCACCGAAAGGCCGTTGAACGGGATGTTCCAGACGAGTTTCTCCCATTGCGCTTTCGCGAGGTTCCCCACCGCACCGGCGGGAATGTTCGCCGCTTTGAAACGACGCGCGATTTCCTCGGCCCGGCCCGGAATCCCCGGCCGGTATTCTCCGATGGCCACCTTGCCGCCCGCCGTGTGGCGGACCAGTCCGTGACCGACGCGGTTGGAACATACGAAACACAAGCCACCCAGAACACGATCCGCGCCAACCAGCGCGGAAATCCGCTCGCAGTTTCCCAAGCCGTTCTGCAGCGTGATCACCTGCGTCTTCTCATGCAGCAAGGGCGGCAGCACGTCCGCGAGATGCTCGTTCGCTGTCGTTTTCCACGCAACGATCACCAGATCCACCGGGCCGATCCCGGCGGTCGATCGGAAACCCGGAAACGGCCTGACCTCAAAGTTGCCGTGCACGCTTTCCACCCGCAGGCCGTCGCGCATCAACGCGTCGTGGTCGGACCGCAGAAGAAACCGCACATCCTCTCCGGCGGCCGCCAACCGCCCGCCATAATACAACCCGATCGCCCCGGAGCCGACGACCGCCACGCTCTTGAAATCCCAACTCACGCCGCCAGTTCATCAATCCCGCCGCGGCGCGGCAAGCAGCGATGGGCGGCTCACTTCATCGACGCGAGGATTTGGTCGGTGAGCTGCTGGACGAGTTTCTCGGCTTCGGGATCGAGTTTCGCGGAGGGCGCGGGAGCACCGGCGTCGCCGGGCACGCGGCAGACGGTGCCGGGGTGGAAATCCGCGTTGTCGCAGAGTTGGCATTCCTTCCAGTTGGCGCGTTTGTCGTCCATGCCGAGCGTCTTGCGCAGGGCGATGAGCTCCTTGGCCTGGCCACCGGTGATGGTGAGCAGGTTGCCGCCGTTGAGCTGCGAGGCGACCCACACGGTTTTGCAGTAGGCCTCGACATTCTCCATTTTCCAATACGAGTCCTCGATGTCCTTGCCCCAGGTGATGACACCGTGGTTGACCATGAGGACGGCCATGTGATCGACGGCCGCGTTGCCGACGACCTCGGCATTCGCCGGGGTGCCGGGCGTCTGGTATTCCGCGAGGCCGATCTGGCCGAGGAACACTTCGGCTTCGGGGATCATGCAGGTCGGCGGCTGGACGCCGGCAACGGCGAAGGCGGTGCCGTGCGGCGGGTGCGCGTGGCAGCAGGCCTTGGCCTTCGGCTGGCGCTTCATGATCGCGAGGTGGGTCATGCACTCGGAGGTGCGCTTGAATTTGCCGGCGAGTTGTTTGCCATCGAGGTCGACGAGGCACATCTGCTCGACGGTCATGAAGCCTTTGGAAACGAGGGTCGGCGTGCAGAGCACGAGATTGTCACCGACGCGGATCGTCAGGTTGCCGCCGTTGCCGTCGGTGTATTCGCGGGCCCACATGCGCTTGCCGATGTCGACCATGCGCTCCTTGAGCTGGACGATGGCGGGGGAATGGAAAAACGCCTCGATTTCCGCCGGGGTCTTCGGGTCCTTGCCGGGCGTCCAGTGGTATTCGTAGTCGGGGAGGATTGGCTCGGAAGAAACGGCGGGCGCGGCGGCGGAAGGACGGACCGCACCGGCATCGCGCAGGGCTTCCTTGGCGGATGGCGTGAGCACAGCGCCGGCGGGGATGTCGGCGGCGGACTTGCCGGCCTTGAACATGGCTTCGATGTCGGCTCCGGTGAAGACGGTCTTCTTTTTCATGGGCGCAGAGGTTTTCGGTTAGGAAACGGGTTCGTAGTAAAGGCTGTCGAAGATGGCGACGGTGATGGCGTCGATCGGGATGTCGTAGTCGAAGGGAGCGGTCGCCTCGGCACCCTCGACGATGCCGACGATGTCCCCTTCCCCCGCACCGAGGTTGTCGAAGGCGACAAGGGTATTGTCCTTCGAGAGCGGCGGAGGCTGTTTGCAGGCGGTGTTGAAATCCTCCGTCGCCACCGGGTTGCACATCAGCCAGCGGCCTCCCTTGAAGGAGGGGTCTTGCAGGTTCAGGGTGACCCTGCCGATGACCTGGGCGATGCGCATCCGAGTTTGCTAGTTTTCAGTTTGAAGTTTTCAGTCGATGACGCCTTGGACGAAGTTGCGGATCGGGGATTTCTCGTCGTGGACGATGTGGCGGGCGCCGATGCCGTCGGTGGAAACCATCACCTTCGAATGCATGCCGGCGCCGAACAGGTCGATCGCGACCATCGGCGCGCCGGAGGGTTTTCCTGCGGGGTCGGTCGGCTGGCAGAGCAGCATCTTGCAACCCTTCAGCGAAGGATGGCTGTGGCTGCTGACGGCGTGGCCGACGACGACGGCGGGGATCATGAGTCGAAAGGCAGGGACGGCTCTCCGAGCCGTCCGTATGGGTTTGGGAATGCGGTTTCGATTTCCATGGCGGGCCAATGGCTGACGGACCGTTCGGAGAACGGTCCCTGCCTCAGATGATGCGGAGGTTTTCGACGAGCACGCAGCGGCGGATGCGGGTGAAGGTCTTGGGAGTGGTGATGCCCTCACCGGTGGTGGTGGCGATCGAGTAAGAAAGATATCCTTCGCCACCGAGGCCGAGGCCGGCGACGGACGCGCCGTTCTTCACGAAGATGGTGGTGTCCATCTCCTTGGCCATGTAGGTCATGTGGTTCACGTCGAGCGTGTGGATGATGGCGGAGTGGCGGTAGTTGTGCTCGGCCCGCTTGGCCTCGCGCACCGCGGTTTCGAAATCCGGGCAGGCGACGATCGGCATCATCGGCATCATCTGTTCCTCCTGGACGAAGAGATGGTCGGCATCGGTCTCGGCGAAGAGGAGTTGGGTGCCGGCGGGGATCGAGGCACCGGCGACTTCGGCGAGTTTCGCCGGATCGGCACCGACGTAGGCGCGGTTCACGCTGGCGTGGGCGCAGCCACCACCTTCGCCGGGTTTCACATCGAACGCCACGGCGGTGAGTTTCTCAAGCTGCTGGGCGTTGAGGCGGGCGGCGCCGGCCTTCTCCAGCTCGGCGCAGAATTTGGTCATCACCGAGCCGACCACAAACACGGCCTTCTCGCCGATGCAGAGCAGGTTGTTGTCGAACGCGCCGCCCTCGATGATCGAACGGGCGGCCTTGGCGAGGTCGGCGGATTCATCGACGACGACGACCGGGTTTCCGGGACCGGCGCAGATCGCGCGCTTGCCGGACTTCATCGCGGCACCTACCACCGCCGGTCCGCCGGTGATGGCGAGCAGCGGGATGAGCGGGCTCTTGCAGATGGCGTCGAACGAATCGAGCGACGGCTGCTCGATGGTGGTGATGAGATTGTCGATGCCGAGTTCGCGCACGATCGCCTCGTTGTAGGCGCGCACCGCCATCGCCGCGCTGCGGGCGCCGCCCGGGTGCGGGTTGAAGACGATCGCGTTGCCGGCGGCGACCATGTTGATCACGTTGCCGGTGAGCGTGGGCACCGAGTGGGTGACCGGCAGGATCGCGCCGATCACACCGAAAGGCGCGTATTCCTCCAGCGTGATGCCGCCGTCGCCGCTCATCGCGTCGGGGCGCAGCCACTCGACACCGGGCACGTTCTTGGTGATCTGGAGCTTGGCGATCTTGTGGTCGACACGGCCGATCTTGGTTTCGTCCATCTCGAAGCGGCCCCACGGCTCGGCATTCGCGACGGCAAGCCCCTTGACGATCTCGATCACCTTCGCGCGGCCGGCGACGCCGAGTTTCCTGAGCTGCAGGTGGGCGTCGTTGGCGGCCTCGGCGGCACGGGTCACGCAGCTGAAAACCCCGCGCTCTCCGGAAGACGAGGCGGCGGGTTTGGAACCATTGCAGCCGCAGGCCGGCTTGGCGGCGGGAGCGGATGCCGGCGCGCCCTGGACGGCAAGACGCGACACGACGGATTCGACGACGGAACGGAGGATTTCGGGATCGAGGGTTTGCATCTAGCAGAAAAGGCTCAGCCGCCTTTGTAGAGGTTTTTTCCTTGGACTTCGACGCGGTCGATGATGGCGACGATCGCGGCATCGACGGGGACGGACTTGAGGCCCTGCGCGTTGCGGGCGGAGCTGCCCTGGCAGAACATCACCAACTCGCCCTCGCCGGCGCCAACGGTGTCGATGGCGACGATCGTGTTGGAACCGTCCTTGAACTTGGACGGATCCTTGTCGTCGACGAGCTTGGGACGGAGCAGCAGGAGTTTCCTGCCGACCATCGCCTCGTCCTTCTTGGTCGAAACGACCTGTCCGATGACTTCCGCGAGGAACATGATTCGAAGTGCCGGGTGATCAGTGTGAAGTGAGCAGTGGGGCGGGGATGGAGCGATGCTCCGATCCCGCGCTCCATCAAAGGCTCACTTGCGGGGGGCGCGGGCGGCGTCCTTGGGCAGCACGCCTTCGATCGCCTCGTCGGGGCGGGCGATGACGTGGGCGCTGATGACTTCGCCACCGGCATCGGAGGCGGCCGAGGCGCCGGCGTCGATGGCGGCCTTGACGGCGGCGACATCACCGGTGACGACGGCGTTGCACATCGCGTTGCCGATTTGCTTCATCGGGCCGGCGAGCTCGACGTTGGCGGATTTGAGCATCGCATCAACGCCGGCGACGAGGCAGGCGAGGCCGCGGGTTTCGAGGAGTCCAACTGCTTGTTTGGCCATGGTTTTCGTTTGTTAGTTTGAAGTGTTCAGTGTTCAGGAAAGCTTGCGATAGACCTCGCGGGCGAGGACGAGTTCCTCGTTGGCGGGGATGACGAGGATGCGGGCGGCGGAGTCCGCGGTGGAAAGGTCGGCCTCGACGGCGCGGGTCGAGGCGTTCTTGGCGGTGTCGAGTTTCAGGCCGAAACCTTCGAGTCCCTCGCAAACGGCGGCGCGGATGTCCGTGCTGTTCTCGCCGATGCCGGCGGTGAAGACGAGGGCGTCGATGCCGCCGAGTTCGATGAGGAAGGCACCGATCCAGTGGCGGATCGAATGGACGAGCGCGTCGAGCGCGAGGCGGGCGTCGGCATTGCCGGAATCGGCGGCCTCGCGCACGTCGCGGATGTCGTTCGAAACACCGGAAAGACCGAGCAGGCCGGACTCCTTGGTGAGCTGGCGTTCCGCTTCGTCGAGCGAGATGCCGAGCGTGCGCATCGCATAGGGGATCGCGCCGGAGTCGAGGTCGCCAACGCGGTTGTTCTGCGGCAGGCCGCTCTGGGGCGAGAACCCCATGCTGGTGCCGATGGCGACACCGTTGCGGATGCCGGTGACGGAACTGGAGCCGCCGAGGTGGCAGGAAACGACGCGGAACGGGGCGCCTTCGACCTCCCCCGGACCATTCTGATAGAGACGGCGGGCGACGGCGGCGACGTCCTCTCGCCCGCAGAGTTCCGCGGACCGTTCGGCGACGAACTTGTGGCTCGCGCCGTGGAATCCGTAGCGGCGGATGCCGATCTCGCGCCAACTACGAGGAATGGCGTAGTTGGCGGAGGCGGGCGACGTCCACTGATAGAACGCGGTCTCGAACAACGCGACCAGCCTCGCCTTCGGCAGCGATTTCGCGAACTGACGGATGCCGTTGGCGTAGGGCGGGTTGTGCGCGGGCGCGACCGCGGCGAAACCGTCGAGCGAGTCGATCACCGACTGGTCGGCGTTGACACAACCGCTGAGGTCCTTGCCGAGCACGGTCTTGAAACCGACCGCTTCGATCTCATCCGGTGACGAGATCACCCCGTCGCTCTGGAGCGTTGCGAGTGCGTCGTCGATGACCGCCGCGTAGTCCTCCACCCGTTCGTAGCCGCCCTTGGCCACGACCTCGCCGCCCTGCCCGTCCATGCGGAACAGGCGGTACTTGAACGAGGTCGATCCGAGGTTGGCGACGAGAACGAGCATGGGATCAATGCTGAAATGCTGAGAACTAAGATGCTGAGATGCTGAGATTTCAGACTCCCAGCGTTTCAGTGTTTCAGCTTTTCCAAATCAGCCGAGCCAGGAGCCGAGCTTGGCGAGATCGTCGTGCGGGCGTGGTATGACCTGGACGGCGGAAACGGTGCCGAGGTTCGAGGCGGCGGATGCGGCTGCGTCGAGACCGGCTTTCACGGCGGCGACATCGCCGGTGAAGAACCCGGTGACGAGACCGGAGCCGATTTTTTCCCAGCCGGTCATCTTGATGTCGGCGGCCTTGAGGGCGGCGTCGGACGCTTCGATGAGAGAGATGAGGCCCTTGGTTTCAAGGATGCCGATTGCTTGTTTGGCCATGATCGTAAAGTTTGTTCGTTTTCAGTGTTCAGTTTTCAGGTTGAAAACCGGCGCGTCACGCGAGGCCGAACTGTTTGAGGAGTTCGGGGTGCGGGCGGGCGATGACGTGGGAGGAAACCAGCTCGCCGACACGGCCGGCGGCGTCCGCTCCGGCATCGACGGCGGCTTTCACGCTGCCGACGTCGCCCTTGACGATGACGGTCATGAAGGCGCCGCCGATCTGGACCTGGGTGACAAGTTCGACGTTGGCGGCCTTGGCCATCGCGTCCGTGGCTTCGACGTTGCCGACGTAGCCTTTGGTTTCAATCATTCCGAGTGCTTGGCTCATGATGAGGTGGGTATGGTTGGATTATTTGATCAGTTCGCAGAAAGTGTCGGGCTTGAGGCCGCAGGCGTTGCCTTCGTCGGTGTCGATGTGGACCTCGAGCTTGAAGCTGGGATCGACGCGCGCGACGAGGTTGTCGAAGGTCATGCCGAGCGGGCCGTGGACCTTGAGTTTCATCTCGTCGAGGTGCTTCACACCGTAGAACGCGGCATCGTCCGGATGCATGTGGACGTGCGGTTGGGCGCGGATGACGCCCTCGTTCATTTCGAAGTAGCCGTTGGGTCCCATCAGCATGCAACCGGGCGTGCCTTTGATATCTCCGGACATGCGGACCGGGATATCGAATCCGAGCGAGACGGCGTCGGTGTAGGCGAGCTCGATCTGGTTGAGGTTCCGGCAGGGACCGAGGATCCGCAGATTGGAGATCACCCGGCTGCGCGGACCGATGAGCGTCACAGTTTCCTTCGCGGCGTACTGACCTTCCTGATAGAGCCCCTTCATCGGGGTGAGCTGGTGGCCGGGCCCGAAGAGCGCCTCCACCGCGGCCTGCGTGAGGTGGCAGTGGCGGGCGGAAATATTGACCAGGAGCGCGTTCGGCGCCTTCGAGGCGGCCGGCAGCGGCAGCCCGAGGCGGGAATAGACCTGCTCGCGGACGAGATGCTCGATGACGGCCCGCTGGGGTGTCGAGGAGAGAGGATCAGCCATGGGTTGCTTGGGTTTTTCTTCGTTTCGATTGACAAGTCAACGGAAAAATCCAGAATTTCCCAAGAAAACAAAGATTTCCAAAACCCCAGATGCTTGCGATCGACCGCCAACGCCGGATCTTGGAGCTGCTTCACGAAACCGGCTCCCTGCGCACCACCGAGGTTTCCGAAACGCTCGGCGTAACGCATGAGACCGTGCGCAAGGACTTCGAGCTGCTCGAACGCCGAGGCGAACTGCTGCGCATCCACGGCGGGGCGAGCCGGCCGGAGAAAATCCGGGGCGACATCCCGCTCACCGAGCGCCAGGCGGTGCGGCGTGAGGAAAAGATCGCGATCGCGAAACTCGCCGCCCAGCGCATCCAGCCGAACGAAACGATCTTCCTCGACGCCAGCTCGACCGTCCTGACGCTCACCGAGTTTTTGCCCGACGTGCCGCTGACAATCCTGACGAACGCTCTCAACGTGCTCACCGCACTGGCCGACAAGCCGAACTACGACCTGATGTGCACGGGCGGTCTGCTCGACGGCCGCTCTCGCTCGTTCATCGGGCTCACCGCGGAGAAGTCCCTGCGGCGCTTCAACATCCACCGAATGTTCTTCTCCGGCAACGGACTGCACCTCGAGCGCGGCATGAGCGAGAGCAACGCCCGGCAGGCCGCCTTCAAGGAACGCGTGATCGCCAGCTCGGAGGACGTCGTGTTCATGGCCGACCACTCGAAGCTCGGCGGCAAATCCGCGTTTTTCTTCGGCGAACTGGCCGACCTCGGCTGCCTGATCACCGACAAGGCGGCGGATCCGGAATTCGTCGCCGAACTGGAAACCCGCGGGGTCGAGGTGCTGCTCGGCGAATAACCCGCCTGGCCGGAGGGCGGCATGCCCCATGTTGGCCGATGCTGGTTTTTAACCCGCTGCTACAAGCACCGCCATGCTTTCGTAGCCGGCATCATCCGCATCCGGAACCGATGCCTGTTCGTGCCGGGGGCGGACGTGCAACGACGACCATGAAACCACGCCATCTGTTTGCTCCGGCCGCCGCCGCGACCCTTCTCACCGCCCTCCCCGCCACCGCCGAATGGTCCCATCGCGAGGGTGACCCGATGCCCGCGGCGGGCTATTCGACAAGACACTTCTCACGGGAGGATTGGGATGCGAGCAACCACGCGTCGGAAGAGGACCTGGAGTGGTTCCGCGACGCGAAATACGGGATGTTCATCCACTTCGGCCTGTCCACCCACAACAACGCGGAGCTCTCGTGGGGCACCTGCCGGACCCGCAAGGCGCCCGACGTCGGACGGGGCCCCGTGGCCGACGAGATCTGGACGAAGTGGCCGGAGGAATTCGTGTTCGAAAACTTCAACGCGAAGGAGACCGTCGCCACCGCGAAGCGCGGCGGTTTCCGCTACATCGTCGCCATTGCCAAGCACCACGAAGGATTCCACCTGTGGGACACCGACCATTCG
Source organism: Akkermansiaceae bacterium (assembly GCA_024233135.1). Taxonomy (GTDB): domain Bacteria; phylum Verrucomicrobiota; class Verrucomicrobiia; order Verrucomicrobiales; family Akkermansiaceae; genus Luteolibacter. The sequence goes on along the minus strand of JACKPZ010000008.1, from coordinate 114,200 downwards.
GATTTCAACGTGATGAACACGCCCTTCGGGCGGGACTACCTCAAGGAGCTGGCCGATGCCTGCCATGCCGATGGAATGCGTTTCGGCATCTACTACTCGCAGCGCGACTGGTATCACCCGGACTACATGCCGGTCGATCCGGAGAAAGTCGTGCGCAACGGCACCCAGTGGACGCTCAAGCCGGGCGAGACCAGCCCGCTCGGAGAGCGACACAAGAAATACATCAAGTATCAGTTCGATGTCTGCCGCGAGCTGTGCACCAAATACGGGAAGATCGACGTCTTCTGGTTCGACGCCGCGTGGCACCGCGGCATGTTCACCGAAGAGATGTGGGACTCCGAGAAGCTGATGCGGATGATCCGCGAACTGCAGCCCGGCATCCTCATCAACAACCGCGCGTCGCTCCCGGGGGACTTCGACACCCCGGAACAACGCCTTGGGAACTTCCAGAACTGGCGCCCGTGGGAATCCTGCATGTGCCTGACCCGAAGCTGGTCCTTCAGCGGGACCCCTCCCAAGTCGCGCGACCAGATCATCTCGATGATCGTCAACAACGCCTGCGGCGACGGCAACGTGCTGTTGTCGTGGGGACCAGACTGGAGCGGCAGGTTCGCCGAGGCCGAAACGCAGCGCCTGCTGGAAGTCGGCGCCTGGCTCGAGCACAACGGCCGCGCCATCTACGGGACGCGTGGAGGCCCGTGGAAAAACGCGTCGTGGGGCGGATCGCCCCACCGGGACAGCACCTGTTTCCTCCACATCACGCGGTGGTCGGGGGACACGCTGCGGCTGCCCGCCCTGCCGGGTCGAAAGGTGCTCGGAGCGAAGTTGCTGAACGGCGGAACGGTCCAATGGAAGCAGTTGGACGGCACGCTCGAAATCACGGTTCCCGCGGATCTCCGCGACCCTGCGGATACGATCGTCGAACTCACCATGGATGCATCCCTAGAAGACCTCGCGGCGGTGGAGGCCGGGGAAGTCTCGATGTTCCACGACAGCTCGACGTTCGGGCAGATCATCTCCCGGCGGGCGAAGGTGAGCACCAGCTCGCGACATCCGGCCGACCCGGGCAAGCCGGAGTCGCTGGTGGCGGCGAAGGCGCCGGCGGACTTCGCGTTTCACACGAAAGAGGAAACCAATCCGTGGGTCGTGCTCGATCTCGGGAACATATGCCAAGTGACAGGACTCAGGGTCTTGAACCGAATCCGGGCCGGCCGCCCCGGAGTGGAGCGGGCGGCATCCCTCCGCCTCTCGGTTTCCACCGACGGAGCGACCTGGCAGGAGGCATGGCACGCCGATTCGGCGGAGGAACAATGGGAAATCCCGCTCTCCAGCGTACGGGCCGGCGCGGAGGTGCCTGGACGCGAGGCCCGCCACCTCCGGCTCGAGCTCCGGAACTCCGAACCCACGCCGCTGCATTTGCGTCAGATCGAGGTCTGGGGAACGCCGGAATAGGAACGGGATCCCACCGGATGCGGAAGGGGAGGCCGGGCTTGCCCCTCCCCCGCCGCGCTGGTATCGCAGCAACGTGCTGACCTGCCGCAGCCTCGACGAACTCGCCTGCCTGGCGGAACCCCTGCATCTCGCGCTCGGGGTCTTCGACGGCGTGCATGTCGGCCATCAGGTGGTGCTGCGGCGGGCGATCGATGCGGCGGCGGAACACGGTGGACTCGCGGGTCTGGTGACCTTCGATCCACATCCGATCCAGGTGATCGCGCCGGCGAAGGCGCCGACGTCGCTGCTCGCCACGCTCGATCACAAGGCGGACGTGGTCGCGGATCTCGGCATCGGGTTGTTCGTCGCCCTGCGGTTTGATCAGGCGATGGCGGCGATGCAGGCCGAGGATTTCCTGCGGAAACTCACCACCGGAAAGGTGAAGACGATCGCCGTCGGCGAGGACTGGCGCTTCGGGCACGACCGCGGCGGCGATGCGAATTTCCTGCTCCGGAACGCCGAGACGCTCGGATACCGACTCGAAGCCGTGCCGCCCGTCATGTTCGAGGGCGACCGGATCAGCAGCACCCGCATCCGGCAGGCGATCCGCGACGGCAACCTCGACGCCGCGGCCCGGATGCTCGGGCGACCTTATTCCGTCTGTGGAAACGTCGTTTCCGGCGAGAAACTGGGACGCCAACTCGGCTTTCCGACCGCCAACATCGACACCGGAGGCCTCCAACTGCCGCCCGCCGGCGTCTGGGCGGTCCGCTGTCATCACCGGCGGCACGGTTGCCTCGCGGGCGCTGCGAATCTGGGCACCCGGCCGTCCGTCGAGGGCGGCGGACTGCGGCTGGAGGTGCATCTCCTCGATTTCTCCGGTGACCTGTATGGTGAGGAACTGGACGTCGAATTCGTCCGCCGCCTGCGTGAGGAAATCCGCTTCCGGAACCTGGACGAACTGAAGAGCGCGATCACCGCGGATGTGGAAAACGTCAGAGTCCTGCTGGCCGCGGACAAGCCGGCTTGACAAACCAAACTGTTCCTGAGAACACGTTCTCGTGAACACCCTCTTTGTTTTCCGAAACCAACTCGTCGCCTTTCTTCGAAATCACCACAGCGCGCTCGTCGGCAGACGGCTCCGACCGAAGCGCTGCGCCGCGGTGCAGCTTGAGTTTCCTTGGGTGGCGAAAAAGTGACCTTTTCGGGATTTTCGGCTTACCCTCCGCCGATCGGGTGCCTATAGCTCGCCCCAGCATCCGGTATGGAGTACCGCAAACCCTACATTCTCCCGAAAGGCCGCGCCGCGGTCCTCCTCGCAGCGGCCTGCCTCATCTCGCCGCTGGCGACCGCGCAACCCCGCGGGGGTGCCATCGCCGAGCGCGAAACGATGCGCCGAATGGCCGAGGAACAGGAAGCCCAGGAACTTCTCCTCCGGGGCGACGAATCTTATCAGGCGGGCCGTTTCGGTGACGCCGTGGAGGCCTACGCCGGCGCCCGTGACCTGCTTCCGGACGCACCCGCCACCGCCGAGCTCCGCGATGCCGCGACCGACCGCTACGCCCAGGCCTCCGTCGAGTATGCCCGTGGATTGAGCCGCAAGGGCGACATCGAAGGAGCCAAGGCCGCCGTCGACAAGGTGCTCGCCGAGTCGGTGGCTCCGCGCCACCCCGGCGCGCTGAATTTCCGCGCCCAACTCGACGACCCGATTCGCACCAACCCGGCGCTCGACGCGGAACACGCCGCGGACATCGACCAGGTGCGCCGCCTTCTCTACCAAGCCGACGGTGCCTACGACCTCGCCAAGTATGACGAGGCGAAGTCCAGATTCGAGGACGTACTGCGCATCGACCCCCACAACACCGCGGCCCGCCGCGGCATGGAGCGGGTCGCCGCCGCCAAAACCGGTTACCAACGGGCCGCCTACGACGAGACCAGGGCCACGATGCTTTCCGACGTGGATGCCGCGTGGGAGCTCAAGGTTCCGCCGATCGAGCCCGAACTCTCGCTTGGCGACGCCGCCGGCTATGGAACCATTCCGACCGGCCAGATGACCGTGGAGGCCAAGCTCGACAACATCCTCATCCCGCAGCTCGCTCTCGACCAGGCGACGCTCGGCGAGGCGCTCGACCTGCTGCGCATCCGCGCCGCCGAGCACGACACCACCGAGGCCGACCCCGATTTCCGGGGAGTCGACATCACCGTGAATCTCGGCAACGCCGAAACCGCCGAACGCATTCGCGGCTACAAGTTCGACCTGCGGCTCAGCAATGTGCCGCTGCGTTCGGTGCTGAAATACATCACCGACATCACCCGCACCCAGTTCTCGACCGACGAGCATGCGGTGACCATCACCCCGCTCGGTTCCACCTCCGAGGAACTCACCGTGCGCAGCTACCGCGTGCCGCCGGATTTCCTCACCTCGCTCAACAGCGGTGCCGGGGAAGGCCCTGCGAACGACGATCCGTTCGCCGAGAACGACGGCGGAGGCGGTCTTCTTACCGCGCGACTTTCCGCACAAGAGGCTCTGGAGAAAAACGGAGTCAAATTCCCCGATGGATCCAGCGCCAGCTACCTGGCATCCAACAACACGCTGCGGGTCATCAATACCCCGCTCAACCACGACTACATCTCCCAGCTCATCGACTCGATGACCAAGGCGGAGCCGGTCGCCGTCTCATTGACGATGACCATCATCCGCACCCAGCAAACGAATCTGGAGGAACTCGGGTTCGACTGGTTGGTCAATCCCTTCGGCCTTTCCGCCCACAACATGTTCGCCTCCGGCGGCACCACCGGAAACACCGCCGGCCGCACGGGCAGCGACTTCATCAGCCCGGTCGGCGGAACCGCCGTCGACGGCATCCCCGCATCGCCCAACGCGTTCGCGGACAACCTCGTCACCAACGGCCTGCGCTCGGGCGACCAGGCGATCAGCGTCAACAGCATCGACAGTCTGATCAACAACCAGGACCGCGCGTCGCAGAGTTCCGCGGTGGCGCCCGGCGTCATGTCGGTCACCGGATTGTTCTCCGACGGACAGGTGCAGATGATCCTGCGCGGGCTCAATCAGAAAGGCGGCGTGGATCTGATGTCGCAGCCGGCGACGGTCACCCGCAGCGGTCAGGCGTCGTCCATCGAGATCATCCGCGAGTTCATCTACCCGACGGAATATGAACCCCCGGAGCTGCCCAATTCCGTCGGCGGCGGCAGCCAGAGCAATCCGGTCACGCCCGCCACCCCCACGGCTTTCGAGACCCGCAACGTCGGCACCACTCTCGAGGTCCTGCCGGTGGCCGATGCGGACCGCCGCTACGTCGACATCACGATCAACCCGTCGTTCGTCGATTTCGACGGCTTCATCAACTACGGCAGCCCGATCAACTCGACCACGACCGACGTTCTCGGCAACCCTTCCACCGTGGCCGTCACCTCCAACCGCATCCTGATGCCTGTCTTCAGCGTGCAGCGCGCCAACACCCAGCTTACGGTCGCGGACGGCGCGACGATCGCCATCGGTGGCTTGATGCAGGAATCCGTGGAAAACGTGGAGGACAAGGTGCCGATTCTCGGCGACATTCCGATCGTCGGCCGCCTGTTCCAGAACAAGGCGCAACAACGGGTCGCCACCGCGCTCGTCTTTCTCGTGAAGGTGGAGCTGCTCGATCCCACCGGGAGGCCTTACCGGGACCGTTGATCCCGGCGCCGAGGCTCCGCACCCGCCCGCCCGTCCATGGCATCTCCATCCAGCGAACCGGAAAAATACTCCATCGACGAAATGATGGAGCGTTTGCGCAACCGCCCCACATCCGAAGGCGGCCCGCTCGATGGTGAACTCGTCACCCGCTCCGACGGCAGCCAGGCGATCAAGGTGCGCCGCCGCAAACGCCGCAGCCACCAACCGCACAAGGAGCAGCAGCTTGCCGAAAAGAAATCCCGCATGCTCCAGATGACGGCCGTCCTGGTGCTGCTCTTCGTCTTCCTGCTGCTGGCGGGTGTGGCGATCATCTACGCCAACAGCGCGCCGTTCCGCGAGGGACTCATCGGGCGCATCGCCACCAGCAGCGGTGCCAACGTGGAGCTCAACCAGTTCCGCATGAACCCGACCGCGGCGAACGCCAACCGCGTCATCCTCACCTGGCCCGAGGGCAACGCGCTCGGCTCGCTGGACCTGCGGATGGTCCGCGCCCAGGTGTTTCCCTCCAGTTTCCTCGGCAAGGCGTTCACTGGAGAGGAAATCACCGCCGGCACCGGCATCCTCACCCTCGCGACGCCCACGCCGGGCGGGGATCTGCGCGCCACGCCCGAAGCCGATGGCGAGCTCCCGGTCCGGTTCAAACGCTACGCCGTCAGCGGGCTCGACGTGGTCATCGGCGAGCCCAAGATCCTGCGCCTCGACCACACCGAGGCCTCGCTCTACCCGAACAAGGTCAACGGCCGGACCCAGATGCTGCTCAACCGCGGCGACCTCTCGATCACCGGCATGCCCCGCTTCCGGCTCGACCGCGCGCACATCGAGTTCCGCGGCACCGAGACCGACATCGTGGGCCTCCGCGTCCGCAACCCGGACGACAGCCGCGGCATCATCGAGTTTTCCGGCACGGTCTCCCCCTACGAGGCGGAGAGCGCCTCCACCCTCGTCGTGCGCCTTGAGTCGTTGCTGCTTTCCAGCATCGCCGGCCCGGACCTCGGCCACATCATCTCGGGGCGGGTCGATTCGCTGGCATCCGCCGAGTCGAACTTCCTCACCTTCCGCCCGCAGGCCGAGCCCGATGCCGCGCTGGCGGTCGAGTTCCGCAACGCGCCCACCGAAACCATCACGTTGCAGGCGTTTCCGTTCCTCCAGGCGCTCCACCACCTGCTCGACGATCCGTGGTTCGAAGCGCCCAAGTTTGACGATGGCGCGAAGGGCGTGATCCGCCGCGCCAACGGCAGTGTGACGCTCGGCGACCTCGACTTCGTCGGAAAAGGCCGGCTCGCGGTCCGCGGCAGCCTCTCGATGACCCCGAACCGGGCTCTCTCCGGCGAACTCCGCATCGGCGTGGCCGACGCGATGATCCGCAGCGCCCGCAATCCGCGTCTGGAGGCGATGTTCGGCGGGGAATCGGAAGGATTCCGCTGGATCACGCTCAAGCCGTCCGGCAGCGCCTCGGCTCCGTCCGACAACTTCCGGACGATGTATGAGGCAGGCCAGCAGACCTTCGACCCGGCGGATGTGCCTCCGGACGAGGCCGCGCTGCCGAGCTTCGAGGATCTCACCAAGCCCCGCCGCTGAGGCGGCGGAAAGGCTTTGCCGCCGGCGGCCGGGCGCGCAAATCGACGCGCAAATTTTCTCGAAGAAGAACGTGGCGTTCCGTGGGCTTTTCGTTCATGGTTGCCAATGGACGAGCGGGAATGAAATCCCGACGTCATTCACCCCAACCAAACACCGAAGACCATGCAAACTGCCAACGTCAACCTGCCGATCACCATCACTGTCCGGCACGAGCAAGTGACCGACGCGCTTCGCGACCATGTGCACAAGAAGATCGAGAGCCTGCACCTGGACTACCCGCGCATCATTGAAGCCAAGGCCATTCTCGACGTTCAGAAAAACCGGCACGTTGCCGAAATCATTCTCTTTTGCGCCAACCACATCACCATCGAGGCGCACACCGAAGGCAAGGACATGTATGTCGCCATCGACGAGACGACCGAGAAGATCGCCCGCCGCATGCGCAAGCACAAGACCCGCCTGCTCAAGAAGAACCGTCCACACCGCAACGAGTCGATCCGTCATCTGGAGGAGCGGTATTTCACCGAGGAGGCGCTCGACCACCCGGAAGAGTCCGAAGCCGATCCCGTCCCCTATATCGTCCATCCGGATCGCTACGGCATCCGCACGATGTACAAAGAGGACGCCATCATGCAACTCGAGCTCTCGGACCGTCCGTTCGTGCTCTACAAGAGCGCGCGGCGCGGCTGCCTGACGATCGTCTATCGTCGCAAGGACGGCGAATACGCCGCCCTCGACATCGACAATGAGGCGGTCTGAGGACCTTGCCTCCCCCCTTGGATATCAAGGCCGGACGGGAATCCCCCGCCCGGCCTTTGTTCTTCCGAACACTCTCCACCCCGATTTGCGGATTGCCAAGCCTCCCGCCCGTGGCTAGTTTCCGCCCGGTTCGCCCGCCCCGCGACGGCGGACGATGAACCAAACAACGTATTTGAACCACTGTGGGATTTCTGGATGCCATCAAGCGCTGGCGCTTGGCCCAACAGGGGCTTTCGTCCGGCAGAAAACGCCGCGTCCATAGCGAGAATCCACTGATCCAGGCCCTTGAGGACAGTTTCTGGGTCAAACTCTCGCTCTACGCCACCTTCGCGGTCACCTGTTCGGTCCTGGTGCTCAAGGCCCCGCCGAACTCGCTCGTTTCTCCCGACCCGCTCCGCGGCGCGGTGTTCGGATTGGTGATCGCCATCACGGCGATCGTGATGTTCCACATCAGCCTGCAGAACTCCTGCCACCGCAACAGCCGGGTGGTCCTGGTGCTCGGCGGGCTGGTCGCCCATCTGACATTGGTGCGGCTCTCGCTGGGACTGGTGGAGGCCGGTCATGTGCCTTCGATCTATCGATTTTTCCTGATCCCCTACGCGCTCGCCCCGATGCTGCACGGGGTTCTCCTCGGCCGGGCGGTCGGCTCGTTTTCCGCGGTCTTCGTCACGCTCATCGGCTGTCTGTTCGCGCCGAGCGAAGGATGGATCTCCTACATGATCCTGAGTCTGGTGGTGGGCGTGGCGAGCGTCCTGCTGACCCACCGGATCCGGAAACGCATCCAGCTCCTGCAGGCGGGGATCTACGTCGGTGCGATCACCCTGGTGCTCGGAATCGTGCTTGGCCATCTCGACGTGCTCGCGTGCTTCGGGCCCAACGCCGTGGAGCAGCTCAAGATCCTCGGCAGCGGCAGCGCCGCCTCGTTCGGCGCCACCGCGCTCACCGCGCTGCTCATCAGCGGACTCCTTCCCATCTTCGAAGGGATCTTCCTCCTCACCACGGACATCAGTTGGCTCGAACTCAGCGACCTGAACCACCGGCTCCTGCGCAAGATGCAGCTCGAGGCACCCGGCACCTTCCACCACAGCCTGGTGGTCGCCGCCTTGTCCGAGGCCGCCGCGGAGAAGATCGGCGCGAACGCACCGATGTGCCGGGTCTGCTCGTATTTCCACGATGTCGGAAAACTGAAGAAGCCGGCGTACTTCATCGAGAACCAGCACGACGGCGGCGAGAACCCGCACGATTCACTGACACCGACGATGAGCGCGCTGATCATCATCGCCCACGTGAAGGACGGCATCGACCTCGCGGTAAAGAACAAGCTCAACCCGCGGATCATCGACGTGATCCAGGAACACCACGGCGACTCGCTGGTGTATTATTTCTACCGCCGCGCCCAGGAGCAGAAGAAAGCCGAGCTCGAAAAGGTCGACCGCGGCCTTGAGAACCCCGAGGACCTGCCGACCATCGACGAGAAGAACTTCCGCTATCCCGGCCCGAAACCGAGCACCCGGGAAAGCGGCATCATCTGTCTCGCGGACACGATCGAGAGCGCCTCGCGCACGCTCAAGAAGCCGACGCCGGCAAAGATTCGCGCGCTCGTCGAGGACCTTGTGCGTGCGAAGATCCACGATGGCCAGCTCGACGATTGTCCGTTGACCCTGCAGGAACTGGCGATCGTGAAGGAGAGCTTCGCCGGAACGCTGCGCAGCATGCTTCACAGCCGCATCGACTACCCGAAGGACGACGAGCGCTCCTCAACGGCCACACGCCGGCCCTCGGGCTCGGACACCCAGAGCGCAGAACGGGTGATCCCGATGCCGAAGCGCGCCTGATTTCCCCACAAATCCATGACACTCGAAGTCATCGTCGGCAACCACCAGCAGGCCACCGACATCCCGGAACATTGGCTCACGGCGCTGGAGGAGGTTTCCCCACAGGCCGCCGGACTGGCACTGGAGCACGCCACGAGCGGCGATTCGCCGTTGTCGCTGCTCGCCATCGTCGAGGTCGCGCTGGTCGACGACGAAACGAGCGACCGCGTGCACCAGGATTTCATGAACATCGAGGGGCCCACCGACGTGATCACGTTCCACCACGGTGAGATCGTCATCGGTGCCCAGGTGGCCGAGCGCCAGGCCGCCGAATACGACGAACCACTCGCCCGCGAGCTGCTCCGCTACCTCGTCCACGGGCTTCTGCATCTGGCCGGACATGAGGATGAGAACCCGGCCGAACGCGAGGCCATGGAGACGGCCCAGGAGGAAATCGTCCGGCGTCTCTGGAACGATGGTTTGCAAAGCCGGATGGCAGGTTGACGTAGGATGCCCATGAACCGACGATCGTTCCTGATGACCACCGGAAAAACCGCCGCCGTCACCGCCGCCGCGGCATCACTCGCCACCCGCCTGCAAGCCGCCGACGCCGCCGCGCCCGGCACCCGCATCCGCCACTCGGTGTGCAAATGGTGCTACGGTTCGATCCCGCTCGACGACCTCTGCGTCGCGGGCAAGGAATTCGGCCTGCAATCCGTGGAGCTGCTGATGCCGTCGGATTTCCCGACCCTTGAGAAACACGGGATGACCTGCGCGATCGTTTCGTTTCCTTCCGCCACCACGCCGTCCGGCGAAAAGGTCGGCCGCATCGAGAAAGCCTTCAACCGCGTCGAGCATCACGACACGCTGGTCGAGGCCTACGAGGCGCATCTCAAGGCGTCCGCGAAAGTCGGCGCCAAGCAGGTCATCTGTTTCTCCGGCAACCGCGAGGGCATGTCCGACGAAGAAGGTCTCGAGAACTGCGCCACCGGACTCAAGCGTCTGGTTCCGCTCGCGGAGAAACTCGGCATCACGCTGGTGATGGAGCTGCTCAACTCGAAGGTGAACCACAAGGACTACCAATGCGACCACACCGCGTGGGGGGTCGAACTCTGCAAGCGCGTCGGCAGCGCGAACTTCAAGCTGCTCTACGACATCTATCACATGCAGATCATGGAGGGCGACGTCATCGCCACCATCCGCGCGAACCACGGGTTCATTTCGCACTACCACACCGGTGGAGTGCCCGGCCGCAACGAGATCGACGACACGCAGGAGCTTTACTATCCGGCGATCATGCGCGCCATCGCGGACACCGGTTACCAGGGCTTCGTCGGCCAGGAATTCGTGCCGAAGCGCGAGGACAAGATCGCCAGCCTGAAACAGGGTGTGGAGATCTGCAGCATCTGAGCATCGGATCGCGGCCGGCTTGCAAGCATCCTGTTTCACGCCCGTAGGAATGCGGTGAAACCGTTTGTGCCATGATTCGAATTCTGATCCTGCTGGGTTGCCTCGCTCCACTTCTCTCCGCCGCGCCAAAACCGAACATCCTGTTTTTCCTCGTCGATGACATGGGCTGGCAGGAAACCTCGGTGCCGTTCGGCCCGGAAACCACCCCGCTCAACCGCGACTACCGGACACCGAACATGGAGCGGCTCGCCGGGGACGGCGTGCTTTTCACCAACGCCTACGCCTGCGCGATCTGCTCGCCGACGCGCGTCTCGCTGATGACCGGCATGAACGCCGCGCGGCATGGCGTCACCTGCTGGACGCTGAGGAAGGACACCTCGCCCGAGCGAAACGACAAACAATTCGATGCCTGCGAATGGCCTCTCAACGGCCTGCAACCACCCGGCTCGAAGGTTCCGCGATCGGTCGAGGCAAATACCCTGCCCCACCACCTGCGTGAGGCGGGCTACCGGACGATCCACGTCGGCAAGGCGCACTTCGGTGCGAAGGACACACCGGGCGCGGATCCCAAGAACCTCGGATTCGACGTCAACATCGCGGGCTCCTACATGGGTGGCCCCGGGTCGTACCATGGCGACAAGAATTTCTCGGCCGCATGGCGCGGAGGCGGCCGCATCTGGGACGTCCCCGGCCTGGACAAATACCACGGGCAGGAGATCAACCTCACCGAGGCGCTCACCCGCGAAGCGATCGCGGAACTCGAACGCACGGTGAAAGCGGGCGACCAACCGTTCTACCTCTACATGTCGCACTACACCGTGCACGCGCCATGGGAGCCGGATCGGCGATTCATCGATTCCTACAAGGGAAAGAAACGCTTTCCGGGCCAGAAAGCGACGCTCGCATCGATGGTCGAATCCATGGATCACTCGCTCGGCGATCTGCTCGACGCGCTCGACCGGCTCGGCGTCGCGGACGACACGATCGTGGTCTTCATGTCGGACAACGGCTCGCCTTCCCAGTGCCCCCGCAACCTGCCGCTGCGCGGCCACAAGATCAGCGGCTACGAAGGCGGCAACCGCGTCCCGATGATCGTCCACATTCCGGGCGCCACCAAGGGCACCAAACGCTGCGACGCGCCCGTCGTGATCGAGGACGTGTTCCCCACCTTCCTCCAGTGGGCGGGCGTGCAAGACATTCCGGACAACGACGGGGTTTCCTTCGACGGAATGGTCCGCGATCCATCCGCGCCGCGGGGTGATCGTCCGCTGTTCTGGCACTATCCGAATTTCTACGACCAACCGCCCTTCAGCTCGGTGCGCCTCGGCGACCTGAAGCTGATCTACTGGCATGTGGACCGCCGCATCGAATTGTTCGATCTCCGCAACGACCTTTCCGAAACAAAAAACCTCGCCGCCGAACGGCCGGACGACGTGAAACGTCTCGCCCGCCTGCTCTGCGACCACCTGCGGAAATCCAAGGCGCTGATGCCCGTCGAAAAATCGACCGGCAAGCCGGTTCCGCTGCCGGATGAGGTCTGAGCGGCGAATTGCTCCTTTCCCTCCGGAGCCGGCCGCACCATCATGAGGGTTGTGTCCGAGCCCTTTCTGGATCTCTCGCGGTTCATCGTGATCTCCGTGCTTCTCGCATGGCCGGTGGGGCTCGTCCTGTTGTGGCTGCTGAGGACGAGGTGGAACCGCTACTATGACAGGCTGGGCGAAGCCCCTACGGAGGAGATCCTCGGCGAACTGAAGTCCGAATACGCGCCGCGGCGGCGCACCATCATCCGCACCCAGACCGAATACCTGCCGTTTGTCTTCGAGTGCATTCGCGAGAACATCGACGGCGGATTCGAGGACCCGCAGATGATCTCCCTGCTCGAACGCATCGAGTTGCATCGTCCGGACGAGGAGCGGAGCGCGATGTTCGTCGTCGAGTCCGGTGGAAAGCGCGGCGAACTCCACATGCGTTGGACACGCGACGCCTGCGACCGGATCGTTCTCCACTTCCAGGGCCCGCCGCACATCGTCCGCGCGCTCCGGGAGCACAAGCGGAAGATCCCGAAGGCGCTGGTCGGATGAAGATCCGGCTCTAACAGAACTTCGCGTGCAGGATGTGCAGGCAGAGGAGGTGGTTGAGCAGCGCGTCCTTGCGCACCAGCGAGGTCGGATCGGTGTCCGCCTTGTATTCGCGGAGGAAGGCATCGACCGCGTCGGCGGAGAGGATTCCGCAGCGTTTCACCGCGTCGCGGTTGAGGAAGCCGTCGATGAGCTCCCACACCTTGCGTTTCTTGTGCTCGTCGGTATGGGCGGGTGGCGCCATGAAGGCGAACTTCTCGCGTTTGTAGAGCACCTCGGGAAGCACACCTTTCACGGCCTCGCGCAGCACGTATTTCTCGATGTTTCCCTTGATGCGGAAATGCGGAGGAACCTGGAACGCGGCCTCGGCCAGGTGGTGATCGAGGAACGCGGGACGCGACTCCATCGAGTTCGCCATGTCCACGCGGTCGCCGCCCCAGTTGAGGATCTGCCCTTCGAGCTGACACTTCGCCCAGGTGTATTGCGCGCGGTCGAGCGGGTGGCGGCCCTCCATCATGCGTCCGTCGATGCGCGAGGCGATCTCCTCGATCGGGTCGTAGCCACGCAGCTCGTTGGCCACATCGGGATCGAGCAGCGGGCGGGCGATCTCCAGCGCCTCCATCCACGGCTGCAGCCATGACGGGGTGAAACCACAGAGCGTGTCCCACGCCGGATGATGGTGGGATTCCTCGGACAGGATCGCGCCCTTGAACAGCTTGTTGGTCCGCTCGAGCGCCTCTGCGTACTCGGCGCGGACGTGTTCCGGCTCATGCGAGATGCCGTGGAGGAACATGTCGCGTTTGAAACCCGGGTATCCGGCGAACAACTCGTCCGACCCCTCGCCGGTGACGACGCAGCGGTAGCCGCATTCCCACACGCGTTTCGACATCAGGTTCTTCGCGACCCCAAGCGTGTTGTAGAACGTGCGCTCGGCGTGCCAGACGGTGTCGATGTAGTTCTGTCCGTAAAGATCGTCCGCCGCGAGCGTGATCACCTCCTGGTCCGCGTTCATCGACTCCGCCATCTCTCGGGCGATCGAGCTTTCGTCGTAGTCGTCGTTGTCGAAGGCGATGGTGAACGCCTTCACCGGAGACTGCATCGCGCCCGTCGCGAGACCGAGGATGCAGCACGAATCGATGCCTCCTGATAGATAGCAACCCACCGGCACGTCCGCTTCCAGCCGGAGCACGACGGCGCGCGTGAGTTCCTCGCGGATGCGTTCGACGTGATAGGCTTCGTCATCCGGGCGTTCGTGGTTTCCTTCTTCGGGGAAATCGAGGTCCCAATAGCGGATTTTCTCGATCTGCAGGCCGCCGCCGTTCTTGCGCACGCGCAGCAGGTGGCCGGGCGAGAGCGACTCGATGTTCTTGAACGCGCTCATGCCGGGCGCGATCGTCTGCATGAGCTGGTGCAGCGCCGCCTTCGGATCGAGTTCGGCGGGGACCTCGGGATGGGCGATGAGCGCCTTCACTTCGGAGCCCCAATGGAGCGTGTGGCCGTCCTGGACATGGAAGAACAAGGGGCGGATGCCCCAGCGGTCGCGGACGATGATCAACTCGTCGTTCTCCCGGTCGTACATCGTGAACGCGAACTCGCCGCGCAGGAAGCGGGTGAAATCGAGACCGTGTTTCCGATAGAGGCCGAGCGCGATCTCCGAGTCCGACTTGGTGCGGAAACGCTGGCCCTCGGCCATGAGCACCGAGCGGTGGTATTTGAAGTTGTAGAACTCTCCGTTGATCGTCGCGACGAAGCGGTCGTCGAGCGAACGGATCGGCTGGCGGCCGCCTTCGAGGTCGTTGATCGAGAGCCGCGTGTGGCCGAAAGCGACGCCGCGCTGGCGGTCGAGCCAGGTCGTCTGGGCATCGGGACCACGGTGCAGGATGGCCTGCAATTGGTCATGAAGGATCGCTTCCCGGTTTTCGGAAAGAGGTCGGGCGGAGAAAGAGCCGGCAATGCCGCACATGGGAATCGGTTTTCGGGATGGATGGGTTCAGTGGAATTCCGGGAGACGGTCGAGGCGCCCGAGCACGGCGAGCAACAACGCCTGCCTCACAAACACGGCGCCATGGGCCTGCGAGAAGTAGAGATTGTGCGGGGTCTTGTCCAAGGAGGTGTCGAGTTCGTCGAGACGGGCGAGCGGATGCAGGATGACCGCGTCCATCTTCAATCCGCTCTGCGCATCGAGCTTGTAACGCGAATCGAGCGCCTTGTAGGAATCGCCGAGGAAAGCGATCGAGTTCATGTAGATCACATCGAGTTGCGGCAGATTCTCGCGGATGTCGTTGGTGACCTCGTAGGGAATGTTCGCGCGGTCGAGGCTTTCGGTGACATCCTTGCCGAAGGGGTCCGCCATTTCCGAGATCACGGTGACCTTCTCGATATGGTCGCTGAAATTGAGCGACATCAGGAGGAACGATTTCACCGCCCGCATCGAGCCGGGCGTGCCGAGGATGCCGAGGTTGAGCTTGCGGTCTCCGGTTTCGAACGGCGCGGCGAGACGTGGCTCCCACTTCAACAGCGCATACCAGTCGGCGAGCGCCTGCGTCGGATGTTCTCCGGATCCGTTGCCCGCGTTGATCAGGGGGATCCGAAGGTTCTCCAGCATGCGTTTCGGTGCGTCGGTCTCGGTGTGGCGCATGACGACACAGTCGCAGTAGGCGTTGAACATTTCACCGATGTCCTGCAGCGACTCGCCTTTCTTCGCACCGGTGAGGGAGCCGTCGGGGATCGAGATGATCTTGCCCGCGAGACGGTGCACCGCGCTCTCGAAGCTCGTCCGGGTGCGGGTGGACGCCTCGAAAAACGCGGTTGTGATGATTTTGCCGTCCAGCGGATGATACGGCCAGATCTCGACCTTCTCCAGGAAGGCGGCGAGTTTGCACAACTCGGCGACGTGGCGGAAGCTGAACTGGCGCGCGTAGAGAATGTTCTGGCCGGATAACTCGGCGAGAACGTCGAGGTCCGGCGGCGAACCGCTGAAGAGATTTCCAGGCTCCGGACGGGTGGCTTCGGAATCCCGCGGCGGAGTCAGATACGGAGTCGACGGATTCGGATCGAATGTTTCGCTCATGGCAGAAAGGGTGGGGCTGATAGAGAAACCGGAACTCACCAGAGTTCGCCGCGTTTCCAGTCGCGAATGAGAAGAAAGACAAGGACCAGCGCGCCGAGCCCGGTCCATACCAGGCCGAGGCAAACGAGGAATTGCATGAACACGGAGGAAAACATGGTCAGGATTCGAGATCTCGGAGTGGTTTGGCGCCCACCCATCGCGCGGCGATCGTGAACACCATCGAGACGGCGGCCCCTACGAGCGCGCCGGTGTACGTTTGGATTTCAAAATACGCCCAAAGGCCGCCCGCACAACCGGCGATGATGCCTGCAATGACCAGCGGGGCGTTCAAACGCTTCCAGAACAAACCCGCGATGACCGGCCAGACGAGGCTGGCCACCAGCGCGCCGGCGCTGAACAGCACGAGGTCGATGTTCCATCCGCTCAGTGCCAGCGACCATGCGATGACGGACACCACGATGATCGCCGTCGCGGAAACCGGACGGAATTTTTCCGGGTCGAGATGTTGTTTGAAAACACCCTCGTAGATGTCGCGCACGAGAAGGTCGGAGGTGGCGGCAAGCAGCGAGTCGATCGACGACGCCATCGAACAAAACAGCACGACGAGAATGATCACTCCGGCGAACTGGCCGAAGCCGGCAAGTCCCAGCACGTGCTCGGCGACCTCCGGGCCAACCTTGCCGGGATCCGTGACGTTCACGCCGAGCGGACCGGCGCAAAGGGCGACGAAACCGGCGGCGATGGGAATCGGAAACCACAGGACGCCCGAAAGGAAGAACGCCTTCGGCGCCACCTTCTCGCGCATCGCGAACGCGCGCGACCACCAGACGTTGTTGTGCATCACCTCGCCGAAACCGAAGAGCATGTTGTTGAAAATCGCGAGCAGCGCGGCGGGCATCATCACGCTCAACAAGGCCGGCTGTTCCTTCACCAGGTGCGCGTGGACGGACGGAACATCCACGTGATCGAGCACCTCGACGCCGATGAAGACAATGCCCGCGAGGATGATGAGGCTCTGGATGAAATCGGTGCCGATGACGGCGTAAAGTCCACCGAACAAGGTGTAGAGCACGCACACCACGAGGATGAGCGACATGCCTTGGACGTATTCGATGCCGCCGATCGTTTCTAGCAGTTTTCCTCCCGCGATGGCCATCGTGACCAGCCAGGTAATGGAATACACCAGGGTGATGATGAGGAACACCGCCCAGCCGACGCGGCCGTAGCGCAAGCGGAAGAAATCGCCAGCGGTAACGCCACGCGGCAGCAGCCTGCGGATGCGGAACGCCAGCGGCGCGAACAGCAGCAGGCCGAACGACGCGGAGGCGTAGGCGAGCATGCCCCACACGCCTTTTTCGTAGGCGAGCAAGGGCGCGACCATCGTCGTGTTCGACGTCACCCAGGTGGCCATCGCGGTCGCCGCGCCGAGCGAGATCCCGACGTTGCGGCCGGCAAGCATGAAACCCTCGCTGGTCTTCGCCTTGCGGCCCCACCAAACGCCGAGGATCACCCACAGCACGCCAAGGCCGGTGACGATGGCCCATGCGGTGGATGCGGGAATGGAGGAGGCGAGGATCATCGGTTCTTGTGATAGCCGTACAGAATGCTTCCGATGGTGGACACGGCGACAAAGGCGCCGGTGCCGAGGAGAAGAAACAAGGTTCCGCGGTTCATGGACTCGACGTTCACCACCAGTGGCTCGGACCACCCGCCGGAGGGAACCTCGCGGACGCGAAAGTGATAGACACCGTCGGCGAGGCCGGTGAGCACCGTTTCGGTATCTTCCCCCTCATAGCGGGACCTCGCGTCGGCAAATGATTCGTCGCGCGCCTGCTGGAGTTCGCAAGGACCGTGACCGCCGGTCCAGACCAGGTCGATCGTTCCGTCGTCGCTGGTGAGTTTCCCTTCCGCGTCCGGCTTGATGTCCGACGTGACCGTCGGCGCCGCGTTCGCCGTTGCAAGCACTCCACCCAAGACAAGGCCGGCGAGAACCGACCTGCGAACACGGGAGTTGGGCTTGAAAAAGAAGATGGTTCCGGTCAGTTCGGTTTCCCGCCACGGAATGCGACGCTTGGCTTGCGGAAACGGCGCACCAAGGCTTGGGGGAAACTCCCCCGATTGCAAATTCTTTCTGGCCTCGATGCCGACACGCCGTTTGGTTGGAGGACATGAAGGTCACGGAAAGCACCATCTCGATCCAACGCTTGGAGGACGATCTGCGCGAGCTTGCCGAGATCGGCAGGGCCGATGACGGCGGTGTTTACCGCATGGCGTTCACTCCCGCCGACATGCAGGGCAAGGAGTGGCTGGAGCGAAAAATGCGCGAAGCCGGTCTCGAAACCTCGCGCGACGGCGCTTGCAACCTGAGCGGCCGGCTCGCCGGACGCTCGCCGGAGAAACCGACGCTCGTCATCGGTTCGCACATCGACACCGTGCCTTGCGCGGGCATTCTCGACGGCACGCTGGGCGTGCTCACGGGACTCGAATGTCTCCGCGTCCTCAAGGAGAGCGGCGCGGTCCCGAAACAGGACATCGAGTTGATCGCGTTCTCCGACGAGGAAGGTCGTTTCGGCGGCATGTTCGGTTCGCAATCGTTCGCCGGCCAGATCACGCCGGACACCATCCACCGCGCCGCGGACCCCACGGGCCAGAGACTGGAGGACACCATGCGCGAAGCCGGCCTCGATCCGTGGGAAGCGCTGCGCGCGCGCCGGGATCCGGAAAGGATCGGCGCCTATCTGGAACTCCACATCGAGCAGGGCCCGGTGCTTTCAACGGCCAACGAGCAGGTCGGTGTGGTCGAGGCGATCACCGGGCTTTTCAAATGGAACGTGACATTTTCCGGCGAGCCGAACCACGCGGGCACGACACCGATGCCGATGCGTCGCGACGCGTTCATGGGCATCGCCGACTTCGCGCACGAAATCCCGCGCATCCTCGACGAAAACGGCTCCGAGGTCTCGCGCGCGACGATCGGACGAGTCGAACTCACGCCCGGGTCGGCGAACACGGTGCCGGGCGAAGCGAGTTTCACCATCGACGTGCGCGACACCGACGAGACGGTGATGAACGAACTCGCCGGAGCGATCCGCAAAACACTCGCCGCCATCGCGCGCCGCCGTGGATTGACTTTCTCCTATCAGGTCGACAGTTGGATCCACCCGGTCGACTGCGATCCTGGTCTGGTCGGCATCATCGAGGAGATCTCGCGCGAACAGGACGTGCGTTTCCGGCGGATGGTATCCGGCGCCGCGCACGACGCGCAGATCGTCGCCTCGGTATGCCCGGTGGCGATGGTTTTCGTACCTTCGGTGGAGGGGAAATCGCACTCTCCCGCCGAATGGACGGCCTGGGACGACATCGAGGCCGGTGCGAACGTGATGCTCGCGACCCTGCGCCGACTCGCCTTCGGAGCATGATTGAAATCCGGGGGTTGTCGCACTCCGCATTCCGCGGGTAGGTTGTCCGGGATGAGCCTGAACGTTTCCAGAGACCCCCTGCGCGAGAACTATCGCGAGGCATTCGTGACCAATCCCGCGCGGGCGGAATACCTTGCGGACGGAAAGGTGGCGCTGCTGTGCATCGACATGCAATACCTCGACGCCGCCGAAGGCTGGGGGCTCTTCGCCGATCCGGATACGAGCGGAGTGCCGGAGGAAGGCAGGAAATACTACTTCGATCGCCTGCGCAGCGTGGTTCTGCCCGGCGTGCGCCGCCTGCAGGACGCTTTCCGCGGCAACGAACTCGAGGTGATCCATTGCCGCATCTGCGCGCTCACCCAGGACGGCCGCGACCGCAGCGCGGGGCACCGCCGCCTGCATCTGCTCGCCGCCAAGGGCAGCAAGGAAGCCGAGTTTCTCGAGGAAATCGCGCCCGTCGGCGACGAGATCATCATCGACAAGACCGCCAGCGGCGTCTTCTCCAGCACCAACCTGCATTACGTGCTCGGCAACCTCGGCATCCGCTCGCTCTACATCTGTGGCGTCTACACCAACGAATGCGTCGAGACCACCGCCCGCGACGCATGCGATCTGGGCTACTTCGTCGCGGTCGTCGATGACGCCTGCGCGACGGTCACGCCGGCGCTGCACGGCGCCTCCCTCGCCTGCCTGCGCGACCGCTACGCCCGCGTCTGCACGGTGGACGAGGCCATGCACGACCTCAACCAGCTGCTCGGACCGGACCGCGGAAGCTCGGAGCATCTGCCCGAGTGAACCACCGGCATCACGGATAGATTTTCGTATAGTATTCGTCGACCATGCGGTCGGCGTCGAAGAATGGCACCACGTCGTTCATCGAGTTCATCACGACGCGGTCCCATTCATCCGGATTGTCGTAGTAGGCGGGCAGGACTTTTTCGCTGAGCACCTTGTAGAAGCCGAGCATGTCGGAACGGTCGCGCTCGACCGGGCCCAGCGAGCGGTCGGCCTCGGGAATGAGGAACGAGTTTTCCTCATCGCGCGCGAACTCGCAGATCCAGCCGTCATAGGTCGACAGGTTGACCGACGCGTTCATGGCGGCGGTCATGCCGGACGTGCCGGACGCCTCGCGGGTGACCACCGGGTTGTTGAGCCAGATGTCCGAGCCGTTTTTGAGGAAACGCGAGAGCTCGAGCTCGTATCCGACAAGCACGGTGGCGTTCGGGAAATCACGCGTGACACCGATGAGGTGGTTGAAGGTATCGATGGCGGAGTAGTCGAAGGGATACGGCTTTCCGGCCCAGATCATCTGCACCGGATAGTTCGAGTCGTTGAGCATCTCCGAGAACTTCTTCAGGTCCCGGGTGACCAGGTCCGGCCTCTTGTATCCGGCGAAACGCCGCGCCCACACGATGGTGAGGACGCCGGGTTTGAAAAGCTTGCCCGTCTGGTTTGCGACGATGCGGAACAAGCGTTCCTTCAGCTCGCGCTTGCGGTGGCGCAGTTCCTCCGAGTCGCCATTCTTGCGGGCGTGCTCCAGACCGTGGTCGGCCCAATATTTCTTGTTCTGCGCGTTGGTGACGTGGGTGATCGGGCAGATGCCGGGATAGTCCTTCCACATGGTCCGCGAGACCTCGCCATGGAGTTTGGAGACGCCGTTGGCGATTCGGGAAAGCCGCAGCGCGGCGAGCGAGTGGTTGAAGATGTCGCCATCAAGCCCGGTGATCTTGCGGACCTCATCCTCGGGCGCTCCGCTGAAGAACGAGAAGTCGCGCAGCAGCGTGAAATCGTGTTTCTCGTTGCCCGCGTCCTCGGGCGTGTGGGTCGTGAACACGAAACGTTTCTTCACCTCCTCCAGGCTGCCGTGCTTCTGATAGACATGGAACGCCGCGGAAAGCCCGTGGGCCTCGTTGAGGTGCCAGACCTCGGGATCGACTCCGAGTTCGTCGAGCAACCGCGCGCCGCCGCCGCCGAGGATGATGTACTGGGCGATGCGCCGGAGCTGGTCCTGATCGTAGAGACGGTGGGTGATCGCGCGGGAAAGCGGGTCGTTCTCCTCGATGTCGGTGGTGAGGAAGAACATCGGCACGGTGCCGAAAACGTCGCCGGGAAGGAACATCGGTTTCACCCACACCGGGTGACCGTGCACCGGAACGGTGAAGCGGATCCCGGTGTCCTGAAGAAACGCGTATTCCTTCTTGCGGAACTGCACGGCAAGCTCGCGATCCTCGCCGCGCGCCTGGTCATAGTATCCGTAGGTCCACAGGATGCCGATGCCGCAAAGGTTCTGCTTCAGGTCCGCGGCCGCCCGCATGTGCGAGCCGGCCAGGAAACCGAGGCCGCCCGAGTAAATCTTGAAGCTCTGGTCGATCGCGAACTCGCAGGAGAAGTAAACCGCGCTCTTGGCGTATTTCTTGGCGATCGGGTAGTGGTGGGTAAACGGCTTGGGTAGGAAAGATTCTGGCATCTTCGAATCGGGTGGGTTCGGGTGAAATCCGGGTGTGTTCGGCACCGCGGCCCGCATGGTTCGAATGTTCCGCCGCGTCCGTCGGTTGGGGTCAATCCGTCCAGTCGAGGACGATTTTCCCGGATTGGCCGGACATCATCATTTCGAAGCCTTTTGCGAACTCGGTGTAGTGGAAACGGTGGGTAATGACCGGCTCGATGTCCAGTCCGGCGCGGATCATGTTGCTCATTTTGTACCACGTTTCGAACATTTCCCGTCCATAGATCCCCTTGAGGATCAGCCCCTTGAAGATCACTTTATCCCAATCGATAGCGACTTTTTCCGGAAAAATCCCGAGCAGCGAGACCTTCGCGCCGTTCGATGTGTGGGCGAGGATGTCCCGAAGGCCGGACGGATGGCCCGACATTTCGAGCGCGATGTCGAAGCCTTCCTTCATCCCGATCTCCGCCTTCACCGTGTCGAGGCTCTCCTCGGCAACGTTCACCGTCCGGGTGGCGCCGAGCTTGCGGGCGAGCTCGAGGCGCCACGGGTTCACATCGGTGACGACCACGTGGCGGGCGCCGGCGAATTTGCACACCGCGGCCGCCATGCAGCCGATGGGGCCCGCGCCGGTGATCAGGACGTCCTCGGCCACAAGGTCCCACGACAGGGCGGTGTGCACCGCGTTGCCAAGCGGATCGAAGGTGGAGATGACGTCCTCGGGAACGGCGGGGTCGACCTTGCAGACGTTGCGGTAGGGGATCGAAAGATACTCCGCGAATGCGCCGGGACGGTTCACACCGACGCCGAGCGTGTTCGGACAAAGGTGGCGGCGGCCGGCGAGACAGTTACGGCAGCGGCCGCAAACGATGTGGCCTTCGCCGGAGACGAGTTCCCCCGGTTTGACGTCGGTGACGGCATCGCCCACGGCCTCGACGACGCCGCAGAACTCGTGACCCACCTGCATCGGCACCGGGATGGTGCGCTGCGCCCACTCGTCCCACTTCCAAATGTGGACATCCGTTCCGCAGATCGATGTTTTCCGGATGCGGATCAGAACGTCGGTGGGCCCGACTTCCGGTTCCGCAATATCTTGTAGCCACAATCCGGGCTCCGCCTTCGCCTTGACCAATGCTTTCATAAACGACGGCGCGATGGTGCATCCGCCATGGCGGGCGGCCAGCGAAATCTTCGCGGGCTGTCGCGGGTCAGCCGCCGGTGCGCGGCGGGCGCGGCTTCTTCTTGTCCGGTGTGACGTCGCGCATCGGACCGCCGGGCATGCCGGACTGGCGGTTTTTCTGGGCCTTCTGGATCTCGGCCTGACGCTCGGCGAGCTTCTGCGCCCACGATTTCTTCGCGCCCTTCACGGGTTTCAACTCCGGCTCGGGGACCTTGCTCATGAGCCAGGTCTGGAGGATCGAGAAGATGTTCTGCGTCGTCCAGTAGAGTGCCAGCGCGGAGGCGAAGTTATAACAGAAGAAGAAGAACATGAACGGCATGAACATCATGATCCGTTGCTGGGTCTTGTCCCCAGTCTTGGGAGTGAGGTGGATCTGCAGGAAACTGGTGCCTGCCATCACGATCGGCAACAGGTTGATGGGAATGCCGGCGACGTGCGCGAGGGTGTCCGGTTGCGACAGGTCATCGACCCACAGGAAACCCTCGCCGCGCAGCTCGACGGCATACTGGAGCATGCGGTAGAAGCCGAAGAAGATCGGGATCTGGATGAACATCGGAAGGCATCCGCCGAGCGGGTTGATGCCGTATTTCCGATAGAGCCCCATCATCTCGGTGTTGAGCTTGTTGGGATCGTCGCCGTATTTCTCCTTCAGCTCGTCCATCTTCGGCTTGAGCATGGACATGCGCTTCATCGTGTGCGTCGACTTGGCGTGAAGCGGCCAGATGGCGAGGCGCACGGTGATGGTCAGGAAGATAATGGCGAGGCCCCAGGCCCAGTTCTTCGCGATGTGGTCGATCCAGCCGTGATAGGTGTTGAGCAGCCAGTTGAGGGTGCGCGAAACGGGCGAGAACCAGCCATACTGCATCACATCGCCCCAGCCCTCGCCCCATTTGGAGTCCATCTTGCGGAGCATGGTGTTGTGCTTCGGCCCGATGAAGATGCGGCCGTCCACGGTTTGCCGGCCGCCCGGTTCGATCACACCGCCCGGGAGTTTCATGCCGGCGCGCACCGAGGCGAGCGGCTTGGCTCCATCCTTGAGGGCCACCTTGTCGGGTTTCGCCCAAACCGAGGTGGCCGCGGGTTTCTCCAGCCGGAACACGGTGGCGAAGAACTGGTTGGTCACCCCGGCGTATTCGATCGTCGCGTCGCCCGGGCTGGTGAGGATCGATTTCTCCGATGAGAACCACCCGCCCTTGAATCCGGTGACCGACTCGAAGTGCATCCCGCCGTCCTCGTGCCAGAAGAACCCGGTCTGCTGCGGAACCTCCTTCTGATAGAGAGGCGCGGCGTCGCCGAGATAGAGACTCCAGTTTCCGAGATCGACCGGAGCGGCGGTGGAGTTCTCGATCTGGATGTCGAGATCGAGAAGGTAGGCCGCGCCCGCCTCTCCGCCGGCGGCAATCGAGAAGGTCTTCTTCACGACAAGGCCGGACGGATGCTTGGCGATGAAGACCGCGCTCTTTCCTTCCTCCGACTCGTCCTTCTTGTAGGTGTAGGCAACGTTTTCGAGAGCCTTGCCCGCACCTGCGAGGGCGCCGATCGGGCCGCCGCTTTGCCCGCTGTTGACGCGCACCGGCACCGTCGTGCTGCCGACGGCGAACTCCTCGCGGAATTCG
This sequence comes from Akkermansiaceae bacterium, assembly GCA_024233135.1. Lineage (GTDB taxonomy): Bacteria > Verrucomicrobiota > Verrucomicrobiia > Verrucomicrobiales > Akkermansiaceae > Luteolibacter. The sequence goes on along the minus strand of JACKPZ010000008.1, from coordinate 89,702 downwards.
GCGTATTTGATGCCACCGCCGATGTTGGTGAGCGTGAAGGTGATCTCATCGGTCTCCAGCGTGACGAGCTCCTCTTCGGTGGGCGGCGGCGGAGGCTCTACGGTGAGCCCGGCGGTCGTCTCGCCCGTCACTTCGCGGACGGTCGTTTTGGACTCCTTCTGAACCTGCTCGGCGGCTTGCTCCCGCTGCTTGATCTGCTGGTTCTTGCTGTTGAAATACAAGTTGGCGACGAGCAGGGCGCCACAAACGGTCAGGATGACCCAGGTCTTGCGATCGTACATGGATGGAAAGGGTGTCAGTGGTGGTGCGAGCCACATTTCGGCGGAGGTTCCGCGGGCCGCCCTCCGGAAGCCCGGGGCGGCGGGACGGGGTCATAACCACTGCCCCCCCACGGATGACAGCGGAAAATCCGGCAAATTCCCAACCACGACCCGCGCCAGGGCCCGTGGATCTCGACGGCCTGCAGGAAATAGTTCGAACACGACGGCGTGAAACGGCATCCGGCGCCCGGTCCGGCGGCGGCATGCAGCACCGGACCGACGAGTTTCTGGTAGATCCAGATCCCCGCGCGCAGGAAACAGGTGACGGCTCGGCGGATCACGGCGGAGGGGCGTTGCGGTCGATCAAACCCAGACGGCGGGCCTGCTTGAGCCAGTCGGCCTCGAGCTCGGCAAAGGTGGCGGCCGCCGCGCCGGGCCGGGCGATGGTGACGAGGAAACGCTTCGGATCGGCGAATTTCGGCCCGTGAAGCTGGACGAGCGAGCGGAAGCGGCGGCGGACCAGATTGCGGTCGTGCGCCTTGCCGATGCGGCGGGTGGTGATGAACCCGGTGTGGATGCCGCCCAACGACGGATCCTCCAAGGTGCTCAAAATGAGAAACCGGCCGGCTTTCGCCCGACCGGTTGATTTGACGCGCGCGAAATCGGCGCGCCGGTTCATGCTTTGTTTCCGCGGGAGGCGCATGGTGTGTCGACAGACACCCCGGCGGGCACGGACCATCAGCCGTGCTGCACCGTGTGGCGCTTGAAGGGAATCTCGCAGCCCTTGGGAATGAGGCGCTTGCGTCCCTTCTGGCGGCGACGGCGGAGGATGTCACGTCCGGCCTTGGTGGCCATGCGGGCGCGGAAACCGAATTGTTGTTTCCGGGTGCGCTTGGAGGGTTGGTAGGTGCGTTTGCTCATGGCTGGGGCCTCGTTGGAAATGAAATACGATCCGTCCGCCGGGCGGACCGGGGCGCGAACTCTAGGCGCCGGAAGCGGGTTGTCAATCCGCCAATGACGCGAATTTCGGAAAATCGGCGGCTAGTCCGTCTGGTGCTTCACAGGTGCCAGCTCGGCAGGCCGGACATTCTTGTACGAATCGAGTACGCCCTGCAGTCGATCGGCGGCTTCCGCGGCATTTCCATCCAGCGCGGAGCGGTCGAGCGGAAACTTTTCTTCCGGATCACGCCTGACGTCGAAGAAGCCGCCGTCACGGTAGAGCTTGTAGCGGCCGTCGAAGGCGGACTCGCTGATTTCTGGGCTCCTCGACGGGCGCGGGCAGTACCACGAGTAGATCCATTCCCGCGATGGACCGGGCTCGCCCAACAAACGCGGAAGAAAGCTGATGCCGTCGGTTTTCATGCCGCCCGGAAGATCCCGTCCGGCCGCAGCCAGCAAGGTCGGCAGGAAATCCGTCGTGTCCACGAGTCGGTCACAGGTTTCACCCGCACGGACGCGGCCCGGCCAGTTGGCGATGAGCGGAACGTGCGTCCCGGTGATGGTGGTCGTCCCCTTTCCACCGCGGATCGTCCGCCCACCCATTCTCGATTTCGCTCCGCGGCCGGTGCCGTTGTCGCCGAGGAACAGAACGAGCGTGTTCTCGCGCAAGTCGAGCGCGTCGAGCTGGGCGATGACCCTTCCAATCATCTTATCCATGTAGGTCACCATGTTGCCGAAATGCGCGGGCCGGCGGTTCACTTGCTCCCCGCGTGCCTTCGGATCCCAGTCCTTGCTGTCCGGAGTGGGCTGGTAGGGGTCGTGGGTGAGGATCATCGGATAGTAGAGCAGGAACGGACGATCCTTGTGCCGGCGGATGAAATCCAGAGCGTAGCCGTTCACCAGATCCGGTCCGTATTCGCCGCCATCGTAGTCCTTTTCCTCACCGTTGATCTCGAGCCCCGGATTCGCATAGCGAGGAGGACGCCGCAGGTGCTGCCATAGGCAGGTTTCGTCGAAACCGAACCTCTCCGGCAAGTCCGGGGCCTGTCCGAGCTGCCATTTCCCCACGATGCATGTGGCGTAGCCCGCGGTCTTGAGCAGATTCGCGAAGGTCACGGACTTCGGATCCATGTGGCCGAACTCGATATAATTCCTCGCGTTCGAGAGCCCGGTCATCAACTGCACCCGCGTCGGAGTGCAGAGTGGCTGCGCATGACAATGGGTGAAGCGCATCCCGGTGGCGGCCAGCCGGTCGAGCTCGGGGGTCTGGTAGCTGGTCCCGCCGTTCGCCCCGATGGTTTCGTATCCAAGATCGTCGGCCATGATCAGGATGAGATTGGGCGGCTTGGCGAAAACGGCGGTTGAAAAGACACCGGGAATCCCGGCGACAAGCAGAGCCAGACATTTCATCCTCATCCCGGATCAAAACGTCCTCACGTCCCCCGCCCTTGCAATCGCTTGCAAGTGATCCGGTCCGCGTTTCGTATCCGCTTCGATGCGCCTGTTTCCAATCATGGCATTGGGTCTGTCCTCCGTCGGCGGCAGAGCGGCCCCCACATTCGACGCCGCCCGCACGGTGCTGGAGACCCGTTGTCTTGAGTGCCACACGCAAAACAAACCAGAGGGCGGGCTGATCATGAACACCAGGGAAACGATGTTTCGCGGCGGTGACTCCGGGTCTCCCATCGAGTCCGGAAACCCCGGCGCATCCGAGCTCGTCGCCCGCTGCAAGCTCCCGGCCGAAGACAGCGAGCGCATGCCTCCGAAGAAAGAAAGCGAGCCGCTCGCAGCCGCGGAAATCGAGGCGCTCGCCCACTGGATCGAAGACGGCGCGCCATGGCCGGAGGGCGAAACGCTCAGCGCCCGCGCCGCCACCGCCCTGCCGCGCTGGGACGCACCCGCCGACCCGCGCATCGTCGCCATCGAGGCGTATCCCGCGTCCGTTTCGCTCGAAACCGCCGCCGATTTCCACGAACCGGTCGTGATCGTCCGCATGAAGGACGAGTCCACCCACGACGTCACGCATCTCTCGAAGTGGATCGTCGAAAACCCTGCGATCGCGAAACTCGAAGGCACCCGCCTGCAGCCCGTCGCCGATGGCGAAACGAAACTCCTCATCGAATACCGCGGCCTCCGCGCCGAGATCCCCGTGAAGGTGCGCGACGCGACCAAGGAGCGCCCGGTTTCCTTCCAGCTCGACGTGATGCCCGTGCTCACCGCCGCCGGATGCAACGCCGGCTCCTGCCACGGCTCCGCGCGCGGCCAGGACGGTTTCCACCTTTCGCTCTACGGCTTCGATCCCAAGGGCGACCACTTCCGTCTCACCACCGAAATGCCCGGCCGCCGCATCAACACCGCGCTGCCCGAGGAATCCCTGCTGCTCACCAAGTCCGTCGGCTCCGTGCCCCACACCGGCGGCAAGCTGATGGAACCAGGCAGCGCGAATTACGACACCCTGCTCGCATGGATCCGCGACGGCGCGAAATCCGACGCCGGCGACATCCCCCACCCCACCGGGATCGAGGTGCGACCGAAACAAATGGTCCTCACCGGCTCCGACATCCGCGTGCCGCTCACCGTGCGCGCCACCTATTCCGACGGCAGCGATCGCGATGTCACCCGCCTGTCCGGATTCTCCACCTCCAATGATAACTCGGTGGAGATCGACAAGGCCAGCGGCCTCTCGAACTCCAAACACCGCGGCGAGGCCTTCCTGCTCGCCCGTTTCCACACCTTCACCGAAGGCTCGCAGGCCATCGTCGTGCCCGAGGATCCCTCGTGGAAACCCGCGGAAACTCCCGCCGCCAACTACATCGACGAACTCGTCCACGCCAAACTCCACAAACTCCGCATCACCCCGTCCGAGCCCGCGTCCGACGAGGTGTTCCTGCGCCGCGCCTTCCTCGACATCGTCGGCACCCCGCCGACCATCGAGGAGCGCGAGCGGTTTCTATCAGCCAAGGAAACCGACAAGCGCGCCCGCATCATCGACGAGCTCATCGCCCGCCGCGAGTTCACCGACATGTGGGTCATGAAGTGGGCCGAGCTGCTGCGCATCCGCACCTTCGACATCGGCCCCGCGCAGGTCTCCTACAAGGCCGCGCTCAACTACTACCAATGGCTGCGCAAACGCGTCGCCGACAACCTGCCCGTCAACGAACTCGCCGCCGAGATCCTCTCCGCCAGCGGCGGCACCTTCTCCAGCCCCGCCACCAACTACTTCCAGGCCGAACCCGACGTCCTCAAGCTCGCCGAAAACACCGCGCAGGTCTTCATGGGCACCCGCATCCAGTGCGCCCAGTGCCACAACCATCCGTTCGACCGCTGGACGATGGACGACTACTTCGGCTTCGCCTCGTTCTTCGCCCAGGTGAAACGCAAGCCCGCCGAGGACCCGCGCGAACGCATCGTCTTCGACGGCGGCGGCGAACTCCAACACCCGGTCAGCAAACAAAACATGGCCCCGCGTTTCCTCGGCGGCGAGGCGCCCGATCTCAAGGGCAAGACCCGCCGCCAAGCGCTCGCCGCGTGGTTCGCCTCGCCGGAAAACCCGTGGTTCGCCCGCAACGTCGCCAACATCGTATGGTCGCAGTACTTCGGCATCGGCATCGTCGAGCCCGTCGATGACGTCCGCGTCTCGAATCCCCCGTCCAACCCCGAGCTGCTCGACGAACTCGCGAAACGCCTCGTCTCCTACGACTTCGACGTCCGCCGCCTCGTCCGCGACATCTGCAACTCGCGCACCTATCAACTCTCCACCCGCACCAACGACACCAACAGCACCGACGAGCGCAACTTCTCCCACGCCCTCGTCCGCCGCGTCCGCGCCGAAGTCCTGCTCGATTGCATCTCCCGCGTCACCGGCGCGCCCAACAAATTCAAAGGCCTGCCGCTCGGCTCCCGCGCCGTCGAGATCGCCGATGGCAACACCTCCACCTACTTCCTCACCACCTTCGGCCGCGCCACCCGCACCACCGTCTGCTCCTGCGAAGTCAAGATGGAGCCCAACCTTTCCCAAGCCCTCCACCTCCTCAACGGCGACACCGTCCAACAACGCATCCGCCAGGGAAAGGTGGTCGAAAACCTGCTCCAACAAAACACCCACCCCGGCGACATCATCCGCCACCTCTACCTCGCCACCCTCACCCGCGAGCCGACGGATATGGAAATGGAGAAGCTTCTAACCGCCGTCCCCGCCGGCAAGGACAAGAACGCCACCCGCGAAGCGCTGGAAGACATCTTCTGGGCCCTGCTGAACTCCAAGGAGTTCATCTTCAATCATTGATCCGGGGCGCGAATGCGTTGCTTGCAGCGGCAATCCAGAGGGCGCGGTCGCGCCGCCTGAAAGAAGGCGAAGCCCCGGCTGGATGGACGGAGGCAACCGATGCCCGTCGAAGCAGGGGCGCTGGAGGTGACGCGGACCGCATGAGCGCGCGCACGATTCACGCGCTTCTCATTCGCACGGACCGCCCGGAGGTCGGTCCCTGCCTTGAAAAGGGACGGTTCAAGGCTGCTCCGTGGTTTTGACGATCTGGAGGGCGAGGAAGACGGGGATCTCGGCGGCGGCGCGGTGTTCGGCCTTGCTGAAGGGGCCGGGTTGGGAACGGCGGTGGCTGCAGGGTTCCTCGCAGGCGGTGACGGCGAGGCCGGCCCGGCCGAGGGAGTTGAGAACGTCGCCGAGCGGGCGGTGATGGAAGAGGGTCTGCTCGCCCGTGGCCTTACCGGGGTGGGTGGCGATGGGGATCTCGACGGATGAGATATATCGATCGACTCGGCGGAACTGGATTTTCTGATCGTTGTCCCAGCCCCAGTGGGTCTGCCGCGGGATCCGGAAGCAGGGGTGCATGAAGACGAGCACGGCGCGGCCGCCGGGTTTCAGGGAACCGGCGAGACGGGCGCAGAGGCCGTCGAGATCGGCGACGTCGTGCACGGCCATGAGGCAGGCGGCGGCGTCATGGGACGCATCCTCCCAATCGCCGGGGGCGGTGGCGTCGGCGACGAGGAAACGGGCGCGAGAGTCGCGGTCGTGGCGTTTGCGGGCGGCGGCGATGAGCTGCGGGCTGGCGTCGACACCGGTGAAAGCGGCGGCCCCCGCCTCCAGCAAGGGGCCGGCGAGCACTCCCTGGCCACAGCAGAGGTCGATGACGGACAAGCCGCGCACATCGCCTAACAAACGAAGGGCGGCGGGCAGGATGACGTTGCGGTGGTAGTCGGAGCCGGACTCTCCGACGAGTTTGTCATACCACGCGGCGACGGGATCCCACGCGGTGGGCGCGGCGGATTTCTCCTGGGGCGGACGCCGGTGCTTCGGATTCTTGCGGGGCGGGCGGGGCATGCGGGTTTTTAACCACGGATGGAACGGATGGGCACGGATAAAGGGGTTAGGATGCCGGGGGTGCGGGTCGCTTGGCAGGGCGCGGCTTGTGAAGAAGGGATTTTTACCACGGATGGAACGGATGGGCACGGATGAAGAGTTTTGGATGCCGGGGTTGCGGACCTTGGTGGTCCATTCCACTTGACCACGGACGAAACGGATGAGTTCGGATGGAAGACGAGATCAGCCGGCTTGGTACCCCTCGGGCGACCCGAATTTCCTTATCCGTGCCCATCCGTGCCCATCCGTGGTTTCCGGATTTTCTGAAGTTATTTTTTGCCACGGATGGGCACGGATGAAGAGGTGGGGTTCTTCACCGGATGACACGTTTCCAGTGGAGATGGGCGAACTTGAAGTTGATGAGAATGGCGAGGCGGAAACCGGTGATGGTTAGGTAGCCCATCATCTGGGCGAGGTGGGTTTCGTTGAAGGCGGTGACGACCTTGGGATCGACGATGATGACACCGTCCACGAGAAGGTCGGGGACGAGATTGTCGACGAGAACCCCTTCGTAGAAGACATCGAAGCGACGTTGTTGTTCGACCAAATGGCCACGCTTGCGCAATTCGACAACCATTGCGTTTTCATATGCCTTCTCGTTCAGACCGGGTTTCAAGGTGTTGAGCACCTTCATCGCGGCGCCGATGATGGACTCCGATTGCTCCCGGTAGAGCATGTTCCCGTCTTCCGGTGGGCGCCCGCCGTGCAAGTCCATGATTTCAGGAGAACATGATCATGAATCCGTGCCCATCCGTTCCATCCGTGGTGAAAACTCCTCCCCGGACGGCCTATTTCCTCCGGATGCGCCAGACTTCGACGAGTTGGTTGCGCTCGGGGATGCGGGAGCTGAAGCGGTCGGTCTGGCCGAGGTAGACGGCTTGGACAAACTGGCCGGGGAGCTTGACACCGGAGAAGAACTCGGCGGCTGCGGTGGCGCGGTCGGAGGAAAGGGTCTGGTTGTTGTCGACGTTGCCGGTTTCGGAGGCGTATCCGACGCAGAGGAGGAGATCGCCTTCGGGGACGTCGTTGACGATCTGGCGGAGGATGTCCTGATCCTCGGGGGTGAGGCTCTTGCCGGTGGCGAACTTGAGGGTGTGGACGACGTTGGCCCCGAGGTCGGTGCCGAACTGGCTGTAGGCGGTGGTGATGTCGGAGTCCGGGCGGTTTTCGAGCTGCCGCAGGCTGCGGAAGAGCTGGACGGCGGCGGGCAGGAGCTCGCTTTCGGAGCTGGCGAAGAGCTTGGCCTTGCTCATCTCGCCTTCGAGTTCCTTCACCCGGGACTCGAAGAAGTCCTTGGCGCGTTGGGTTTCCTCAAGGCGGCGCTGGAGATCGGCGAAGTCGGCGGAGGATACGCCGCTGGCATTGGCGAGTTCCTGCCGGAGCGAGGAGACCTGGGCGGCGAGGGCGTCGCGCTGGGAGGTCATGGCGTCGAGATTGCGACGGACGAGGTCGATGTCGGACGCGTTGACGAGCGCGCGCTGGAGCTCGTTGTTGAGCCGGCCGACTTCGGAGGAGAGTGCGGCGCGGCTTTTCTCGGAGCGGATCAACTCGTCGCTCTTGGTTTTGAGTTCGAGGTCCTTTTCCTCCAGGCGCGATTGGAACGTGTTGACGACGGCGACGATGGTATCGGCATCGCGTTTCAGCCGTTTGGCGATCTGGTCGACGGACTCGGAGCCGTCCTCGAGCGGGTGGAGTCCGAGGTTGGCACGCTCTTTGTTGAGCTGGGCGCGGAGGGCCTTGGCCTCGGCGTCGAGGGCGGTGAGGTCCTTGTCGGAAACGCCGCCGCCGGTGATGCCGCGGACGTTCATGACGATGAGCACGCCGAGCAGGGCGATGATGACAAAAGCGAGGATCACGCCGGGCGGAAGCGGCTTGGACGACGCCGGCGCGGCGGTTTCCGCATGTTCCGCGGTCTCGGGCGGGCGCTCTTGCGACGAGGGGCTGGCTGGGGATTCCTCCGACATGGGCCGACGATGGACGGACGGCGGCGCGGGTGTCAATGCGCGGGTTTCGCGGCCGGAGACGCTACATCGGGGTGAGCAGGCGGAGGAAATCCGAGGGTTGCTCGAAGAGATACTCCGGCCGCTCGGCGGCGAGCGAGGCGCGGGAATTGAACCCCCAGGTGACGGCGGCGATGGGGATGCCCGCGCGTTTCGACGCCTTGATGTCGCGCAGTTCGTCGCCGATGTAGAGCATCTCACCGTGGTGCAGCGAGAAGGTCTTGCGGATGGCCTTGAGGTGCTTCGACTTGCCGGTGAGCTTGGAGGTGGAGGAGATGAAATCGAAGTGGTCGCGCAGCCCGTGGGCGCGCAGGAAGACATCGACGTTCGACGAGGCGTTCGAGGTGAGGATGCCGAAGGAGTGGGTATGGCGGCGGAGCTCGACGAGCACGTCGGCCATGCCCTCGATGGGTTGGAGGCGGTGGATGTTTCCCCGCATCAGGCCGGTGCCGCGGGAGATGAGCGCGGGGACCCTGCGCTTGGGGATGCTGAGATGTGAGAGGAGTTGTTTCAGCGAGAGATGGCGCAGGTGGTCGAGTTCGTGCTCGTCGATCTGGCGGAGTCCGTATTCGGGCGCGAGTTGGTTGTAGATCAACCGCGTCTCGCCGAGGGTATCGGCGATCGTGCCGTCGAAATCGAATACCATCGTCCGGAACTTCATGGGCCTGCGTGTTTTCACCATGTCATGCGCTGCTAGACCAGCGGCAAATTCGGGTGGATGTCCTCGGAGAGCGGGGTGGTGGAGCCGTCGAGGTGCCGCAGGAGGGCGGCGAAAGCGATCATCGCCGCGTTGTCGGTGCAGAGGGCGGGCGGGGCGACGGCGAGTTCGACACCCGACCCGCGGCAGGCGGTTTCAAAGGCGGAGCGCAGGGCGCTGTTCATGCTGACGCCTCCGGACAGCCCGAGGACGCGGCGGCCGGACGAGCCCAGGGCGCGCATGGTCTTGCCGACGAGGGTGTCGACGACGGCCTGCTGGAACGAAGCGGCGAGGTCCGGGACACGAAGGTGGTCGCACTCGCGCTGGAGCGTGTAGAGCACCGCGGTCTTGAGGCCGGAGAACGAGAAGTCGAGATGCGGATCGTGCAGCATCGAGCGGGGGAATGAATAGGCCGCGGGGTCGCCGCCGCGCGCGACCTTTTCGATCTCGGGACCTCCGGGATACGGCAGGCCGATCATTTTCCCGACCTTGTCGAAGGCCTCACCGGCCGCGTCGTCACGGGTGGATCCGAGTTTTCGATAGCAACCGGCGGCTTCGACGTCGATGAGCAGCGTGTGTCCTCCGGAAACGATGAGCGCGAGGTGCGGCGGCACCTCCGTGCGGCCGAGGAACGGGGAAAGTAGGTGCCCCTCCAGATGGTTGATCCCGAGGAACGGGCGTCCCGCCGCGCAGGCCATACCCTTGGCGGCGGTGCTGCCGATGAGCAGCGACGAGGCGAGCCCCGGCCCGCTGGTGGCGGCGAAGGCGTCGATCTCCTCCATTCGGACACCCGCGTCCGCGATGGCCTTGGAAACGAGTGCGGGCAGGCGCAGCGAGTGGTTGCGCGAGGCGAGTTCCGGCACCACCCCGCCGTGCTCGCGGTGGAGTTCGATCTGTGAGGAAACCTCGGACGCCAGCACCTCGGTGGCGGAACCCTTGTTTCCCCGGACGATGGCGACGGCCGTCTCGTCACAGGAGGATTCGATCGCGAGGAGCAGGGCCACGGCGGGTTCTTAGACGGGAGCCCTCGCGATGCCGAAGCAAAAAATCCGGATCATCCGGCTTCCATTGTCTCGCCGACGACTTCGACGGGGTCGATATCCGCGCGCTGATAGGTGGTGATCGCCGCGCGGACCATCGCGACGGCGCTCTCGCGTTCGTCATGGATGACCTGGACGTCGAGGGCGCGGAGTTTCATCGCCTCGTTCGGAAATTTGGCGCGGCCGAAGATGCAGATGCCGGGATTCCGCTCACGCACGAGCGGCACGGCGGCGCAGGTGACGTGCACGGAGGGGAACGTGAAGGCGACCATCCGCGCCCGGCTGATCCCCGCGAGATCGAGCGCCTCCGGGTGGGTGGCATCCGCGAACAGGACCGGCTGGCCGCGCTCCTTCAGATCGCGCACGGTCTCGGCATTGAGTTCGAGCACAAGCGTGCTCACGCCACAGCGTTTCAGCGCTTCGTTGACCGACCGGCCTACGGGACCGTAGCCGCAGATGATCGCGTGGTCGTCGATCTGCTTGATGGCTTGGACGGGCGTCATCACTTCCGGCGCCATCTTGTGGCTGGCAAGCACGCCTTTCTCCTCAAGCCACTTCGCGAACGGTAGCGACACCCGCATGAGCGTGGGCACGCAGGCCATGGTCAGCGCGGTGCACACGAGAAGCACCTGCTCGGTCGCCGGATCGAAAGGCCTGTAGCCCCCGGCCTTGCCGATGAGGACCAGCGAGAATTCCCCCGTGCTCGACAGGGCGGCGGCGGCGAGCATTCCGGGGCGGGCGGGAAGCTGCAACGACTTGAGGACGAAAAAAACGACCGCGCCCTTCGCAAGAAGGATCGAGAAACTCCAAAGCAGCACCCGCGCCCAGTCGGTGAGAAAGATCGAAAGATCGATCTGGAGGCCCACGGAGATGAAGAAGATGGCGAGGAAGAGGTCCTTGAACGGCAGGATTTCCGATAGGATCCGGTGACTGTAGATCGACTCGCTGACCACCAGGCCGGCGACGAAGGCGCCGAGCGCGAGCGACAGGTCGAGCGCGCCGCCGGCATAGGCGACGCCCGCGCAAAGGCCGATGACGGTGAGCGTGAACAACTCGCGGCTGCGGGTGCGGGCGACGGCGTGGAGCAGCGAGTTGAGCATGTATTTCCCCAACAGCGCGGCGCCAGCGAGAAACACGAAGCCCTTCAACACCGCCGTGCCGATCTGCGGCAGGATGGAACCGCCGCCGCTCTGATAGACGGCGGGCATCACGAGGAAGACAAGGATCACGAGGATGTCCTGGAAGAGGGCGATGCCGAGGCTGGCGCGGGCGCCGGGATTGTTCTGCTGGCCGGCGTCCTGAAATGATTTCATCGCCACCGCAGTGGAGCTGAGCGACACCGCGATGCCGAGCACCACACTGTCGATCACATTGAATCCCGCGAGCGCGGCGATGCCGCCGGCGATCAACCCGGTGACGGCGACCTGCATGCCGCCGCCGAGCAGCGCTGTGCGCCACATGTGCCGCAGCTCGCCGAAGGAAAACTCGACACCCAGCGTGAACATCAGGAGGACGACGCCGATTTCCGATAGATTCGCGATGACCGGATCGGAAGCGTCGTTTCCGGTGAACCAGAGCAGTCCGAAATTGCCGATCAACACGCCGGCGAGCAGGTATCCAACGAGCAGGCTCTGCTTGAAGCGGACGAGGGCGAGCGAGATGACCACAGCGAGCACCAGCACCATCGTGAGCAGCGCGAACAAGGGCGACACATTCGCCTCGCCCATCGCCAAAAACGTCGGAATCCCGCCCATCGATTTCCAGTCTCAGGAGTTTGCCGGAATCCGCAAGGAACAATCCGTCACAGCGGACGCAGCGGCTGTCTCCGGCCTCCGGGAGCGGCCGCGAAACACTCCGTCGCGCCACGATTCACATAGCCGAGCACATGGAACACCCCGTCGTGCGCCAACGGGGAAACGCTGGTGAGGAAACCGGCGTCGGAGCCATCCGGGCCCGCAAGCGCAAGATCATCGTCCGGCACCGCCTCATCGACCACGGCGTGCACGAGCCGCTTGTTGGTCTTGCCCGCGCGTTTCATCCGCGAGATGACCTCCTGGCCGATGTAGCAGCCTTTCTGATAGGAAATATCGGACGCCTCCAGGACGGCCTCGGGCGGCAGCAGCCCCTCGAAGAGCTCCCTGCCCCATGCGGGCGTTCCGCGGCGGATGCGGAAGGCCTCGAACTCGTCTCCGGCAAGGAGTTTCCATTCATCGGGGATCCCGATATCGAAGCCGTCCGGAATCCACCAGTCGGCGCCGGGACCGCCGAACCGAGCGCACCCGAGGGACACCACCCGCTCCGGCGGCGCCGGGCTGTCACCGGTGAGATGCATCATCCGGAAGGGCGGGTCCGGCCGCGAGACATCGACATCATCGGCGATGAGGTAGCGGGTGAGCCGGGCCTCCAGATCGTCTGCGATGCCGGGTTCGCCTTGGACGAGAAACGCGCCTTCATCATCGCGAGCGATCCAGACGCGGAACTGGAGGCGGCCCTTGGCATCCGTCACGCAGGAAGGAAACGTTTGCCCGGAACCGGCGCGGCGAACGTCCTGGGTGAGCTGGCCGTTGAGATATCGCTCCGCGTCCGGGCCGCGGAACACGAGCACGGAGGGAGCGCCGATGTCGATGGCAACGCGTCCGCTCACGACGGATCGACGTAGGGTTTCGCCAGCGCGGAAAAATCGAGTCCGCCAAACCCCGCCGCATCAAGATCGGCGAGGCGTTTCGCGACGGCGGCGACGGCGGGTGTTTCCAGCGATGCTTGGTCCGCCAGCGCGAGCATGTAGCGGGTGTCCTTGGCCATGTTCGAAAGCGAGAAATGGGTATCGAACTCCGCGGCGGCCATCGCCGGAAGTTTCATCGCGCTGAGTTTCGAGCCACTGACGTTTTCCGAAACCGCCTGCATCAGGCACGCGGCCTCGACGCCGTGGCTTTGGGTCAGAGCCAGCGACTCGGCAAGCGCCTGCACGGTGCATGCGGAGATCAGATTGGTGGCGAGTTTGATCACCGTCGCCGAGCCGACTTCGCCGCAGACCATTGTCGCGCGGCTGGTGAGTTTCAGGAAACCGTCGAGCTCCGCGATGAGCCCGGGGTCGCCGCCGAGATAATATACCAACTCGCCGGCGCCGGCCGCCACCTTGCTGCCCGTGAACGGCGCATCGAGGAAACGACATCCTCGTTCCGAGCACCACGCATCCAGCCACCGGGTGGTCGCAAGATCGACCGTGGAATGATTGAGCACGATCGTTCCCTCCCCGAGTCCATCGGCGGCGGCCTCCATCACTTCGCGCACGGAGGGCGCATCCTTCAGGTAGATCGAAACGATCTTCGCCTCGCGCACCGCGGAGGCGGGATCGGACGCCTCTCCGGGAAGACCTTTCGGCGTGCGGTTCCAACAAGCGGCTCCGCGGCCTGCCGCACGCAGGCGTTCGAACGCCCGCGAACCGACGATCCCGAGTCCGAGCACCGCGGCGGTTTCCTTCGGCGGATGGCTCATTGGTTTCTACGGAGGGCGAGTTTCACGAGATTCTCCGCCTGTATGCGGATCTCGACGATCTTCTCGCGGGTCGGCTCCTCATCGTCCTTGAGCACCATCTCGGCCCGCAGGCCGGCGAGCAGGTCGCGCATTTCCAGATAGTTCGGCCGCTCGGAAATCCGCGGCTCGAGTCCCGCGACGGACTCGGTATAATAATCCGCGATGTCCTCGCGCATCACCTTCCGCGCGCGCTCCGGTGAAAACTGTTTCTCCACCGCGACGGACGAGACATGCAACGCGCGGATCCATCCGCCGAGCGAGATCAGATGGGCGAGATCCGCATCGCGCAGCGAGACCAGCTCGGCCTCGACGTCGCGCTGCGTCGCGGCGAGTTCTTTCTTCAACTGGTCGACATTCTTTTCCTTCGCGCTGTCGAGCAGGCTCGCGGCGTGGCGGTTCACCCGCTCGCCGGCGCCGAGAGCCTTGCCATAGCTGGTGAGCTTGGCGGCGAGTTCTTCGACGCGGCCGAGTTGCTCGGCCTGGACGTCGAGAAAGCCGTCCGCGATGAGGAAGCCGAGTTCGATCGCGAGGTCCGCACGGTCGAGCGGCATGCGTTCCGGCAGTTGCAGTTGGTTTTCCAGCAGCGGCAGCGGCATCAGGAACTGCAGGGTGTCGAAGAGTTTTGAAATCGAGGGCGCGGTGAATTCGTTCACCGCCAGTTCCTCCCTCACGTGGGGGTCGTCCATCAAATCGGCGGGAATCCCGTTGAACGCGGCGGGCGCCGGCTCGTCCTGGGCCACCAAGGGAAGGGCGGAGAGCCACATCCCCAGCCATCCTAACATCCGCATCCGACGCGTGTTCATGGCGGGAGGTTGGCACCGCCGCTCCGGTTCCGCAATCGGCAAAAACGCCCGTCCGGCGGCCCGTTCCGCGGTCATCCGACACGGATCCGGGTGAAAATTAGGTGTTGCCAAGCCTCCCGGCCTCGACCATCTTCGCCGCGTTGGAGCGACGGAGGAGCCCTTCCGAAAGGCTTTCGTGAAACTTCCTCCCGGTTGACGAACCCCCGCCCCGCCGGATTTCCCGGCTCATCAGGCACCACGCCGGTTGACGCGCAGGTTCGCATCCATCCATTCCGTCCGCGGATCATGCGGTTGTCCGAACCCGTGTGCGCCCCCGCGTCGTCCCGAACGCAATTCACATCCAGAACCACCTCATGGCCGGTCACAACAAGTGGTCCAAGGTCAAACATATCAAGGCCCGCGTTGATGCCGTCAAAGGACGGGTGTTCAGCAAGTGCGCCCACGAGATCGCGCTCGCGGCCCGTGCCGGCGGCGGCGACCCCGCGGCCAATGCGCGCCTGCGCACCGCCATCGACAACGCCAAGGCCGTCTCAATGCCCAAGGACAACATCGAGCGAGCCATCCGCAAGGGCACCGGCGAACTCGGCGGTGACGCCATCCAGGAAGTCTCCTACGAAGGGTACGGCCCGGCCGGAGTCGCCTTCATCATCGAGATGGCCACCGACAATCTCAACCGGTCCGCCGCGGACCTGCGTTCGATTTTCACCAAGAACAACGGCAGCGTCGCCACTCCCGGCGCCGTTTCCTATCAGTTCGACCGCCGCGGCGAGATCCGGGTTCCTGCCGACACCATCGACGCCGAAAGGATGATGGAGGCCGCCATCGAAGCCGGCGCCGAAGACGTCACCTCCGAGGAGGACGAGCACATCGTCCTCACGTCTCCCACCGATCTCGGATCGGTCGCCGGAGCGCTCCGCGAAGCAGGTCTGGTGATCAGCTCCGAGAAATTCGTGTCCCTCGCGCAGGTCCCGGCGGTCATCGACGACCCGGCACTCGCCCGCCAGATCATCAAACTCCACGACCAGCTCGACGACTATGCCGACACGGTCAACGTTTTCACCAACTTCGAAATCGCCGACGCGATCGTTGATCAACTCGATTCCTGATCCGTCCCGCGAACCCATCTCTTTCCCAATCCGATCCCGAGAATCCGGATGAGCGACCCCACCGAACAAGAAAACCCGCCGCAGGAAACCTCCGCCGAGGAAACCGCACCGGCGCGCAAGCGCGCGACCCGCAAAACCGCCGCCAAAAAAGCCCCCGCGAAGAAGGCGGCGAAAAAAGCGGCGAAGAAAGCGACCGCGAAAAAATCCCCCGCCACCGAAGAGGCTGCCGCGGCGACCTCCGACGAGCCGGCCGCCCCGAAGAAGCGGGCCGTGCGGGCGAAAAAACAAGCGGCGACAAAGCAGGAAACTCCGGATCTCTTTGAATCTTCCGCGCCGCGAGAAGAACCCGCTCCGCAAGCGAAGGACGTGGAGTTCGACGATGCGGGCGCGTCCGAACCGAAACGTTTCGGACGGGTTCCGGGCGGCGGACCGGTCAATCCCCGCGAACCACAGGGCCCGGCGCCGGATGACAATGCCGATCCCCAGGCGCGGTCCGGAGACGGGCAGCCGAAACGTGAAAGCCGCAGCAAGCGCCGCCGCGACAAACGCAAACGCCGCGCCGAGCGCATCGCACAGATGCGCACCGAAGGCGGAGAGCCCGGCGGCGGCGGCAGCGGCCAGGAACACAAGCCGGCTCCCCTGTCCGGACCGAAGATCGAAGCCGACGGCATGCTCGAACTCGCTCCCAAGGGCTTCGGTTTCCTGCGCGTTCCGGGCAAGAACTTCGAACAAGCTCGCGACGACGTCTTCGTTCCGCCGGAACTCATCCGCCGCCACAACCTGCGCGTCGGCCAATGGATCCACGGAATCTATCAGGAGGGACAGCGCGGGCCACAGCTCGTCGAAATCACCACGATCAACGAACTGCCGCCCGATGAAGCCGCGAAGCTCCCTCATTTCGACGAGCTCAAGGCGATCAATCCCGCCAAGCGGATCAGTTTCGAAACGGATCCCAACCGTTTCACCACCCGGGTGCTCGACATCATGGCACCTGTCGGGCGCGGCCAGCGCGGTCTCATCGTTTCACCGCCACGCTCGGGAAAAACAACGTTGCTCCTCCACATCGCCGAGGCGGTGCGGGAGAAATACGAGGATACCCTGCACCTGATGGTGTTGCTCGTTGACGAGCGTCCCGAAGAGGTCACCGAGTTCCGTCGCGCGCTTCCCGGCGCCGAAATCTACGCGAGCTCGAACGACGAGCAGGCGCGCAGCCACTGCCGCATCGCCGAACTCGCGATCGAACGCGCGAAGCGTCTCGTCGAGGCGGGCAAGGACGTCTTCCTGCTGATGGACTCGATCACCCGCCTCGCGCGGGCCTACAACAACTCGATGAGCGGCGGCGGCCGCCGCGGCCGCGCCACCGGATCCGGCGGCATCACCATCGGCGCGCTCGAAGTGCCGCGACGTCTGTTCGCCGCGGCCCGCAACACGCGCGGCGGAGGCTCGCTCACCATCCTCGCCACCGCGCTCATCCAGACGAACTCGCGTGCAGACGAGGCGATCTTCATGGAGTTCAAGGGCACCGGAAACATGGAGATCGTGCTCGATCGCAAGATCGCGGAGAACTACATTTATCCGGCCGTGGACATCTTCAAATCCGGTACCCGCCGCGAGGAACTGCTGCTCCCCGACCACATGCTTCACAAGATCCACCTCATCCGCCGCGGGCTTTCAGGCCATCGTCCCGTCGAGGCGATGGAGCGGCTGTTGTTCTTCCAGAAGAAGTTTCCGAACAACCCGCAGATGCTGCTGGAAATCAAGGGATGATCCACCCAAGGGCTCCCGTCCTGAAAGTCGGGAACCCCGGATGCCGTAGTCCGCGCTTTGGGTTACCATGCGCGTCTTGAGTTTCATCCGGCCTGCATGGCCGGCATTCCTGCTGATCTGCGGATGTCCGGCCCGGGGGAGCGCGGCCCCGGGTTACAACAACGACATCCGGCCCATCCTCGCGGACAAGTGCTTCGCCTGCCACGGACCGGACGCCGGCAAGCGCGAAGCGGACCTGCGGCTCGATGTGCGGGACGACGCCATCCGCGCCGGGGCCATCGTGCCGGGGGAACCGGAGGAAAGCACCCTCATCAGCCGCATCCACGCCATCGACCCCGATGACGTGATGCCGCCGCCCGAGGCACCGAGACAGTTGGACGAGCGGGAGAAGAACCTGCTCGAGTCATGGATCCGTTCCGGCGCCGGGTATGAGCCGCACTGGGCCTTTGTCCCGCCCCCCGCCGCGGTTCCGGTGCCGGACGCGGGTCCTCCGGGCACGGCGGAGATCGACCGGTTCGTCCTCGACCGCCTCCGCCGGGAAGACATCGACGCCTCCCCGCCCGCGCCGCCCGAACGCTGGCTCCGCCGCGTTTCCCACGACCTCACCGGGCTCCCGCCATCCGCCGGGGAAATCGAGGCGTATCTCGCCGACACGTCACCCGGCGCCCGCGAGCGCGCGGTGGACCGACTGCTCGCATCCCCCCGCTATGGCGAACACATGGCCGTCGGATGGCTCGATGCGGCGAGATATGCCGATTCCTTTGGATATCAATCCGACATCGACACCCATGCCTGGCCGTATCGCGACTGGGTCATCCGAGCGCACAACGAGAACCTCCCCTGGAACGAGTTCATCACCTGGCAGCTCGCCGGAGATCTGTTGGAGAACCCGACGCGGGACCAGATGATCGCCACCGCCTTCAACCGCATCCACCGCAAGACGCAGGAGGGTGGCAGCGTCGAAGAGGAGTTCCGCCAGGAAGGAGTGGCGGACCGCGTCCACACCTTTGGCACCGCCTTCCTCGCGCTCACCATGGAGTGCGCCCGCTGCCACGATCACAAATACGATCCCATCCCGACGCGCGAGTATTACTCGCTCGGCGCCTTCTTCAACAGCATCGATGAATGGGGGCTCCTGCACGGCATTGCATCGATCCAGCCGCACCCCACGCTCCTCCTCACCACACCGGAACAGGACAAGCGGATCGCCAGCGCAAAGGATGCGGTTGCTGCGGCGGAAGTGGCGCTGCGGGAAACGATCGACTCACGCGGAGCGGAGTTCCGGGCCTGGCTCGGATCGCCCGTCGCTCCGGACGCGGACCTGAGCGGCGCCTATGAGCTCGACTCGCGCGAAAAGGATTCGTTTCCCAACAGCACCGGAAACAAGCCCGCCACGTCGAATGCACGCAACACCCTTGTCCCGGGCCACAAGGGACAGGCGCTCCGTTTCACCGGCGACGATCCGCTCGCGCTGGGCGACCACGGCGTGGGCCATCAGGAGCATGCCTTCACTGTTTCTTTTTTCATGAAACCGGCGGCCCAGGCGAAGCGCTCGCTCGTTTTCCACAACAGCATGGGATACGATCCCGGCTACCATGGTTTCGAACTGCTCATGGAGAACGGACGCCTGCGCTGGATGGCCGCGCGCGAGTGGCCCGGCCACTGCATCGCCGTGCGGACCCGCGGGCAACTGGCCATCGGCGAATGGACCCACGTGAGCGTCAGTTATGACGGCTCATCGAAGGCCGCCGGGCTCAAGGTCTTCCTCAACGGCGGCATGGCGGACGTCGACATCGTCCGCGACAACCTCGTCAAGAACTGCGGCGGCGCCAATGCCTTCACCTTCGGCGAACGCGTCCGCGACTCCGGGTTCAAGGACGGCGAGGTCGATGCCATCCGCATCCACCGCCGGGTGCTCACACCTTTGGAAATCGACTCGCTGTTTCATGACCGGCCGCTTGGGGAAACGATCGCCAACACCGCACGGGACCGATCCGGCATCGAGGCGCTGAAGAGTTATTATGTTTCCGCGGTCGATATGGAAACACGAGCCGCCACCGGACGGCTTCACGATGCCCGGCGCGCGCTGCGGCAGGCATATGACGGCGTGCGGGAACTTCCGGTCATGCGCGAGATGAAGCATCCGCGTCCGGCGTATCTTCTCGCCCGCGGCGATTACACGCAGCGCGGGGGCGACCCCGTTCCGCGCGCCACGCCGTCCGCCCTTCCACCGTTTCCGGACGGGCAGCAGCGGGACCGGCTCGGCCTCGCGCGCTGGCTCACCGCACCGGACCATCCGCTCACCGCGCGCGTCCATGTGAACCGCGTCTGGCAGCACTTCTTCGGCCGCGGCCTGGTCGCCACCACCGACAACTTCGGCAGGCAGGGCGAGGTCCCGTCCCATCCAGAGCTCCTCGACTGGCTCGCCCGCGATTTCGTTTCCCATGGCTGGGATATGAAACGTCTCTGCCGCATGATTGTGCTCAGCGCAACCTACTCACAGGAATCGATCGCCACGCCCGGGCTGCGCGAGCGGGATCCGGCCAACATCCTGCTCGCCCGCGGCCCGGTGAAACGCCTGGCCGGCGAGGCGCTTCGCGATCAAGCGCTCACGCTTGCGGGATTGCTCGACCCGCGCATCGGCGGCCCGCCGGTGAAACCCTATCTTCCCGAATCCGCCACCTGGCGCGTGCTCAACAGCTTCCTTCCCCAATACAAGCAGGATGCCCCACCGGACATTTACCGCCGCAGCCTCTATACCTTCTGGCGCCGCACCGCGCCGCCACCGGGCATGCTCGCCTTCGATGTGCCGAACCGCGACGTCTGCTCGGTGCGCCGCCAGCAGACGAACACGCCGCTCCAGCCGCTGGTCACGCTCAACGACCCGCAGTTCGTGGAAGCCGCGCGCGGCATGGCCATCCGCATGCTGCGCGATGGCGGCTCCGAGCCCGGCGTGCGCATCGCGTGGATGTTCCGCGAAACCCTCGGCCGCCCTCCGTCAACGGAGGAAGTCCGACTGCTGACGGACCTCCACGAAGAACAATCCCGCATCTTCACCGCGCAACCGGAGCAGGCCGCCGCATTCCTCAAGGTCGGCGAGCTCGCCGCACCCGCGGACATCCCCGCCGCGGAACTCGCCGCGGCGACCGTCGTCGCCTCCGCCCTGCTCAACCTCGACGAAACGATCACCCTCCGCTGAGCCATGGAAACCGACCCGCTCTTCATCACCCGGCGCCGCTTTTTCTCGAGGCTCTCCGCAGGCCTCGGCGGCATGGCGCTCGGGTCGCTGCTTGCGGATCGCACCGCGGCATCCATGCCCGCCGGCATCCCGGGTTTCGCGCCGCGGGCGAAGCGCGTCATCTATCTGTTCATGAGCGGCGGGCAGTCGCAACAGGACCTCTTCGACGAGAAACCCCTGCTGCGCCAGCGCAACGGCGAGGCGCTTCCGGACTCCGTGCGCGGCGGCCAGCGCCTCACGGGCATGAGCGGCAACCAGTCGGTCCTCCCGCTCGCCGGATCCCACTTCGATTTCGCGGACTGCGGAAAAAACGGCACGCGCATCAGCACCCTGCTACCGCACACCGGCTCGGTCATCGACGAACTCTGCCTCATCCGCTCGATGTTCACCGAAGCCATCAACCACGACCCGGCGATGACGTTCCTGCAGACCGGCTCGCAGATCGCCGGCCGCCCGAGCATCGGCTCGTGGGTCCACTACGGCCTCGGCAGCATGAACGCGAACCTCCCCGCATTCGTCGTGCTGGTCACCAAGAAGCCCACCGACCAACCGCTCTACGCCCGGCTCTGGGGCAGCGGCTTCCTCGACTCGCGCCATCAAGGCGTGCGCTTCTCGCCAGGCAAGGACGCCGTGTTCTATCTTGCCAACCCGGACGGCATCTGCGGCACCGGCAGGCGCTCGCTGCTCGACAAACTGGCGGCGATGAACCGAATTTCCTATCAGAACGAGATCGATCCCGAGATCGAGTCGCGCATCGTCCAATACGAAATGGCCTACCGGATGCAGACGAGCGTGCCGGAGGCCACCGACATCAAGGGCGAGCCGAAACACGTGCTCGACCTCTACGGGCCCGATGTGGAAACACCCGGCACCTTCGCCGCCAACTGCCTGCAGGCGCGCCGGCTCGCCGAGCGCGGCGTGCGTTTCATCCAGCTCTATCACCCGGGCTGGGACAACCACAACAAGCTCCCGCAAACACTCCCGAAACTCGCCTCGGAGGTCGATCAACCGTGCGCCGGACTGATCCGCGACCTCAAACAGCGCGGCATGCTCGAGGACACGCTCGTCATCTGCGGCGGCGAGTTCGGCCGCACCAGTTACTCGCAGGGGACCCTGACCAAGGAAACCTATGGCCGGGACCACCACCCGCGTTGCTTCTCGATGTGGATGGCCGGCGGCGGCGTGAAACCGGGCATCGTCCACGGTGCGACCGACGACTTCGGCTACAACATCACCTCCGGCGGCGTCCACGTCCACGACCTCCACGCCACCATCCTTCACCTGATGGGCGTGGATCACACCAAGCTCACGTATTTCTTCCAAGGCCGCCATTTCCGACTCACCGATGTGCACGGCCACGTTGTCCGGGACATTCTCGCCTGACGGCCGCGCGCGGGGTGGATCTAACGAAGCGAGGCGCGCAACTTGCGGATCAGGCGCGCGTCAGCGCCGCGGCCATCTTTGACGAGGGCCGCGACAAGGTTGTTGAGCAAGCGCAGCAGCACCACTCCCGGCCCCACCGACTGGCGCAGGATCTTTCGTTCCGCGGTGCCGAGATCCGGATCCTCCAACAGCGAAGCCTGGAGATGAAGCCGCCCGCTGTCGAAACAATCGACGATCACCGGATAGCCGTCCTCGTGCACCCGGCAGAGGAAATGGCCGGGAAAATTCACCGCTTCGACCTCCAGATCGAGCCGGGCCGCGACAAGGATGTAAATCGTGCAAAGTCCCAGCGGGTTCGACAATCCTTCGGCGATCGACCACGCGAGATCCGAGTTGCCGGGTGCTTCCGGAGCGTCGCGGTTGCCGCGCAGCCGGCCGTCCGAGAACAAGAAGCTCCGCAACCGGAGGGCGTCGGTAACGCCGTTCTCCGCCGCCTCCTCGGCGAGCAGGTCGAGAGCGTCGGAAAGCGGCTGGCGAATCGTGATCCCGTCGTGCAGGAAGTCCGAAATCATCCGCAGCAGCGCCTCGCAGGCGTCCCAATCGTCGCCGAGCGCCGTCGCGCCACCCGTCGGAGCGGACCACTCGGCGGCCAGCGCCTCGCGCCGCGCCGGACGGAGAATTTCCGCGAGCAGCGAGCGCTCATGAGGGGAGAGCGGCACGGCACGCCCCGCCAGCCATTCGCTCAAGTCGCCTCCGCATGATGTGAGACGCTCCACAACCCGTTCCCGCACCGCGGGGGTCTCGTCATCCAGCAGCCGGAGCAAGGCATCCAGTTCCTCGTTGCTCGGCGGGTCCAGGTTCCTTGAACGGCTCAATCGATCACGTCTGTTTTTCAAACCTTGCATCCACTCCGGAAAGGCCGGGGCGAATGGTGCGCGATACTGGGTTCGAACCAGTGACCCCTACCGTGTCAAGGTAGTGCTCTACCACTGAGCTAACCGCGCCTTTCACCTCCCCGCGTGCGGGGCGCGCGAAGCTAGGACGGGCGACCGGAGGGATGCAATCCCTTTTTTTCAATCCCACCCTCCGGAAACAAGAGAGGCGGGAGACCCGCAGGTCTCCCGCCGTTGACGACCTCCCCGCCCTACGACCTCAGGCGGAGAACCGCTGGTGCGGCACCGCCTGAAGAATCGGGGGAAAGGTTTCGAGCTTACTTCTTCTTGGCGGCTTTCTTCGCGGCCTTTTTGGCAACCTTCTTGGTGGCTTTCTTGGCAGCCTTTTTCACCGGCTTCTTGGCGGCCTTCTTCACCGCTTTCTTGGCGGCTTTCTTGGCAGCCTTTTTCGCGGGCTTCTTGGCCACGGTTTTCTTGGCGGCCTTCTTCGCTGCTTTCTTGGCGCTCTTGGCGACCTTTTTCTTCGCAGCCTTCTTGGCAACCTTCTTCACCGCTTTTTTGGCGGCTTTCTTCTTCACCGCTTTTTTGGCGGGGGCCTTCTTGGCCGCTTTCTTGGCTGCCTTTTTCGCCGGAGCTTTCTTGGCAACCTTCTTCGCGGCCTTCTTCACGGTCTTTTTGACCGCCTTTTTCGCTGTTTTTTTCGCAGCCATGGTTTTGTGTCTTTGGAGTTCGCGTTCTATTCTTGTTTTCTCTTCCGGCGTCAACGAGCCGGCGGAGAGGATCGCGAGGAGCGCCTCTCCGAGGCGTCCTCCAAAAGCGTTGGTTAGAAAGTCATGCGTCGCGCGCTGGACGATGACCTCTTGGGAATACGCCGCCTCATACACATGCGCCCGCCCGACACGCGAACGCCTCACCAGGTTCTTGCGCTCGAGGTTCTGCATCACCGACAACACCGTGGTGTAGGCACGGTCCTTCTTGTCCGGCAGCGTTTCGTGGATCGCGGCGACCGTCGATGGTCCATCATGCCACAGGACTGATAGAGCCTGCAGTTCAAGATTGGATGGATGGGACGGGCGGGCCATGCAGTGCAACCTCGTTGCTAGCGACGATAGAACTAGTAGTTCGGATTACCGTCAAGTTGAATCGCAACGATTTTCAAGAAAACTTTAGAAACAAAAACGACGTCCTCCGCACCCTTCCAACAACTACGACGTGGATCGTATTTCGCGGCGCGCGGCCTTCGTCACTCCTTGCCGCGCGCGGGCGCGTCAGGCCGTTGCAACGACGGATCCACCTCCAACAGTTTCTGCCAGAAACCGGAGTCGCCCGGCTCGCCGTTGAAGAGAACCGAACCTTCGCGCGACACGAGAACTATGCGGGGATAGCTCTGCACGCGAAACAAAGCGTTGAACGAAGCCTCCTTTCGATCGACCACCCACGCGCACGCCGCCTCCTCCGCCAGCTTCGTGTGCATGCGTGCGGCCTCCTCCACCATCTTGGCAGGCGATTCGGGAACGATCGAGACCACCGCGACCGACGAACCGCGCAAGGCATCCGTCATCGCGATGAAGTCCGGCATCAGGTCCACACATTCCTGGCTCCACGGGGACCAGAAGTGAAACAGCAGCGCCTTGCCTTCACCCGCCAGAGTGGAGAGCGGGACATCGCCGCCACCCAAACGGACAAGCCTGCCGTTGAAATCGACACGCACGTCCCGCATCCGTTCGTTGAGACGCATGCGCTCGATGTGCGGGGTGAATGCGGCGGCCTGCCGCGGACTCAACCAGAACGCCTCGGTGATGTGCTTCTTGAATCCATCGCGGTCGTCCTTCTGAAGGCAGTCGATGGACTGCACATACTCCACGACCGCCAGCCAGTCCTCCTCGACGGCGAAGATCGCGGATTCATCGAGTTGGAATTTGCTCCCGCGGGCAAGGAATTCCGGAAGCATCGCGGCGATGGCGGCATCGTCGCGCCGGTCGACATGATAGAGGAAACGCGCCTCGAGGATCGACTGCTCACTGACTCCCGCCTCCTTCGCTTCCTCCACAAGCCTGGCGAGGGCCTCCGGCGAATCGCGTTCCGACAGAAGGTTGTCGAGAGCCTCCTCCCGCGCCGCGTCATCGGCGGCGGCATGGAGGGTCGCGGCGAGGAACAAGACACCAAGGCGGATCAGTCGCACGGCGGGAAAACGGGATTTGGACCAACTCGTCGAGGATCAGCGCGGCGGGATCACCATCTTGCGTCCAAGCACGACGGTATCGCTGGTCATGTTGTTGGCCGCCTTGATGGCCGCCATCGGAACGTTGTACTTCGAGCTGATTCCCGAAAGGGTGTCGCCCTTCACCACCGTGTGGATGGTGGCGGGACCTGTCGCGGGCACGCTCGGCGTGGGGTCCGGAATGGCGGGCGCGGGCGGCACCTGCGGGACGGCGGGAGCGAGTGCGTCGACGGAACCGGCGTCACCGTAGGCGGCCGGCGAGTCATATACCGGATTCGGATCCACCGGCGGATTGACCATCGAGGCGTCGGCGGCATCGTAGGGATTGCCGGGCGTGTCGTATTCGTTGTCGCCCTGCGATGCGCAGGAGACGAGTGCCGCGGCGATGGCGGCGGAAAGAAACAGGTGCGTGGTTTTCATGACAAGACGATTGGATTGGATGGAAGCCGGACGAGACCGGAGGACGTGTATGGAACGCCGTGCCCACCCGCCTTTATTCAATCCACGGCGGATCGGAAGCGGAAAAATCGGTCGGCCGCAGCTCCCGTGTGCGAGGCGAGGGATTCCAAGGTCTCGCCTCGAAGTTCCGCGATACGCTCCGCGGTGTTCCGGACGAACGATGGCTCGTTGCGTTTCCCGCGGTGAGGTTCGGGCGCGAGATAGGGCGCGTCGGTCTCCACGACGAAGGAACCAGGAGGACAGGAATGCACGGTTTCCCTCACGTCGCGCGCGTTTTTGAAAGTCGCGACTCCGCCGAAACCCAGCAAGCCTCCGAGATCGAGCACCTTGGCGGCGTTGTCCGGCGTGCCGATGAAACAATGGAACAAGGCTCGCACGCGATCGTGAAACCCGCGATAGATCTCCAGCGCGTCATCGAAGGATCCGCAACCCAGCCGGTCGCGGGTGTGGATCACGACATTGAGCCCGCAGCGTGAGGCCAATTCGAAATGGGCTCGGAGGAAATCCCGCTGCCGCTCGCGAAACACGTTCTCGTCCCAAGCGTCAGGCGCCGGATGATAGTAATCGAGCCCCGTCTCGCCGATCGCGCAGACACGAAGATCGTCCATGAAAGCGGCGATCGTTTCGACCGCATCGTCCGGAGCGTGGTGGACATCGCATGGATGAATGCCGAGACAGGCGTGCACGGATGGATCGCCGGCGATGCGGAGGTTTGCCTCCAGATCATCAAGGCAGGTGGCGAGGGTGACCAAGCGCGTCACGCCCGCATCGCGGGCCCTCCCCAACAACGACGGCAACTCCTCCGCGCCGAAACGATGCGATGCGAGGTGGCAATGACTGTCGGTCAACATTTGTTCGATCAACGTCCGAGTGCCTTCATCAGCGCATCGACTTTTTGCATGTCCTTCGCCCCCGGTGCCATCTCGGCGCCGGATGCGACATCAAGCGCGCACGGATGCACGAACGCCGCCGCCTCCGCGGCATTTTCCGGTGTGATCCCACCGGCAAGCAACAGCGGGATCTCCGGGTGCCTCTGTTGGAAATCCACCGCGCGGTTCCAGTCAAACGCCTCGCCGGTTCCGCCATACACGCCGGGCGCGTGCGCGTCCAACAACACGCCGGCGGCTTGATAGGCCGCGGCCAGCGCGAGGTCCGACGCGGCGGAGACACCCACCGCCTTGAGAAAGGGCACACCTTCGCGAACGAACACCGCGGCGTCCTCCGGCGTCTCGTCGCCGTGCAACTGCACCAGATCGATCCACCCGTCCCGAAACAATCGAAGCGGCAGGTCTGGCGATTCGTTCACAAACACGCCGACGCGGAGGATCCTGTCCTTCATCGGTGCCAGCCATGCCGCTTCTCCGTCGGACAAATAGCGTTTCGATTCCGGCCAGAAATTCACTCCAAGCGCGTCGACACCACGATCCGCCAACAACCCGGCGTCGGCGGCAGTCCGCACGCCGCAGATCTTCAGCGAGACCCGGGCGGGATCGAGGAATCGTTCCAACAGCGTCGACATGGCGGCACGCTAGCGGGGAAACGCGACGTGAAAACCCCGAAGTTGCCGCACATCGGGGGCATCGTCCGGATCGCCCTAACCCGGAAAACACCTTGACGACCCGCACCGCGGTCCCGTTCTCCTATGCGATACCCAAACCCCACCCAGAAACAACCCGTTCCATGCCTGACGATCCGAATCCCCACGACGACTTCATCCACAGCGACGAATTCCTCCACTCGCTGATGAAACGCCAGCTCCGGCTTTCCATCGCATGCGCCGTCGCCTTCCTGCTGCTCCTTCTGGGACTGCCCTTGCTGAACTACTTCCAGCCTGAGTTGATGGCCACGCGCGTCGGCGGCTTCACCCTGAGCTGGCTCCTGCTCGGCGTGCTCGTCTTCCCCTACGTGTGGGTGATCGCCGGCACGTTCATTCGGAAATCAATCGCGCTCGAAACCAGCGAGGTCCGCGAAGTCCGGGAAACCCAACGAGGTTCGGCACGATGAACGTTGATCCCTGGATCCTCACCTTGTCCGCCATCACGGTCGTCGTCACGATCTGGATGGGCTTCCGTTCCGCGAAGTCGTCGAAAAGCGCCGCGGATTTCTTCGTCGCGGGACGATCGGTTTCCGTCGGCTGGAACGCGTCGGCGATTTCCGGCGAATACCTGAGCGCGGCGAGTTTCATGGGCATCGCCGGCATGGTGATGTCCTCCGGCTATGACGCGCTCTGGTATCCGGTCTGTTATGCCTGCGGGTATCTGTTCCTGCTGTTGTTCATCGCCGGGCCGTTGCGGCGCTTCGGCGCGTATACGATTCCGGATTTCGCGGAAGGTCGTTATGACTCGCCGTTGTTCCGCAAGATCGCGGTGTGTTTCGTTTTGTTCATCGGGTTCTTCTACACGATGCCGCAGATGAAAGGCGCGGGCACGACGCTGGCCTACATCTTCCCCGGACTTCCCTACTGGGTGGGTGTGGCGGTGGTGGGAGTGGTCATCACCCTCAATGTCGCGCTCGGAGGAATGAAGGGGATCACCCTGGTGCAGGCGGTCCAATACTGGATCAAGATGTTCGCCATCTCGGTGCCGATCTTCGTGCTGCTCGCGGTGTATGGCGGCTACGGGAAAAACCTGTCCGTCAACCAGGCGCCCGGCGAATCCGCGCCGGCGATCGTGCGCACGGTGGACGGGGACCACGCGGTACCGAAGCCCCTGCCCGAGAAGGCGCCGAAGGACGAAGCGTGGCTCTCCCCGTTCGGCCCGCTCACCACCAAGGCGGCGAAGGCCTCGGGACTCAGCCCCGAGGAGGCGCGGCCCTTGTCGTTGTTGTACACCTTCTCGCTGGTGGCCGCCCTTGTCTGCGGCACGGCGGGACTGCCCCACATCCTCGTCCGTTTCTACACAAATCCGGACGGAGTGGCGGCCAAGCGCACCACGATGTGGGTGATGATCCTCATCGGCGTCTTCTACGTGTTTCCGCCGGTGTTCGGAGTGCTCGGCAGGAACTTCCTGCCGGAGCTCTACGCGGGGACCGGCTCCAAGGGCACCGACAAGGTGGTTCTGGAACTCCCGGTTTTGATCCGGGAGAAATATGGAATCCTCGGTTCGATCCTCAGCGGCATCACCTGCGCGGGGGCCTTCGCCGCGTTCATGAGCACGTTCTCGGGTCTCCTGGTTTCCATGACCGGAGCGCTCGCCCATGATGTGTATGGAAGGATGATCCGCCCGGGCGCCTCACCGCAGGACCGGATGCGGATGTTCAAGTGGTGCGCCGTGCTGGTGGGTGGCGTCTCGGTGTTGCTGGGATCGCTGGTCGAACCGCTCGAGATCAACTTCATGGTCGGCCAGGCGTTCGCGATCGCGGCGGCGAGTTATTTCCCCCTTCTGTTCATGAGCGTCTGGTGGCGCGGCATGACGATGCCCGGCGCGGTCGCCGGCATGCTCACGGGCGGATTGTCCGCGCTCGCCGCCGCCACCGTGGTGAACATGAGCACCCTCGCGCTCGACAAGGGACCGATGGGCAAGCTGTTCTCCGGCTTCGCGGGCATCAACGACTTCTGGATCGCCCACCCGTTGCTCCGCATCCTGTCCGAACAACCGGCGATCTGGGCGGTTCCCTTGTCGATCGGTTTGATGGTGATCGTATCCAAAGCCACGCGCGCCAAGGTTCCCGCGGACGCCCGGATGAAGATGCTGGTTCTCCACGCGCCGGAAGCGCTCGGACTCAAGCAGGAGTACATCGAAGAGCACCAGGGTGCGGCTCACTGAGCCGCCGGATAGGGGCAGTTGCGGCAACCGTTGCCGCAACACTCCCCCTGCTTGAGCAAATACCATGAGGTGAAAACGGCGTCGCCGTTCTCGATGGTGTAGTCGATCCACTCGACGGGCGGGCGGCCCTTCGGCTCGGCGAGAGCCGCGCGCAGCGCCTCGTCGTGCGGGACATCGGCAATGAAGCTTTCGATCCGCCCGCCGATCTCACGGGCGAGGCACGTGGGGCACAGGCAATCGCCCGACGGCTCGATCGCCACGATGTTCGGCAGCGTTTCGCACCAGCAACCGCCGACGTGCGAGCTGCAGCCGAACGAGACTCCGCATCTTCCACAGGTTTTCCGGGGTGTTTCGGTGGTCATGGGTTTTCGCTACCCAGAAAAACCGATCCGCCCCGCTGTGAAAACCCGAAAACCCGTGTGGTTCACAGTTTGTAGTATGACTCCCAACCGGCGCGCGGCGGCGGATTGAGCAGTGCGTTTGCCTCGTCGTTGTTCGTGAAGCGCCTGGTGGCGGGGTCGAAGGCGAGCTTGCCGCCGAGGTGCTGCGCGATCACGCCGAGCAGGAACACCTGGGTGAGGGGCGCCGCCACCGCCATCGTCGATTTGCATTCCATCTCGCCCTTGCAGGCGAGGACGAAGTTCATGAAGTGGTTGCGGGTTTCCTTCGAGCGGTAGTCCGGAAGTTTGCCCTTCAGTTCCTCCGCCTTCTCCTTGGACACGATCTTGAGCGTCGCTTCGTGCGTCTCGCCGGCGAACACCAGATCCTTCGAGTGGATGAACTTGCCGTTCTTCGGGAGCTTCTTCGCGTCGAACCCCTCCGGAACGGGCGGCGGATTGTCCACGCCGTCGCGCCAGATGACTTCGCAGGGCGGCATGTTTCCACGGGCCGGGAACGCGAAGCGGATCGTCGAGGCCATCGGGAAGATCTCCTTGCGGCGGCCGTCGAGATTCACCGCCTCGATTTCGGTGGGCAGTCCGAGTTTCAGGAAACGATGGCAGGTGTCTAAAATGTGCGGACCCCAGTCGCCGAAGGCGCCGTTGCCGTAGGCGAACCAGCTCCGCCAGTTGCCGGGATGCAGATACTTGCTGAACGGATGCATCGCCGCGGGGCCGGTCCACAGATCCCAATCGATGCCCGCCGGCTGTTTCTCACCGGTTTGGAATCCGTCGAACTTCCACGGGTGCCAGCGCCGCGGGCTGTTCATGAACGCATCGACGCGGGTGACGTCCTTGATGATGCCGGCTTCCGTCCATGCCTTGAACTGATAGAAATTGTCGCCCGAGTGGCCTTGGTTGCCCATCTGGGCGTGCACCTTGTATTTCCGCTCCGCGGCCATCAGGAGTTCGCACTCCTCGAAGGTGTGGGTGAGCGGTTTCTCGACGTAGAAATGTTTGCCGAGCGCGGCGGCGGCCATGCAGATGGGGAAATGGGTGTGGTCCGGAGTACCCACGCAGACGGCGTCGATCTCATTGCCGAGTTTGTCGAACATCTTCCGGAAATCCTGGAAACACGGCACGTTCGGATGTTGCTTCCGGAGCTTCGGCCCCTGCTCGACATCGACGTCGCAGAACGCGACCGGATTCACGAGCCCGGTCTTGAGAAAGGAGCGGGTGATCTCCTCGGCGCGCTGGCCGATGCCGATGAACGCCATGTTCACCTTCTCCCCGGCAGGGGCGGCGGAACCGGTGCGAATGGAAAACGCGGTGGCCGCTCCCGCGGCGAGCGATTGCTGGAGGAAACGACGACGACTGGAAAAATGCATGCTCATCAGGACGATGAAACGCCGCGAATCCGCGCGTCTTACAGCGAATCGATCCCCGCCCGGTCAATCCCGCGCGACGGTCAGGCGCACGAAGACCCGCTGCGGACCGCTGACCACGCAGATCACCTCGACGATGTCATTTTCCGGCGCCTCGGTGTCGATCACGACGTTCGGCGTGATCGTGACCGTGCCCTCGGCACCCGTTTCACCCGAGGCATGCCAGGAAACGAGGTCCGCGCTCCACTCATAGCTCCCGGCCAGATCCGAAGCCGGCGAGTTCGAACGGCTGTGGCGGAAGACCAACGTGCCCGCGGTTTCGGAAACCATGGTGAGCCCCTGACTCGATGCCAGAGGCGAGCTGCCGAGGAAATTCTCCACCGCGTTCGGAATGCCGTCGTGGTCCGCGTCGTCCGTCGCGTCGGAAAGCCCGCCGGTGGAGAACGTGGCGATCCACGCCGCGTAGTCATCCGCCGCGGCGCCGGACAAGGTGAGCGTGAACGACTCGGTGACGACCTCGTCGAAGCTGTTGAAGCGTTCGATCACAATCAGGTAACCGCCCGCCGGGTTCGAAGGATCGAGCGTTCCGGAAAGCAGTCCCGTCGCGGTGTCGAGCGTGAGGCCCAGCGGGATGTCCGCGCCGCTGCCGAGCCGGAACAACGCGGGCGTGTTGAGCAAACCGTTGCGGATCGCGTCCACGAACTCCGCGTTTGCAGGTGTGTTGGGCGCGCCGGGTGTAACCCCTTCGAGCGGCGCCTCGTCATCGGTTACCGTGATGTCAACGCCTCCATCGGTGAAATCCGGCGCGCTGGCCGTAATCGTCACCGCCTGGGAGCCGTCCGTGTCGCTGTCGTCCACCGCATCCACGGCGAAGCTCGCGCTTGTCTGCCCGCCGGGAATCACCACCGAGGCCGGAACCGCGGCTTCATCCGGATTGGAGGAAACCAAGGTCACGGTGAGATCGGATTCCGGAGCTTCGGACACCGTGACCGTTCCCGTCGCCGCGGACGCGCCCGCGTTTTCCGGAAAGGTGTTGGGAGTGACGGAAACGGTGAAATAGGGGGAACCGCTATCAATCGTGTGGCTGCCGAGTCCGCTGAAGTCGTCCAGGTTGAAGGCCGTCCATTCGAGCGAAGGATCGAACGTGTCGTTGGCAACCGTGTCGCCGGTGGCAACGGAAGAAATCCTGCGCAGCGTCTTGTCCACCGTCGTGACGCCCCCGGAAGTCCACGCAGAACCGGGATTGATTCCAACCTGGCCGAACGAGTCGACGATGACGCCGCCCTTCTTCAGAACAATGGCGTCATTTCCATTGAACGAGATGTTTCCACTGGTCTGTTGGGCAGCGATCGTGCCGGAGGCCTGGTTGTTCTTGATCACGTACGTGCCACCCGGTGCTACGGTGCCGGTGAGGTTCGTCGTGCTGTTCGGGCTCGAAGCCCCATTCGCATAGATCTCCACAACATACGTCTCCGCCGACAAGTTCACCGCAGTCCCGGATGGGTTGTAGAACTCAAGCGCCTTGTTGCTGGACGAGCCCTCCACGTATTCGGAGATGAACAAGTCGCCGGCCGCCCGCGCGAGTTTCCGCGCGGAGACCGAGTTCGTGACATACCAGTTGCTCGCGAGGTCCGCGCCTTCGTCGGTGTTTCCAGTATAGTAGGCGGAATTCCCGGAGCCGACGGAACCGACGTTCGGGGTGGTGGCGGTACTGTTGCCGTAGGCGACCGAGTGCACGATGGATGCGGCATCATCGGAGAGGAAGATCGAGTCGCCGCTGTTGCCGAGGGACGGCCATGCATCATAGGAAGGATCGAAGAAAAGAGGATCGGTGCTCGATACAACCATCCGGCCGTCGGATGGATCGCCATCGTCCGCGGGAAGAAGCGGATCCTTGGAGGCGCCGTTGTACACGACGATCAAGGTGCCGGCCGGGATGTCATCCCAGACCGGATCGTCAAGAAACACGATGATGTTGCCGGCCGCGTCCTGGATATCCCAATAAGCGAGGCTGCCGTCCTGTAGAGTGAGGATCTCGACCCATTCGGACGCGCTACCGACGGGGCCTTGGCTGAACTCGTGGATGATCGCGCGGCGTGACAGGGTGTTCTCGGTGCCACGGAGGACGAGGCCGCTCTGGTGGCTGTAGCTTTCACCGGCGGCCGCGGCCGCGAGCGGGCGGAAGAGCAGGTTGACGGCATCGCTGGCGAATGGGGCGCTGGAAACCTCGCCATCGGACGCGGTGACCACACAGCGCCAGAGTTTCGCGGCGTGGACCGGGGAGACGGAAAGCGTGTCCGAAGTCTCCGACGGCTCATCGGCAAAGGAGACACCGTTGTCGCAGGACTGCCATTGATAGGTAAAACCGAGCGAAGCGGACTCCGGATCGGACGCGATGATCGAGGTGATCGCGAGCGGGGTGTCGGAGAACTGCTGGCCGGACGCGTCGAGCGTGACCGCGGTGACCGACGGAGCCTGGTTGAGCACATCGATGTTCAACGAGGCGGAGGAACCGAGCGCGCTTTCGTCGTCGGTGGCTTTGGCGACGAGCGTGTGGCTGCCGTTGGACGGCATCCATGAAAACTGATAGGGCGCGGTGGTGTCGGTGCCGATGGATGCCCCGTCGGCGAACAGCTCGACGCCGGTGACGACGCCGGGATCTCCGGTGGCGGTGAGATCGCTGGCGGAAACGCTGATGTCCACCGTGGCTCCTGGGCTGAAGACCTGTCCGTCCGACGGGCTGGTGATCTGCACAACCGGAGGAGGATTCACCGGCACACCGGGCGTTCCGAAAACTTGCAGGGTGGCCGCGGTGAGTGTGCCGCCGTTCGAGTTTCCGCTGCCACTGCGGTCGGCGATCTTGAGGGTCCACGTGCCGGTGGACATCTCGCCCCAGTGGCGCACGGAACTGAATTCCCACGATGAATAGTTGTTCCCCGTGTCAGAGTGGACTTCCGCGAGCCGGCTGCTCATCCCGCCGGGCGAGGTGAGGATGACTTCGAGGTTTCCGCGCGCGGTGTGGGAGGCGCTGAGAGTGAGGGTCACCTGTTCGACGCGCAGGCTGGTGGCCGCTAGATCGAAGCTGCGGGTGATGCCCGCGCTGTTGTTTTCCGGGATGGAAACGCTGAGGCCGGTCTGCGCGGAGGTGGTGGAGGTCTGGCCCGTTAGATTGGACCATCCCGCGGCGAGATTCACCGCGGCGGTGGCATCAATGAGGCCGGCGCCGAATTCATGATGGAACGAATGGCCGCCGCTGTTGGTGGCCCAGCCGGAATCCGACGGCTGGACCTTGTAGGCGCTCTGGATGAGGATTTCCTGCACGTCGCGCCAGCCGAGGTTCGGGTTCTTCTCCAGCATCAGCGCGACGATGCCCGCCGCGGTGGGGGTGGCGGAGGAGGTTCCACCGAAGTCGTTGGTGTAGTCGCCGCCGTTGGCGGAGGAAGCGGTGTTGTAGCCGTTGCTGCCGGTGCGGTCGACGGTGGTGATGCCGAGGACTCCGTTGGACGGCGCGCAGACGACCACGTTGGCACCGGGCTCGCTGTAGTAGGAACGGTCGCCGGTCGAGTCGCACGCGCCGATGGCAATCGTCTGGATGGCGTTCGCGTAGCCGTCGTAGTTCGAGTTGTCGCCGACGTCGCCACCGTTTCCGCCGGCCCATAGGAAGATCGTGCCCTTGCCGCCGCGGCCGTTGACGGCGGCGTTTTCCAGAGCGGCGATCGTCAGGCTCC
This sequence comes from Akkermansiaceae bacterium, assembly GCA_024233135.1. GTDB lineage: Bacteria > Verrucomicrobiota > Verrucomicrobiia > Verrucomicrobiales > Akkermansiaceae > Luteolibacter. The sequence goes on along the minus strand of JACKPZ010000008.1, from coordinate 54,734 downwards.
CGGGCGCCTCGAGAATGTCGCCGGTGTCACTGGGCCCCCAACTGTTGGATTTCACCTGGATGATATCGTTGAGATAACTCATCGCCTCGGCCTCCTGGGCGTCGGTGACGGACGCGGCGATGAGGCGCATGCCGACGAGCGTCGCCTCGGGTGCGGTTCCGGAAACGCCGAGCGAGTTGTTGCCGCGGGCCGCGGCGTTGCCCGCGCAAGCGGTGCCGTGGTCGTCCCCGGTGCCGGGATTCGGATCCGAGTCGTTGCCGTTCCAGTCCTTGTCGTTGGTCGTATCGACATTGGCTGCCAGGTCCGGATGGCCGGTCTGGAGCCCGTCATCGACGATTCCGATGCGGATGCCCGTGCCCTTCACCCCGCCGCCGACGCCGTAGTTCCACGCGTTTTCGACGTTCACGTGGGTGCGGGTGGAGGACGAGTTCTTCAGGTGCCACTGGTCGCCGATGAGGGGATCGTTCGGCATCGCCCGCAGGCTGTGCTGGACGGCGAGCAGCACATCGGCGGAAACGACATCCGTGAGGCCGCGGAGTTTCTCCATCGCGGAAACCGCGGCGAACGGAGACTCCGCCGCCATCACCGCCCATCCGGGAGCGTAAGATGGAAGATCCTTCACCCGCAGGCCTGCGGCGGCGGCGATGCGACCGGCATCCGCTGCGCCAATCTCCACCCGCAGGTCGGAGGTGATCACGCGGCGTCCCGCGGGATCGCGATCGCCATCGGCCGGATACGCCACAGGCAGAACGGCGCCGCGATGAGAGAACTCCGCGAGTCGCTCGGGAAGCGTCTCCGCGGTGGCGGCGGGTTCCAAACGGACGAAGGTTTCGTTTCCATCCGCATCGCGGACGGCGGCCTCGTCCAGCGCGATCCGGTAGCCGTGCCCGCCGATGAGGACTCCTTCGGCAGATAGCTCGGACTGGGCTCCTCGCTCACGAGCGGGAAGAGATGGCATCGGGGCGGTTTCGTTCCCGCGAGCCCCGTTGAATTGCGAATGGGGCGCGGGGTTCTTGTCCTGCCGGATCGGGACACGATGGCCCATGAATGAGAGGGCGATGACGATCGGGAGGCCGATCCAAAAGATCCGCCGGAGCGGAAAAGGGGACGATTTCATGCGATGGCGGAGCGGGGGCAGGCAGAAGCTGTGCCGTTCCGCATGAATTCGCAAGGACGATGGATCAGGACCCTGAACTCATCGCAGCGGTGGCAGCGTCGAGATTCTTCCGCAGGCGATCGACGATGTCCGGGTGCTCCGCGGATCGGTCGATGCGCTCACCGATGTCCTCCTCGACGTTGAAAAGCAAGGGCCGCTCGTGACTCGCTTTGAAACCGTAGCTGTCGCCGGTTTGGGAAATCAGCTTGGTGTGGATTTTCCATGGCCCCTCGCGGAAGGCGATGGGCAGGTTGTTTTGCGCGCAGTACGCGAACTCGAAGGGCGCGATGTTTCCCTCGAAACGATCCGGCGCGAGAAGATGGCGGACGTCACGACCGTCGCGGGGCGATTCCGTTTCCACGCCGCACAGCGCGAACACGGTGGGCAGCACGTCGAGCGTGCTCGCGGGTTCGAGCTGGCGCGCGGCGGGAATCACACCCGGCCAGTAAAACACGCCGGCCACCCGGTGGCCGCCTTCCCAGCAGGAACCCTTGCCATCGCGGAACGGCAGCGCGTAGCCGACGCGCATCCGCGCCTCACCGTATTTCGGGTGCTTCGCGGTGTTCTGGAACATGATCCACGGGCCGTTGTCGGAGGAGAAGATGACCAGCGTGTTTCTCTCCACGCCGCTGTCTTTCACCGCCGCGAGGATGCGCGCCACCGAGTCGTCGATCTCCGCCATGACGTCGCCGAGCATGCCGCGGCGCGACCGGCCTTTGAACTTTTCGCTCACATACAACCCGAGGTGCGGCTGGTTGTGCGCGACGTAGGCGAAGAAGGGCTTGTCCTTGTTCGTCTTGATGAAATCGACGGCGGCATCGGTATAGCGTCCGGTCAGCGAGGTCGATGTCGCATCGTCCGAGGGCAGGTCGCGGGCGAGCTCCGAATACCCGGGGATCGGGTTCGTCCCGTCGGGATCGGAGCGCAGCAGCTTCGCGTCGGCATAGTCGTGGGAAACATTGGTGCCGATCCATGCGTCGAAGCCATGGGCGAGCGGCAGCGATTCGGGCGTCATGCCGTTCTTTTGGTTCGGGCTTCCGAGGTGCCACTTGCCGAACATGCCGGTGGCGTAGCCGCGTGTCTTGAGCCCCTCGGCGATGGTCGTTTCCGCCGTGCGCAGATGTTGTTTCGCACCCGGCCCGATGACCCACGATCCCAGTCCCGAATGCCCCGGATAACGTCCCGTGAGAAGCGCATATCGCGATGCGCTGCATGCCGGCGTGGTGACGTAGAACTGAGTGAAATTCGCACCCTCGTTCGCGATCTTCGAAATCGCCGGCGTCTCGATCGTCGGGTTTCCATTGTGCGAATAGTCGCCGTAGCCGCTGTCATCGAGGAAGATGAGCACCACGTTCGGACGGTCGAGCGGCTCACGTGCGGACACGGTGGCGAGTGAGATCAGGAAGGCGGAAAACAAGGCGGATTTCATAAACAACGGGGCCACATTCTGAAACGAGGGGCCGCCGGTCAATATTTCGGAGCGAACGCGGGAGTCCGCCCGCGCACCGGGTCGGATTGACAGTTCGGACCGTGCGCGCTTTGTTCGGCGCGATGTCTCCCGACGCCCGGCAGGATTTCGCGCTCGCCTTTCTCAGCATTCTCTTCGAGGGCGCTCCGTTCATCCTGCTCGGCACGGTGCTCAGCGGGTTCATCGACGTGTATCTGCCGTCCGGCGCGATGGACCGCCTGCTCCCGCGCAACCGCAACCTCGCCGTCTTCGCCGCGGGCCTGATGGGCGCCATCTTTCCCGTCTGCGAATGCGCCGTCGTCCCGGTGATCCGGCGCCTGGTTTCGAAGGGCCTGCCGGTTTCCTGCGCGCTCACCTACATGCTCGCCGCGCCGATCGTGAATCCGATCACCGCTCTGAGCACCTGGAAGGCCTTCCAAGGCCAGAACGCCGAGATGATGACCGGCGGGCGGCTCGCCCTCGGCTTTCTCGTCGCCTGCGCCGTGGGGCTCGTCGTTTCGAAACTCCCGCTCCGCAAGATCCTCAAGGACCAACTGGCCGACGAACTTGAGCAGGAAACCACCACCGAAAACCGTCACCACCACCATCACGAGCATGGAGACGGCTGCGGTCATGACCATCATCACGATCACGAAGGCTGCTGCGGTCACGACCACGACCACCATCACCACCACGACGAGAAACCCGATCCCGACACCCGTCTCGTCGCCGCGTTCCGCTCGGCGATGAAGGACTTCGTCGACGTCGGCACCTATTTCTCCATCGGCGTGGTCATCACCGCCTTGTTCAACACCGGCATCGCTCCCGGCGCCGAGTGGCTCGACACGCTCGCGACCCACCCGGCCACCTCGTCGGCCGCGATGATGACGCTGGCTTTCGTGCTGAGCCTGTGCAGCACCTCGGACGCGTTCATCGCCGCCACCCTCGACAAGTTCTCGTGGGCCGCGAAGCTCGCCTTCCTCACCTTCGGGCCGATGATGGACGTGAAACTGATCTTTCTCTATCAGACCGTGCTGAGGAAACGTTTCATCCTCATTCTCGCCGCATCGTTGTTTATCGGCATCGGCGCGATCACCGTCTTCTGGCACCACCTGATGTTCCCGACCCCATGAACCCCGTCGCGCGACGCATCCTCTTCTCGCTGGCCATCCTCGGATGGGGCGCGGTGCTTCTGTATTTCCACAGCTCCGGCCGGATCACGAAATACCTCGCTCCGGACTTCCGGCCCATCGCCCTGTCCGGCGGCCTCGGGCTGGCGGTGCTCGGTTTGTTCAACCTCTTCTACTGCCGCGTTTCCACCACCTGCGGCCATGACCACGGCGACGGCGGCGCTTGCCACGATCACGAGGCGCCGGACCTCCATCCGCTTGCCATCCTGCTGCTGATGCTGCTGCCCGTCGGCCTCGCCGTGGCGTGGACCAAGGACGAGTATTCGGCCTCCACGCTGGCGCGGAAGGGGCTCTACGAAACACCCGCGTCCACTCCGACTTTCCTCGCCGGCAGCCTGCCCGCGCTCACCCGCGAGGAGATCGAGAAAAGCCACTCGAAAACTCCGGACGGATACTACGAGTTCAGCCTGATGGAGTTGTTCTACTCCACCGGCGACCGCGATCTCCAGAATGCCATCAACGGACTCAAGGTGGAAACCGAAGGCCGCTGGGTGGACGAGAAAGTCCGCAATCCGAACGGCACCCGCAAGCGGCTCTACCGGCTCTTCATCACCTGCTGCGCCGCCGACAGCCGTGCGGTGCCCATCATCCTCGAATTCGGCAAAACCCCACCGAACCAGCAGGAAAACGGCTGGGTGAAAGTGGCCGGCACGATGACCTTCCCGCTGGAGGAAGGCATCATCCAGCCGGTCCTGCGCGTCGACCGCGTGCTCGCGGCCGAGCCGCCCTACGAGGAGAGCTTCCTCCGCAATTGATGCGCCGAGGCTCCGCTTGATCCGCTCGCGCAAGCCCCTACCCTGCCCTGGATGAGCGACACTTCGAACCGCCCGAAACGCCCGCCCGGCCACGTCGCCGCGGCGGTCATGGCGATCGGTTCGCTGTCCCTCGCCCTCGCGGCGGGCCTGCAACTCATCGGCATGCTCGCCCGTTTCGACCGCTGGATCGCCTCGCTCGTTTCGCGCGGCGGGGCGCAGTCGTTTCCGCAGCATCTCCCGGCCGCCGTCGTTTGGCTCGCCGCCGCGGCGCTGGCCTTCGGCCTCGCGTTCGCCATCCTCCGCAGTCCGGGTGCCGTCCCCCGGTTCATCCTCTGGATCACGACGCTCACGCTCGTCACCACATGGGCGCCGGTGCTGAGCCTTGCCGCGTATTTTCCGGGCATCGGCGCGGCGTGGATCGCCACCGCTTGGGCCGGCGTCTGCGCCATCGTCTACGCCTCCCACCACCGGATGCCCGGTGAAACCTCCGACACGAGCCGATGAAACAAGCCGACTTTCCCGAAGCCGTCACCACCCTCATCGCGGGGCTCAAGCACCTGCCCGGCATCGGCCCGCGCAGCGCGGAGCGCATCGCCGTCTGGCTGCTGCAAAATCCGAAGGCCGATCCTCTCGCCCTCGCCGAATCGCTCGTCACCGCGAAACAATCGATCCAGCCCTGCGCCCGTTGCGGGTTTTTCGCCACTGCCGACGGCTGCGGCCTCTGCGACGACCCACGGCGCGACGACCAACAGATCTGCGTCGTTGAACAAGCCACCGACGTCCTGCCGCTCGAGCGCTCCGGCGCCTTCCGCGGCCGCTACCATTGCCTCGGCGGCAAGCTCTCGCCGCTCGACCGCGTCTCACCCGAAGACCTGCGCATCCCTCCCCTGCTTCGGCGCATCGAAGCCGGCGACGGCGACATCGAGGTGATCCTCGCGCTCGGTTCCGACGTCGAAGGCGAGGCCACCGCCAACTATCTCGCCGAGATCCTCCGCGGGAGAAACTGCAGTGTCACCCGCATCGCCCAAGGCCTGCCGGCCGGCGGCGGACTCGAACACGCCGACGCCCTCACGCTCACACGCGCACTCCAGGGCCGACGGAGCTTCTAGCAGTTTGCGCTCCGGCCGATGCGAAGATCTACCTCCTCTTCCGCAACTCTGCGAGCCGCTCCAAAAACACCCGCGCCGTCACTTCGTCGCCCGCCTCGGACGGATGCTTGCCGTCCGCGTCAAACAAACGCCCGCCCCGCCCCGCACGGACCTCGCGCTCCCACGCATCGCCCACCGGGACCACCTGCATGCCCAGCGTTTCGCCGGCCTCGCCGTAGCCCTCTCGCAGCCGCGCGTTCATCGCCGCGAAATCATCGCCCTTCCGCCACTCGTCGCCCCCGCGGTAGCCCCAGGTCTGATAGAAAACCGGTACCGCGCCCGCGGCCCGCACCTCCGCCGCCAGCTTGCGCGCCGCAGGAATCATCCGCGTCTTCCTCTGCCATGGCACCGAAGGGATGCGGCTCTGTTCCTGCAACACCACCACGTCCCATTTCCCGTTGCGGATGGCCGCCAATGTCTCCGGGTTTTCCACGTGTTTCTCGAGCGTCCAGCCGCCGCGGGTCACGCGCCCCACATCCCAGCGGCTTCCTTCACGAATGGATTCCTCCGCCACCACCCGCGGCACACCGAAGCTGAAACTGTTGCCTACGAACAAGACCCGCGGCACGCCCTCCCGCGGTTCCGGCACCACCACTTTCTCCACCGGCTTCCAACGCGGACTCATCGCGCCGCAAGACACCAGCAGCCACGCCCCCACGACGCAGGAAACCCATCGTTTCAAAATATCGACCATCCTTTTCATGCCCGCGGATGTGCCGAATCGTACGCCTCCTTGAGACGCTCCTTGGTGACGTGCGTGTAGATCTGAGTGGTTGAGAGCGAGGCGTGGCCGAGCATTTCCTGCACGCTGCGCAGGTCCGCGCCGGCGTCAAGCATGTGCGTCGCGAAACTGTGGCGCAGCTTGTGCGGACTCACGTTGAACGGGATGCCGCTCAGCTTGATGTATTTGCGCAGCATCAAGTCCACCGCCTGCTGGGTGATCCGCGTCCGCCGCTTGCTCAGGAACAAGGCGCCATTCGTCACACCCGCCTCGCGGCGGTAGCGCTGGATCGCGTTCAACGCCGGGTCTCCCGCCGGGACGATGCGTTCCTTCGCCCCCTTGCCGCGCACTTTCACGGTGCCGCCGGAGAAATCCACATCCTTCACATCCAGCCCCAACAATTCCGAGATCCGCAGCCCGCACGAGTAGAACAGCTCGAGGATCGCCGCATCGCGAAGCGGCAGCCAGGGCGGCGCCTTGTCCGACACCGGCACCCGGAGCGGGATGTCCAGCAGGCCGTTCATCTGCGCCACGCTCAGCACCACCGGCAGCGAGCGCTTCGTCTTTGGAAGCTGCACCTCCGCCACCGGGCTCTTGCCCAGCCCGCGCCGCAGCACGAGGTATTTGTAAAACGACCGCAGCGCCGCGAAACGCAGCCGGATCGTCGCCCGCTGCAGCCCCGCCTTCATCAACTCGTAGAGGTAGTCGCGGAAATCGTCCGCCGTTTCCTTCCTCCAATCCTCGAACTTTTCCCCGCGCCACCCGCGGTACGCATCCAGCGCGCGCCGGTAGTTGTCCAAGGTCCTCGCCGAGGCGGTCCGCTCCGTCTCCATGAACTCGAGAAACGCCTTGTCGTCGCCGCCGGACATCGGCCCGGAGAATAGCCGAGCCGCAAGTTCTCACCAAGGGCAAAGGCGGACCGCCGTGTGCCGCCCGCATCGAAACATGTCGCGCTTCCGGAGCGTATGCGCTTTCACTCCTTCATGAAGACCCGCCACCTCGCAGCCGCCTGTTCCCTGCCGTTCCTCGTTTCCCCCGCATTCGCGGACGGTGCCTTCTACGGCGACCCGCCGGACGACACCCATCCGTGGGCCATCCACGACATGAACCGCCCGCAGCCGCCGCGCGTCGAGCCGGGCACCTTCAGCACGCAGGAGAAACCCGGCACACCGCCGTCCGACGCTGTCGTCCTCTTCGATGGCAGCCCGGCCTCGCTCTCGAACTGGCTGGCCGACAAGAACCCGCCCGAAGCCACCCGCTGGGTCGAGAAAGACGGCACACTGCAATGCGTCCCCGGCTCCGGCATGATCCGCAGCAAGGAGGAATTCGGCGACTGCCAGCTCCACGTCGAGTGGTCCGCCCCCACCGAAGTTCATGGAAACGGCCAGGGCCGGGGAAACTCGGGCGTCTTCCTCATGGGCGAGGTCGAGGTCCAGGTGCTCGACAACTATGACAACCCGACCTACCCGGACGGCTTCGCCGGTTCCGTCTACGGCGTGAACCCGCCGATGGCCAACGCCCTGCGCAAACCCGGCGAGTGGCAGGTCTACGACATCATCTTCCGCCGCCCGGTCTATCAGGACGGGCACATGGTCGATCCGGGCTATCTCACCGTCTTCTGCAACGGCGTTCTGCTCCAGGACCACACGCCGCTCGAAGGCGGCGGCGGCCACCGCGGACGCAGCCACGACCGGCCGTTTCCTGAAAAGGGCCCGCTCAAACTCCAGGACCACGGAAACCCGGTGCGCTATCGCAACATCTGGTACCGCCCGCTTCCCAAGCGCGCCGTCGAAGGCGGCGACACCAGCGTCATGAACCCCGAGGCCACCGCCGCCAAACGCTCCGAGATCGCCGCATCCATCCGCGGCAAGGCCGCCGGCATGCAGGGCAAGGACAAGCTGCTCCACCTGCTCGAATCCCTCACCTATCAGAAAGACGCCGCCGCCATGGACGAAGCGAAGAAGATGGCCGACGCCTTCGCCGCCCACCTCAAGCGCACACCGGCCGAAAAACTCGAAGCCCTCAAGGGCGACACCCAACAGGTCAACAACGCCCTGCAATACCTCGCCCGCTTCCAGATCGCGAACTTCGACGCCGCCGCCGGAATCCAGCAGCTCGTCAAGGACCGAGAGTGGGACAAGTGAGCACTGGGTGAACCCGGGATTGTTCAGGCACATCCAATACCGGAGAAACGCCGGCACGGGATTTCTTGCGAATTGCCTCCAAACCACCACGGAGATATCCACGTGGACAAGAAACCATCATGGCGAACGAGAAGCACATCCTCCAGGTCCGGAACGGCGTTTTCTTCCTGTGCGTGATGTCGGTGATCACGCTGGTGACCGGAGTCCTGCTGAACATCCACCTCACGAACCGGAGTCTGGACCACTTCGAGACACTCTCGGATCCGACATCGAAGGGGCAGGAGTTGATCAACGAACTCGACCAATTGTTGCAGGCGAACCGGATCGACCGCTTGATCCAACGGTGTGAAGGGATCCTGAGCGAGAAGCCCTTGAACACGCCCGCGCACTATTATCTCGGCCTGGCATGGTATCACTCCGGCGATGCCGGGAAAGCATTGGAACATCTCGGCGAGGCGCGGCGGATCGATCCGTCATGGAAGGAGGCGATCGATCCCTACCTCGAACAACTTCGGGAAGCTGGGCAACCCCACGGCCGCTGAGCACGCGCCACACATTCCCTCCGGGGCCGGTCTGGAACAGCGCGTGCCATCTTTCTAGTTCTGCCGGATCACCGTTTCTCCGGCAGCCGGATTTCCACGGTGAGGCCGCCGCTTTCGGGCAGCGAGGCTTCGACGGAACCGCCGCAGGCCTCGACAGCGGTGCGGACGATGGCGAGGCCGAGGCCGGTGCCACCGGTGTCGCGGCTGCGCGAGCGATCGAGCCGATAGAACGGCTCAAAGACGCGGGCGAGATCCTCACGCGGGATGCCGGGACCCTTGTCGGAAACGGTGATGAGCACGTCTTCGCCGGCGGACCGGGCGGCGACGGAAACATGGGCGTCCGGTCCGGCATGGACGAGGGAGTTCCGCACCAGGTTGCCGATCGCGCGGCCTAACAAACGCGCGTCGGCGGTGACGGCAAGGCCGGGCGGAACCGCGATGCCGACCGGCTCGCCGTTGGCCTCGCGGGCGACGGTTTCGCGAACGAGTGGTTCAAGTTCCACCCGCTCGAGCGCGGGTTTGCGGTTGCCGGCGCGGGAGAAGGCGAGCAATTCGTCGACGAGGGCGGCGAGCTCCGCGGTGTCGGCCTGGACGGATTCGAGCATCGCCGGGTTGTCGGGTTTCATCTCGAGGATGCCGAGCGCGGTGCGGATGCGTGCGAGTGGCGCGCAGAGTTCGTGCGCGGCGTCGCCGAGGAAACGCTTCTGGCCGGAGACGAAGTGGTCGAGGCGGTCGGCCATCGCCTCGATGGCATGGCCGAGGCTGGCGAGCTCGTCGCCGCCACGGGGTGGCAGCGAGACGTCGAAACGCCCGGCGGCAATTTGTTCCGTGGCACCCGTGAGACGGCGCACGTAGCGGGTGATGCTCCAGACGAAGGGCGTCCAGAACGCGAGACTCAGCGCGAGCACGGCGAGCCCGCCCCACAACCACGGGGTGAAATCGAAGAACATGCCGGAGCCGCCGATGCGGTCGGAGCGGATGAGCAGAAGCGCCGGCGGGCGGTAGCTGCCCCTGCGGCTCTCGAGGCGCAACACGACACCGGCCCAGTAGCCATCCCCACCGTCGCCGCGGACGAGAAAGATCGGCTTGCTCACGGGCATCGCGGCATCCGCCTCCGTCTCTTCCGCCTCGGGCGGCGGCAGCTCCTCGCCGGGCGGGCGACGGCCCGGCCCGAAGATCGGGCGGCCCGGAGGCCCCGGCCGGCGCGGCGGACGGAAACCGCGCACGCGCTCGACCACGTTTTTCGGGACATCGCCCGGGAAACGAAGGTCCGCCGGGTGATGAACCAGCACCGCGCCGAGCCCCTTTTGCGCTGCCATCCGGGCGACGGTTTCCTCGGCCTCGACGGGCGGCATCGAGCCGACCTCCGCCACCACCTGCTCGCCGAATGCGGCGAGCCGCTCACCCGCCGCGCCGCTGATGAGCGATTCCAGCCCGAGCCCGAGCTGCCAGCGGACAAACAGGAAAAAACCCAGACCTAACAAAACAAGGTGGACCAACAACCAGCCGAGCACCTTGGCAAGCAACGGAAACCGGTGGGATCCGCTCATGGCGAGTCCTCCGGTTCGGGATCGTCCAGCAGATAGCCGACGCCGCGGATGGTGCGGATGAAGCGAGGCTTGCGGGCATCGTCGCGGAGCTTCTTGCGCAGCGAGGAAACATGGACGTCGATCGAGCGGTCGAAGACATCGAAACGCCGGTCCGACACATCCTCGATGAGCCGCTCGCGGGTCTTCACCCGGCCCTTCGATTTCAACAACTCGGCGAGGATGGAAAACTCAAGAGCCGTTAGATCGACGGCTTCGCCATCCAGCACAACGACATGGGTTTCCTCGCAAAGACTGAGCGGCCCCGCCATCCACAGGCGCGGCTCGTCACCGGCTTCGGAGCGGCGGCCGGCGCGGCGTGTCACGGCGCGGAGGCGGGCGAGCAACTCGCGGGTGGAAAAGGTCTTCGGAAGATAGTCGTCCGCGCCGATCTCCAGGCCCACGATGCGGTCCGCCTCCTCGCCGAGTGCGGTGAGCATGAGCACGGGCACATCGGAGTCCTTGCGCAGCTCGCGCAGCACGGCGATGCCATCCATGCCCGGCATCATCACGTCGAGGATCACCGCCTGATGGATTCCGGACCGTGCCGCCTCGAGGCCGGAGATGCCGTCATGACGGAGCTCCACCTCGTAGCCGAGCGGCGTGAGGTAGTCGCGGATGAGTCCGGCGAGCCGCCGGTCGTCATCGACCACGAGGATCTTCGATGGGCTGTGGTTTTCCATGCGCCGCGGGTGGATTAGCAGGTTCACGGCCCGCAAGCCCACCGGTTTTACCACCTCTTAACACTTTTGGTCCGCTTTCCACACACGGATTTCACATGGGGGTGGTTCCATCCGTGCATCCCCGATGAACGGGGGGCGATTCAACCGAACGACCAAACCAATGAAAACCACCACCATCCTGACCGCCCTCGCCGCGCTGTTCGCCACCGCCGGCGTGGTCTCCGCAAAACCCAAAGGCAAAGTGCCCCGCCCCGCGCCGCCGCTGCTCCTGCCCGTGCTCGACACCGACAAGGACGGAGAGCTGAGCGCCGACGAGATCGCCAACGCATCCGCCGCCCTGCTCGAACTCGACAAGAACGACGACGGCCAGCTCACGAAGAAGGAGATCCTTCCGAAGAAGCCGAAGGGCAAAAAGAATGGCAAAGCCAAGCGCCCCGGCCCGCCGATCCTGGTGAAAACCATCGACCTCGACGACGACCGTGTGTTATCCGCGGATGAAATCGAAGAGGCCGCGACCTCGCTGCTCACGCTCGACACCGATGGCGACGGCGCCCTCTCCCGCAAGGAGATGCGTCCGCCGAAGCCCGGCGACGAGGAAGTCTGAATCCTGAAATCCACCACCGACCAAAACAATGAAACCGACACTGTATACCATCGCGGCAGCGATCGCCGCCGCGGGCACCCTCCACGCGCAACCCGGACAAGGCGGGCCTCCGGGACCGCCGCCACCCGTCATCGCCGTGCTCGACGCGGACCAGGACGGCAAAATCTCCGCCGAGGAGATCGCAGGCTCCTCCGAAGCCCTCGCCACGCTCGATGAAAACCAGGACGGCGAGCTGACCCGCGACGAACTCCGGCCGAAACCACCGGAAGACGCGGCCGACGCGCCGGAAGGTGATGAAGAAGCGCCGGAGGACCGTCCGATGCGCCGCGGCAAGCGGCCGATGGGGCCGCCACCGGTGGTCGCCGCGCTCGATACCGACCGCGACGGCAAGATCTCCGCCGAGGAAATCGAAAACGCCCCGGAGTCCCTCGCCAAGCTCGACACAAACGAGGACGGCGAACTGACCCGCGACGAACTCCGCCCGCCGCGCCGTGGCGGCCGCCCGCCGATGGACGAAGACGACGGAGCCGAAGACGGTGAAGGTCCACAAGGCCCCGGCGGCCAGGGCAGACCACCACGCCGTGGCCCGCGCGGCCAAGGCGGCCAAGGCGGCCGTTGATCAAGAAACCGCTCACAAAAAAACGCCCCGCCCCGGATACCGGGACGGAGCGTTTTCGTTAGACGGGCTTACTTGCTCTTGGCAGCCTTTTTGGCGGCTTTCTTCGCAGCCTTTTTCGCCTTCGGCTTGGAGCCACCGGCGATCGCGGCCTGGGCGGCGGCGAGGCGGGCGACCGGCACGCGGAACGGCGAGCAGGAGACGTAGTTGAGGCCGAGCTTGTGGCAGAAGGTCACCGAATCCGGATCGCCACCGTGCTCACCGCAGATGCCGAGCTTGATGCCCGGGCGGGTCGAGCGGCCCTTGGCCACGGCGGTTTCCATCAACTGGCCGACGCCGGTGGTGTCGAGCGAGGCGAACGGGTTCTTCGGATAGATATCGTTCTCCGTGTAGCTGTTGAGGAACGAGCCCATGTCGTCGCGGCTGACGCCGAGCGCGGTCTGGGTGAGGTCGTTCGTGCCGAAGGAGAAGAACTGCGCGTGCTTGGCGATCTCGTCCGCGGTGACGGCGCCACGCGGGACTTCGATCATGGTGCCGACGAGGTAGCTGAACTTCACACCCTTGGCGGCCATGACTTCCTTGGCGACCCGGTGGATGATGTCGACCTGGAGTTCGAGCTCACGGGCGTAGCCGACGAGCGGAACCATGACCTCCGGCTGGACCGGGACGCCGGTCTTCACGCACTGGGCGGCGGCTTCGAAGATCGCCTGGGCCTGCATCTCGGCGATTTCCGGATAGGAAATGGCGAGACGGCAGCCGCGGTGACCGAGCATCGGGTTGAACTCGTGGAGGTCGTGCACGCGCTGGATGATGGTTTCCACCGGCACGTTGATCTTCCGGGCGAGGTCCATCTGCTGCTCCTTGGTGTGGGGCAGGAACTCGTGGAGCGGCGGGTCCAGAAGGCGGATGGTGGCCGGCTTGCCGGCGAGCGCCTTGAAGATGCCGAGGAAGTCCTTGCGCTGGTGCGGCAGGAGCTTCTTGAGCGCGGCGCGGCGGTGGTCCTCGTTGTCGGCGAGGATCATCTCGCGCATCGCGTCGATGCGGTCACCTTCGAAGAACATGTGCTCGGTGCGGGTGAGGCCGATGCCTTCCGCGCCGAACGCGACGGCGTTCTTGACCTGCTCCGGAGTGTCCGCGTTGGTGCGGACACCGAGCTTGGTGGCTTGCGCGCACCAATCCATGAGCTGGGCGAAGTTCTGGAACTTCTCGGTCTTCTGGGCCTTCTTGTTGTTGTTGATGAGGCCGGTGATGATCTCCGAGGGAGCGGTGGCGATCTCGCCGCCGAACACGGTGCCGGCGGTGCCGTCGATCGAGAGGTAATCCCCTTCCTTGAAGGTCTTGCCACCCGCCTTGACGGTGAGTTTGTCGTAGTCGATCTCCACGCCGGAGGCACCGCAGATGCAGACCTTGCCCATCTGGCGGGCGACGAGGGCGGCGTGCGAGGAAACCCCGCCGCGGGAGGTGAGGATGCCCTCGGCGGCGATCATGCCACGAAGGTCTTCCGGCGACGTTTCGACGCGCACGAGCAGCACCTTCTCACCCTTGTTGGCGGCGGCGGCGGCGCGGTCGGCGTTGAGGTAGATCTTGCCGGAGGCGGCGCCCGGACCGGCCGGGAGGCCCTTGGCGATCACGTCGGCCTTCTTGACCTCGGCGGCGTCGAAGACCGGAGCGAGGAGTTGGTCGAGCTGGTCGGCCGGGTTGCGCATCACGGCGGTCTGCCAATCGATGAGCTTCTCCTTGACCATGTCGGCGGCGAACTTCAGCGCGGCGGCGGCGGTGCGCTTGCCGTTGCGGGTCTGAAGCATGAACAGTTTGCCATCCTGGATGGTGAACTCGACGTCCTGGACGTCGCGGAAGTGTTTCTCGAGGATCTGGCGGACCTTGAGGAGATCCTTGTACGCCTTCGGCAGCGCCTTGGCCATGCCGGCGACGGGATCCGGGGTGCGGACACCGGCGACCACGTCCTCGCCCTGGGCGTTGACGAGGAACTCACCATAGAGCTCGTTGGTGCCGTTGGCGGGGTTGCGGGTGAAGGCCACGCCGGAACCGGAGTTGCTGCCGGTGTTGCCGAAGACCATCGCCTGCACGTTGACGGCGGTGCCCCACTCGGCGGGGATGCCATACTTGCGGCGATACACGATCGCGCGGTCGTTCATCCAGGAACCGAACACGGCGCCGGCGGCACCTTCGAGCTGCTCCCACGGATCGGCCGGGAAACCGTGACCGGTGCGGTCCTTGACGAGTTTCTTGAAACGGGAAACGAGTTCCTTGTTGTCGTCGGCGGTCAGGTCGGAATCGACGATGTCCTTGCCGTAGACCTCGTGTTTGTAATGTTCGATGACGGTTTCGAAAGGCTCGTGGTCCTCGCCTTCGCGCTTCTGCACGCCGAGCACGACGTCGCCATACATTTGGATGAAACGGCGGTAGCAGTCCCAGGCGAAGCGCTCGTTGTTGGTGGCCTTCGAGAGCGACTCGACGGTGGCGTCGTTGAGGCCGAGGTTGAGCACGGTGTCCATCATGCCCGGCATCGAGTCACGGGCACCCGAGCGGACGGCGACGAGGAGCGGGAAGCCCTTCGAGTCACCGAACTTGTAGCCCATGATTTTCTCCATGTTGGCCACGGCGGCCTCCATCTGCGAGCGAAGGACCTTCGGATAGGTACGCTTGTTGGCGTAGTAGTAGGTGCAGACCTCGGTGGTGATCGTGAAACCGGCGGGCACCGGAAGACCGATGAGGGTCATCTCGGCGAGGTTCGCACCCTTGCCGCCGAGGAGCGCCTTCATGGTGCCGTTGCCGTCGGCCTTGCCGTCTCCCCATGTGTAGACGTATTTGACCTGCTTGCCGGCGGGCGACTTCTTGGTGGCGGACTTTTTCGCCGCTTTTTTGGCCGCGGGTTTCGCAGCCTTCTTTTTGGTAGCCATCGTGGTGGTGTATCGTGTTCGGGTATGGGTTGCCGGGACTCCGGGAACCGAACAAGGACCCCCCCGGCGAAAACGCGCGGGAGGCTAAGCACCGTGAAAGCGGGCTGTCAATGAACCAGTTGCGGGAAACGTGGCGGTCGTCCCACAGCAACGGAGGACACGTTTCAACGTCTGCGGCGGGCCACCAGCGGGATCGCCAGAAGACCGAGCAGCGCGGCACCGGGTTCGGGAACCAACTGCCCCCGGATCTCGCCCCCACCAAAGCTGCTGGAGTGAACATTGACGTAGTGGAGACCGTTCTTGAGATCCGCAATCTGGCCAGCGGAATAGACGCCGGTGGCGGCACTGGAACCGCTGATCGTGCCGGAGGTCGACGCGGTGATCGTCAAACCCTTGACCACACCGGCATTCACGCCAACGAGGGCGGGACCGTGGATGTGGGATGCGGTGGCGTTGCCCAGCAACGAGGAAAACGAACCGCTGAGCGTCCACACGCCGGTGACATCGTCAATCGTGAGGGTGGCTGTGCCAAAGCCGGTCGTCGCCACGGAAGGAACTTCCTGCGCTCCGTTGAGGGTCGCGGTGAAGATGAGAGATGCCGCTTGGGCGCCGGAAACCAGACAAGCCGCGAGAATGGGGAGAAGAATCGTTTTCATGCCTGTTATCAACGATCCGCGATGATCAGCAGGCCTGCGGAAGGTTGGGCAAGGGGAAAACGAAGTGCCACGACTTCATCACCATCGTCACCGCAGCCCACGAAGCAGCAGCTCCGCGTTGGTCTTGGTGGGCCGCAGATTGGCGAGCAGGGTCTCGATGGCGTCGCCGATCGGCAGGCCGGCGAGCTGGCGCCGGATGTCGATGACCTTGACGAACTCGTCGGGGTGATAGAGGCGGTCGTCGTTGCGGGTGCCGGACTGCGGGATGTGGATGGCGGGATAGACGCGGCGCTCGGCGAGCTCGCGGTCGAGGCGCACCTCCATGTTGCCGGTGCCCTTGAACTCCTCGAAGACCACGTCGTCGAGGCGGCTTTCGGTTTCCACCAGGGCGGTGGCGAGGATGGTGAGCGATCCGCCTTCCTCGACGTTGCGGGCGCTGCCGAAGAACTTGCGCGCCTTCTGCAGGGCGACGGGGCTGACGCCGCCGGAACCGATCGGCCCGCCCTGCATCGCGGAGTTGTAGCCGCGGGCGAGACGGGTGAGCGAGTCCAGCAGGAGCACGACGTCCTTGCCGAGTTCGACGAGACGTTTCGCGCGCTCGATGACGAGCTCGGCCACCTGCGAGTGGCGCTTCGGAGATTCATCGAAAGTGGACGCGAAAACGCGCGCGCCGACGGTTTCCTCGAAGTCGGTCACCTCTTCCGGCCGCTCGTCGAGAAGCAGGATGATGAGTTCCGCCTTCGGGTGGTTCTGTTTGATCGAACGGGCGATCTGTTTGAGCAGGATCGTCTTTCCGCCCCGCGGCGGGGCAACGATGATGCCGCGCTGGCCTTTGCCGAGCGGGGCGATCAAGTCGATGACGCGGACTCCGAGGAAATCAGGTCCCTCGCCTTCGAGGTGGATCCGCTGGTCGGGGAACAAAGGCGTGAGGCGGTCGAAGTCCTTGGGCGGCTGATAGTCGGCGATCGGGATTCCCTCGACTTCGAGGACTTCGAGAGCGTAGAGGTACTTGTCTCGCTCGCGGGGCGAACGGGCGCGCACTTTGACCATCTGGCCGGGGCGGAGGCCGTGCTCGCGCACCATGCTCGCGTTGATGTGGATGTCATCCGGACCGGGGCGGAAGCTGCGCTCCGGATCGCGGAGCATCGAGTAGTTCTCCTTGGCGGGCTCGAGGACCCCCTCGCAGACAAGACCGGCCCCCTCATGACCGAGGAACCAGAGCAGCTCGTGGGTGAGCTGGCTCTTCGAGATGCCGGGTTGGATGCGGGTCGGCAGGGCCTCGGCCATCGCCTGCAGGTCCGCGAGCGACTTGCGGCGGAATTCGTTGATGTCGATGGATGCCGGAGCGGCGGGGATTTCCGCGGATGCGGTCGAAGCGCCTTCCGGGTTCTCGGATTCTGGAGTGGATGTCATGAGAAAGTGTTGGCAGAAGCGGCGGACCTGGGAGCGGAGCACCGAAGGCGGG
Source organism: Akkermansiaceae bacterium (assembly GCA_024233135.1). GTDB lineage: Bacteria > Verrucomicrobiota > Verrucomicrobiia > Verrucomicrobiales > Akkermansiaceae > Luteolibacter. Next base: position 37,100 of record JACKPZ010000008.1, on the reverse strand, counting down.
CCTTCGTTCCAAAACACCACGTCGGCGAGGGAAATCTTCTCTTCGACGGGAAGCTGGGCGGCGAGGACCGACTCGATCAACGAGTCCTCAAATCCTCCGCGGGCCCGCAGGCGCCGGATTTGGGTGGAGCGGGAGGATGCGACCACCAAGACCTTGTCCTGACCGAAATCGAACCCCTTTTCAAAGAAGAGCGGAACATCCGCAATGAAAAGCTCCGCGCCCCGTGTAGCAGCCTGTTCAAGGGAAGCAAGACATTCCTGCCGCACCCGCGGGTGGAGGATCGCCTCGAGGCGGAGCCGCGCGTCGCTGTCGGAAAACACCCGGCCGCGGAGGAAATGGCGGTCGATCCGACCGTTCGCATCGAGCGCGTCCGAGCCGAAGGATTCAGAAACGATGGCGGCGGTCTCCGGGTCGGAGTCCAACAATTGATGTACCGCGGCATCGCAGTCGAAGATCTCGAGCTTCGGCAGCCACTCGCGGAGGAACCGGCAGACCGTCGATTTTCCCGACGCGATGCCACCGGTGAGCGCCATGATCTGCATGGCCGCGAAGATTCCCACAGGCCGATGTCGGATCAAGAAAAGAAGCGGGCGGAGGATTTCCCTCCGCCCGCTCGGGATTCCCTTGCGGGAAATTCTGGTCAAGGACTCAGCCGTCGATCACTCGGCCGGTGGCAGATCCTCCATCGGAGGAAGCACGCCGCCGCCGACATCGGTGCCGCCGGTGGAGACCGGCACGCTGCCGCCGGCATCGGCACCGCGGAGCGGGCGACCGGTGGCATCGATGATCTGCGCCGTGACGAAGATGATCAGGTTGCTCTTGATCCGGTTCTCCGCCTTGGACTGGAACAGCCGGCCGATGATCGGGATGTCGCCGAAGATCGGCACCTTGTCCTCGACGTTCTGAACGTCTTCGCGCATCAGGCCACCGACCGCGACGGTGTAGCCGTCATAGATGGTGAGCGAGGTGTTGACGCGGCGTGCGGAGAACACCGGCATTTCGATGCGGTTCTCGGTGACGATCGTCGTGACCGGGTTGCCGAGGGCGTCGGTGCCGGGCGATTGGATCGGCGAGCCGTAGTTGATGAAACCTTCGAACTCGACGATTTCCGGAACGAAGCGAAGGTCGATGACGAAGTCGTTCTCACCGATGGTGGGTTCGATTTCGAGGGTGACACCGGTGTTGCGGGTTTCGAACGCGGTCGGCGTGGCCGGGGTGACCGGGAAGCTGCCGCTCGACGATCCGAAGACGGAGTCGAAACCACCGCTGAATCCACCGCCGACGCTGTTCGGAAGTTCCGGGGGTTCGTATTCGGTGGGATAGATGAATTCGCGGATGATCTCGATGGTCGCCTTCTGGCCGGAGCGGGCGGTGACCGAGGGTGCGGTCATCAGGTCCGTGCCCTTCTTCTGGGCGAGGCCGCGCATGATCATCTGCACCTGGCCGTCGGAGAACAGACCGGTGATCGCCGCGATGCCCGGGGCCACGCTACCGGATTGGGCGGTGCGGTTCGGGTTGTTGAGGATCGCATCGATGCTGTTGCGGTTGATCGCGTAGTCGCCGGAGCGGAGACCATTGGTCATGCCGTTGCTCGAGAACTGGGTCGGATCGGCCGGAATGCCATCAACCGAGGTGCCGCCGACCGGGCTGATGAAGTCACCACCGGTGCGGCCCTGTTGGTTGCCCTGGGTGCCGCCGGAGCCGAACACGTTGTGGGCGGAGAGACCGAAGGGGTTGACGATCCAGTCGAAGCCGAGCTCGTCGTTGTTCTCCTGAGAGATTTCCACGAACTTGGTGGTGATCTTGACCTGCTTCGGCTGCTTGGTGGAAATCGCCTGAACCAACTGTTCAACCTTGTCCAACTCGGTTGGGGTGTTGGTGACAAGCAATGTGCCGGAACTGCTGAGAGTGGCCGAGGTGCCTTCCGCAAAATTGATGCCGGCACGCTTGAGGAGTTCGTCGATCGGCGGGCGCGGACGGAGGGTCGCACCACCGCCTGCGGCGGGCTCGGCGAACGGGTCGTCGCTGACGCCGCCACCTTCGCCACCACCCGTGTCGAGCTGGGTCTGGAAGTCCGGCGAGACGGTAAACGTGCGGGTGAAGATGTCCTCACCGGTTTCCGTCTGCGGAACCAAGGTCACGGCGTAGTCATCGACCTTGTAGCGGAGCTTGGTGGCGTCGCAGATATATTTGAGGGCCTGGGCGAGCGGCACGTTGCGGACGCGGAGTTCGCGGATGCGGAGCGAGCCCGGATCGGAACCACCACTCGGCAGACCACCGTCACCCGACGCGGCGTCGAGGCCGGCATCGGCGGCGCCACCTCCCGCATTGCGAGGACGGCGGACAACGAAGTTGACTCCTTTGCGGGCGGGATCCAGCTCAAGCGTGTCGAGCTCGGCGGAACGCAGGCGGAGGAAGTCGATGGCTTCCTCGACCGTGGTGTCGTCGAAGTCGATGCGGGGAATGATGATGCGGCGGAGCTTTTCCGTGATGTAGGCGACACCGTCGGTTTCAATCGGACCTTCCGGACCAGTGGGTCCGAGGTCGGGCGCTTCGGCCGGAACGGTGAGTTCCCAAGCCTTGTCGACTTCCATCAGAAGCTCGGCGCGGGTGTGGTCGTAAGCGGCGCGATAGTAATCGGTCTTGGCCTGGGCGAGACGCTCGAGACCGCGGCGGGCGGCGCTGTTGTAGGGATCGAGACGAAGAACATTCTCGTACTCCGACTTGGCCGAGTCGAACTTGCCAAGGTTGTAATTGCCCTCCGCCATGTAAAGCGTGCGGCGGACCTTGTCGACGTTCTGGGTGTGCTCGTAGGTAAGCGCCGGGTTGGTGCGGATCGGGTCGTCGAGGTATCCGAGTTCGCGCTTGGCGTTGAAGTCGTTCGGGTCGACGGCGAGCACACCTTCGAGAAGCGTGCGGGCCTCGGCGTATTTGCCCACCTTGCGGTGCTGCATGGAAAGCGCCACGGACGCGTCGCTGAGGTGCTCGGTGTAGCTTTGGCGGCGATCCGAGAACATCGGGGCGTCCGGAACGCGGTCGAGAGCCTGGCGGTATTTATCGACGGCTTGTTGATAGTCGCCCTTGGCATACGCCTCACGACCTTCCATGAGGAGCCGGTCTCCTTCCGCCACCGCGTCCTGGCGGCGGATCATCTCGCGCTGGGCGAGGCTGCTGTAGCCGTATCCCTCCTGCGCGTTCGCGTCGGTGATGACGACGGGCATGGTGGAGGCGGCGGCCATCAAGGCGACGGCGGTACGACTCGATCGATAGATTGGCGTTTTTTCCATAGTAGGCTGACGGTTTCTGGCGATGTTTTCGGGATTTGGGAAGTGTTTTTTCGGGTTATTCCCACGGGATTTCCGGGAGCGAACCCTTGTTGATCTCGATCTCTTTGGTGCCTCCATCCGCAGTGGGATATTCGACGGTGATCGAGTCCGGCGTGACTGTCTTTACTCTGTATTTTTTCTCCGCGCCGTCCGGCGGAAGAGCGAAAGTGGTGTTCTCCTCGACTTTGAATTCGTCGCCTTCCATTCCGAGGGCCTCAAGCGAGAGCACGGCGGTGCGGTCATACTGAAGGAACTGGTTCTTGCGGGCATCGTCCGGGAGCGGCGAGGGAAACTCGTAGATCGTTCCCTTCTTGTTGGGCTTCTGATCCTCGATGCGGACGATGGTGACGTCCTGCTCGATGTTGATTTTCTCGTTCAACACCTTGCGGACCTCATGGCCGAGCAGCTTGAAGCGGTTCTTCTGCGGAGCTTCCGGGAAGAACAGGCCACCGGGTTCGATCATGTTGGCCGCGGAAACACGGTTTCGCTTGCCCTCGCCATCCTCGTAGTTGAAGGGAAACTGACCGTTCGACCCATAGCCGGGGCGAACGACCCAGACGAGGCTCTCGTCCTTCACATACTTGAGCTTGCGGATGAGTTCCGGATGGGACTTGGCATTGTTGGGGTCGGTCTTGCCTTTGAACTCCTCCAGATTGGTGAATCCATCGTCATCGGGGTCGCGCTGCGGGGAGTCGGCGAACCCGAGGTCGATCTGGTGTTCCAGCCACCACTGGTTGGGAATCGGAGAGTGGACCATCTCGCCCTTCAGGAGGTCGAGCGGTTGCTCCGGGTTGTCCCGTTTGATGAAAAGCGGGATGCCGGTGAAGAGATCGACGGGACGGTCGCCGTCGAGAGCCTTGGACCAGGTACGGTCGGCCTTGAGGCTCTGACCGGTCTTCGGGATCAACTCGGCACCGGGCACGTCGGTGTTGTCCGCACCCTTGCCCCGGAGGCCGATATTGAAGTCTTCCTCGGCCTTTTGGTATTTGGACCATCCGAAGTAGGCGAGGCCGAGCGCGGCGACAACGGCGCCACCGAGGACGACTTTTTCGTAATTCTTTTCGAACCAGGACATGGGAGCGGGCTTTGGGCTTGGAAAGGAAGATCAGGGAAGCTCTTTGGCTGCGAGGAACTGCATCAGGTCGAGACGGACGAAGACCTGGACGTCTTCGCTGCCGAGAACCTGTTGGAGGATGCGGCTGCTGTCCGAGGATTCCGGTTCCGGTGAGGGAGCGGGAGTTTCCTCGGGGGCATCGGCGGCGGTGGCATCGTTTTCGGCCGCGGCATCGCCTTCGGCGGGAGCGGCTTCCTCTTCTTCACCGGGGAGGACGAAGCCACCGCTGAAGAGATCGGCGGCGGTGCCGGCCGCGGGCGCCGCTTTGGAAGGATTGTCGAACTTGGCATCGCCGGCCTTCGGCGGGACGCCGCGCTTGCTGTTGCTGACACGCAACGAGCGGACCACGACAAATCCGTTCTCCGGATTGGTGAGCGCGGTGAAGAACTTGCGGACGGACTCCTCGGATCCGGAGAAAGTGACCTCAAGCGGCATCGCGCGGGCGACATCGTTGGGACCGGGTTGAAACTGGGCTCCGTTTTCCTCGGCAAGGGCCGGGCGATGGACGTTCTTGAGCTCGTCGATCCCGGCTTTGGCGAGTTCCTGCATCAATTGCCGGACGTAACCGAGTTCGTAGGTGAGGATGCCGGTGGCGTTGCTGCGGGCGAGCTCGGTTTTGTAGCGCTCGAAGCCGCAGAAATACGCATCGGGGACGGTGGTTCCGGCCTGCTCGAAGGCGGCGCGGGTTTCACTGTCCGCCTTGACGAGGAGGTCGGTGAACTCCTGCGGCGAGGTGTTTTCAATCTTCTCCGGGCGGAACTTGTCGAAGTCCTGCTGGAGTCCCTTGAGATTCTCGCGGTATTCGTCGATCGCCTTCTTCTTGGCGTTGAGGTTCTCCTGGTTCGGGTAGAGGGCGAGGCGCTCGGACTGGGCCGCCTCGGCGGCCGCCGTATCGAACGCTTCCTTCGCCTCGTCATATTTGGCACCGCCCCTCGAACCGAGGAGGTAAAGCAGGACGACGGCGACAAGGGTGCCGCCGATGAGCCCGGCGAGGAATTTGTTCTCTTTGATCCAATTCATATGTTCAGCGGCGAGAAAGGATGGTGCCTGCGGAGGTGTGCGGTATCAGATCACTTGATGGGAATCTCGTGATCGAGCGGCAGGGTGATTTCAAAGGGGAAACCGAGTTCGCCGGCTTCGCCGGTGACGGTGATGTCGAGGATGTTTTCGTCGCTCAATGTGAGCTTGTTGTCCTTTTTGTTGGGATCATCCACGGTGAAACGGAAGGTCGATGAACCTTCACGGAGCCGCTTGAGGAGGTCGGACACGACGTTCTGGCTCCTCGGGTTCTCGCGCCAGAATCCATTGATGCGGACGGCGTTGGCGGTGGCGACAGGCGGCGGCGCGGCTTGCTGGTTGTTCTTCTTTTTCTGCTGCGGCTGTTGGACCTGGATCTCGACCAGCGGGCTGCTGCCGTAGGGGGTGTTGAAGAACTCGGCGCGGACGACGGGCTTGCCGTTCTCCTTCGCCTCACGCCCGGTCTTCTTCGCCAGCGCGACCGCGGGGTCGTATCCGTGCAGCGGCACCATGTCGGTAAGCCAGACGGCGTCGCTGGCAAACGCGCCGCGGACTTCGGAGACAAGATCGGGCCAGAAACCGCGGGCCTTTTCCGCATCGACGTAGGAACCGGCGATACTGGTGAGCCTGCCCTGCGTGCCGAGCAGTTTGTTGATCTGGTTTTTGACAGGAGTGAGCGAATCGTTGGTCTCGCCCATCGTCTGGGTTTTGTCCGTCCCCGCGCCGGCGGCTAGGTTCTGAAGAACGGCCCAAGCGGCCATGCCGAGGACGAGCGCGGCGGCGGCACCGATGAAGAACGGCTTGCGACGGTCCGCGGCGCGCGTCTGTTCGACGACCTGCGGCACAAGATCGATGTTGATTTCCGACTTGCCGACGCCACGGAGACCGAGACCGACGAGTTCACCCATCGTGTGGCCGTCGCGCTGGATCACGGCAGGATCCACGCCTTTGCCGATGGCGACGTTGCGGACGGGGTTGAAGTATTCGACCGGCAGGTTGAGCTTCTCTTGGAAGAACTCGAGGGTGTAGGGCAGGTTCGCACCGCCGCCGGCGAGCAGGACGCGGCGCGGGGCGCTGCCACCGTGCTGGCTGCGGTAGTAGTTGGTGGTGCGGGCGATCTCGGCCGGCAGGCGGGAGAGAGCGTTGCGGATCACCATGGCGAGGGCGGCGACCGCCTCGTCCAACTGCTCGGTGTGGCCGCCGCCGAGGGCGACGAGGCCGTTGTCGACCTTCTGATGTTCCGCCTCGAGGAACGAGACACCGTATTCCTTGGCGATGGCCGCGGTAACGGCGGCGCCGCCGATGGCGACACTGCGGGTGAAGAACCGCTGGCCTTCGATGTAGAGCAGGTTGCTGGTCTTGGCACCGATGTCGATGAGCAGGATCGGCTCATCCGGTTGGCCGTAGGTGGCGCGGAAGGCGTTGTAGAGGGCCATCGGCGCGACATCGACCTCGGCGGTTCCGAGTCCGCTGTCATTGACGGCGCTGTTGATTTCATCAAGCGCGTCCCCCTTGATGGCGACGATGACGACTTCCTTGTCGTCACCGGAGGGGATGAGTTCGTAGTCCCAGACCACTTCGTCGAGCGGGAATGGGACATGTTGCTGGGCCTCGTAGGTGACGAGCTGCTCGATGTTGTCCTCCTGCAGCGGCGGCAGCTTCACGAAACGGGTGAAGACGGCCTGACCGGAGATCGCGTAGCGGGCCTTGGTCTTGCCGACCTTGAGGCGCTGCGTGAGATCGGCGATGGCCACACGGGTTTGGGAGACACGCGCCGCGTCCATCGTCGGGTCCGCGGAGATGCTTTCCGAATCGTAGGACTTGAGGACCAGGCCGCCGTTCTTCGATACCTCGAAGACAGCCATGCTGATGCGCTGCGAACCGATGTTGATGGCGACGGAGCTCTGGGGATCGGCCATAAGATGATGGAATGAGAAAAGTCGAAAAAAACGGGATGACGGAGGATCAGGCGGCCGGACCGATCAGCGGGCGTCGGGTTTCACCTCCGCGTAGCGGTCCCACCACATGTTGGCAAAGGGGGTTTCCGCCTTGGTCATGAGAGGCACGGAGTCGCTGCGCGAAATCTTGTTGGAGGGGGAATTCCACCAGCCGTTTTTGAACTTGGTGGTTTCCTCGCCGACTTTCTCGCCATTGATGAGCACCTCGATGCCGACGGCCTCGACGGCGTTCTTACCGCCCTTGTCGGAACCGGTGAGGCGTTTCACGGAACCCGGGGAGAGATACGTCGAGCAGTAGACATCCTCTTCGAGCGGGACGTTGACGTGCTCGACGGTGCGGGTGAGGAGAAGCATCGGGCCGTTGCGCTCGGGGTTCTTCACCAGGACGTACCATTTCACGGTGAGGCGTTCGCAGGTCTTGGACTCCGGCTCGGGCCGCATCTGGACCTTGACCTTGGATTCCATTTCGAGCCAGTCCTTCGGCTTGAACGACTTTTGTTTGCCGCCGGAAAATTCGGGCGAGGGGAGATCGTCGAAACTTGGTTTTTCGATTTCGGCTTTGGCGGCCTGTGCGTTTGCCGTGCCGATGGAGGCGGCCGCGAGCGAGAAGCAGAATGTGGCGGCGAGTGCGGAGCGGAACAGTGTCTTCATGCGCTTGGGATTTTCCGGAAATTAGGGAATCGGGTTTCGGGTTGGCCAGAGAAAAGCTCGGTTTCTCGAAAAAAGGCGAACGAAGTAAATACCGTGTCCGGGCAAGTCATTACGATGCATTCTGCCAGCGCTCGACAAGCGGTTGACGGAGTCCGCGCGACCGCTCATCACTGCGCCATGACGCAGAGCGATTTCCGCCTCGACACCGGCCGTACGAACGTCGTCGGCAGCTTCGGCGACGGCCGATCGCTGGCCACGGCGGATCCGCAAGCGACAGCGGAGGCCTGCGACCTCGTGGAGATCCGTCTCGATCTGCTGGACGCGGCGGATCGCGGAGTGCCGGAGCGCATCTGGGGTCATCTCGCGAGGCTGCCGCTGCTCTTCACGGCACGGCGCGGCGATGAAGGCGGAGCGGGAAACCTCGGAGCGGACACGCGCGCCCGGATGCTCGAAGCCGCGCTGGAGGACGCCGCATGCGTGGACATCGAGGTGGCGAGCATCGGTGAGATGAAACCGACCATCGGACTGCTGGCCGACCGGAGAATCCCATGGATCGCCTCGTTTCACGATTTTACGAAACTGCCGGACGACGCCGTGCTGACGGACCGGCTGGAGCAGGCGCGCGACGCGGGTGCGGCGGCGTTCAAGGTCGCCGCGAAGCTGAACGAAACCACCGATCTTGCGCGGCTTGCGGATTTCCAACTCGCGGATCATGGGATCGCCGTCGCATCGATGGGCATGGGGCCGCTCGCGCCGGTCTCGCGGTTGTTGTGCGCGCAGTGCGGGAGCGTGTTGAACTACGGATTTCTCGGCGAAACGGCCACCGCTCCCGGACAATGGGACGCGGCGCTGTTGAAACGCTGCATCGCCCGCACGGTTTCCCTGCGCGGCTCGTGACACGGGCTCCGGGTTTCTATCCGATCACATCCACCGGCGCGTCGGGCAGCGCCTGGAGGAAGGCCTTGCCGTAGCGTTTCGTGAGGATGCGGTTATCGAGGATGCAGACCAGGCCGCGGTCGTTGCCGGTGCGGATGAGGCGGCCGACGCCCTGGCGCAGCTTGAGGATCGCCTCGGGCACCGAGTAGTCCATGAACGGATTGCCGCCGGCGGCCTCGATGGCTTCCAGGCGCGACGCGGTGAGCGGGTGGTCCGGCACGGCGAAGGGCAGGCGCGTGACGATCACGTTGGAGAGCGCCTCGCCGGGCACATCGACGCCGGTCCAGAAGCTGTCCGTGCCAAAGAGCACGCTGTGCACGTCGTTCCGGAACTCCTCGATCATCCGGTGCCGAGGCATCCCCTCGCCCTGCATGAGAAGGCGCCAGCCGCGTTGTTGGAAAAACGACGACAGCCGCGACGCGGCATCGCGCATCGTGCGGTAGCTGGTGAACAAGACGAAGGCACGGCCCTCGCTCTCGGTGACGGCGTCGCGAATGCCCAGCGCGAGCTGCTCGTCGTATTTCGGCGTCCCCGGATCGGGCACCGACTTGTAAATCCGCACCCGCATCTGGCGTTGGAAATCGAAAGGGCTGCCGATGCAAAGCGCGCGCGCCTGCTCCGCGCCCACCCGCCCGCGGAAGTAGCTGAGCTTCGGATCGCCCACGCCGAGGGTGGCGCTGGTGAGCACGATCTGCGAGCCGCCGCGAAACAACAGCGGACGCAACCGGCCCGCGACATCCACCGGCGCGGCATGCACGCTGAAGCTCGTCTCGTCACGTCCTCCGCGCTCGACCCAGTAGACACTGTCCTCGCTGCTCTGGTCGAGAAACACGCCGAGCGCGCCATGGGTTTCGCGCAGGCGGCGCGACGCGTCCTGCAGCTCGGCGCGGGTGGTTTCGGATTCGGTTTCCGCAGCGATGGAATCGATCTCGCCCCACAGCCGCCGCAGCGGATCGGCCAGCGTGTTCGGGACGAACTCCGGCTGCCGCACGCGGCATTCCTTCGAGTAGTTTCCGAAGCTCGACCGGTCGCCGATCTGTTGGAAGAAACGCTCCGATTCGCGCACGGCCTCCTCCACGGCGAGCATCGCGGAGGCCCTGCCGAACGCGCGCAGCAGGCCTTTCCTCGTCCGCGGGTGGTAGAGCCGCTGGAGATCGAAACGCAGGCCCGCCTGGGAGACCCGCAGCCCGAGTTGGACAGCGGCGACCTGCTCGATGGTGTGCGCCTCGTCGAGCACCGCGAAGTCGTTGGGAAACAGGAACCCCTTCGGCTTCGCGCCCTCGTCACCGTCCTCACCGGCGATCTCGGTGTTGAGCAACGCGAAAAACAACGTGTGGTTCACCACCACCAGCCGAGCGTCGGCCGCGGCCTTTCGGGCCTCTTGAAAAAAGCAGTTTCCGCGCGGTCCGCAGATGCGCGCGCTGCACAGGTGCGCCTCGCTGCACACCTGCAGCCACACCTTCATCTGCGGCTGGAAATCCAGATCACTGAGCGTGCCGTCGCGCGTGCCTTCCGCCCAGCGGCGGATCGCCTCCAGTTCCTCGGTCTCGGTGGTCGTGAACAGATCGCCCGATTGCTCGAGCGCGCGCCGCAGCCGTTGCGGGCACAGGTAGTTCTGCCGCCCCTTGAGCAACACGGCGGGCAGTTCGTCGTCGACGAGCCTGCGGACGATCGGGATGTCCTTGCGGACGAGTTGTTCCTGCAGGTTGATCGTGTGGGTCGAGATCACCCCCTTGCGACCGGTTTCGAGCGCATAACGCGCGGCCGGGTAGAGATAGGCGAGGGATTTGCCGACACCGGTGCCCGCCTCCGCGACGAGGGGCGACGAGGAAACGAATGCCTCGGCCACCGCGGCGGCGAGCTCCTGCTGCTGCGGGCGGAACTCGAAGTCGCGCGACTTCGCCAGCACGCCCTTCGGCGAAAACGCGTCGTGGACGGATTCGCGGAAACCGGGCATCGGAACTCCTTCCGTCATCGAGATCATCGCCCGCCCATCGCATCCCGCGCGCGGCACTCTGCCAAGCCGCAACTTCACCGCGGCGGAGGATCGGCCGGATGTCACATCCGCTTGCCAGCCATCGTCGGCTCGGATAGGTGCCTTGCCCATGAGCCAGTCCGCCCCACGGATCCGGGATTTCCAGCCCGCGCCCGCCCGACAGATCCTCCATTCCACACCTTCCGCCTGCCGGCCGGTCCGAACTTTCCGCTAAGTGTCCCGCCGACAGAACATCGGCGGCGGTCGCGCCCGCGACGTGCAGGCCATCCTTCCGGACCTCGTCGAGGCCACCGGAGCGAATGACTGGGTCGAATCCCGGCCGTCGCTCAAGCGCCGCGACTGCCGGATCCGCTTCCTGCGTTCCGAAACATTCCGGTTGCCCGAGGTGGTCCTCAAGACCTACCGCTCCGGCAAGGCGGCGGAAAACCAGGCGTTCCTCTTGTTCGAGCGGAACCGCTCGATCCACCGCGGCGCCACCGGGGAGCACACCGTTCCCGAGCACCTGCTGTTCGTTCACCGGGCCAACGCGCTGGTCATGGAATACGTCAACGCGCCACTCGCCGGAGACCTCCTGATCCGCCGTTTTCATTCCCCTGCCGAGCGCGCCCGGATCATCCGGCGGGCCGCCGTCTGGCTGCGTTGGTTCCACTCGCTGTCCGATCCGGCGCAAGAAACGCCCGACCCCGACGCCTTGCGTCAGAAAGTGGAACGCACCCGGGTCAAGATCCAGAACAAGCGCCCCGCGGCGTGGGACGACGACCCGTTCCTCCGCGACTGCATCGATCGTGCCGCCGGCTATGCCGCGGGCATCCGGGACACCCCCCTGCTTCACGCCACGGTGCATGGCGACTACACGCCCTTCAACCTCTTCATCGACGGCCGGAAAACCTGCGGTTTCGACTACACCGCGGCCCGCCGGATGCCCGTCCACCAGGACATCTGCCGGTTTCTGCTCTACCTCGACATCTACCGTCTCCGCCCCGCCACCCGCGCCGAGGTGGACTCCTGCGGCGGCCGCCGCAACGACTACGAGACATTCTTCTCCGCCTACGGTGAGGACGCCATCCCGCCGCGCGAAACATGGCTGGCGCTCCGCTTCATCGAGATCACCCGCCGGCTCGCCTCGCTGAGTCTCCAGCGCAGCAAACGCAAGGGCCACGTGCTGCGCTTCATCGAGAATCCCCAGCTCCGCCACAAGGCACGCCACATCGCGCGCATCCTCGGCTGAGCCCGGAGGCGACGGTTTTTTTCCTACCCAAGCGGCGGCCGGGTCCGTATCAAGCGCCGCAGCACGCCATGCCCGACCAGTATCTGCCCGTTCTCTTCCAAGTGCTCATCGCACTCGGCTTCGCCGTCTTCGTGCTCATCGCCAGCGTGGTGGCCGGCCGCGCGGGCCGCCGCAACGCCATCAAGGACAGCGCCTACGAATGCGGCATGCTGCCCATCGGCGACGGCGCGCCGCGGTTCTCCGTGAAATTCTACATGGTGGCGATGCTCTTCGTGCTTTTCGACATCGAGGTCGTCTTCATGTATCCGTGGGCGGTCCAGTTCCGCGAACTGGTGGCCGTCAGCCCGGTGGTGCTCGCCAGCATGGCCGGCTTTGCGGGCATCCTGGTGGTCGCCTACGTCTACGCCCTCAAGAAAGGCGCGCTGAGCTGGAAATCCTGAGCCCGGATGATCCACCACGTCGTCTATTTCCAGCTCAAACCGGAGGTGGACGCCGCCGCGAAGGAGGAACTCGTCCGTTCCTGCCGCAGCCTGCTCCTGCGCATCCCCGAGGTGCTCAGCGTGCGCTCGGGGAGAAACCTGGACGCCAGCTCGCAATGGCACGTGTTCCTGGCCATCGAGGTCGAGTCCCGGGAGAAACTCCGCGCCACCCTCGACGACCCGCATCACATCAAGTTCGTCGAGAAACACGTCAAGCCGCTCACCGCCTCGCATTTCAGCATGGACTTCGAGACCGACCCTTCGAAGGACCTGAAATACTCCTGAGTTTTCCACGGGCGCTGGCATGAAACAGGCTTGCGGGCGACGCGCCCAGGCGCCATTTTCCGCACCCCTCGCACGGGGGACTTCCACCGCATCATGGCTACGCCGATCCAACTTCCCGACGACGCGCCCTTCACTCCCGAGCAGCGGGCCTGGCTCAACGATTTCCTCTCCAAGGCGCTCGGCGCCGGATTCACCCCCTCGACCGGCCCGACGGTGCCGGTGACCGTGCTCTTCGGTTCGCAGACCGGCACCGCGGAAGGCCTCGCCAAGAAACTTTCCAAGACGCTCGGCAAGGGTGCCTTCGAGGTCGAAACCCACGATCTCGCCACCTACGACACCTCCCGGCTCGTAGCCGAGAAGAACCTGCTCGTCATCGTCTCCACCTACGGCGACGGCGAGCCGCCGGACTCCGCCGCGGACTTCCACGCCTGGCTCATGGGCCCCTCGGCACCGCGGCTCGAAGGCGTTTCCTACTCGGTGCTCGCCCTTGGTGACAGTTCGTATCCGGAGTTCTGCAAGTGTGGCCGGGACATCGACGAACGTTTCGCCGCGCTCGGCGCGACCGCGTTGCACGAACGCGTCGACGTCGATGTCGATGCGGACGAACCCTACGCTGTCTGGACCAAGGCGGTGATCGCCCGGCTCTCGCCCGGCGGTGGGGCCGTCTCCTCCGCGGCAGCGGCGGAAACCATCGAGCACGATGGTTATTCAAAGCACAACCCCTTCCCCGCCGCTCTCGTCGAGAACCGCAATCTCAACGGACCCGGAGCCAAGCAGACCCACCATGTGGCGCTCTCGCTCGAAGGCTCCGGCCTCGAATACCAGGTGGGCGACGCGCTCGGGGTCTTCCCCGTGAACCGGGCCGATCTGGTGGACGAGATTCTCGCCAACCTGCCCTTCAAACCCGGCGAGGTGACCGCCCCGGACGGCAGCGAGATCCCGCTGCGCGAGGCGCTGCTCCACCACTACGACATCGGCGCTCTCAACAAGGCGCTGGTGCAGAAATGGCAGGCCCGCAGCGGCTCGCCGCGGCTCCGCGCGCTCGTCGAGGCCGAGGACAAGCAGGCGTGGGAGAGCTTCTGCCACGGCCGCGAATTGATCGATCTGGTGATCGATTTCCCCGCGGATTTCCCGGACAGCGACGAGTTCGTGAGCGTGCTGCGCAAGCTCCAGCCGCGGCTTTACTCGATCTCATCGTGCCCGCTCGCCCACCCCGGCGAGGTGCATCTCACCGTGGGCGTCGTGCGCTACCACACCTACGGACGCGAACGCGGCGGCGTGTGCTCCACCTACCTTGCGGACCGCCTCGCGGAGGGCGAAACGCCGCGCGTCTTCTTGCACACGAACCCCGCCTTCCGTCCGCCCGCGGACGGCGGCATCCCGGTCATCATGGTGGGTCCCGGCACCGGCATCGCACCGTTCCGCGCTTTTCTCGAACACCGCCGCGCCACCGGTGCCACGGGGCGCAACTGGCTGCTCTTCGGGAATCCGCATCAGGCGAGCGACTTCCTCTACCGCGAGGAACTCGAAGCCTTCCTCGCCGATGGCACACTCCAGCGCCTCGACCTCGCGTGGTCCCGCGACCAGGCGGAGAAAATCTACGTCCAGCACCTCATGCTGCAACAGGGCGCGGAGATCTGGGCCTGGCTCCAGGACGGCGCTTCGTTCTACGTCTGTGGCGACGCCTCGCGGATGGCCAAGGACGTCGATGCGGCGCTGCACCGCATCGCCGTCGAACACGGCGGCCTCGGTGAAGAGGATGCCACCACGTTCCTCGCCGGCCTGCGCAAGGACAAGCGCTACCAGCGCGACGTCTACTGAGGGGCGGCCTCAGCGACGGCGGGCCTGCTCGTCCATGAAGATTTCCGCAAGGCGGAAACAACGGCGGGCGAGTTCGCGGGCGTCGTTATCGCCGACAAGGGCCACGCCCTCCTCGCTGATCTCGGCGAGGTAGATCTTCCAAGCGTTTTTGGCGAGTTGGTCGGAATCATGTTGCGGACGCGGCGGACGCGGCGCCTCGTTGCTCTCGCCCTGCGTCGCGGGGACTCCCTCGCCCTGTTGCTGACCACTCTTCTTCTTTCGGCGGCGCTTGCGCTTTTGCCCGCCTCCGGAACCGCCCTCGCTCGTCGCCGGCTCGGGCCAGTCACCCGCGGTCGACTCGGTGGCATCCACCGCAGCGGAATCCGAAGCCGAGGGCTCCGGCGCGGCGCTCGTTTCCGGCTTGCTGTCCCCGACGGGCGGGTTCGCGGGTGCCAAGGGCGCTTCCGCGGTCTGCCCGGCTTCCACCGGCTTCGCCCGCTTCGCGGCTTTCTTCGTCCGCGGTGAGGAGGCACGCTTGGTCTTCGGCGCCGGTTGGGCCGTTTCCCCGGCGGATTCGGGCTGTTCGGAGGGAGAAGGTGTTTCGTCGCTCATGGAGTCGCGGGAGGGAAGCCCGGCCCGGCCGCGAGGTCGAGCACAATCCCGAACGATCACGCGATGCGCCGCCCGTACACGAGACATCCCGGCATCCGCCGTGGCGGATCAACCGGGACGTGACGGCATCCGCCGGAGTTCAGAAGTTGCGGATGTCGTCCGCGCAGGTCCGGTGCTTGGGATTCGTATTGGTCAGGCCGTCCTTGCCAAGGGACCAGAGGTCGAAGTCGGGATTCTGGGTGCGGCTGTTGGCCTTGCCTGACTTGTCAACCGCGGACCGGTACGCGTATTCCTTGCCCCAGGGATCCAGAATCTTCGTCGAGGTGCCGGAGGTCCAGCCCTGCTTGTTGTGGTCGGGATCGAGCTCCGGAAGGTACACCTTGGTATCGTTCTTGACCCCGTCCAGATAGAGCACGTCGAAAAGAGTGCTGCTCTTGCCGTTGGCGTCCGTCACAGATTGGGTTCCGGTCGTGGAATTCGAGGTCGCCGGATACGCCCCGTTGTCGAGTTTGTATTCCTCCAAGGCTTTGGACAGCAGCGCGATTTGGACTTTCGCTTTTTCGCTGGCCTGGCGTTCGTTGACGAAGCCCATGCCGCCGACCACCAGGCCGGCGAGGATGACGATGATCGTGATGACCGCCATCAGCTCGATCAGAGTGAAACCGTTGCGGCGGCGTTGCGTGGAGTTTTTCATGATTTCGTTGGATGGTTTTGTCCGCTCGGAATCCGGCGGACGGCGCCGGAGGCCCGATGGGCCGGATGGCTCACTGGTTCCCCATTGCAGAGATCATCTTAATCAGCGGTAGGAACAATGCAAATACTACCGATCCGACGATGAGGGCCAGGATGACGATCATGATCGGCTCGAGGATCGAGGTCAGGGCGGTGACCGAGTTGTCGACCTCGTCGTCATAGACGTCCGCGACCTTGAGCAGCATCTCGGGCAGCTGGCCGGTTTCCTCGCCGACATCCACCATCGAGATGACCATGCTGGGGAACACGCCCGAGGCCTGCAGCGGGGTGACGATGGTCTCCCCTTCCTTGACCGCTTCGTGGACCTTTTCGATGGCCTGCGAGATGACGACGTTGCCGGCAGTGTCGCGGGTGATGTTGAGCGCCTGGAGGATGGGCACACCGGAGGTCACCAGCGTGCCGAGCGTGCGCGAGAAACGGGAAACGGCGGATTTCCGCTGGATGTCGCCAAGCACCGGAAGGTGGAGTTTCATCGAGTCGATCACCTTGCGGCCGCCCTTGGTGCGGCCCCACATGTTGAAGCCGGCGATGATGAGGCCGAAGGCGACGAGGATGAAGACCACGTTCGGCACGACGAACGGGCGCGCGAGCATGAACTCGGAAGTGCCGAAGACGATCTTGGAGATCAGCGGCAGCTCCTGGTCGGTGTTGGCGAACATCTCCTTGAACTTCGGAACGATGAAGATCATCAGGAAGATCAGGATGGCCACCGCGATGAACATGACGATGACCGGATAGACCATCGCCGAGACGATCTTGTTCTTCAGCTTCTGGGCCTTCTCCTGATATTCGGCGAGACGGTTGAGGACGATTTCGAGCACACCGCCGAGCTCACCGGCCTTGACCATGTTGACGTAGAGCTTGTTGAAGATGCGCGGGTGCTGGGCGAGCGATTCGGAGAAGGTGGAGCCGCTCTGCACGTTTTCGGCGAGGTGGGAGATGGTGGCCTTGAGCACCGGGTTGGGCTCCTGTTTCTCCAGCACCGTGAGGCTCCGCAAGAGCGGCAGACCGGAGTCGATGAGCGTCGCGAGCTGGCGGGTGAAGATCATCAGGTTCTTCGGCTTGATGCGGCCGCCGACCTGGCCCTTCTTGCTGCCGAAGAGCGGCTTGCCCTTCGCGCCGCCCTTGGCCGCGGTCTTGCCCTTCTTGCCGGCCTTGGCTTTGCCCTTCGACTTGCCTTCCTCGAGGATCTGGGTCGGATAGAGCCCCTGTCCACGGAGCTGTTGGATTGCTTCCGCCTCAGTGGTGGCGGATACCACGCCGGTGGTTTGTTCGCCTTTGGCGTCGAGCGCGGAGTATTGGAAGTTGGCCATGGATCGGGGTCTTTGGTTCGGAAACGTGTTTGAAGAAAAATGGAATTTCCTCCGCTTGGCGATGGGAAAATGCGCCGTGCGAAGAGATGCCGGATGCTTTGGATTCAGGTATATTTAAGCACTTCCTCGATGGTGGTGGTGCCCATGTAGATGTTGCGCAAACCGTCCTCGCGGAGGGTGTTCATGCCGAGCTCGACGGCCTTTTGTTTGAGGACGACGGTGGGGGCCCGCGCGGTGATGAGTTCGCGGATGGGATCGGTGATGTTGAGGAGTTCGTAGAGGCCGCGGCGGCCGCGGTAGCCGGTCTGCCCGCAGGCGTTGCAACCGGCGCCGGTGAAGAACTGTTTGTCACCGAGTTCGTGGGCGGCGACACCGAGCTGGCTGAGGATGGCCTCGCTGGGCTCGTAGGGCGACTTGCAGTCCTTGCAGATCGTCCGGACGAGACGCTGGGCGAGCACGCCTTCGAGCGAGGCGGCGACGAGGAACGGCTCGCAACCCATGTCGACGAGACGGGTGACGGCGCCGGGGGCGTCGTTGGTGTGCAGGGTGGAGAGCACAAGGTGGCCGGTGAGGGCGGCCTGGATGCCGATGGTGGCGGTTTCCTTGTCGCGCATTTCCCCGATCATGATCCGGTCCGGGTCCTGACGGAGGAAGGCGCGCAGCACGCGCGGGAAGTCGAGTCCGATCGCCTCGTTGATGGGGATCTGGATGATGCCGTCGATGTCGTATTCCACCGGATCCTCGGCGGTGAGCAGTTTCGAATCGATGGTGTTGATGCGGCGCAGGGCGGCGTAGAGCGTGGTGGTCTTGCCCGCGCCGGTGGGGCCGGTGACGATGAAGATGCCGTTGGGTTTCTCGATCGTGTCGGTGATGTAGTCGTAGATGTGCTCGGGCAGGCCGAGGTTTTCGAGCGACAGGTTCACCGACGAGCGGTCGAGCACCCGGAGAACGATCGACTCGCCGTGGTGGGTGGGCAGCGAGGAGACCCGCATGTCCACTTGTTTCTCGCCGACCTGTTTGACGATCCGGCCGTCCTGCGGGACGCGGCGCTCGGCGATGTTCATGTTGGACATCACCTTGACGCGGGAAAGGATGGGCAGCGCGAGGTGCACCGGCGGAGGCGCCATTTCATAGAGCGCGCCATCGACCCGGTAGCGGATCTTGAAGTCGTTTTCGAAGGGTTCGAAGTGGATGTCCGAGGCCTTCTCCTTGATGGCCTGATAGAGCACGAGGTCGACGTAGCGGATGATCGGCGCGGAGTTCGCCTCCGACTCGATGTCTGCCTCGGATTTCTCTCCGGCGCCACCGATCTCGAACTGGCTGAGGATGTCCTCCATCGCCTTGCCCTCGCCGCCGTAGCATTCGTTGATCTTGGCCTCGACGAGATAATCCGGCGCGACCACCACGTGGATCTCGCGGCCAAGGGCGAAACGCAGGTCCTCGGCGGTCTGCGGGTTGAGCGGATCGACCAGCGCGACGAACAGGCCGGTTTCGTCGAAATTGACGGGCAGGGCGCCGTGGAGACGGGCGGTGCCGGCCGGCACCAGATCGAGCAGCGCCTCGGGCGGCGTCCAATCGCGGATGTCGACGACGCTGGTGCCCAGTTCGGAGGCGATGATCGGCCAGACGTCGTCGCGGCTTTGGACCACTTGGAAGTCGGCGAGGATTTCGCCGATCTCCTTGCCGCTGTGGTTCACCTCGGCGAGGATGTCCTGAGCGAGGGAGTTGTCGATCAGGCCGCGGGTTTGGAAGAGTTCGATGATCTGCTGGTTGTCCATGGGACTCGATGGCGGAGAGTTTTTGGGTTGGCGGATGCGGGGTTCAGTCGGCGTCCTGCATGGTGGTGTGGATGACCTCGCCGGCGGAGGTGAGGCCGGCGAGGATCTTACGGATGCCGTCCTCGCGCAGCGTGCGCATGCCGAGTTCCCGCGCGCGGCGCCGGAGCTGGGTGGAGGTGAGTCCCTGGTTGATCATGCCGCGGACCTCGTCATCGATGAGGAACAGCTCGAAAATGCCCATCCGGCCCTTGTAGCCGTTGCCGCGGCACTTGTCGCAACCGACCGGCCCGAAGATCGACGCGTCGACGGCTCGCGACGGGTCGAGGGAAAGAGCGCGGAATTCCTTGTCGGTGAGCACCGCCGGGGCCTTGCAAATCGGACAGAGCTTGCGGACGAGGCGCTGGGCGAGCACCGCGCGCACCGCGGAGGCGATGAGGAAGGGTTTCACCCCGATGTCCGCGAGACGGGCGACGGCGGATGGCGCGTCGTTGGTGTGGAGGGTGGAGAACACCAAGTGACCGGTGAGCGACGCGTTGATGGCGATGTTGGCCGTTTCCGCATCCCGGATCTCCCCGATCATGATGATGTTGGGTGCCTGGCGGAGCATCGCGCGCAGCGCGGCGGCGAAGGTCATCCCGATGTCGGCCTTCACCATTACCTGGTTGATGCCGGGCAGCTCGTATTCGACCGGATCCTCGACGGTGATGATCTTGCGGTCCGGCCGGTTGATGACGTTGAGGCAGGCGTAAAGCGTGGTGGTCTTGCCGGAACCGGTGGGACCGGTGACAAGCACGATGCCATCCGGCAGCCCGAGAAGTTGCTCGAAGGTGGCCTGGTCGTCCGAAAAGAACCCGAGCTCCGGGAGACCGAGCAGAAGGGCGGACTTGTCGAGAATCCGCATGACGATCGACTCGCCGTGGTTGGACGGGACGGAGGAAACACGAAGGTCGACCTCCTTGTCACCCATCTTGAGCTGGATGCGGCCGTCCTGGGGCAGGCGCTTCTCGGCGATGGACATGGTGCCGCTCATCACCTTGAGACGGGCGATGATCGCGGGCAGGAGCTTCTTGGGGTGGTTGTCGACCTCGATCAGCTTGCCGTCCATCCGGTAGCGGACGCGGACGGAGGTTTCCATCGGCTCGATGTGGATGTCGGACGCCTTCAGACGGAAAGCTTCCGAGAGGATCTGGAGGACGAGCCGGATGATCGGCGCGTCGTCGCCGCCGACGCCAGCCTCGAGGTCGCCGGTGGTGACGATGATGCCGTCGGCGTTCATCGACGAGCCGCCTTCGCCGATGTTGTAGAACTGGCGCAGGTGGTCGCTGATGTCCTGCGGGGTCGCGCAGACGATGTTGAGGTCGCGACCGGTGACGTGGGGCAGCGTGTCGAGCACCTCGAAGTCGAGCGGGTCCGCGATGGCAAGCGTGAGGGAAAGTCCGTCATCTTCGACGGGGATCACGCGATAGCGGCGGGCGACATCTTCGGTGACGGCTTCGGTGATGCCGGGATCGAAGGTCACATCGGTGAGGCGGATGAAAGGAACGCCGCCGTTGGCGGCGAGGGTCTTGGCAACATCCTCCTCGGTCACCAAGGCGTTGGAAACCAGGTGCTCGATGATGGTTTCTCCTCCGCTGAGGCCGCTTCTGGCATTGGCGACATCCTCCGCGCTCACCAAGCCGGCTTCGGCGAGCAATTCCGCAATATAATCTTCGTTCGAGAACACTGGATTGTGGGTCCTTTCGGGTGGTTTTTGGGCATCCGGGCGACAAGGAGCGACCTGTCGCGTCTTTGGCAGATTGGTCAACCCCCCATGCCGTTGTCAACCAGCCACATCACAGGGAAACACGAAATCCGGACGCTTCACGACGCGCCATCGCCGCATGTAATCACCATGCCCCTCCATCGTGGGCATTTCGTGCGGAAACCGGCCCCTCAGAGCCGGACCGCGAGCCGCGTCTCGCGGGTGAGCGGAAACTCCTCGGCCACCTTTGGCTGCGAGCGGCGGTGGATCCCGACAAGCATCCCGACGGCCATCAGGCTGAAGACCAGGCTGGTGCCGCCGTAGCTCACGAAGGGCAGCGGCAGGCCGTCGTTGGGAAGGACGGCGGTGGTGACGCCGATGTTGACCATGGCGGGCACCACGATGATGAACGTGAGGCCCAGCGCCAGCAGGCGGCTGAAAATGTGGGTGGCCTGCATCGCGATGCCGCAGCCGGCGATGGCGATGACGACGTAGCACAAAATGACGCCGAGGGTGGCGGGCAGGCCGAGTTCCTCGCCGACGACGGGGAAGATGAAATCGATGTGGGCGAAGGTGAGGGTGCCGAATTTCTCGTTGCCGTTGCCGAGGCCTACGCCCCACGGGCCGCCGTTGCCGAGGGCGAGCAGGGCACGCCACTGCTGCATCCCGCGGTCGAGCTGGTGGATCGGGTTTTCGAGATCCAGCCACGCCTGGATGCGGCCCCAGCGGTTCTCGTTGTTGTACACATACCACGAGGCGCCGGAGATGGCGGCGACCGCCGTGGGAAAGAGATAGAACCAGCGGGTGCCGGCGCAGAAGAGAAGCGCGGCGACGGTGACCGAGAGCGACAAGGCCGAGCCGACGTCCGTCTCGCCGGCGATCAGCAGGATCGGGACACCGGCGATGATGCCGGGCAGGACGAAACCGCGCCAGAAGGTGCGGGTTTCCGTCTGCCAGCGGGCGAACCAGGCGGCCACGCAGATGACCACCACGATCTTGGCGAATTCCGAGGGCTGGAACTGACCGATGAGCGGCAGTTGGATCCAGCGTTTCGAACCGAAGATCGAAACTCCGATGCCGGGCACGTAACACAGCGCCAACAGGATCGAGACGAACACGAACAACCATGGCGCCACCTTGCGGTAGTGCTCGAAGGGCCAGCGCGCGGCGAACACCGCGGCCACCAGTCCCGCGCACACCATCAGCGTCTGGCGGCTGAGGAAGTGATAGGGAGCTTCCACCCCGCGCACCCAGGCGCTGGTGCTCGCCAGCATCACCAGGCCGAGCGCCACCAGGGTGGCGACGGCGGCGCAGAGCAGGATCGAGCAATAGCGGGCCACGGGAAAAACGGGGTTGGAGTTCAGGGGATGCGCAGCGTCATGCCCACCTTCATCTTGCGGGCGTCTTCGATGCCGTTGAGTTTCATGAGGGCGTTCTGGTCGACACTGAAGTTCTGCGAGATGCGCCAGATGCTGTCGCCCGGCTTGACGACGTAGCTGCGGCCGGACGAAACAGCGGCCGGCTGGGTGCCGGCGGCGGCGGGACGCACCAATTGCGCCTTCGGCGCGCTGGAGACATCGACCGGAACCACCTCGACGAGTCCGCGGTCGACGTCGGACGGAACGTTCTCACGGATGCTGACCACTTCCGGCGGCTCCTCGGCGACGATGCGTTTCGGCGGGATGTTGAGAAGCAGCTTTGGCTCGATGTCGACGTTGTTGTTGAAGGCGCGGAGTTCGGCTTCATCCACGCCCTCGGCGGCGGCGATGCGGGCGTAGTTGTCGCCTGTTTTCACGACGTAGGCGCGGCCGCCGTTGGCGAGGCGCGGAAGATTCTCCCTCGGCGGTGCGGGAGCCGCCACCGGAGCCGCGGTTTCCGCGGAGCGTTCCGGCGTGCGGCCGTCGAGAAACTTCTGGTGCACGAAGATGAGCACGATCGCCACCACGTGGATCATGAAGATGATGACGAGCGCGCGAGAGACCTTGGACCCCGCGTCCTCGGCCTCCAGCTCGGTGGGGGTGGCGGCGGCGGCGACGCGCTGCTTGCGGCTGCGGGTGACCGCGCTCAAACGGCGGAACACGCCTTTGGAGACGGGCTTGCGCTTCACGGGGAGGGTGCGGGATTTCATGAGGAGTGATCAGGTGAGTTGGTGGACGAGGTCGCGGAAGGCGTTTCCGCGTTGTTCGTAGCCGGAGAACTGGTCGAACGACGAGGTCCCCGGCGACAGCAGGATGGTCGAGCCGCGGGGCGCGAGACCCCGCGCGGCGGCGACCGCGTCGGCAAGCGTGCCGACAGGTTCGGTGCGGACGGCCTGCGAAAACAGATCCGCGAGAGGATGGGAAATCTGGCCGAAGGTCACGGCGGCGATCGCCTTCGACTTCAGCAGCGGGAGCACCGGGCTGTAGTCGAGCCCCTTCTCCTTGCCGCCGGCGATGAGGACGACCGGGCGGGTCTGCGAGCGCAGCGCGCTTTCGAGCGCGTGGAGATTCGTCGCCTTCGAATCGTTGAGATACTCGACGCCGTCGAGCGTACGGATGAGCTCGCAACGGTGCGGCGGAGGCGCGTAACCGACCAAGGCCTCCCGCATCGCGTCCTCGCCGATTCCGATGGCGGAGCAGGCGGCGAGCGCGGCCATCGCGTTCTCGGCGTTGTGCAGGCCGCGGAGACCGCTCTCGGTTTCCAGATCGACGACCTGGCGGCCGCCGCGGAGAATCTTCATGCCGTCGGCATGCCAGTCGGCATCCCCTTCCGTCGAAAACGTCACCATCCGCGGTGCGATCGGTGGAAGCTCCGAGCCGGCGCGGACGATCGCGGTGTCGTCCGAAGTCATCGTTTCGAAAATCCGGAGCTTGGCGGCGCGGTATGCCTCGACCGTCGGGTAGCGGTCCATGTGGTCGGGCGCGAAGTTGAGCCAGACCGCGGCGACGGGGTGCAGCGTGCGGATCGTCTCCAACTGGAACGAACTCAGTTCGAGCGCGACGGCCGCAGGCGGATGCGCCTGCATCACAACCTCGGCGAAAGGCGGGCCGTAGTTGCCGCAGGCGTTGCCGCCGAGACCGGCCTGCGCGAGGACACGGGAGACAAGCTCGGTGGTGGTCGTCTTGCCGTTGGTGCCGGTGACGCCGATGATCCGCCCCTGATAGAAACGCGCGGCAAGCTCAACCTCGCCGATCACCTCGCCCGCACCGGCGGCGAAAGCGGCGACGTAGGAACCGTAGGTGTCGATGCCCGGGCTCACTACAAGGAGATCGCAAGAAACGGAACGACCGGTTTCCTCATCCGCGCCGGGATGGATTTCCGCTCCGGCGGGCATGCCCTTGAACACGTCCGGGCCGGCACCGTCCCACACGCTCACGGTCGCGCCCTCGCGCAAGGCGAGCGCCGCCGCCGCGCGGCCGCTGCGGCCGGCGCCGAGGATGGCGACATGTTTTCCGGCGAGCGTCATACGATTTTCAGAATGGCGAGTCCGAACAGCGCGAACATGATGGAGAGGATCCAGAAACGGATGATCACCTGGCTCTCGTGCCAGCCTAACAACTCGAAGTGATGATGGATGGGCGACATCTTGAAGATGCGCTTCTTGCGGAGCTTGAAGCTGCCGACCTGCAGGATGACCGACATCGCCTCCATCACGAAGATGCCGCCGATGATGACGAGCAGGAGTTCCTGCTTGGTGCAGATCGCCGCGCTGGCGAGGGCGCCGCCGATCGCGAGTGATCCGGTGTCGCCCATGAACACCTTGGCCGGATGGCAGTTGAACCAGAGGAAACCGAAGGACGCGCCGGCGAGAGCCATCAGGAACACGGCGAGCTCGCCGATGTAGAGGTTGTGCGGGATGACGAGATACTCCGCCGCCATGAACCAATGCCCGGCGAGATAGGCGAGCAACGCATAGGCCAGCGAGGTGCTGATGGTGCAGCCGGTGGCGAGCCCGTCGAGGCCGTCGGTGAGATTGACCGCATTCGAGGTGCCCACGATCACCAGCGCGAAGAACGGGATGATCAGGATGCCGAGGTTGATGATCGGCTCCTTGAAGAGCGGGAAACAGACCGAGCCGATGCCGATCGGGTTTCCTTTGCCCAGATAGTATCCCGCCTCGCCGGCGTTGATCGCGTCCGCGGATGCGCCGATGCCAGAAATCTCCGGTTTGAAATACACGAACGACGCGGCGATGAGGGCGATGAGGAACTGCCAGAACAACTTCGTGCGCCCGCTCACGCCGTCGGATTTCCGCTCCTTCACCTTCTTGTAGTCGTCGCAGAAACCCAACAGCCCGCAGGCGGCCATGGTGCACGCGCAGACGGCGACGAAGGGGTTGAAAGGCCGGGCGCAGACCAGCGTGGAAACCAACACCGTGCCGAGGATGAGCACGCCACCCATCGTGGGGGTTCCGAGTTTCCCGCCATGAAGTTCGGCGAGTTTGTGGACCTCCGCGGCGGTGCGGATCGGCTGGCCGACCTTGAGCGAGATGAGCTTGCGGATCACCCGCGGGCCGAAGACCAGCGAGAGCACGAAGGCGAGCAATCCGGCCGATGCGGCGCGGAACGTGATATATTGAAACAGATTGAGGAATCGGAAGGGCACCGCCCACGCCTCGCCGTCGTTGTAGGCGTTCAACCAGAAATCGTATAACGCGGGCAGCATCTCAGGGACGGGGGAAGGCGGAGTTCATGACACGTTCGACGGCGGCGGTGCGGCTGCCCTTGAAGAGAACCACGTCGCCGGCTTTCGCCTCGCGCGCCAGCCAGTCGGCGGCGGTTGTTAGATCGGGGAAATACGGAGCCCCTCCGGCACCGTCGGCGATGCCTTCGGCACCCTCGCCGACGGCGACGACCTGGAGCTTTCGGCGGGCGGCGAGTTCGCCGGTCCGCTGGTGGGCGGCGGGACCGTGGGTGCCGAGCTCGCCCATTTTCCCGAGCACGATGATGCGGCGTCCGCCGTTGACCACGGGCGTGTCGGCGAGCGTTTCGATGGCGGCGGCCATCGACTCGGGGTTGGCGTTGTAGGTGTCGTCGATGACGCTCACGCCGCGGCTCTGATAGAGCGCGAGCCGGCCTCCCGTGAGGGTGGCGGATTCGAGTCCGGCGGCGATTTCCTCGAGCGTGAGACCGAGTTTCCATCCGGCGGCGGCGGCGAGCAACGCGTTGGTGACCATGTGGCGGCCGGGCACGCGCAGGGTGAGATCGATCGAGCCGAGCCCTTCGATGACGAGCGAGAACCGGCTGTGGTCCGCGGCGAAATGCGGGTTTTCCGCGCGCACGAGGCCGCGGCCGTTGCCGACGGAAACGATGTGCGCCTTGGTCCGCTGGCGGAGGTATTCGTTGTAGTCGCAGGCGACGGGAATGAAGAGGATGCCTTCCGACGGCAGCGCGCGGGCGAGCGTGGATTTCTCCTCGGCGATGGCGTCGCGCGAGCCGAGGAACTCGATGTGCGCGGTGCCGATGTTGGTGATGATGCCGAACTTCGGCCGGATGATCTCACACAGCGGAGCGAGTTCGCCCGAGTGGTTCATGCCGATCTCCCACACCGCCGCCTCGTCATCTTGCGACGTCGAGAGGACCGTCAGCGGCACGCCGATGTGGTTGTTGAGATTGCCCTTGGTGGCGGAAACCCGGAACCGCTGCGCGAGCACGGCGGTGGTGAAGTCCTTGGTGCTCGTCTTGCCGTTCGAACCGGTGATGCAGACCACCGGGATGTCGAGTTGCTTGCGCCACCAGCAGGCGAGTTTCTGCAAGGCGAGGAGCGGGTCGGAAACCTCGATGACCGCCTTGTCCGCCGGCACCTCCCCGCCCTTCCATGTGCTCACGACGGCGACAGACGCGCCGTTTTCCAAGGCGGACGCGGCGAACCCGTCGCCATCGAAATTCTCGCCCTTGAGCGCGAAGAACGCGCAGCCGGGAACCAGCTTGCGGGTGTCCGTGCAGACACCCGACGTCACGGTGACTCCGGGATCGCCGGCGGTGACGGTGGCGCCGGCGATGTCCGCGATCTGGCTGGCAGGAATCGGGTTCATCGTTTTTCGGAGATGGACTGCGCGCGGTCGCGGAGCGCCTTGGAGGCGTGCTTGCGGTCGTCGAAGTCGATGCTGTGGTCGGCGAATTGCTGGGTCGTTTCGTGACCCTTTCCGGCAATGAGGATGATGTCGCCCGAAAGCGAGTTGGCGATCGCCCAGTCGATCGCCTCGGCGCGGTCCACGATGCTGCGGTGGGGGCCGGAACCGATGCCCGCCTCGATGTCCCGGAGGATGGCGGCGGGGTCTTCGGAGCGCGGGTTGTCCGAGGTGATCACGCAGGCGTCCGAGTGTCGCGCGGCGGCGGCGGCCATCAGCGGGCGCTTGCCCTTGTCGCGGTCGCCACCGCAGCCGAAGACGGTGATCAAACGGCGGGGATTGAGCTCCTTGAGCGTGCGGCAGACGTTGTCGATGGCGTCCGGCGTGTGGGCGTAGTCGACAAACACGTGGGAGCCGCCGGCGTTGCCGACGTATTCCATTCGGCCGGGAACCTGCGGTGCGTTGGCGAGCGCGGCGACCGCGTCGCGAGGGCGGATGCCGCAGGCGCTGGAGGCGGCGATGGCCGCGAGCAGGTTGTAGACGTTGAAGCGGCCGATGAGCGGAGCGCGCACGAGATACGATTTGCCCTTGAGCGAGAGCTCGAACTCCATGCCGCGCGGACTCTGGCGGAAGTTGTTCGCACGGCAGTCGGTGTGCACGCCGAAGCCATAGCGGACGACGGGCATGCGCTCCGCAAGCGAAACGGCGAGCTCGTTGCCGCGCACGTCGTCGGTGTTGATGATGGCGACGGGCTTCTTTCCGAGTCCGTCGGCTGCACGCGCCTCGAACCACTCGGCCTTCGCCTGATAGTATGCCTCGAGCGTGCCGTGGTAGTCGAGGTGGTCCTGGGTGAGATTGGTGAAGACACAGGCGTCGAAGCCGATGCCGCCGACGCGGTGCTGGTGGATGCCGTGTGAGGAAACCTCCATCGCCACGCCGCGGCAGCCGTTGTCGCGCATGCGGCCGAGCAATTCGGACAGCTCGATCGATCCCGGCGTCGTGTGTTTCGCCGGCTCGGAGGCTTCCCCGTCATCGACGAGGATGGTCCCTAACAACCCCGCGCGGTGCCACGCGGTCTTCATCACATGATGGATGAGGAACGCGGTGGTGGTCTTGCCGTTGGTTCCGGTGACGCCCGCGGTTTTCATGTCGCCTGCCGGGTTTCCGTAAAACGCGGTGGCGAGCCGGGAAAGAGCGAAACGGCTGTCCGGAACGTGCAGCCAGGCGACCGAATCGTCGAGATCCGTCGGCGGCGCCTGCTCGGAGAGGATCACGGAGGCACCGGCCGCGAGCGAGTCGGGGATGAACTTGTGGCCGTCGATCGTCGTGCCGC
Organism: Akkermansiaceae bacterium; assembly: GCA_024233135.1. Lineage (GTDB taxonomy): Bacteria > Verrucomicrobiota > Verrucomicrobiia > Verrucomicrobiales > Akkermansiaceae > Luteolibacter. The sequence goes on along the minus strand of JACKPZ010000008.1, from coordinate 8,731 downwards.
GGATGGCGGCGAAGAGCGTTCCGGGCGCGGCCTCGCGCGAGGAAACGGTGAGGCGCTCGACCTCCATGTCGGCAGGTCCGGACGCCGTGACCTTGGGCAGGGAATGGATCAGGTCGCGGAGGTTCATCGGGTCGTGACGGAGGTGTCGGCTTTGACGGGCTCGGTGGGTTTCAAATTCATGTAGGTGGCCGCGCGTTGCGCGATCTTCGCAAAAGCCGGCGCGGCGATGGTGCCGCCGTATTGATTCACCTTGGTGGTGCGCGGCGCGTCGACGACGACGATGCAGACGAACTCCGGCTCCTCGGCCGGCATCATGCCGACGAAGGAAACGATGCGCTTGTTGCTGAAGTAGCCGCCCTTCGGATTGTGCTTCATCACGGTGCCGGTTTTCCCTGCGACCTTGAAACCGGGGACCGCCGCGCGCGTCGCCGTGCCGCCCGTCGCCACGACCTTCTCGAGCGCCTTGCGCATCTTGGCGGCGGCGGAGGGTGACAGCACCTCGTGGACGACCTCGGGCTGATAGGACTCCACCTTGGTGCCGTCGTTGGCGACGAGCGCCCTGACAATGTGCGGCTTGCGGAGCTTGCCGTCGCTGGCGATGGCGGAGTAGGCGCAAGCGAGCTGGAGCGGCGTCACGCTGGTGGCGTAGCCGAAGCAGGCGCGCGAGAAATCCACGTCGTTGCCGGTGTCGCGCGCGCTGCCCGCGCTCTCGCCGCTGAGCTGGATGCCCGTCTTGCGGCCGAATCCGTAGCGGTGCAAGTATTCGTAGAAACGTTTCGAGCCGAGCTGGAGGCCGGTTTTGTAGGTGCCGATGTTGTTCGATTTCTGGAGCACTCCCTCGAAGGTGAGCGAACTGGCCGGATGGTCGTCGCGCACGACGACCGCGCCGTTCTGATAGTAGCCGTTGTGGCAAAAGATCGATGTCTGCGGCCGCACGAGGCCCTCGTTGAGCGCGCCGGAAGTGGCGACGATCTTGATGGTGGAGCCCGGTTCGTAGATCGACTGGATCGCGTAGTTGAATCCGTTCGTCGCGACGTTCTCGCGGAGGTTGAGATTGAAATGCGGCCGGCTCGCCATCGCCAGCACCTCGCCGGTCTTCGGATCCATCATGACGACCGCACCGCTGTCGGATTCGAACTCGGTGAGGCAGCCGTCCAACTCCTCCTCGACGATCGCCTGGAGGTTCATGTCGATGGTGAGCTGCACGTTGAGCCCGGCGCGCGGCGGCTTGAGCGAGGCGGAGGTGCCGGGCACCAGCAGGCCGTACGCGTCGCGGCAGTGCTCGCGCCAGCCGTCGCGGCCGGCGAGATATTCCTCCATCGCGGCCTCGACGCCGAACTTGCCGACCACCCGGGTCTCCGGTTTCCCCTCGTCATCGGTCGTCTCGATCTCACCGGTGAAGCCGATCAGGTGCGTCGCGTGGTTCGGCGCGGTGTACCAGCGCTTGATCGAGTTCTGGAAATCGAATCCCTGGATCCAGTTCTGATCCACCGCCTCGCGCAGGTTGTCCGCCACGTCCTCGGGCAGGTCTTTCGCGATGGGCACCCAGGTTCCCCTGCTCTTCTCGATGCGGGCGCGCAGCTCCTCGCGGCGCAATCCGAGCGGCCGCGCGAGGATACCCACGGCGTAGGCGAGGTGTTTGTTGACGATCGCCTCGGCGGTTTCTCCGGCGAGGATCTCACCGCGCAGCGAATGAATGAGACGGCGCTGTTTGGTGGGGTCGAGTTTCTCCCAACCGGGCTCGGCGACCGCCTGCTGATAGGCCAGCCCGTAGCTCGTGAGCTTGGGATCCTGAAGGTGGTTCTTGTCGACGAAAACGGTGGCCACCGGAATGCTCTTCGCGAGCACCTCCTCATGGCGGTCGACGATCGAACCGCGCACGGCGGTCAGTCTCTCAACGCGGTGGTACGCCTTGCGCGAGCTTTCCGCGTAGCGTTGCCGGTCGACCAACTGGATCTGCACCAGACGGTACGACAATCCGCTCAGCCCGAGGACGAGGATCGAGCACAAGATGACGCAGCGACCTTGAAACGGTGACTTCACGGGCTGGTTGCGGCGGATGCGACACTTCGGCGCTGGAGTTTCGCGGGATCGATCTCCTCGACCACGGACATGGAAATGGGACGCAGGGTCGATCCGCTTTCCTCGAGCTGCTCACGGATGGCGAAGCGGTTGAGCAGCTCGTCCATCCGCATGCTGGTGGTGCGGATGTCGTAGCGGTATTGCTCGACGCGGCGGTCGATCGCATCGATCTCGCGCGCGGTCTGGATCTGCCGGTTCTTGTAATACGCGTAGAGCACTCCGCCGCCGGCGCTGATGGCGGCGGCGAGGAGGAGGGCGAAGATGACGCTGGCCGGGGTGCGGTTTTCGTTGCGGCGGCGGTTCATGCGGGGGTGTCCAAAAGCCGTGCGACCCGCAGTTTCGCACTGCGGGCCCGTGGGTTCAGGTTGCATTCGGAGGCGCTGGGTTGGATCGCCTTGCGGGTGAGGAGTTCGAATTGGAAATCCGGATTCGGCCGTGGTTCCGGCCATCCGGGGTCATCGACGAATCGCGACGAGCGATGGCGGAGAAAGCGTTTCACCATCCGGTCTTCCAAACTGTGGAATGTGATGACGAGCAGGCGCCCCCCCGGTCTCAGAACCTGGTGCGCCGCGTCAAGCGCCTTGGCGAGCGATTCGAGCTCCTCGTTCACCGCCATCCGGATGGCTTGGAACGCGCGGGTCGCCGGGTGCGTCTTGCCGCGCTTTCCGCCGACGGCCTTTTCGATGCAGGCGGCGAGCTCGAGCGTGGTTGTGAAGGGTCTCTTCTCCCGCTCGCGGACGATCGCCGAGGCGATGCGGCGGGACTTCGGCTCCTCACCAAACTCGAAAAGAATCCGGACGAGGTCGGCCTCGTCCCACTCATTCACGATCTGCGCCGCGGTGCGCGGACTGCCGGGCCCCATCCGCATGTCGAGCGGACCGTCGCGCATGAACGAGAAACCCCGCTCCGCCGAGTCGAGCTGGCGGGAAGACACCCCGAGATCCAGGAGAAGACCGTCGGCCTTTCCCCCCTCCCGGATCTCGGGGATCTCAAGAAGATCTCTGAAATTCCCCTGCCAGGTGGAAAACCGGTCGCCGTACGCGGCGAGACGCGCGCCGGCGTGGGCCAGCGCCTCGGGGTCGCGGTCGATGCCCGTCACCCGGGCACCCGCCTTGAGGAACATCTCGCTGTGGCCACCGCCACCGAGCGTGCCGTCGATGATCCATTTGCCGGGCGCGGCTTCCATCCGCTCGACGGTCTCCGTCGGAAACACCGGCACATGATACCCGCCGTCGGCGGGTCCTTCGGAAAAATGCGCGGGTGCCCGCTCCGACAACCAGCCAGAAGCGGCGCGGACACCCGCAGGATCGACGAAAGCCCGGGCTGTCCCGAGTCCGGAATTCCGTCCTTGTTTCATGAAACACGACGAGGGCCGCGCGGACAACACACCAGAAGCAGCGCGGTCCATCGTGCCAAACCACGGACGGAGCCCTCCCCCGAGCGCATCCGTCCCTTGCCCAGCCATGAAAACCAGCGGACGCCGCACCGACAACCAGCCAGAAGCGGTGCGGACATCCGTGTTGGAAGTGGAAAGGTCCGCCGTCCCTTGCGTCCCCTTCCGATCCCTTGTGAAAACTTGCGATGGCCGCGCGGACAACCAGCCGGAAGCCGCGCGGACCATCGTTTCAAAGTGCGAAAGAAACCCTGTCCCGAGGTGTTTCCTCCGCCCAGCCATGAAAACCAGCGGACGCCGCACCGACAACCAGCCAGAAGCGGTGCGGACATCCGTGTTGGAAGTGGAAAGGCACGCCGTCCCTTGCGTCCCTTCCCGATCCCCTGTGAAAACTTGCGATGGCCGCGCGGACAACCAGCCAGAAGCCGCGCGAGCCATCGTCTCAAGATGCGAACGAAGCCCTGTCCCGAGGTGCTTCATCCGCCCAGCCGAGAAATCCAGCGGACGCCGCACCGACAACCAGCCAGAAGCGGTGCGGACATCCGTTTGAAGGGAAACGCCAACCGCTGTCCCGAGCGGACCGGCGTTCCCGATGAAAAGCGAACCCAACTCCGATGCCGCGGCGGCGGCGGACGGTCCCGCCATGCGGACCGCCTGAGGCATCGGAGTTGGTTGGGTGAACAACATCGCTGCTGTTGGGTGTGGTGTGGGTGTGGGTGTGGAAAATCAGAAGAGGTTCAGATCGTCGTCCTCGACGCCCGCCTCGTGTTTCTTCATCAGATCGTAGTTGGCCTTGCTCCAGATCTCGAAATGGATGCCGCGGCCGACGAGGACGACCTCGCCGTTGGCCTCGATGCCCGCACGCGTGCTCGTTTCCTTGGGAACCAGCATCTTGCCTTGGTCGTTGATCGATGCCTCGCAGCACAGTTCCGCCAGCTTGCCGAGCAGGCGGTCCTTTTCCTTCAGCGGCTTGTCGCTCTGCAGCACGCGGTTCACACGCTCGTCGTAAGCCTCGCGCGTCAGCACCTTGATCATCGGCAGCTCGTATTCCGCCGAGTCCATCAGGAACAACGAGCCGCCACCCTCCGGACGCCAGGCCGGCTGGACGGAAACCCGATACTTCGGATCCATCTTGCAGGACTTGCTGCCCTTGTAGGTGTGGTAGTTCGCGCTCACGAAAATCGAGCCGGCAACCGCGCCAGCGTGGATGCAGAGTACACTCAGATACACCAGAGCCACAAGAAGAATCTTGGGAGTCAGAAATAAATTTTTAAACCACTTATTTTCAATGTTTTATGAACGAAATTCGGCAGCATACACCCCTTGGTTTTCAAAAATTTTCGCGGATCGCCCTGCAATTTCGTTCTCTCAAACCCTTGATTTTCAGCTCTGACTTGGGCGAGTGTACTCTCTGAACCCATTCGTCGTCGAGGGTGTACCTCGGGGAACTTCCGGGAATTCTCCGCATCGGACTCCGGACTTGCCAGCGCGGACGGCTTGGCAGAGCGTCCAAGGCATGATTCCGAGGGCGATCGCCTGCTGGCTGGGGCTGTGGCTGGGTTTGTTGGCGCTTCCGGCATCCGCCCAAGAGCTGCCCGAATGGCAATCCGGCGCCGGTGTCCCGCCCCCGCCGGAGTTCTCGGTGCGGGACGACACGGATTTCCTCGGCAAGGAATCCGGAGCCAAACGTCGCATCGCCGACCGCCTGCACCAACTCGAAGCGGACCACGGTTACCGGCTCTATCTGGTCATCGAGCCGGTCCTCATCGGCACCACCGCTCCGGAGCTTGCCGAGGAACTGCGCGCCGGCTGGCTGCCGAAGGGCGATGGGATGGTCGTGGTCTTCGAGGCCAACACCAGCGCCCTGGGCATCGGCCAGGATCTCGCCTTGGGCATCGACCTCGACGACCCCGATGCCGGCATCCCCAATCACGAAGCCTCCGCGGTGATTTCCCGGGCGATCCGCGCCAGCGGCGATCCGCGGGCCGCGCCCGCCGTGTTCATCGAGACGCTGGTGACAAACATCGCCGACGGCATCGGCGACTACTTCAAGCGCCGGTCCGAGCCGCCCCCCGCCGAGCGTTCGCTGCGGATGAACCTGCTGGTGATCGGCTCGGTCGCCCTGCTGACCCTCGGCGCGCTGCTCGCGATGTATTTCCACCGTCGAGCCCCCGGCGCGGGCGCCGCGGTGTTCCGGTTTCCGGAGTCCAGCCGCCCGGAGCGCCTCGGCGCGCCCTCCGGCGGAGGCAATGTCGCCAGCCGCTCGTTCGCTCCGGGATCGGAACCGGACGCCGGAGTTTCCTGATTCTCCCCGATTTCCCGATGAACCAAGCACCCGAATTCGAAACCCACTGCCGCTGGGCCGGCGAGGAGATTTCCGCCCTCATCGAGGCCCTGCCGGAGGAAATCCGCGAGATCGCCCGTGGGATCGCGCTCTCGCTTGAGGAGGCGCCGGGTTCCGGCGCATACGACGAGGAGCTCGCGGGCGACGAGCTCGGTCTGTTCGAAGGCCCTCCGCTCGACGAGGAGCCGAATCCGGCGGACCCGCGCCGCATCCGCCTGTTTCTCGCCAACATCGCCGATTGGGTGGAGGGCGACGAACAGGACTTCCGGGACGAGGTGGCCACCACCTTCCTGCACGAACTCGGACACCTGTTAGGATGGGACGAGGATGAGGTCGGCGCGCGCGGTCTCGAGTGAAACCGCCCGCGTTGCAAATCCGCGGCACCTTTCCACTTCCATCCGCACGCATCGGGCGTTAGTGCTATCCCCTCATTTCCCGAAAACACCATGGACATCCTCGGATTCATCAAAGGCGAGCTGCTCGAGATCATCGAGTTCAACGACGACTCCCGCGACACCCTGGCGTGGCGCTTCCCGGACGACGACCACGCGATCAAGAAGGGCGCCCAGCTCATCGTGCGCGAAAGCCAGATGGCGCAGTTCGTGTATCTCGGCCAGTTCGGCGACGCGTTCGGCCCCGGCAAACACACGCTGGTCACCGAGAACATCCCGGTTCTGACGAAACTCAAGGGTTGGAAATACGGCTTCGAGTCGCCGTTCAAAGCCGACGTCTATTTCGTCACCACCCGGCTTTTCACCGGCAACAAGTGGGGCACCGCCAATCCCGTCATGATGCGCGACGCGGACCTCGGCGTCGTCCGACTGCGCGCCTTCGGGACCTACGATTTCCGCGTCACCAACGCTCCGGTGTTCCTCAAGGAGGTCGCCGGCACCGACCACCATTTCCGTCTTGATGAATTCGCCGACACCATGCGGTCGCGCATCGTCAGCGTGTTCAGCGACGCCCTCGCCTCCGCCGGCGTGCCCGCCTTCGACGTGGCCTCCCGCTACGGCGAACTCGGCGAGGCCCTGCTCCCGCTCATCAACCCGGTGATGGCGGAGAAATACGGCATCGAGATCGCCTCGTTCATCGTCGAGAACGTGTCCGTTCCGCCGGAAGTCGAGCAGGCGATCGACAAACGCTCGAGCATGGGCGCCATCGGCAACCTCAACGACTATGTAAAGTTCCAGATGGCCGAGAGCATGACGAAAGGCGAAGGCGGATCCGCCGCCGCGATGCCCGCGCAGATGGCGATGGGTTTCGGCCTCGCCCAGGAAATGATGAAGGGCATGCAGACCGGCGCGCAGGCACCGCCCGCCCATGGTGCCACTCCCGCCAACGCGATCCCGCTTCCCGACCTGCTCTCGCCCGCCCAGGCGGCGCAGGCGCTGGGCGTCACCGAAGCCGACGTGGTCGCCACCCTCGAAAGCGGCGAGCTCAAAGGCAAGAAGATCGGCTCCACCTGGCGCATCACCAAGACCGCGCTCGACACCTTCCTCGCCGAGTAACCCACCCGTATGGCGGAAGTCACCGCGCTCCGCAAGCATCCCTGCCCCGAATGCGGCGGGGATGCCGAATGGAATGCCGCCAAACAGGCGCTCGTCTGCCCGTACTGCGGCACCGTGCTGCCGTGGTCCGGCGGTGAAGACCCGATGGGCGCCTTGATCGTCGAGCACGACCTGGTCGAAGCGCTCGCTTCGGAAACCCGCCGCGACGGTCCGCGCGAGGACTCCCGCTCGGTGCGCTGCGAGAGTTGCAAGGCGATCAGCCAGTTTCACGATCTGCGAGTCGCCCAGCGCTGCGACTTCTGCGGCTCGCCCGCCATCGTGCCGGCGGACGAACTCCGCGACTCGATCACTCCCGAGAGCCTGCTGCCCGTGGCCATCCCCGCCACCAAGGTGCGGGACATGCTGCGCGAGTGGTACCGCTCCCGCTGGTGGGCGCCGAACAAACTGAAACGCTCGGCCCTCACCGACACGCTGCACGGCATCTATCTGCCCTACTGGACCTTCGACGCCCACGTCGATGCCGATTGGACGGCGGAGTCCGGATATCATTATTACGAAACCCAGACCTACCGCGACTCGAACGGGAAAACCCAGACCCGGCGGGTCCGCAAGACCCGCTGGCGCCCGAGTTCCGGCAGCCTCTCGCATTTCTTCGACGACGATCTCGTCCCCGGCACCGTCGGCGTCCATGCCGCGCTGCTCCGCAAGGTGGAGCCGTTTCCGACGACCGATTCGTTGAAACCCTACGACCCCGCGTACGTCCGCGGCTGGACGGTCGAGCGCTATCAGGTCGACCTGCGCCTGGCATCGACCACCAGCAAACAACAGATGGACCGGGTAATCGAAAACCTCTGCGCCCGCGACGTGCCCGGAGACACCCACCGCAACCTGCAGGTCCATTCCCTCTATCAGGACCGCACCTTCAAGCACATCCTCGTTCCGGTCTGGCTCGTTTCCTACAACTACGGCGCGAAGGCCTATCAGGTCGTGGTCAACGGCTACACCGGCAAGATGGCCGGCGAACATCCGCTGAGCTGGGTGAAGATCACGCTGGCGGTGCTCGCGGCGCTGGTGCTCATCGCCGTCATCGCCTTGGCCACCCGGGGCTGAGCCTGCCATCCGCACTTCGACCCGACGAAAGCCGGGGGAGTGATCCCCCGCTGCCACTCCGTGGGATCAGTCCTCGATCACCGGAGGATTCATCAGGGATTCCATGACCTGGTGCCGCGCCGTTTCCGGAAGGTTCCACTCTTTCATGGTGTCTTGGAAAAAACTCACGGGGTCGAACCGGCCGCCCGCTCCACGCGATGCCGCGGCGCGGTATTGGGGCGCGATCCGGAGCAAGAGCTCCGTCCGGGCTTCCGCCGTGCCGAGAGCCGCGATTGCCCGGCGGGTGGCCTCGCG
>JACKPZ010000007.1 GCA_024233135.1 Akkermansiaceae bacterium | reverse complement strand
GGCCTCCACGCCGGCGAGGAACGCGCGCTCCTGCTCCGGGATGCCGAGACGCTCGAAGGTTTCCAACACTTCGGGCGGCACGTCTTCCCACGAGCGCTTCGGCTTCTCGCCATCCGATAGATAGTAGCGGATGTTGTCGAAGTCGATGTTCTCGAGGTCCTTGGTCGCCCAGTGGGTCGGCATCGACTTCGATTCGAAGACCTCGAGCGCCTTGTGGCGGAACTCGCGGACCCAATCCGGGTCCTGCTTCACGTCGCTGATGTAGTCGACCGTCTTCGCGCTGAGACCGCGGCCGGCGTCGTACTTGTGGCGCTCGGGAAAGGTGAAGTCACCCTTGGTGCGGTCGATGTTGATCGCCTCGTGGGTCTCCTGGTCGAGGATGGCGGTGTTGTCGTCGAAGGACATGGGAAGAAGTGGCAAGTGATCAGTGGGAAGTGATCGGTGGGATCACGCGAGGGCGGCCTCCTTGAGGAAGTCGTAGCCGTGTTTTTCGAGCTCGAGGGCGAGCTCGGGGCCGCCGGATTTCACGATGCGGCCGCTGGCCATCACGTGCACGTAGTCCGGCTTGATGTAATCCAGCAGGCGCTGGTAGTGGGTGATGAGCAGGATGCCGCGGTCGGGCGAGCGCATGGCGTTCACACCCTTGGCGACGATCTTGAGGGCGTCGATGTCGAGGCCGGAGTCGGTTTCGTCGAGGATGCAGAACTTGGGATCAAGCATCATCATCTGGAGGATCTCGTTGCGCTTCTTCTCACCGCCGGAGAACCCTTCGTTCACGGCCCGTCCGGTGAACTTGCGGTCCATTTCCAGCAGGTCCATCTTGGCATAGAGTTCCTTGTAGTAGGCCACGGCGTCGAGTTCCTCCCCTTCCGGAAGGCGGGCCTGCAGCGCGGCGCGGATGAAGTTGGCGTTCGAAACGCCGGGAACTTCGGAGGGGTATTGGAACGCGAGGAAAATGCCGGCGCGGGACCGTTCGTCGATCGACATCTCGGCGATGTCCTCGCCGTCGAGGGTGACGCAACCGGATGTGACCGGATAGCCCTCGTGGCCGGCGATCACCTTCGAGAGGGTCGACTTGCCGGAGCCGTTGGGACCCATGATGGCGTGGACTTCGCCCTTGGGGATTTCGAGGGTCACGCCCTTGAGGATTTCGGTGCCGTCTTCGAGGGTCGCGTGGAGGTCTTGGATGTTCAGGCTCATGTGGGAATGGAGATTGGAAATTTGAGATTGGAAATGGGGGGGGTCAGGCGGTCGGGATCTTGCCGCGGATGGTGATTTCGATGTCGTCGATGGTCGCGCCGGGCGGCAGCTCGAGGAAATCGCTGAGCTGGCAGCCGGGTTTGAAATCGACGTCGTGGATGACGCCGGTCCGCGCGTCGTGGAAGTGGCCGTGCTCGCGCAGATTCGGGCAGTAGCGGGACGATTCGCGCTCGAAGTTCACCTGCCGGATGATGCCGTGTTGCACGAGTGCTTCGAGGCAGTTGTAGACGGTGGCCAGCGAGAGGTTCGGCAGGCTGTCCTTGGCCTTGAGGAACACTTCCTGGGCCGTCGGGTGATCCCGCTGTTCCATCAGGATGCGGTAAACCTCCTGACGCTGGCGCGTCATCCGGAGGCCCGCGATTTCCTCGGGAATCTCGGTTTTTGTCGTGCTCGTTGTCGCTCGGTCGACCATCGCGGCGGCAAGGTAGGAGCCCGCCAACCGATAGCAAGAATTATTCTAATTCCAGCTCTTGGTTTTCCACAAGTAACTGAAATTCAGTGGTGATTTGAATCGATTTTGTCTCAATCCAGCCTCAACGCCTCCACCGCCCGGGCGAATGCGCTGCCTGGCGGCCCCTCGGATGCCACCGATTTCGCGGCGGCGATCGACCCTGGCGTGCCGTGTGGCATGGCGAACGAAGCGCCGGCCCACTCGAACATCGGGATGTCGTTGTCGGCGTCGCCGAAGGCCACGACTTCCGCGGCGGAAACGCCGAGGCGTTTTGCAAGCGCTGCGACCCCGGCGCCTTTGGTGACATCCGGCGGCAGGAACTCATACATGCCCGGCAGCGACTGGACGTGATAGAGCGCGAGCTCGCGAACCACCGGGTGGGACGGGAGTCTGGAAACGTCCTCCGCCGCGCCGACCCACACCACCTTGTGGGCGCGGGGTGCGGAGAGTTCGTCCATGGTGAGAAGCGACGGCATCCCGCCGACGATGCGGGCGTAGAGATCGGTTCCCGCGTCGTGTCGGGTCGCCCGCACGTCGATGTCGTCGTAGATCAACGGGGTGAAACCCAGCTCGTCACCGAGTTCCATCAGCATGCGCGTTTCCTCGTCGGCGAGGTAGATCGCGTCGACGACCTGATCGGCATCGAGATCGAGCACGGCGGCGCCCTGCGAAGTGATCGCCCAGCGTGTGTGCGGCAGGTGGGCGAGCGCACCGCGGATCCGCGAGCGGTGGCGGCCGGTGGCGATGACCACCTCGATGCCCGCCGCTTCGAGACGCCGCAGCGCCGCGAGGTTTTCCGCGGAAACCGTCTTGTCGTGATCGAACAAGGTGCCGTCGAGGTCGATCGCGGCGAGTCGGTAAGGGCATTCCATGTCGCGTTTGAGCATGACCATCGGTAGCGCCGAGCAAAGCACGAAGCGCGCCGCTTGGTCCACAGGGAGCGGCGGAGCATGTCCGCCGTCGCCGATGAGGGGCCTACGGAGAGATCACGCAAACCTGATCCATCGGCGCTCCATTTGCATCGGGCGAACACGTTTCGCCCCTCCATGGACTACGGGTTCGGCCTCATCCAGAGGTAGGTCCAACGCTCGGAAACCGCTTTCCCATCGGCATCCTGCAACTCGCAGGTCATGTCGATCTGGTCGAGGTCCTTCGGCGGGGCGATCACGAAGAACGCGCGCAGCACCTGTGGCATGTGGAGTTGGTCGCCGCGGCCGATGCCGGCGGGCAGGTCGTCGACGAAGGCCATGCTCATGTCTTCGAGGCCGACGTGGAGCAGCTTGGCGCTCTCTTGGTTGAGGGTGACCACCGGATTCCAATCTGTGATGTCATCCCACTTCGGGTCGCCCTCCTTTTTCACCGGCTGCAGCGGTTTCGCGAAATCGACGACCATCAGCAGCTCGTCGGGTTTCTGCACCGGCGTTCCGGCGCGGGTGGCGCGCACGGAGAAGAGCCCGCTCGGTTGCGGGTCGCGCATCCAGCGCAACCGGTAGTGGAAACGAAACGCCTCGCCGACCTCGGGCGCGGGCGTCGGTTCCCAAACAAGAACCACATTGTCGCCCGTCTCGTCGATCGTCGGCATTTCGATCAAGTGGAGCTTACCCGTTTCCATGCCGCTCACCGGTTCCACCCTCACGCTCGGCCGCTCGTGATAGCGAGCCTCCTTGTCCTGGTAGGAAATGAACTGCCGGTCGCGTTGGACGAGCGTCCACGACCGCGGTTTCTCCAGCGTGAACACGCAGTGGCGGAAGCGGTTGTGGGTGTGCTCGAGCGGGCGGAAGTGCAGGTTGCCGCTTTCCAGTTCCATCAGGAGCCCGTCGCTGTCGTGCACCTCGGGGCGGAAGTCGTTCGGCTTCGGGTGCGTGCCCTCGCCAAACCAATACATCGACGAGAACGGCGCGAGGCCGAGTTGTTGCACCGGCTTGCGCAAGGTGATCTCAGCCTCGACGTCCATCACGGTTTCCACTCCCGGCGTGATCGTGAACTGATAGGCTCCAGCCACGCTGTCGCCGTCGAGCAGCGCCCAGGCGGTGAGCGAAGTGTCGTCCTTCGCCGGGCGTTTCAGATCGAAGCGCGTGAACACCGGAAACTCCTCCGGCACGCCCGGCAGGCCGCTGTTGATCGAGAGCCCGCGCGCGGAGAGTCCGTAGGGCGAATCCTTCGGGATGGCGCGGAAATAACTCGCGCCGAGGAATACCAAGAACTCATCCATGTAATCCGGCGTGTTCAGATGACAGCGCGCACGCCACCCGGCATATCCGGGGGGCGACGGAACATCCGACGAGATCTTGTTTTTGCCGTAGTCAAACAACCCGCGGTCGAATCCCAGCGGCCGCGATTCGCCGCCGACCACCTCGTGGATGTCCACCATCTCCTTCGCCGTCCAACCCGGGTGGAAGAAGTCGATGGAAAACGGCAGCTTCTCCTCCGCCCACAACCCCTTGTCCATGTCGAAACGGATGTCGCGGTGCTGGTCGTAGCTCAAGCTCTTCCAGAAATCACCGAGTTCCAGCGACGACGGCCGGTAAGGCTCCGCCGCCAGCTCGCGGGCCTGTTCACAGAGCGTTTCGAAGGAAAACGGCTCCGCATGGGAAGCGGAACCGGCGACCAGGACGGTGGAAACCAGACGGACGAATAAACCGGGCGACATGGTGACATTATGATGATCTCCTTTGCGGGTGGCAATATCCAGATGAGCATGACCCGGCATGAGACGGGTTCCTGTGCGAGGCGGTTTCGAATTCCCCTGAAACTTGGTGATCCAAGGGGCCGCCCCCCAAACAAACGGGCTCTTCGTCGTCAGCGCATGACGGCTTTTCGTTAGAATCGAGGTGACATCCCCTTGTCGGGCTGGCCTTGAACGGGTGTGAAAGTCCGAAATATCAAGGCTTTGGCGCCCTTCAAGGGGTATGTCGTTACGGAAATCAGGTTCGAGGAGATCGGGGCGCAGATCAACCTCGATTTCGACAAGCGTTCCGGCCCCCGGTGTCCCCATTGCGAGGAGAAGCTCCCCCGCAACAAGGTCGGCCGCAGGGCGGTGATGGACTGCCCGATGCCGCACGGTTCCATCGTGTATCTGACCTTCCCCACCGTGCAGGGGTTCTGCCGGTCTTGCGACCGCTACGCGACCACCTGTCCGCGCGAGGTCCATCCCGACTGCCGCGACTGGCGGCTGATGAGGCTGGTGAGTTCGTGGGCCGCCCTTGCAGCCAACTCCGAGGTCGCCACCATGTTCGAGATCAGCGACGCCACGGTGCGCCGCTACGACAAGATCGTCTGGAGGCGGACACGCCTCCCCATGCCTCGACGGGTTGACCAAGCTCACTCATCGACGAAGTCCGTCCGCAAAGGGCACTGCTACGTCACCCATCATCCTCGACAGCGAGACCGGCGAACTGCTCCACATGCGGGAGGGACGCAAAAGGAATGCGTCGAGTCCTTCTTTGAGCGGCTCACCGAAGAACAGCGGGCCGGCATCACAGCCGTCGGCATCGACCGTTCCGGAGCCTATCAGGCCGCCGTCGAGGCTGGCTGCGCACTTGCGGACATCGTCTACGACCGCTTCCACTGGTGATGAACGTCAACCCGGGCCGTCGACGAAGTGCGCCGCTCCCAGTGCCGCAGGCCCGCATGGAGGAACGGCAGCTCATCAAAGGCCAGCGCTACCTGATCCTCGGCACCACGAGAACCTCGATGCCGACAGCCGCTTGGAAGCTTCGACCTGCTGCTTGAAGCCAACGAAGCCATCAGCACCGCCTACATCCTCAAGGAGCAGTTCCGCGCGCTCTTCAACTACCGGCGCCAGGGCTGGGCCAGGCGGGCGCTGGCCAACTGGTGCGAACTGGCCCACGCCAGCGGGCTCGCGCCCTTCCAGCGGCTTGCAAGAAGCTTCACCCGACATTGCGAGCGGGTCTGCGGATTCGTGAAACACGGGCTGACGTCGGGACTGATCGAAGGCTTCAACAATCTCGTCTCAAGAATGATCCACAAGGCCTGCGGCTACCGGGATCTGGACTACCTCGAACTCAAGCTCCGCCATCATTCCGTCATGCGCTGACGACGAAGAGCCTTTGCGGCTCTTCGTCGTCAGCGCATGACGGCTTTTCGTTAGAATCGAGGTGACATCCCCTTGTCGGGCTGGCCTTGAACGGGTGTGAAAGTCCGAAATATCAAGGCTTTGGTGCCCTTCAAGGGGTATGTCGTTACGGAAATCAGGTTCGAGGAGATCGGGGCGCAGATCAACCTCGATTTTCGACAAGCGTTCCGGCCCCGGTGTCCCCATTGCGAGGGCTCTCCCCCGCAATAAGGTCGGCCGCAGGGCGGTGATGAACTGCCCGATGCCGCACGGTTCCATCGTGTATCTGACCTTCCCCACCGTGCAGGGGTTCTGCCGGTCTTGCGACCGCTACGCGACCACCTGTCCGCGCGAGGTCCATCCCGACTGCCGGGCGACACGGCGGCTGATGCGGCTGGTGAGTTCGTGGGCCGCCCTTGCAGCCAACTCCGAGGTCGCCACCATGTTCGAGATCAGCGACGCCACGGTGCGCCGCTACGACAAGATCGTCGGAGGCGGACACGCCTCCCCCATGCCTCGACAGGTTGACCAAGCTCCTCATCGACGAGAAGTCCGTCCGCAAAGGGCACTGCTACGTCACCATCATCCTCGACGGCGAGACCGGCGAACTCCTCCACATGCGGGAGGGACGCAAAAAGGAATGCGTCGAGTCCTTCTTCGAGCAGCTCACCGAAGAACAGCGGGCCAGCATCACAGCCGTCGGCATCGACCGTTCCGGAGCCTATCAGGCCGCCGTCGAGGCCTGGCTGCCCAACGCGGACATCGTCTACGACCGCTTCCACGGTGATGAACGTCAACCGGGCCGTCGACGAAGTGCGCCGCTCCCAGTGCCGCAGGGCCGGTACGGAGGAACGGCAGCTCATCAAAGGCCAGCGCTACCTGATCCTCGGCAACCACGAGAACCTCGATGCCGACGGCCGCGGGAAGCTCGACCTGCTGCTTGAAGCCAACGAAGCCATCAGCACCGCCTACATCCTCAAGGAGCAGTTCCGCGCGCTCTTCAACTACCGGCGCCAGGGCTGGGCCAGGCGGGCGCTGGCCAACTGGTGCGAACTGGCCCACGCCAGCGGGCTCGCGCCCTTCCAGCGGCTTGCAAGAAGCTTCACTCAACATTGCGAGCGGGTCTGCGGATTCGTGAAACACGGGTTGACGTCGGGACTGATCGAAGGCTTCAACAATCTCGTCTCAAGAATGATCCACAAGGCCTGCGGCTACCGGGATCTGGACTACCTCGAACTCAAGCTCCGCCATCATTCCGTCATGCGCTGACGACGAAGAGCTTTGCGACACCAGCAAGCAAGCGCACAAGGAACAACTCAAGGGCAGCTTCGCGATGATCCGGCTTCAGGATCAGGCGATTGTCGTCGACCTGCCTCACGTGACCCTCTCGGGTCTCGAGGAATACGGCGTGGAAATCCTCGCCCACGAGATCGGCCATCACGTGCTCGCCCCCGCCACGCTCACCGATCACGCCCGCTGCTTGGCGAAGATGCGTCGTGCCTTGCCGACCATGGAGGATCAGGCGCCGATGGTCGCCAACCTCTACACCGATCTTCTCATCAACGACCGCCTCCAGCGCTCCGCCGGGCTGCGCATGGATGAAATCTATCGACTTCTCGGCAAGCGTCCGGCCGGTGCCCCGCCGCCGGGAGTGGTCTGGACGCTCTATCTTCGCATCTACGAACTCCTGTGGAGCCTGCCCCGCGGATCGCTGGGCGGCGGGCCGACCACCGATGCGCTCGAGGGCGACGCGTGGCTCGGCATGCGGTTGGTCCGGAGCTACGCGTCGGACTGGCTCGCCGCCGCCGGAAAGTTCGCCAGCCTGCTGCTGCCCCACCTGGTCGAGGACCAGCAGGCCGCGGAGGAGTTCGCCGCGCTGCACGACACCCGCTCGGCCGGCGCGGGCGGCATCCCCCACGGTCTTACCGATGCCTCCGCCGATGACGGCGACATCTCCCATCCGTCGCTCGACCCCCGCATCACCGGCATCGATCCCGAGGACGATCCGTCCGCCAACGAGGGCGATGGACACGATCCCCTGCCGCGGAAGGTGCTCAATTCCGGTGGCGGCCAGCAGCGCCAGCCGTTCGAGTATGCGGAAATCCTGCGCGCCGCCGGTTGGCCGGGCTCCGAGCAGGACGCCGCGATCGCCTACTACCGCGAATTGGCGATGAGCCACCTCGTCCGCTACCCGCGCCGCCCCGCACCGGAAAGCACCGAGCCCCTGCCGGAGGGACTTGAGCCGTGGGACATCGGCGATCCGCTGGATGAGTGCGATTGGTTCCAGTCGGTCCTGCAGAGCCCGCACACGGTGCCAGGCCTCACCACCGTGCGCCGCGTTTACGGCACCTCGCCCGGCACCGAACCCAGGCGCGAGCCGATCGACCTCGACCTCTATGTCGACAGCTCCGGGTCGATGCCGAATCCGGCCCTGCATATCTCCTACCCGGCGCTGGCCGGAGCCATCATCGTGATCTCCGCATTGCGTGCCGGTGCCCGGGTCCACGCAACCTTGTGGAGCGGCAAGCACCAGTTCCAATCGACCCCCGGCTTCATCCGCGATGAAACGGCCATCCTCCGAGTGCTCACCTCGCACTACGGCGGAGGCACCCAGTTTCCCCTGCATGTCCTGCGGGAAACATATGCCGCCCGCCGCCCGGACGAGCGACCGGTCCACGTGCTCTCGATCTCTGATGACGGCGTGACGACCATGTTCGAGGACCGCGACGAGCGCGATCGCATCGGCTGGGAAATCTGCGCACGCGCTCTGGATAAGGGACGCGGCGGCGGCACCCTCGCCTTGAACCTCTCTCCCGATTGGGAAACGGGAACGCGTTCGTTCTATCAGAATCTGGTCTCCACCCTGACACGCGCCCGCGACGAACAAGCCTGGCAGATCCATGCCGTTCCAACGCTCGACGGCCTCGTCGCTTTCGCGCGCGCGTTCAGCCGGCAGAAGTTCGGTCCTTACACCACCGCCCGCCCCACATGAATCAAGAAGGTCCCTCGCTTGAGCACTTGCTTCGCCGTCTCGCCGAGACGCCCTCGGATTTCCTTGCCGAGCCATGGACCCGCTCCGGACGCGGGAACGTGCATGTCCACGCCGTCGTCGGCGATGTGCTGGCGTGTCACGAATGCGGGATGCCGCCGGGCGAATCCTGGATTCCCGACGGGTCAGGGCCATCAGTCCGGACCGCCGGCGTCGCGCTGTTGATTTGCTGGTTGCTTGCCGATCCCGAACTCATCAGGGCAAAACCAGCCGGACCCGCGCTGATCGCCCTGCTCACCGATGGTGCCGCCGAACTCGCCGGCCAGAACGCCGCCGCAAAATACTGCACTGACCCGGAGCGGCGCGAGGAATTGGTTCGCTTCGCCCTCGGACGTCTCGGTTTCCGTCCTGCGGGTGAAACGGTCGCCCAAGCCACCGACCGGCTGACCGCGCTGAGTTCGATCGAGCGCAACCGCGTCCTGATCGCCTCACGCAAGGCGGAGGAACGGGCACGCGCGATCCGCGAGGCGCTGGCCCGCAAGGCCGCTCAGGAATCCGCAGACAAATACACGCGCGAATGAGCACCGGAGAGCCCAACGATCAGGAACGCTACCCATTGCTCGGCGAAGCGGGTCGGCGCATGCTGGACTTCCTGCGCGAGCACCCGGACGCCCCGGTGTACCGGAACCACAGTGGCAACCGCCTCGATGCCGAAGACCTCGCCTACGTCCGGCGCGAGGAGGCAGCCGTGCTTTCCTCTACGGTCGGCTGGCCACGCGGCGGTCATCCCGATTGGCTCGGCGACTTTGTCGATGACTGCTGCAAGGAGGTTCCCCATTACGCCGCCTACGCGCCTGCCGCTCGTTTCGAGGAGTTGCCCACCATTTCCCGCGCTGATCTCGGGCGCGACATCGCCGCCTTCGTGCCCGACCCGGTTCCTCTGGATCGGATGATCAATTTCCAGACCTCCGGAACCACCGGCCACCCCTTGCTCCTCGCATCGCATCCGCGGGTCGCCGCCGGCTACCTCGCCTATCACAAGCGCGCGCTCCGACGCTTCGGCGTCTCCCTCACCGCGGGCCGCGGCGACGTAGGCGTTGTGTTGCTCGGCCACCAACTCACCTGCTTCACCTACGTATCGGTCACGCCTTCGATGGACGAAGCCGGCCTCGCGAAGATCAACCTGCACCCAGCGGAGTGGCGCTCGCCAGCGGATCGAGCCGCGTATCTGGAAGCCCTAGCTCCCGAAGTGATCGCGGGCGACCCGATCTCCTTCACCGAGCTGCTCCTCATCACTCCAAAGCTCCGTCCGAAGGCGATCCTCTCCACCTCGATGACCTTGCTTCCCGGCCTGCGTGGCGAGCTCGAGAAAACCTACGATTGCCCCGTGCTCGATCTCTATTCGCTCAACGAAGCGGGACCCGTGGCGGTCTTCGATCCCGCCCTCGACGGCCACGTGCTGCTTCAGCCGCGCATGTTCGTGGAGATCCTCGATGACAACGACCATTCTGTCCCGCACGGAAAACGGGGCGAGATCACTCTAACCGGTGGTTTCAATTTCTGCCTTCCTCTGCTGCGTTATCGAACCGGCGATTTCGCCGCGCTCGATTTCGTCGGTGGCGAGCCGGTCCTGCGCGGTCTCGAGGGTCGGCCGCTGGTCCGTTTTCGCCGGCCGGACGGGGAGTGGCTGAACAACATCGACGTCACCCATGTCCTCCGCCCGCTGCCGCTCGCCCGTTTTTCGCTTCACCAGAGGAAAGACGGCGGCTTCGACTTCTCCGCCGAGGGTCCCGCTGCCGCCATACGCTCCGCCCACGAGGCGCTTGCCGGCTTGTTCGGTCCCACCGCCCGCATCGACACCCGCCCGTTTCCCCCGGTCGCCGGGTCCGCGAAAGTTCCCCAGTATTCCTCCGCCTTCGCCGTCTCCGACGCATGACGCCCTTCGAAACCCTCCTCCGCACGCCGCCGCTGGAGATCGCGGCCAATTGCGTGAACCTCCTCGCCATCGTCCTCGCGACCCGCAATTCGATCCACACATGGTGGACCGGCATCCTCGGCTGCGCGCTCTTCGGCTGGCTGTTCTTCACCAGCCGACTCTACGCCGACGTCACGCTGCAGGTGTTCTTCATCGCAACCAGCGCGCTTGGATGGTGGCACTGGCTTCACCACCGCGGCCGTCGCGTCGAGCGCCCCGTGACCCGCACCTCCGTCAGGGAACTCGGAATGATCATTCCTCTCGGAGCGCTCGCGGCCCTCGTCTACGGAGCCTTGCTGCATCGGTTCACCAACGCTTACGCCCCTTTCATCGACTCCACGGTGCTCGTGTTGAGTGTGGTCGCACAGATTCTTCTCATGCGGCGGAAGGTGGAGACGTGGATTTTCTGGTTCGCCACCAACTCGGTAGCGGTGCCTTTGTTTGTCTCGCGGGATCTATGGCTCACCGCCGTTTTCTACGTGTTGTTCTGGGTGAATGCTCCGATCGGCTTCTTCCGCTGGAAACGGGAACTCTCCGCCCCGACCCGCGCGGCTTCCTTGCCCTCATGAGACGATTCTCCACAGGACTGGTGGTCGGGAAATTCGCTCCGCTCCATCTTGGACATGAGCGGGTGATCCAGACCGCTCTGGATCACTGCGATCACGTGGTGCTGCTCAGTTACTCGAGGCCAGAATTCCCCGGCTGCGAGCCCCGTCGCCGCACCGCATGGCTCGCCGCGCGCTTCCCGCAGACAATCCGAATCGTCCTCGACTCCGCGACCGAAGCGCTGCCGGCAAACGACGAGTCCGACGACACACACCGGGCATTCTGCGCGTCGATTCTTCAGAGATATGTCAATCGCCCGATCGACGCCATCTTCACCAGCGAAGGCTATGGCCCCGGTTTCGCCGCCGACCTGGCCCGCCGCCAAGGGGCGCCGGTCGCGCACGTACCCGTCGATCCGCCCCGTGACGAATATCCGGTTTCCGGCACCCAACTCCGCGCAAATCTTCATGAAATGCGCCACTTTCTCGCCCCCGAAGTCTACGGAACCTTCGTCGAACGGATCGCCCTGCTTGGCGGCGAGTCGACCGGGAAGAGCACGCTGGCGGCCGCCCTCGCCGATGAACTCGGAACCACCTATGTCGCTGAATACGGTCGTGAGCGATGGCTCGAAAAAAATGGCGAGCTGGCGTTTGAGGATCTTCTCGCCATCGCAGAGGAACAGATCCGAAGGGAGGAGGCCGCGCTTCTCGATAGGGCGACCGATCGTTTCCTTGTCTGCGACACCACTCCGCTCACCACGCTCTTCTATTCACACGAATGGTTCGGTCGAGCGGACGACCGGCTCATCGATCTGGCACGCCGCCACTATCACCATATTTTTTTATGCGCGGATGATGTCCCATTCTTCCAAGATGGCACCCGGGCGGATTCGGCATTCCGTATGAAAGGACAGGAATGGTATCGGAATCAGCTCGAGATCGGCTCCTACCGCGACGTGAGTGGCGGACTGGAGATTCGGGTCGCACAAGTTCTTGCAGCGATAGAAGCGCGCCGCATCCATCCCCGCTGATGGAACCAGTCCGCCTGCTCACGGGAAATCAGACCGGATCGAATGACCTGAAACCGACAAACACCTCGTTCGCAGCGTCCTACGCATTGAGATCGCCCTCTCAACCGCTGCCATCATCTACGTCCGATCCATCGCCCATGGCAATCGCGTCCTGCGCGGGCGCTCACTCGATTTCGACAAGCACCGGGAAATGATCGGACGGCAGCTTGGTCTCGGCCGGCACCGGAACGTCCGGTGCCGGAGCTTTTGCCGACGCGCGTTTCCCCCGCAGGGCCGCCGGCGCCGCCCGATAGGTATCGGTGAGGACACCGAAGCGTTTCACCTTCGAATCCTCCGGAACGAACACATGGTCGATCCTGCTGTCGGTTTTCACCGCGGGGTCGAAACGGTTCGCCGTCCCGCTGGGGGCGTAGCGGATTTCCGCGGCGAGGAACGCATCCGTGAAGAGCGGCGAATCCTCGAGGATCCGGTACGTCGTGCTCGATTGGTTCGAGTTGAAATCCCCCATCAGGAACCTCCTCGATGTCCCGGCGATCCGGGAAACCTTCGACAGAACGAGTTTCGCGGAGTTCTGACGCGACTGCGGACCCTTGTGATCGAAATGGACGACAAACACGAAGAACGGTTCGCCACCGTTGCGCTGCCGCAGCTTCACCCAGCCGCAAAGCCGGCGTTGGCGCGCGTCCCAGCCGATGCTTGGCCGGCCAGGGGTTTCCGACAGCCAGAAGCACCCCTCGTCGAGGCGCCGGTAGGACCCTTTCTTGAAGAAGATGGCGATTTGCTCGCCCTCCGCGGCCCCGTCGTCCCGTCCGTGACTCGAACATTCGTATTCCGGAAGCAGCGGAATCAGGTCGTCGATCTGGTGGCGGAATCCCTCCTGGGTGCCGACGATGTCGAAGTCGTGGAAACGGATGAGTCCGGCGATCACCGGCGCGCGTTGCGGCCATGCGTTGCCCGTCGTCCGATCGCCCGGATTGTCGTAGCGGATGTTGTAGGTGCCGATCTTTTCGGACCGACCTTCGCCGGCCAGCAGCGCGATGGCCAACCCGATGGAGAGGAATCCCGTTCGTTTCATCGTCCTGCCGTTATGAAACGCCGCCGCCATACCTGTCAACCGACGCTTCCGATGGACACCAGCGTCAACACCACGCTTCCGGATGAGTCACACGTGTCGAGATCGACTTCGAACGCCGCCACCCAGTCGTTCAGCTCCTCCGGATCGACGAGGATCTGCTCGACGAGCCAGCGGCGCGGGCTCTCCTCGGAAACGAGGGTGTTCTTGACGGCACGGGCCTCGGGGTCGAGGCGGATGCGCTGGTGGGTGGCGAAGTAGTCGCCGAGCAACACGTCGAGGCGGTCTCGCGTCCACGGCGTGCCGTCGCCATCAGCCGGCTCGATCCGTTCGAGCACGGCCGCGATGTCATCGCGGGCGAGTTCCTTCACCACGTCGAACACGGCGTTGCGCACGGCGCGGAGGAACGCGGGTTTGTTGCGGGTGAAGGCTGGGGGTTTCGGGGCATCCACGGGTTTCGGTTCCTCCGCGACGAAATCCGGATTCCGCAGTTTCTCCCACTCGTCGAGCAGGCTGGAATCGATCCCGCGAAGCATGTCTTCGAAATAGTGTTCCGCCTCGGTGAGTTCGTCGGTTTTCATCGCGGGCGGGACGGTTTGCGAGAGCACCTTGTAAACTTCTGATAGATGCCGCAACAGCACCGCCTCGCTGCGCTGCAGCCCGTAGGTTTTCACGTAGTCCTCGAAGGACTGCCAATGCTCGAACATCTCGCGGGCGATGCACTTGGGCCGCACGGCCGCGTCCTTCATCCACGGTCGGCGGGCGACGAAGGCGTTGTAGGTGTCGTAGATGAAATCCTTGCCGGGCTTCGGCCACTCGACTTCCTCGAGCCGGTCCATCCGGTCCTCGTACGACATGCCCTCGTCCTTGAGTTGCGCGATCAGTTCGCCCTTCCGTTGATCGACCTGCTTTCTCAGCACCACCTCCGGGTTTTCGAGGATCGCCTCGATGAGCGAGAGCACGTTGAGCGAGTGGTCGGGCGCCTCCGCGTCGAGTTGGGGGATGGCATCGAGCAGCCAAAGCCCGAGCGCCTGGTTCATCGAGAAATCGTCCTGCAGCTCGATGTTGAGCGCGACTTTCGCAGCGCCGGTCCGTTCCGGCTTCGGGATGATGCGCAGGATGTCGCCCTCGACGAGACCGCGGAAGATCTGGAACGCGCGGCGGCGCAGCGCCTTCTTCTTCGCGGCGGTCTCATGGCACGAGCGGATGAGATTCCGCAATGCCTCGCAGCCGTCCTCGTGTTCCCGGGACAGCATGTTCAAGAGCATCGCGTGGGTGACGCTGAAACCGGACGTCAGTTTCTCCGGCGGAGATTCGATGAGCTTGCGGAACGTGTTCTCGTCCCAGTTCACGAAGCCCTTTTCCGGCGGCTTGCGTTTCACGAAACTCTTCTTGCCGGACTTCTCCGCCTTCACGGCGAGCCGCAGGTTTTCGATGACGTGTTCGGGCGCCTGGCAGACGACGGTGCCCTGCGTGTCGAAACCGCGGCGGCCGGCGCGGCCGGCGATCTGTTGGAAATCGCGCACGGCGAGCGTCTTGATGCCGCTGCCGTCATACTTGAACAACTGCGTGAAAACCACGGTGCGGATCGGCACGTTGACACCGACACCGAGCGTGTCGGTGCCGCAGATCACCTTCAGCAAACCTTGCTGCGCGAGTTTCTCGACGAGCACCCGGTATTTCGGCAGCAGACCCGCATGGTGGATTCCGATGCCGTGACGCAGCAACTTCGCGACCTCCTTGCCATACGGACTGCGGAAATCCGCGCCCTGCAACATCTCGGCGATCTGTTGTTTCTCCTCCTTCGAGCAGAAGTTCGAACTCATCAGGTCCTGCGCGGTTCCAGCGCAGGCGAGTTGGGTGAAATGCACCAGATAGACCGGCGCCTTTCCTTGATCCACCAGTTCGCCGATCTTCTCTGCGAGGGTGGTTTCGCTGTATTCAAACTCGAGCGGAACCGGACGTTGGTCGGACTTCACGAGCACGGTCGGCACTCCTGTTAGGCCAGTGATTTCCCTCTCGAAAAACTCCGTCTCGCCCAGCGTCGCGGACATCAGCAGGAAACGCGCCTGCGGCAGGGTGAGCAGCGGCACCTGCCAGGCGAAGCCACGCGAAGCGTCCGAGTAGTAGTGGAACTCGTCCATGATCACGTCGTCGACGAGTGTCATGGCGCCCTCACGCAGCGCCATGTTGGCGAGGATCTCCGCGGTGCAGCAGATGACCGGCGCCCGCGGGTTCACCGTCGCGTCGCCGGTGATCATGCCGACGTTTTCCGGCCCGAACACGCGGCACAGCGAGAGGAACTTCTCGTTGGCCAGCGCCTTGATCGGCACGGTGTAATAACTCCTGCGCTCTTGGCAGATCGCGCGGAACTGCAGCGCCAGCGCGACCAGCGATTTCCCCGAACCCGTCGGGGTGTTGAGAATCACGTTGTTTCCGGAAAACAACTCGAGAATCGCCTGCTCCTGGTGGTCGTAGGGTTCGATGCCGGTTTCGATCAGCCAGTCGAGGAAGGCGCTGAGGATCTCGTCGCTGGAGGTCGGATCGGAAACCCGGGAGGGGGTGAGGGAAGGCATGAAGTCAGCGGATGAATTTGGAGGCGGCCAGAGCACCAAGCAGCCCGGCGATCCGCAACACCTGCCAGACCCTGGAATCTTCCCAAATCGTGTCGGGGCGGGACCAACTCCAGTCGTCGGTTCTCTCGGGCGATTCGATCGAGCCCGTCGGCGGCACGGGTTTCGGGCGTTCCTGGAACAGCTTCTTCGTCTTGTCCGCCTCGTTCTGTTGGAAGATCAGCTTGCCGCCGGCGCGCCACCATTCGGTGAGGCGGCGGAGTTCGCCGCCTTCGACCCACACGCCGTGGGTGCCGCAGCGGTCGAGCACGACGCCGCTGCGGCCGCCGAAGTTCACGTGGCCCATGCGCTCGGCGCAGAGCGGGCATTTCCGATAGACGACCTCGTGTTGGAATCCGAAGTCGGACGAGATCTGCTGGAGTTGCACGTTGTCGAGCCAGACGAGCGGGTTGGTCTGGTGATCGAGCAGGGCCTCGAGTTCCCCCGGGTTGAAGAACATCCCGTTGCACGCGCCGCAGCGCTCGACGCGCATCGGCGGCGTGGTGTCGAACTCGATGACGGAAAGCGGCGTCTCGCACGATGGACATGGCTGCGAGGCATCGGTGCCCATGTCGCGGAAGTGGATCTGTCGGAGGTCGATGTCCTGACGCACCCCGCAGTAGGGGCAGAACGTCATCGTACCCTCGAGGGCGCCGCCGCAGTTCACGCATTTCATGGCACCCATCATCGGGATGGCGGGTTCCCGGTCAATTCCGAGAACCCGCCGGGTTTGGAGCCATTCGCGCTACGCGAGGAACATCCGCCAGTCCGCGATGTCGTGGCGGTTCTCGATGTTCGCGGTCGCGGGCACGGCTCGCGGCACCGCGGGCGGACGCAGCAGGCGCAGGCCCGCCTCATTCGGCATGCGCGCACCCTTGCGGGCGTTCACATCGCGGTGCGAGAGCACGCAGTTCTCCCACGACGACGCACCACCGCGCGAGAGCGGGACGACGTGGTCGATGTTTCCCTCGTGCGGCGCCAGCTTGCGGCCGGTGTACTGGCAGATGCCCCCGTCGCGCAGCCAGATGCCGCGCGCGCCGAAACTCGGGCGGCACAGCGGCACCTTGTTGTAGTTCGACGCGACGATCACCGTCGGCGCACGCACCGCGCCGCGCGGCGAGTGAACGGCGCGGTCGCCATCGCGGACCGGCAGTTTCAGCCAATCTTCCCAACAAACCGGCACCACCGATCCGTCACCGCGCACGTCGAGCCCCTTCGCGGACTCCGCTGCCATCATGCAGAAGGCCTCGGCCTGAGTCTTCACGTGGATCGCCTGCCAATTGCGGTTGAGCAACAGGACGGTGCTTTGATGGAGGATCGCTTTCATGCAGTATTGTTAGTCTTCAGGCCGTTCGCCGGCCGGGGCCATTTTCACGAGTTTGGGGTCGAAACGTCCGAGCACTTCGACGAGGTCGGTTTGCGCGGCCATCACGCTGTGGATGTCCTTGTAAACGCCGGGCACCTCGTCGAGACCGGCTGATAGAAGATCGACGCCGCGTTCCTTGAGCAGCTTCTTGGTGCCGCTCCAGGTGAACGAGGCAAGCGCCTTCTTGCGGCTCATCACGCGACCGGCGCCGTGCGACGCGCTGTGCAGCGAGGCGGGCTCGCCTTTTCCGCGGACGACGAATCCGGGCGACGCCATCGAGCCGGGAATGATTCCCAGCGTTCCGGCGCCCGCGGGCGTCGCGCCCTTGCGGTGGACGATGAGTTCTTTTGATTCGCCGTCCACCACATGGCGTTCCTTCCAGGCGAAGTTGTGGTGGTTTTCGATGTCGAGAATCACCTTCGCGCCCACCTTTTTCGCGATGTGCTTGTGGATCAACGCGTGGTTGGCGGCGGCGTAGCGGCCCATCAGGTTCATGGCGTTCCAGTATTCCTGGCCGTCCTCCTCATCGAGCGTGAGCCATGCCAGTTGTTTGAGTTCCTTCGGCAGGTTCGAGCGACGGGCCATGGCGCGGCGGCTGTACGTTTCGCACACCTTCGCACCGGTTCCACGCGATCCCGAGTGGCTCAGCAACGCGAGGTATTCGCCGGGAGGAATGCCGAGTGATTCGTCCGTCACGGTGAAAGCTCCGAACTCGACGAAGTGGTTGCCGCTGCCGCTGGTGCCGAGCTGTTTCCACGCCTTGTCGCGCAGGTGCCGGGTCACCGGGGAAACGGTCCAGTCCTCGTCCATCACATCGTGGTCGCGACGGGCCTTGAATTCCGCGCCGATGCCGAAACGGGTCTCGCTTTCGAGGATGTTTGCCAACCGGTCGCGCTGACCGGGGATGACGTTCGCCTTGCGGTCATACACCGTGAGTTTCATCCGGCAGGCGATGTCAACGCCCACCGCGTAGGGAATCACGGCGTTTTCTGTGGCAAGAACGCCACCGATCGGCAGGCCGTAGCCGACGTGGGCGTCGGGCATCAGCGCTCCGGCGACCGCGACGGGTAGCGCGCAGGCGTTGGCCATCTGCTTCACGGCCTCGGGCTCGAGGTCGCTTCCCCACTGGCGCCACGGAGCGAGCTCCGCACGCGGCATGTAGGCCGGACGGTAGAGCGCGCGGGCGAGCGGCCCACGCAGCGGGTCGTCGAAATACGCGGCCGGATCGGCGACGATGCGGAAAACGTCTTCCGCCAGTGCGCCGCCGTCGTTCCCGGCGGCGATGTACCCGCGGATGAACGCATGGGCGCATTGCATCGCTTCGCCCTCGGGCACTCCGAGGTGGATGAGGTCCTTGGTGTTCATGGAATCAGTTTGTCAGAAGGTGGAACCGATGGGGAATGCGGTGTTTGTTTTCCTTGGTACGGATGTGGCGGTAGCAAACCGCCGCCACGTGAAAATGGTGAACCCGCAGGGATGTGCGCCCTGCTCGCCCGGGTAAAAGCCGGGAGCTTCGCTGTCTAAGCTTCGGGTTCGTGAAAAGGGCGACGGTAGGGACCAACCTCCGGGCGGTCCGGACAATCGAGGGGGATCGAAGTGTAAAGTGGTCGTGGACAATTCATTCACTCGGACCGCCCGGAGGTCGGTCCCTGCCGTTCTTGATTGGGTTGACCAACGGGACTCGCACCCGTACGGCCGCCGTCACAAGGCGGGATGCTGCTCTTACATCATGGTCAACATCGGAAACTCGTGCTCCCGCGAGGATTCGCACCCCGAGCCTCCGCCTTCGCAGGGCGGTGTGCGGACTCTTGCACCTCGGAAGCAAAGGGATGGTGGATGATAGATGGTGGATGGCTTCGCGCCTCGTCGCGCACGTTGGGCATCCACAACCTTCCATCCACCATCTTCCATCTTGAAAAATGGTCGCGCGCCCCGGTGCTGCCCCGGGTGTCTCCTCGTCCCAAGCGAGGTGGGTTTGCTGACTCCCTCGCGCGCGAAAGATTGATCGTGGATTGTAGATTGTAGATGGTGGTTGATCTGCTATGGCATCCATCATCTACGATCCGAAAAATGGTTGCGGAGGCCGGAATCGAACCGGCGATACGCGGCGTATGAGACCGCTGCCTTACCGCTTGGCTACTCCGCGGTTGAATGGGTCGTGGCGACGGAAGGCCGCAACCACGTTCTTGAACCAATGAAAACAAACACCGCTGCCAGTCCGGAGGAGGACTCGCACCCGCAGGAAGGTTTCACGGCGGATCTTTCGGTGTTTCAGGCACACCTCCCGTGGCACGACGGATCATGCCAAGCCTTGTGTTTGTGATATCTCAACAAGGCGTGGAATCGGGCCGTAGGAATCCCGCGGCCGGTCGTCGTGGGACGACCCGCTTGACAGTGTGCGGACGGGAGCGGACCGTTCGCGCGGTCGCTCGTTCCACAGTGGTCTCTACCGGGGACTCGTAGTATGGGTGGCCGATTCCGCCCCGCCGCCGGTTGCAGCCGGCGGCGGGGTCTCACGCCAAGGTGGGGTCAATGGAAAATCATGGGAATGGATCGATGGGATGGTTGGGGTTGTTTCACTTCGTGGAGCGGTTGCCGAACCGCTGGAAAACAAGCGGTTTTCCGCCGAAAATAAGAACCCCGCCTGCGGGGAGCGCGGGCGGGGTTCGAAGAAAACCGAAGAACTTTCGGATCGGGAACTACCTGCCTGCCTCCATGGGATCGCTGCCGGACTCGAGTCGGCTCGGGATCCCCTCTGGGTCGCATCCGTTCGTGGAGCGCTCCATGCCATGGAACATACCCAGAACCGGCGACCACAAGGTCGGCTGCGGATGTTTGGGGTATGATGCGTTGCGGTTCATGTGCGCGGAAAGTTTCAAGGAGATATGGATTCAGACATGCTTTGTCAACTCGATAAGTGAAAAAACTGGCTCTTCGTCGTCAGCGCATGACGGCTTTTCGTTAGAATCGAGGTGACATCCCCTTGTCGGGCTGGCCTTGAACGGGTGTGAAAGTCCGAAATATCAAGGCTTTGGTGCCCTTCAAGGGGTATGTCGTTACGGAAATCAGGTTCGAGGAGATCGGGGCGCAGATCAACCTCGATTTCGACAAGCGTTCCGGCCCCCGGTGTCCCCATTGCGAGGAGAAGCTCCCCCGCAACAAGGTCGGCCGCAGGGCGGTGATGGACTGCCCGATGCCGCACGGTTCCATCGTGTATCTGACCTTCCCCACCGTGCAGGGGTTCTGCCGGTCTTGCGACCGCTACGCGACCACCTGTCCGCGCGAGGTCCATCCCGACTGCCAGGCGACCTGGCGGCTGATGCGGCTGGTGAGTTCGTGGGCCGCCCTTGCAACCAACTCCGAGGTCGCCACCATGTTCGAGATCAGCGACGCCACGGTGCGCCGCTACGACAAGATCGTCCTGGAGGCGGACACGCCTCCCCCATGCCTCGACGGGTTGACCAAGCTCCTCATCGACGAGAAGTCCGTCCGCAAAGGGCACTGCTACGTCACCATCATCCTCGACGGCGAGACCGGCGAACTCCTCCACATGCGGGAGGGACGCAAAAAGGAATGCGTCGAGTCCTTCTTCGAGCGGCTCACCGAAGAACAGCGGGCCGGCATCACAGCCGTCGGCATCGACCGTTCCGGAGCCTATCAGGCCGCCGTCGAGGCCTGGCTGCCCAACGCGGACATCGTCTACGACCGCTTCCACCTGGTGATGAACGTCAACCAGGCCGTCGACGAAGTGCGCCGCTCCCAGTGCCGCAGGGCCGGTACGGAGGAACGGCAGCTCATCAAAGGCCAGCGCTACCTGATCCTCGGCAACCACGAGAACCTCGATGCCGACGGCCGCGGGAAGCTCGACCTGCTGCTTGAAGCCAACGAAGCCATCAGCACCGCCTACATCCTCAAGGAGCAGTTCCGCGCGCTCTTCAACTACCGGCGCCAGGGCTGGGCCAGGCGGGCGCTGGCCAACTGGTGCGAACTGGCCCACGCCAGCGGGCTCGCGCCCTTCCAGCGGCTTGCAAGAAGCTTCACTCAACATTGCGAGCGGGTCTGCGGATTCGTGAAACACGGGTTGACGTCGGGACTGATCGAAGGCTTCAACAATCTCGTCTCAAGAATGATCCACAAGGCCTGCGGCTACCGGGATCTGGACTACCTCGAACTCAAGCTCCGCCATCATTCCGTCATGCGCTGACGACGAAGAGCCAAAAAACTTTCAAGTTTTCCAACCGGCATCAATCGAAACTCCACGCCCGTCTCGCTCCTTCAAGACCTTTCGGTCGGGTCTCTCCTTCGTGGGAAACGAGTTCGACGCTCACCGCTTCCCCGATGGTGCGGATGGCGGCGGCGAGGTCGTGGGAGTGGGTCACGACGAGCAACTGGGTGGTTTTGGAAGCATGGCCGATGAGATCGGCGAGAGGCTGGATCAATCCGCTGTGGAGGCTTGCCTCCGGTTCGTTCAAGACGAGAAGCGCCGGCGGCTTCGGCGTGAGCAGCGCGGCGGCGAGACAAAAGAACCGCAGGGTGCCGTCGGAAAGTTCGGCGGCCGCCATTGGTCTTGTTAGACCCGGCGGAGTCACCTGGAGATGGAAGGCGTCGGTGTCGTCGGCCGGACTCCACCGGATCTCATCGAAGGCGGATTCGATGGCGGCGTGCAACACGCCTCCGCCGCCGGATTCGACGATGGTCTGCAGCGTGGCCGCGAGGTTCGATCCATCATGGGCGAGCACCGGCGACCAGGAACCGAGCTGCGGCCGGCGGATCGGAGAATCCGCGTCCGTGCGGAAGTGATGATAGAATCGCCAACCGAGAATGGTCTCGCGCGCGGCGACCACCGCGGGGTGGCGGGTTCCGTCGCGCAGTTCGCAGAGCATCGACTCCGGATCGTGAAACGGCAGGGAACTCGCCTCCATGACGCCATCGGGTCCCCGGGCCTCGATGACCGGCCCCTTCCTTCGCGCCATCGGTTTTCCGGCGAAACGCAGGGACTCGGATTTGATCTCGGGATCGGTGCGGAACATCGATGCCGAACCGGGACCGAGCGGGATGAGGCCGCATTCGATCGCGAACTCGAAGTCGTCGTGCTCGATATCCCACGAGATCCGCTTCGGTTCGTCGCGTCGGCGCTCGCCCGCCCACAGGGCGCTCGGCATGCCGCCTTCGGCGGCGAGCGATGCGGCGAAGTTGCCCTCCGCCATGCGCTGGACGAGGGCGAGCGACCGGTAAACGTTGGATTTTCCGACCCCGTTGGCACCGGTGACGATCGTGATGTTTCCGAACTTCATCCGGAATTCGCGCAGCGACCGGTAGCCACGGGTCTGAAGGGAGCGGAGCATGGCGCAGCTTACGCCGCGGGCCCTCCCGGGAAAGGCGCAATCCGGTGGTTTTCCCGTGGTTGACCCCCGGGGGGGCGGTTGCTAGCGTCCGCGCCCCGTCATGAGTGCCGACGCCCCGAATTACAAAGACACGCTGACCCTGCCGCAGACGACCTTTCCGATGCGCGGGGACCTCGTGCAGAATGAGCCGAAGCGGCTCGAAGCATGGGAAAACGAAGGTCTCTACCGGCGGATTCTGGAGCGCCGCCGCGCGCAGAAGGCACCCGAGTTCATCCTCCACGACGGCCCGCCGTTCGCAAACGGCGACGTCCACATGGGCACGGCGCTCAACAAGCTGCTCAAGGACCTGGTTGTGAAGTCGAAAACGATGTCGGGGTTCGCCGCGCCCTTCGTGCCGGGCTGGGACTGCCACGGCCTGCCGATCGAGTTCAAGGTGGTGAAGGAAGCCGCCGGCCTGGAGCCTGCCGAGATCCGCCGGCGCTGCACCGAGTTCGCGGGCAGGTTCATCGATATCCAACGCGCCTCGTTCCGCCGGCTCGGCGTGTTCGGAGATTGGGAGAACCCGTATCTCACGATGGATCCGGCTTATGAGGCGAACATCATCCGCGTTTTCGCGAAGCTCGTGGAAAACGGCGCGGTCTATCAGAGCAAGAAGCCGGTCCAGTGGTCGTACGGCGCGCAGACCGCGCTGGCCGAGGCCGAGGTGGAGTATCAGGACAAGGAGAGCCCGGCGATCTTCGTGAAGTTCCCGCTCGTGTCCGGCGAATTCGCGGGCAAGGCGAGCATGGTCATCTGGACGACCACCCCGTGGACGCTGCCGGCCAACCTCGGCATCGCGCTGCATCCAGAGTTCACCTATGTGGTTGGAAATTTCCTCAAGGACGGTGTCCAGGAAACCTTCGTCATCGTCCGCGAACTGATCGGCGCGTTCACCGAGAAGACCGGTTTCGCCCTTGCGGAAACGATCAAGGAAGCGAAGGGCAGGGAGTTCGAAGGACTGGAGGCGATGCACCCGTTCCTCGAGCGCACGTCGAAGGTGATCCTTGCGAATTTCGTCACCACCGAGACCGGCACCGGTGCGGTTCACATCGCTCCGGGGCACGGCGCGGACGACTACGTGGCGGGCCAGCAGAACCAGCTGGAGGTGCTCTCCCCCGTGGACAACGAAGGAAACTTCACCGAAGAAGCCGGCCTGCCGGAACTCGTCGGCAAGCATGTGTTCAAGTCGAACACGCGCATCATCGAAATTCTCAGCGAAGGCGGCCACCTGCTCGGCCAGGAGGTTTACAAACATTCCTACCCGCACTGCTGGCGTTCGAAGACGCCGATCATCTTCCGCGCGGTGGAGCAGTTTTTCATCTCGCTCGAAACCCTGCGCGGCAAGGCGCTGTCCGAAATCGACAAGGTCGAGTGGCTGCCCGCATGGGGCCGCAACCGCATCTACGGCACCGTCGAATCGCGGCCGGACTGGTGCATCTCGCGCCAGCGGACCTGGGGCGTGCCGCTGCCGGTGTTTTTCGATGAAAACGGCAATGCCATCCTCTCCGCCGACCTCGCCCGCAAGGTGGCCGATCTGGTGGAAAAGGAAGGCACCAACGTCTGGTTCGAGAAATCCGACGAGGAACTCGCCTCGTTGTTGGACATGCCCGCCGGCGTGAAGAAATGCCGCGACACGCTCGACGTGTGGATCGATTCCGGCTGCTCGCACGTTTCCGTATTGGAAACCCATCCCGAGCTGCACGCACCGGCGGATCTCTATCTGGAGGCGACCGACCAGCACCGCGGCTGGTTCCAGAGCTCGCTGATGATGAGCATCGGCTGGCGCGATCGCGCGCCCTACAAGAGCGTGATGACCCACGGCTTCGTCGTGGACAAAGACAAGAAAAAGCTTTCGAAGTCCGAGGCCGAGAAGGCCGGCAAGCCGATCGACGCCGCGCATTTTTATAACAAATACGGCGCGGACATCGTGCGCCTTTGGGTTTCCTCGGTGGACTGGCAGAACGAGGTTCCCTTCGGCGAGGAGCTCTTCAAACAGGTCACCGAGCCGTACCGCCGGATCCGCAACACGCTGCGAATCTTGTTAGGAAATCTCGACGGCTTCTACCCGCAGTCCGCGCCCTCCGCGCCGGAATACACGCTGCTCGACCGTTGGATCCTCGAGCGCCTCCACGAGGTCGTGAGCGAGTGCCGCAAGGGCTACGAAACCTACGAGTTCCGCAAGGTCTTCAACGCGCTCAACAACTTCTGCACCCACGACTTGTCCGCCGTGTACATCGACGCGACCAAGGACCGGATGTATTGCGACGCGGTGGATTCGCCCCGGCGAATTGCCTCGCAGTGCGCGATGCACGCGATTTTCCTCGCGCTGGCGAAGCTGCTCGCGCCGATCGTCGTCTACACCGCAGACGAGGCGTGGGAACACGCGCCGTTCACCGAGGGGAGCGTGCACGAGCAGGACTTCCCCGAGGCCGACCCCGCGTTCGCGCCGGGTGAGGCGAGCAAGACGGCGGAGCGTTTGTTCGAGATCAAATATGCCATCCAGACGGCGATCGAGAGCTGCGTGCAGGCCAAGGAATTCACCCGCAACAACGAGGCGGATGTTTCCCTCACCGTTCCCGAGTCAGACGCCTCGCTGCTCGATCTGCTCAACGACCGCGATTTCGCCACCGAGTTCTTCATCATCGCCGGTCTGAAGGCGGAGGCGGGTCATGCCCTCGCGGCCAGCGCTGCGAAATCGTCCCACGCGCTTTGCCCGCGCTGTCGGAAACTCGAACCGCTCGTCGAAAGCGGCCTGTGCGGTCGTTGTGATGCGGTGACTGCTTCGTGATCCGCGTCACGGGTCGCGCCGGACGCGGACGAAATCGTGCTCCGGCTCCAGCAGCACGCGGGCCGAGGTTTCCGGTCCGGTTGCCGTTCCGAGGCTCCACTCGCGGCAGGTGCCGGGGAGAAACGCCGCGTTTGCATCGCACTCGACGGAATACCGGAGGCCGGGGAAACTCGGAAAACGGATGTCAAACTCCGGATGGGTGGACGGATCGAAAGGTTCCACCGGTGTGATCGAGAGAATGCGGAGCCGGCTCGACGGATCGCGCGGATCGGTCATGTTCGCCAATTCCTCGGCGTCGGTGGAACCATCGTGGTCGCCATCGGCCTGGCTGTCATCCACGCCGACCGTCAGCCCGTAGGCGGGTTCGATCCGGTCGTCCACACCGTCTCCGTCGGCATCCCATGGTGCCAGTTGCGAGAAGGGAAACGCTTCGACGGCCCCGATGTCGGGAAGCGGCCCGGATGGCCGCGGTGCGTTGCGTTGGTCCGTCGGCGGGATGCCGGGTTCCGCCGATGCGGCGTCGATCACCGGCGAACCGGGCAACGGCGGCCTCGTGGGCGTGCCGCCGCCGTAGTCCGCGAGCGGCGCGAGCATCGGGTCGCCGGAAAGCCAGTTGACGCCTTCGAGGATGGGCGTGTTTCCCGTGACCGCGTCACCGCCCGTGGTCGCAACGATCGAGTTGAGCAGGTGCACGCTTCCTTCCGCGGAGTGAATCGTCCCCGGGTCTTCGCCATTGGCCACCATGGTGCAATGCACGAACGAGCAGACGCCGAAAGAATACACCGCTTGTCCGGGATCGAGGGAGCGGTTGCCGGTGAAGGTGGAGTTTGAAGAAATGAGGTATCCACTTTTGTAGGGTGCTCCGGCGGCGTGCGAATGGATCGCTCCGCCCGCGCCGCACGCACGGTTCGAGCTGAGGGTCGAGCGGTCAAGGGTGAGCTTGCTGAGGAGTGCGAACACAGCGCCGCCATCACCACCGGCGCGGTTTTCCGAGAACTCGCAGCCGTCGAAACCCACGATGTCCAGAAAGCTTGTCGTTCCACCGCCATTGCCGGCCGCGCGGTTGCGGAGAATGCGGGTGGACTCGCAATCGAGATTCCCCACGAGCACGGCCACGCCGCCTCCCGAGCCGGCGCTGCCGCAGTCCTCCACCACGCAGTCCCGCATGGTCACGTCGGGAAAAGCGGTTTGCTCCGGGCCGGAGTCGATCCGAAGACCGCCGCCGTCATCCGCCGCGGCACCGCCGCGCAGGGTCACGCCGAGCAGTTGTGCCTCGCCATCGCAGCTGATGCGCATGACCCGTGAGTTCCCGCCGGCGTCGAGGGTGACCGCCACGCCGGAACCGGCCGCATCGATGATGACCGGGGTTTCCACCCGCAGTTCGCCGTGCTCGAGGAGGATGTCGTATCGGTCGCGCGCGATCGAAAACCGGATCTCATCCACTTCCGGATGGGTGGAGACATATTGCAGCACTTCGCGCAGCGAGTTTCCCGTGCCGAGGCCGAGCGCCCCGTCATCCTCATCGAGATCCGTCGTCACTTCGACGTGGGTGAGTTGTTTGAACAGCCGGACGTTGTCGAGCACGAGGTCGAGTCCGGTGGTGGATGCGGAGACATCGTCGAACCTCACCGTCACCGCCTCGGTGGTGGGGGTGAACCCCAGACCCTGCAGCGGCGACCACAAGGTCGCGCCGCCTGTCGTCCCGGGGAGGTCGAGCGTCTTGTCGATCAAAGCGGAAGTCCCGCCCGGTGTTTCCTCGGTCACACGGATGCGGATGCGCTGCGGCGCATAGGCGTAGCCGAGATTGCCGATGTCGAAGGCCAGCAGGTGGTCGCGCCCGGCGACGACCGCCGCGTTCTGGCGGATCCAGCCGTTCGGCGGCAGGTTCATCGCGTTGAACGCGACGAGCGAAGAGCCATCGGTCGGCGCGTAGGGAGAGCCGCTCTCCACCGTCACGTTTCCGCCGGACTCCCAACCATCGAGTCCCGACTCGAAGCTCCCGTTGACGAGCCCGGCGCGAAGCGTCGGGACGGGCAGCCACGCCAGCCCCGCTGCGATCGCGAGCCGGCAAGCGACTTTTGTTTTCATGTGTCCTCCTTGTTTGCCGGGCGGAGAAACGCGGACCATCACCCAAGCGGCGGGTCCACCCGCTTGCCCGGAGCAAGCAAAGCTAGTGCTTCCCGCGGGACATTGCAACGCACCAGAGGCAGCGGGAAAAACACTGTGCGGCATTGGCGCTTGCGGCCTCCCTCCGCGTCTTTCAGGTTCCGCGGAACCCGATATCCATGACCCTGCCACGCCTCCTTCTCGGCCTCTCGCTGCCGCTCTACGTGATCGATCAGATCACGAAGTTCTGGACGATCCACCGGTTTCCGCCGCCATGGGAGGACTCGTATGCCGCCATCATCGTGGTGGAGGATTTCTTCCACCTCGTGCGCGTCCACAACCAGGGCGTGGCCTTCGGCTTCGGCAACGGCACCGCATGGGCGCCGGTCGTGTTCCTGATCGTGCCGCTGGTGGCGTTGTCGCTGATCACCTTCTTCTGGAAACGCGGCCTCTTCGCCCACAAGCTCGCGAAAATCGCCGTGGCCCTGCTCGTCTCGGGCATCTTCGGCAATCTAACCGACCGGCTGGTCCAGGGCTTTCTGCTGGTCGACATCA
Source organism: Akkermansiaceae bacterium (assembly GCA_024233135.1). Classification (GTDB taxonomy): domain Bacteria; phylum Verrucomicrobiota; class Verrucomicrobiia; order Verrucomicrobiales; family Akkermansiaceae; genus Luteolibacter. The sequence continues at coordinate 170,172 of JACKPZ010000007.1, read as the reverse complement.
AGTCCGCTTCGTTCTGGGAACGTTTGTCCAACGGCTACGTGGTCGATTTCCTGGCATTCAAACTGCCGCTCTACGACAAGATCGTGCCCGCGAGCGGCGGCTGGTGGCCGGCCTTCAATGTGGCGGACTCCTGCATCTGCATCGCCGCGGCCCTGCTTTTCATCAGCGGTCTCAAAGAAGAAAAGCCGGAGACCTCCGCCGGGACCGCATCCTGAGCGGTGACCAACGGGAGGATCTTCAAAAACTTCGGCCCGGGATCACGACGGGGCCGCGGCCCGCGTCCCCACTTTTCAAAACGATTGCTTCGCGGTGGCCGACCATTGCCGGCGATCTACTAAATCTGCCATAGTTTTCGCATTGACGCTACCACTAGTATGATTACCCTGCCATCCGTCGCTTCCCAAGAAGTCCTCCAATGCGTTGCGTGCAATGTGGTTCCCTCAAAGACAAGGTACTCGACTCCCGGTCCTCGAAGGACGGGACGACGATCCGGCGTCGGCGCGAGTGCCTGCGATGCGGCTACCGCTACACGACCTACGAGCAGATCGAGCGCACCGAGCTCCGCGTGGTGAAACGCGACGGCACCCGCGAGGCCCTCAACCGCGAGAAACTGATGAGCGGACTCGTGAAGGCCTGCGAGAAACGCCCGGTCTCGATGGACCGTCTCGACCGCGCCGTGGAGGAGATTCTCACCGAGCTGCACAAGGACCACCTCAGCGAAGTGCCGTCCAACGTCATCGGCGTGAAGGTGATGGACAAGCTGCACCAGATCGATCCGGTCGCCTACGTCCGCTACGTATCGGTCTACCGCCAGTTCGAGGACGTCAACGAGTTCATCCAGGAGATCCAGTCCCTCGCCCGCCGCGCCGCCCGCGATCCCCTGCAGCGCCGCCTGTTCAAGGACTGACACGTTTCCCCCGGCACATGCCCCCCTCCATCTTCCACACCGCCACCACCGCCCCCGCCTCCATTTGATTTCCTTCATCGGCAACCGCCCCGCAATCCAAGTCGGACGACATCAGGTCGTCGACTACGATGTCGCATGGCTGGACCATGCCATCCGGCGCGCCGCCATCGCCGCGGAGATCGAGAATTTCCCCTTCGTCGAGGACATCCGCGGAGGTGTGGAGAAGTATCTCGAAACGAAGTGTCCGCTGCGTCTGATGCGACTCGACGAGCTGTTCGACCGCGTGCGTGCGATGCTGGAGAAAATCGGCTGCGCCCACATCGCCGAGAAGCTGGAGCCGCTGGCGCCGCCGGTGACCTTCTCGCTGGTGCATGCGGCGATGGAAGCGGGCAACGGCTTCGAACTCGCGTTTTTCGAGAAGCTCCGGGCCGAGCTGCGCGAGCTCCGCGCCGCCGGCGCCGAAGAGATCCGGTTCACCGGCCTTCGTGAGTCCGCCATGGTGCTGCGGGGCGCGGCGAAGTGGAACAAGGCCTGCGACGCGATGCTCGTGGAGATCGAAGCCTTCCTGAAGGCGTGGGACCGGGATGAGGAAACCGTTTCCTGCGGCGGCTGAAGCCAGACGGTCCGCGCGGTCCCGGGCTTGACCCCCCGGCATCGCCGTGCAAGCTCCGCGCCCGATGATTTCCATCCAATCGTTGCGCGTGGAGTTCGGCGCGAGGGTCCTTTTCAACGACCTTTCTTTCGCCGTGCAGCCGCGTGAGCGGATCGCCTTCGCAGGCCACAACGGCGCGGGCAAGTCGACGCTCATGAAGTGCATCGCGGGCATCATCGAGCCCAGCGGCGGCGGGATCCAGAAACCGAAGGGCACCCGCGTCGGCTACCTGCCGCAGGAAGGCATCCACGTCCGCGGCCGTTCGCTGTGGCAGGAAACCGAGAGCGCGTTCGGCGAAACGCTGGCGCTCGGCGAGAAGATCGAACGGCTTTCCGCGGACTTGGAACAGCTTGATCCGCGCTCGTCGCCCTATGCCGAGTTGCTTCATGAAATCGGCGATCTCGAACTGCGGCTCGATTCGATGGATCCATCGAAGATGAAGCCGCGCATCGAGTCCGTGCTCAAGGGGCTCGGTTTCCGCGAGAAGGATTTCACGCGCGACTGCGGCGAGTTTTCGGGCGGCTGGCAGATGCGGATCGCGATGGCCAAGTTGTTCCTGCAGGAGCCCGAGGTTCTGCTGCTCGACGAGCCGACCAACCACCTCGACATCGGCACCCAAGTGTGGGTCGAACAATACCTGGTGAACTACCCGGGCGCGATCCTGCTGATCTCCCACGACCGCGGCCTGCTCGACACCTTGTGCACGCGCACCATCGCCTTCGCCCACGGCCGGGCGGAGGAATACGCGGGCAATTTCTCCTACTTCCAGCGTGAGTCGGTGCTGCGCCGCGAAATCCAGCAGCGCCAGTTCGAAGCCCAGCAACGAGAGATCGCCGAGATCCAGCGGTTCATCGACCGCTTCCGCGCGTCGGCGAACAAGGCGACCCTCGTCCAGTCGAGGATCAAGATGCTCGAGAAAATCGAGCGCATCCCCGAGCCCGAGCGCGAGGACGCGGTGATGAGCTTCAAGTTTCCCCCGCCGCCCGCCTCCGGCCACATGGTGGCGAAACTCGAAGGCGTGCGGAAAAGCTACGGCGCGCTCACCGTGTTCGAGGGCTTCGACTTCGAAATCAACAAGGGCGAGAAGTTCGCCATCGTCGGTCCCAACGGGGCGGGCAAGTCGACGTTCTGCCGCCTCATCACCGCGCAGGAGGAACCCGACGCCGGCATCCACCAGTTCGGCCACAAGGTGGCGACCTCGTTCTTCTCGCAGAACCACGCCGACGAACTCGACCCCGACCGCAGCATCCTCGAGACCGTGGAGGCCGCCGCGTCGCGCGAGTCGGCGCCGCACGCGCGGAATTTGTTAGGTTGTTTCCTGTTCCGCGGCGACGACGTCTTCAAGAAGGTCGGCGTTCTCTCCGGCGGCGAGCGTTCGCGCGTGGCGCTCGTCTGCATGCTGCTGCGGCCGGCGAACTTCCTGATCCTCGACGAGCCGACGAACCACCTCGACATGCAGTCGCAGGACGTGCTCCAGCGCGCGCTGCGCGACTACGAGGGCAGCGTGCTCATCGTCTCGCACAACCGCGACTTCCTCGACAGCGTGGTCACCAAGACCCTCGAGTTCCGCCCAAGCGAGCAGCCGCGCTTGTTCTCGGGAAACATCACCTACTACCTCGAGAAAACCGCCGAGGAGACCGGAACGGCGAAGGCCACAGCGACAGCTTCCGCAACCCGCAATCCGCAATCCGCAACCGTCAATCGGAAGGACCAGCGCCGGGCCGAGGCCGAGGCCCGCGAGAAACGCAACAAGCTGCTCAAGCCGCTCGAAGCCGAACTCGAAACGCTCGAGAAGAAGATCGCCGAATACGAAGCCGCCCAGGCCGCCCTAACGACCGCGCTTTCCAGCGATGCCGTCGCCGGCGACCCCGACAAGCTGCTCCAGACCACCACCGCTGTCGCCAACGTCACCACCGCGCTCGAAAACAGCTACACGCGCTGGAGCGAGCTGTCCGAGGAGATCGAAAAGGTGAAGGCGAAGCTGGGGATCGTGGAGTGACGAAGCGCCTCCCCAATCAATCGTCTTCCCACACCTGCGAGGCCTCGGCCTTCGCTTCGGCGAGCACATCCATCGTTCCGTGTTCGCCGCACCATTGTTCGATGTAGGACCAATCGAGAGATCTTCCTTGAACCTGCATCACTGCGACAGAGTCCGCATAGTCATTCGGACGCTTCGCGCCGACACACCAGCGGAGTTTCTGAACGATCACGTCCTCTGCGGTCGGCAGAAAGACAGTGTGACCCGGGAGGATCTCCTCCCGCCTGCGTCGCAGGAATCGGGATTGGTCGTGCGAATCATCACTCAGTCGGAACAACTCGATCTGAAACAGACTGTCCTTCACTCGGAGCAGCTCCCGCCGTGTCGCAGTGACGAGTTCAAAACCCATCTGCGCTTCCATTTCGATTCCTTCCGGAAGGATCGTCGGGAGTTTCGACCATTCGTCCGAATCCAGATGAACCACCAAATCCGCATCCTTGGTGAGCCGGGGGATCCCGTAGAAATTGGAGGAATAGGATCCGACAACCATGTAGGGAATCTCCGCACGATGGAACGCTTCGATCAGGCATAGCAACGAGTCTGTCCCGCTCATCGCATCGCCGCCTCCCTGAACTTCAATTGTCGTTTGAGTTGATCCAGCCGCTCCTGTTCCGATGCATTCGGCATGCGCGCCTTGATACCGGCCATCGTCCACAAGCACGCTTCCTCGAACAAGTCGGCGCCGGCCCGGAACTTCATCTGTGCCGACATGGCGCGGGCCTGCCGCACCTTCGCCTTGAGGGCGAAGAGGGCGTCGTCGGCGATCCGGTCGTCCATGGCGGGAGATTACATGAAAGCGCGGTGGATGCGAGGATTTTGCGGCAAGCGCGGGCTTGTGGAAATCCGCCGACGGGCCATGATTCCTCGATGTTCCGAGGTCTTGTACTGGCGCTGGGTTTCCTCTTCGCCGCGGTGGATGCGTCCGCCGCGCGGCCGACGCTCGCCTATGTGCTACAGGCGGAGAATCTCGCCGGCAGCCGCGGGAAGGTGGTCGAGATGCTCGCCGGCTGCGGGCGCGACCGGATCGTGCTCGACGCGTTTTTCACCGGCGGCGCGGGCGGCCGCTGGAAGAAGAGCGAGATCGCCACCATCCGCGCGGGCAAATCCGGACGCAAGGTGATCGCCTATCTATCCATCGGCGAGGCGGAGGACTACCGGTCGTATTGGCGCAGGGAATGGGACGCAGACAAGGACGGCACACCGGATGCGGGCGCACCGGACTGGCTGCTGGGGGAAAACCCGAACTGGGAAGGAAACTACCGGGTCCGCTATTGGGACAAGGACTGGCAGCGGATCATCCTCCGCGAAACGGACAAGATCCGGAAGTCCGGCTTCGATGGCGTTTATCTGGACATTGTCGATGCGTTTGAGGGTTTCGAATACGATCCGGAGAAGGACGCCTGGATCGACAACCGCATCAATCCCGCGACCGGGCGCAGCTACCGGAGCGACATGGTGCGATGGGTTTCCCGCATCGCGGTGCAGACGCGGAAAAAGCGCCGTGGTTTCCTCATCGTTCCGCAGAACGGCCCGCAGTTGCTGGCGAAATCGCACTATCGGAAAACGATCAGCGCGATCGGCATCGAGGATTTGTTCACCGACGGCAATCGCCGGCAGAATCGAGGCGAGACGAAATACCGGCTCGGCTTTCTCAAGAAACTCAGAGGCACGAAACCGGTCTTCGTGATCGAGTATGGGAACAAGGCGGACGCCCGGAAAAGATCCATCGACGGTGCCGCGTCCCGCGGTTTCTCGTTGCTGCTGACCGATCGCGAACTCACCGGACTCGGCGAATCGCCGTGAAATCCGCACGGAGCGCGGAATCCCCTTGCCACCCGGTCCCCGGATCTGTGGGGATGGGTTTGTCGTTTGTTTGATCTGAATCCCATCCCATCGCATTCATGAATTCCTCCACCATCGGAGTGCCGAAAGAAATCAAGGCACAGGAAAACCGCGTCGCACTCACACCCGGGGCCGCATCGGACCTCGTGAAAGCCGGCCACCGCGTGGTGGTCGAGGCCTCCGCCGGCACGGGCGCGAGTTACCTCGATGCCGAGTATGAAGCCGCCGGAGCCGAGATCGCCTCCACCGCCGCGGAGGTGTTCGAGCGCGCGGAGATCATCGTCAAGGTGAAGGAACCGCAGGCCTCGGAGATCGCGATGCTCCGGCCGCACCACACGCTTTTCACCTATCTGCACCTGGCCGCCGACAAGAAGCTCACCGAAGGGCTGATGGAAAGCGGCTGCACCGGCGTCGCCTATGAAACGCTCTCGATCAACGGCCGGCTGCCCCTGCTCGAGCCGATGAGCGAGATCGCGGGGCGCATGTCGTCCATCGTAGGCTCCTATCACCTCGCGAACCACACCGGCGGACGCGGCATTTTGTTAGGTGGTGTGCCGGGCGTGGCGCCCGGGCGGGTGATGGTCATCGGCGGCGGCACCGCCGGCGTGAACGCGGCGCGCGTCGCCACCGGCATCGGCGCGGACGTGACCATCCTCGAGGTCGATTTCGAGCGCATGCGTTTTCTCGACATCACGATGGAGGGCGCGCACACGCTCTATTCCACCGAGGCGAACATCGCCGACATGCTGCCGCGGGTGGATCTCATCATCGGCGCGGTGCTGGTCCCCGGCGCCGCCGCGCCGAAACTGATCACCCGCGAGATGCTCGCCATGATGAGTCCCGGTTCCGTGTTCGTGGACATCGCGGTGGACCAGGGCGGCTGCGCCGAAACCACACGCCCGACGACCCACGGCGATCCGACCTTCGTCGAGGAAGGTGTGCTGCACTACTGCGTCGCCAACATGCCCGGCGCGTATCCGCGCACCTCGACCCAGGCTCTCACCAACGTGACACATCGCTGGGTCATGCTGCTCGCCAACGAAGGACTCGCGGGCGCGTGCAAGCTTCGCCCGGAGTTCGCGAGCGCGGTCAACACGCTCGGAGGGAAACTCACCTGCGCACCGGTCGGCCGCGCGCATGGGATCGAAACGATCGACCCCACTGAGGCGATCCGCGGAATGTGAGCGTGCAAAGGTCTGGCGGGAGTCGGATTCGCCGGGATAGTCTCGCGCATGGCCGCCGCCTTCACGTTGGTTCTGGAAACATCGACGCCCCACGCTTCGGTGGCGCTCGTGTCGCCGAATGGATCCATTGAGCAGCGGACCTTTCACAGCGATCGCAATCACAACGCGCTGCTTTTCGGGCCACTGGATGAGCTGCTCTCGTCCCGCGCCCGCGGAAACATCGGGCTGGTCCTCGTCGGCAGCGGTCCCGGAAGTTACAGCGGCACCCGCGTGGGCATCGCCGCCGCGCAGGGCGTGGCGATCGCGTCCGGGTGCCCGGTGGTCGCGCTGCCGTCGGTGCTGGCCGTCCCTTCCGCGGTGGACGGCGGACGTTGTCTGGCGGTTGGCGACGCGCGCCGCGGCAGTTATTGGCTCGCGGAAATCGGGAACCACTCGATGAAATCCGAGCCGGCGCTCTGTGATGCGGGTGGTTTCGAGGCGGCTCTCGCGGAGTCGCCGGATCTGCCGGTGATCAGCTTCGAAGATCCATCACGCTACCCCGCGGGCGGCGGCCGGATCCAGCTGGAGTTTCCCGATGCCGCGGGTCTCTGGCGCGTCTGGTCCGCCACGCCGGAAGCCGAACGCGAAGCCTACGCAGCGGCTCCTCCCCAGCCGCTCTATCTGAAACCGCCGCACATCACTCCCGCGAAACGTCCGTGGTGGACGCCGAAGGAGTCCGTCTAACCGTTCCGCCGCCACACGGTCAGCAGCGAGCGGGTCCACTGGAACTTGCGGGCCGTCTCGCGGATCAGAAACGGCTCGTCCGTGCGATCCATCAGCGTGAATGACGGTTCGAGCATCTCCTTGAGCCAGCCAAAGGTATCCGGCCGCGGCCAGTTCGCCAGTGGCGTGAATTCCTCGAGCCACGTGCACGGTGTCGCCAGCACCAGTTCGCCACCGGGTTTCACGAGCGACGGCAGCCGGCCTAACAGCAGCCCCGGACGTGGCAGCCTGCAAAGCAGATTGGCGGCGTGGACGCGGTCGAAAACACCGAGATCCTCCGGCAGGTCCATCGCGTCGCCTTGGCGGAAATCCAGCCGCACGCCATCGACCCCCGCCGGAAGGATCGCTTCGAGCGGCGTCGATCCACTCCCCTCCTCCGTCCGCTGATAGGGCAACGCCGCTCCGCCGGCGATCGCCGCTGCCGCCCGGATGAAGGTGTGGGAGAAATCAATGCCGACCACCTCGCCGCAGCTTCGCGCCATCTCGCAGGCGGAGCGGCCGACGGCGCACCCGAGATCGAGCCCGCGTCCGGCCGGTGTGGATTGGAAGTGGCGGACGGTGCGGACGGGAAACCCGAGCGCCGCACGCATCCCGTCCGGCCATGATTCGTCCGGCGGCAGGATCTCGTCGTCCGCCCCGTAGTGGAACAGCAGATACTCGGCGAGCAGCTTGTCGGTCTCGTAAATGGCGCTCATGACTCGCGGCCGCGGCGTTCGCTGATTCGCTCGTCCGCAAGGTGCGCCCGCTGATAGCCCTGCTGCGCCTCCGCCAACGAGACCCGGCGGTCGCCGTTGGTGTCGTAGAAATCCAGCACGCTCTCCGGCGGATGGTCGGTGCCGGTGCTGCGGATGCCGCGGGTGATCTCATCGAGATCGAGATCGCCGCTACCGTCGAGATCCCACAGGTCGAACTTTTCTAACAACCCAATCATCTTCCGCTCCGTATCGGATTGCGGGACGACCGGGCCGATCCGCGGCCCACAGGAAACAAGAGCCACGCACACGGCCGCCAGAAACACGAATCTCATAGGGCTTTGAAATTGGCGACGGCACCCGGATCCCGCAAGCTCCGATGCGTCATGCACCTGCGCGTCATCATCGCCGGAAAGCCCGCACTGGCCTTCGCCAAGGCCGGAGTGGAGGAATATCGCAAACGCCTGTCCCGTCATGGCGATTGCGAACTCATGACCGTGAAGGCGGGCGGAAGCGACGAGGTCTCCGCCCGCTTGCTGGAGAAATCCGAGGGGACCTATCGGATCGCCCTCGACGAACGGGGACTCGCACTCGGCACCCGGGATTTCGCCGCGCGGCTTGATGCGCTGGCCATGCGCGGCGACGTGAAGGCGGTTTCGTTTCTCATCGGCGCGGCGGACGGCCACAACGACCGCCTGCGGGCGGAGGCGGACCTGCTGCTTTCCGTTTCCCCGTTCACGCTGCAGCACGAACTCGCGCTGCTGGTGCTGATGGAGCAGATCTATCGGGTCGCCACCTTGAAGAGCGGCTCGCCATATCATCGGGACTGAGCGAAACGCGGTTCACTCGGCCTCACGGCCGCGCCTCCGTCAGCGCCGGTATTGGTTCTGAGGCAGCATGCCGAACTGACCCTGGCCCTGGCCCGCGACCGGACGGTTCCATGGAATCTTGCTGGTATCGGTGGTCGGCGGCACCGGCTTGGGCTCGGGTTCTTCCGCGCACGAGACGAGACCGAAGAAGGAAATGACGGCGGATGCCAGAAGCAGGACGGATTTCATGCGCGGGAAGCTACAAAAAAAGCTCCGCGGGATGCAAGCCCGCGGAGCTTTGGAAATCGGATGATTCCGGAAGGAAAGCGTCAGTTGGTCGCCGGCTTCTGGAGGATCACGCGGTCGCCCGGCTGGATGCGGACTCCCGAGCGCATGCTGTCGAAGTCGATCTCGGCGATCGTCTGGCTCGGCTCGATGGACGACGGCTTGACGCGGCCGATCATCTGGCCGTCGCGTTGGACGATGAGCGAGGTCTGCGGAGTGAATCCGGAGTTCGAACCGGCGCCGATGACGAGGAAACCATAGTCCTGGTTCACCGCGGTGACGACGGCCTGCATCGAGTTGCGGGAGATGCGCGAGCTGCGCTGCGACATACGTTTCTGCAAGCGGTCCAGCTCGGAACGAAGCGAGGCGAGGGACTTCTCACCGCCTTCAACGAGTTGCTCAAGCTCAGCAAGCTTGGACGCGCTCTCCTTGCGCTGATTGTCGATCTCTTCGATTTTCGCGGGCAATTCGGCGAGGGTCACATCCCCTTCTCCAAGCTGGTCGCCGATTTCGGCGATGACCTTGTTCACCTCTTGGATCGTCTTTTCGAGTTCTTCGAACTCCTGATCCTGGGCTGCGATGGTCCCCTCGACCTCGGAGATGTCGCGTTGGACGCTTTTGGCCGTGGAGGTGAGGGCGTCGATGCTGGCATTGAGCTCGCTGCGTTTGGTTTGCGCGGCTTCAAGCTCCTCCTGGGTCTTCTTCAGGTCGTTTTCCTTCACATCCGCGTTGGCGGAAACCTCCTTGTTCTTGGCGATCAGTTCGAGACGTTCCTTCTGGACGTCGGTGAACTTCCGGGAGTGCTCGAGCGTGAAGTAGGCGGAGCCGCCGATGGCGAGCAAGGCGACAACGTAGAGAATGGCTTTCATGGGGTTTCGGAAGAGGGGCTCGAGATCAGTTGGATTCGGCTTTCGAGGAAGACTTGGTGCCCGGAATCACCCGATCGCCCACCATCAGCGTGGTGTCTTCGGTCACGGAATCCGGAACGATGCTGGCGGAGGCGGTGTTGCGTTCGACACCGGTGACCAGGAGCTTGGCGATCGTCGAGCCGTCACGCACGACATCGAGCGTCGAGTTGGCGACCACGCCGGAGCTGTCGCCGGCGGCGAGGGTCACGAATCCCCAGTTCGGATAGATCGAGCGGATGCGGGTGCTCAGGTTGGGCAGCGAGCGGCTGCTGGTGAGATAATCGAGCTTGTCCTTGGCCGCCTTGACGCTGGCGTCGGTGGCATTGTTCTGGGCGGTCACGTTGGCGAGCTGGGCCTCGGTGGTTGCGATCGAGTCGCGAAGCCCGATGAGCTCTTCATTGATCGCTTTGATCTTGGTTGCGAGTTCCGAGAGGTTGCCGATGCCGGCGGTTTGGGCGCGGATTTTGTCGAGTTCTTCCTTGTTGGAGGCCGCCTTGTCCTTCTTGGAGGTGAGCTGCTCCTGAAGATCGGTGTTGGTCTTTTTCTGGGCCGATTCCTTGGAGGTCAATCCGACGTTCTCTTCCTCGGTGGTCGCGAGTTCCGCCTTGGTCGACTCGAGGCTGTCGGCGGCCTTCTTGAAGCGGGCCTCGCTGCGCTGGAGCTCGTCGGCGCGGGTGGATTTCGCGGCGATCTCCTGCTCGTATGCCTGTTTGTTCTTGTATGCCACGAAGCCCGCGAGGGCGAGCACGATGGCTGTGAGGATTCCGAAAACGTTGGCCATAGGGTTTGGAAGTGAACTTTAGATTCCGTGTGGGGCAAACACTAGGGAGTCGCATTCGGCCTCCGCAATCCCAAATTTCGGGACTTTCAAGGGATTTCGCGCGTTGACTTTACAAAGCATCCACACGGGGCCAACGGTCTGCCCGCACATGAAGTCGATCGGCAGGGTTTTCGGGTATTTGCGCCACTATCCGGGCATGGCGGCGGCGCAGCTTTTCTGCGCCATCGGGATGACGGCGGCGGTGTTCGTGTTTCCGAACGTGACCCGCAAGGTGATCGACGAGATCGCACCGGATCCGTCGCGGCATGGGGAGCTGGGATTCTGGGTGGGCTTCGCGTTGCTCGGCTTCCTCGGCAAGGATCTGCTCAACTCGCTGCGGATTTTCATCAACAACACGTTCGAGCAGCGGGTGATCTACGATATCCGCTCGGATCTGTACGGGAAAATCCAGCGCTTGCCGCTGCGGTGGTTCGACACCCGCCGGACGGGCGACGTGATGACCCGCGTGGTGGAGGACGTCACGAACATGGAGCGGGTGCTCATCGACGGCATCGAGCAGGGGCTGGTGGCGGCGCTGCAGGTGATCGGCGTGGGGGTGGTGCTTTTTGTCCTGCATCCGGAAGTGGCCGGTTGGGCGGTGCTGCCGGTGCCGCTGCTGGCCATCGGCGCGTGGATTTATTCGACAAAAGGCCGGGACCGCTACCGCAACCAGCGCGAGGCGTCGTCCGACCTGAACGCGGTGCTGCACGACAACATCTCGGGCATCCGGCAGATCAAGGCCTACGCCGCGGAGGAAAGCGAGCTGCACCGTTTCAACCGCTACTCCGCGGCGCTCCGCAAGGCCACGCTGCGGATGATGAAGTGGTGGGCGATCTACTCGCCCGGCATGTCGTTCGTCCGCATGACCGGCTACGTGGTGGTGCTCGCGGTGGGCGGCCGGGCCTTGATCGACGGCACGCTCACGACCGGCAAGCTGACGCAGTTCTTCCTGCTGCTTTCACTTTTCTACGATCCGATCGACCGGCTCAATGGCCTCAACCAGATGATCCTCTCCGGCCGCGCGGCGGCGGACCGCGTGTTTGAGATCATCGACAGCGAGGAGGAGCCGAACTCGACCGAAGGCGCGGAACTGCCCGCGAGGATCGAGGCCCATGTCCGTTTCGAGGAGGTCTCCTTCGGTTACGGCGACCAGCCGACTCTCCACGAGGTGGAACTCGAAGCCCGGCCGGGGGAAACGGTCGCGCTCGTCGGCTCGACGGGAGCGGGGAAATCCACGGTGCTCTCGATCCTGACGCGTTTCTACGAGATCGACTCCGGGCGCGTGACCATCGACGGCATCGACATCGCCAGCCTGTCGAAGGGATCGCTGCGCGAGCGGCTCGGCTATGTCACGCAGGAGCCTTTCCTATTTAACGGCACCGTGCGTGAGAATCTCACACTCGCGAAACGCGAGGCCGCCGAGGAGGAAATCTGGCGCTCGCTTGAAGCCGCCCACGCCGAATCCTTCGTCCGCGCCCTGCCGCAGGGGCTCGATACCAACGTCGGCGAGCGCGGGGTGAAACTGTCCGGCGGCGAGAAACAACGGCTTTCGATCGCCCGCGCGCTGCTCAAGAACGCCCCGATCCTGCTGCTCGACGAGGCGACCGCGTCCGTCGATTCGGAAACCGAACGCCAGATCCAGGACGCGCTCGACCACCTGATGGCGGACCGCACCGCGTTCGTCATCGCCCACCGGCTTTCGACGATCCAGAACGCGGACCGCATCTACGTCCTGGAAAAAGGCCGCGTCATCGAGCGCGGCACCCACTCCGAGCTGCTCGCCCGCGAGGGGAAATACGCCGAGCTGTGCCGCAAGTCGTTCCTCTCGCCCGAGGACTCAGGCACCTTCGTGCAGTAGCTGGCCGCCGACCATCGAGCGGTAGGTCGGATCGCTTTCGCGCAGTTGCTCGTGACTGCCGTCGGCCACGATCCGTCCGGACTGGAAGACGAGGATCCGGTCGGCGATGGTGATGGTGCTGAAACGGTGCGCGATGACGAAGGTCGTGCGGCCTTTCACCAGCTCCGCAAGCGCCTGCTGGACCATCGCCTCGCTCTCGGAATCGAGCGCGCTGGTGGCCTCGTCGAGGATCAGGATCGGCGCGTCGCGCAGGAAGGCGCGGGCGATGGCGATGCGCTGGCGCTGGCCGCCGGACAGTTGGTCGCCGCGCTCGCCGACCTCGGTCTGATAGCCCTGCGGCATGTGGCGGATGAACTCGTCGGCATGCGCCCGCCGGGCGGCATCCGCCACTTCCTCGTCGCTCGCATCCAGCCGGCCGATGCGGATGTTTTCCGCGATGCTGCCGGAAAACAACGAGGGCATCTGCGGGACCACCGCGATGTGGTTGCGGAGATCGGATTTGCGGACCTGCCGCAGGTCCGTGCCATCGATGGTGATCGCGCCGGCCTTCGGATCGTAGAATCGCGGGATCAACGAGGCGAAGGTCGACTTGCCCGCGCCGCTCGGGCCGACGAGCGCCACGACCTGTCCCGTCGGGATGGTGACGTTCACATCGTGGAGCACGGTTTCGTCGCCGTAGGCGAACGAGACGTTCTGAAAGCGGATCTCCTCGCGCGGTCTACCGATCGGCACCGGCGAGGGAGGATCCGGCAGGGTGTCCGGCTCGTGGAGGATGAACTCCATCCGCTCGACCGCCGCATCACCCTGCCGGAACAAGGAATGGATGGTGCCGAGTTTCTTCACCGGCTCGTAGGACATGTAGAGCGCCGTGCCGAGGGTCAGGAAATCGTTGAGCGACATCTGGTGCCGCACGCCCACGTAAAGCGCCACCGCGAATCCCGTCGCGGCCACCACCTCGACCGCCGGCGAGATCGCCTGGCGGTATTTCACCACCTTGAGAGACAGTCGGAGCAGCGTGCGCACGTGCTCGCGGAACTGCGAGATCTGCCGCTCCTGCAGGTTGTAGGCGCGGATTTCCAGCGACGACTGGAGACTCTCGGTGAGTGTCGCGGTAAGGTCCCCGCTCCGCGCCTGCAGCGCGCGGGCTCGGGCGGCGAGCCGTTTTCCCGCCGAGCGGATCACGCCGACACAAAGCGGAACGCTGATCACCGCGATGAGCGCGATGAAGAAACTGCGGTCCTCGATGGAAAGATACACCAGCGTGCCGACGGCGAAGAGAAGCGTGCCCGGTTGTTTGATCAGGTCGTTCGAGGCTTGGGCAACGACTTGCCGGAGGATCTCCGTATCGGTCATCAGCCGCGCGAGTAGGTCGCCGGCCCGGTTTTTCTTGAAAAACGACAGCGGCAGCGACTGCAGTTTCACAAACAGGTCGGTGCGGATGGCCTCCAGCACGCGCAGCCCGGAATATTGAATCAGGTAGGTGTTGGTGTATCCCGCCACCGCCCGGATGAGGAATATGAAGGGGATCCACAAACAGGTGATGAGCAGCAGCCGGTCGTGCGAGATCGCACCCAGCTTTTCATGCACCCATGCTTCGTACGCGCTGCCGCCGCTGGCCTCGCCGAACAACACGGGAAACACCAGCTTCGTCATCAGAGGCAGCCCGGCACCGCTCGCCGCGGAATACACCAGCCCGCAAAGCACGCCCACCACGAACGGCCCCTTCACGGCCTTCAGGTGTCGGTAGTAGGGCAGGTATTGCTTCACGGCCAAGGCGGCAGGCTTCACCGCGGCGGGTTCCGGGGCAAGCCCGATTCGATACCCGCCGCGGCGCGGACATACAGGCTGAGACCCGTGAGCACTGCGCGCATTTTGCTGAAGATTACCTAAATGTCATGGAAATTAACATGTTAGGAAGAATGGAGTTGCTTCCCTTTTCGAAATCGGGCATCAGCGCCGCGATTTTTCCCGATCGGTCCGGAAACTGCGTCCCTCGGTTCCGGATCCCTGCTGCCTTTGCTGTTCCAACCCTCTGAAATGAAGTTCCTTACATCCCTTTTGCCGGCAGGCTCCCTCGATGCCGGCAGCGTCCGACCACATCGTTTCCTTTGCATGGGAGGACTCTCTTTGGTGGCTGTTTGGCTTTGGGCCGTGCTCGCACTGCTGGCCACACCGTCGATGGCCGCCCCCGGTGTGAAGGTCACATGGAAGGCGAATCCCGAAAAAGACATCGCGGGATATGAACTCCGCTACGGCACCCGCTCCGGCAAATACCCGCACGTGATTTCCACCACGGCCAAAAAGCGCACCGCGACGATCAGCGGGCTGGCCGAGGACAAGCGCTACCACTTCGTGCTCGTCGCCTACAACACCTCGGGAATGCGGAGCGCTCCGTCCGCCGAAGTGACCTACAAGACACCTTCCTCAAAGGTCAACCACGCCCCCTCCGGCCTGATCCTCAGCCCCTCCACCGGCGGAACGATCATCGCCGGCGAAACCGTTCTCTTCAAGGCCGCGGCGAGCGATCCGGACAAAGGCGACAAACTTGCGTGTCGCTGGAATTTCGGCACCGGTTCAGGCATCCCCGCAGCTGTCGGGCTCGCTCCCGGAGCCGTTCGTTTCCCGAAACCGGGCACCTACACCGTCACTTTTTCCGTCACCGATTCCGACGGTCTCTCCGATCCCACTCCGGACAAACGGACCATCCACGTATTGCCGGAAACGGATCGTATCATTCCCCGCTCCGGCTGGGAGGTGAGCTACGTCGACAGCGAGGAAGCCGTCGGCTACGCCGCCGCGCGCTCCATCGACGGCGACCCGTCCACCTTCTGGCACACCGAGTTTCGTGCCGTCGGCAACACCAAGCCGCCTCACGACCTCCAGATCCGGATCGACCGCCCGCGCTCGATCGCCGGCTTCCTCTACCTGCCCCGCCAGGACAAATTCGACATCGGCGACATCATTTCCTGGCGTTTCTACGTCAGCGCCGACGGACGGAACTGGGGCTCGCCCGTCGCCACCGGCAACTTCGACGGCTCCAAGGGTGAAAAGGAAGTCACCTTCGCGCCCAAGACCGGCCGCTACGTGCGCCTCGTCGCCCTCGACGACGCCGGTGGATCGGTCCACAGCAACGTCGCCGAGCTCAACCTGATCGCCGCCCCCGACGTCAACCGCCCGCCCGTCGCCAAACGATTCAAACTCACCGCGAAGAAGAACAAATCCGTCGCCGTGCGCCTCAAAGCCAGCGACCCGGACGGCAATCCCCTCACCTACCGCATCGTCGGCCAGCCGAAACACGGGAAACTCCGCGGTCTCGCCCCCAAACTCACCTACCAGCCGAAACGCGGCTTCAAGGGCACCGACAAGATCCGCTACCTCGTCACCGACGGCGCCAACACGTCGAAAACCGTGACGGTGAAAATCCGCGTCAAACCCAAGAAGAAGAAATCCTCAAAGAACAAGAAGAAGTCCGCCGTCGTGCGCGAGGCCGATGCAAAGGAACGCACCAAAGCGCCGCGGATTTCCACCCTGCGCATCGACGGCAGGAAATACCGCGTCCTCACCGTGGACAAGAACACGCTGAAACCCGGACGCCGCCCCCTTGTCCAAGTCTCCTCCGAGCGCCTCGACTGGTTCAGCGGCGCGCGCCACACCACCGTGCTCCGGGACGACAACAAGGTCCTCCGCGTCCGCGACAACACCCCGTTCACCGCGACTCGCAAGCGCCACATCCGGCTCAAGCAGATCAGCCGCTGACCGGTTTTCCGCCTTGTGGGACGGGCGCGCCACGGGCACTCTCCGCAGCCGATGGCCGCTCCGCAAAACATCATCGCGCTGGTGTATGACTACGACCAGACGCTCAGTCCCCGCTACATGCAGGACGACGTGTTGTTTCCCGAATTCGGCATCGACCCGTCGCAATTCTGGAAGAAGTGCAACGCGCTCGTCCACGATCAGAAATGGGACGGCGAGCTGGCGTACATGAAATGCCTGCTCGACTACCTCGGCATGGACAACGTCACCAACGCGCGCCTCGCCGAACTCGGCGGCGGCCTGCGCTTTTTCCCCGGCCTGCCCGAGTTGTTCGAAGAGCTGCCCAAAGCCTCCCTCACTCCGGAACACGAACTCGCCGGCATCAAGGTGGAGCACTACATCATCTCGTCCGGCCTCAAGGCCCTGCTCGACGGCTCGCGGCTCCAACCGCACGTCAAGGCGATGTTCGGTTGCGAGTTCGGCGAGGACAAGGAAGGCCGCATCAGTTTCCCCAAACGCGTCATCTCGCACACCACCAAGACCCAGTTCCTGTTCCGCATCAACAAGGGCATGCTGCGCTATGACCAGGACGTGAACGATCACATGCCGCCCGACCAGCGGCCGATCCCCTTCGAAAACATGGTCTACGTCGGCGACGGACCGACCGACGTGCCCTGCTTCACCGTCATGTCGCGCAACGGCGGCCACGGGATCGCCGTCTACAATCCCGAGGACCCCAGCGGCAGCTCGTTCCGCAAGTGCTTCCAGCTCTCCACCCACGCCGGCCGCGTCAAACACATCGCGCCCGCCGACTACCGCCAGGGTTCCCACCTCTGGCTGCTTCTATCCGAAATGGTCCGCGAAATCGCCGACCGCATCCTCTCCCGCCGCATCGAGGAACGCGAGCGAAGCACCGTCGCCGCGCCGACCTTCTGAGAGCAGCGGGCACAGCCTCCGGATGAGACAGCCGCGACAGGCGGCTATTTCCCGCGTTTTTTCGGAGCCGATTTGCGGGCCGGGGTTTTGCGGGCCGCTTTCTTCGCGGGTGCTTTCTTGGCGGCCTTCTTGGCGGAAGGTTTGGATTTCGGTTCCGGAGGAGGAGCCTCGGGCTCCGGATCGGGTTCGCGGGGGAGCGGTTTCGGGGCCGGTGGTTTCGCGACGACGCGGACGGGGATGAGGGAAACGAGGGCGGCCGCGGCGGTGGCGGCGAGGGCGGGCAGGCCGGGCAGCCAGCGATCGGCCAGGCCGAAGGCGAGCAACTGTACGGCAACGATCATGGCGGCGAGAACGGCCAGCAGCACTCCGCGGGACATGCCACCGCGGAGGCAGGCGAGAAACGCGGCGACGGCGATGATCGCGAGGAGGGTCCACTCGGTGTTCGGGCGGAGGCGGAGGTAGGCGGTGGTCTCGCTCAACCCGTCGCGCGACGCGAGGGTGGCGAGGGCGGGTGCGAGCAGGGCGGAGAAGCGACGGGTGGCATCATCGGCGGCGCTGCGATCGTCGCGGAAAAGGACGGGATGGCCGTCGGTGGCGAGCGCTTCCTCGCGGTCGATGGTGTCGCGCGCGCGGACCACCGCGGGATCCGGGTGCTGGAGCGAGGAAACCGCAAAGCGGCCCCGGGAATCGATGGGCAGGACGGGGCCTTCGTTTCCGAGGCGGAGGTATTCGCCGAGGCGGATCTCCAGTTTCTCCGGCGGAACGTCGAGCCGCTGCATCGCGGCGAGCAGCGGAAAAGCGAACACCACTCGATCATCCCAACGCGCGAGCAACGGGATCGATCCGGTGGTGGGTTCCGAATCGATGTTCTGGAAGCCGGCCGTGGCGGATCCGCCGAGGATGACGCCGGGAAACGGGATGCGGTTGACGACGGGCAGGGAGTCCGCGCCGTCGATGCCGGCGGCGGGCAGCGAGGCACGGCGGAACGCGGCGGGCAGTGGCTCGGGGACGGCGCCGCGGCCGAGCGGGGCGCACATGACGAGCGAGTCGAAACGGTCGAGCACGTTGTCGAGCGCGGTGAGACCCATCGGGTCCGGCTCGTCCCATGCGAGGACGATGCCGACCGCGGCTTTGTCCGCACCGAGGCGCGGGAAATTCCGCAGCACCACGGCGATGTCGATGGGCGCGGCGGGTGAACTTTGGAAGAAGCCGTCGGGGTCGTCGCCAAGCGCGACGACGACCGGCGCGGCATCATCGACCGCGGGCTCCGCGCTGAGGGTTCGGAGTTTCCACGGATCGCCGGGTTTTCCGTTTCCGGTGATGAAAAACGGCGGGTTCGCGACGGAACGGACGGAGGCGGCGAAGGCGAACCGGTCGATGCCGGTGCCCGGCAGCAGGAACGCGGCGACGACGGCGGCCACCGTGGCGGCCAGCAGGATCCGGAATCGGGAATGGAGCAGGCCGGCCAACGGATGACGGATCTAACGGAGTTTTTCCAGCAACGGCTTGAGCGGCTCCTCGATGTCGGTGCCGGAGATCACCTCGAGCAACAATCCCGAGGCGGTGGCGATGTGCGGGCGGTACCACTCGTCGCCCTTGTTGAGCAGGATGTTGCCGAAGGCTCCGAGCGCCTGCATCAGCCGCTGGGCCGCACAGCGGTGGAAGAGCGTGGGCTCCGGGCGTTCGTCGGCGACGTCCTCCCACAGGTCGAGCAGCGCCTCGCGCTCCTCCGCGGAGTGGTTCATGTAGGGGTCGAAAACGAGCGAGGCGATGTCGTATTCCTGACGTCCGCGGCGCAGGCCTTGGAAATCGATGAGCCACGCCTTGCCGTCCTTGATAAGCAGGTTCTGGGATTGGAAATCCCGGTGCACCAGGTGGCGCGCCGCGCTGCCGAGCTGTTCCGCCATTTCCCGCAGGGCGGGATGGGCGCGCAGGGGCTTCGCGTCCTTGTGAAGGAAATCCTCGACGATGTGTTCGAAGAAATACTCCTGCTCCCAGCGGTAGAGGTCCGCATCGAACGGCGGCATGAGTTCGAGTTCCTTCGGCGGGCGGATGTAGAACATGCGGTCCACCTGCTCGAAGGCCGAGCGGTAGAGCGGCAACCGTTCTTCGAACGGCTGGTCCTTGAGATCGAGCAGGCTGGTGTCGCCCAGATCCTCGACGAGGGCCACCCGGTAGCGCGACCGGTCGTCGAGGATCTCCGGGACCCTCAGCCTCGACTTGCGCAGAAACTTCGCCACCGGGACGAAATGATCGTTGTCCTCGCGTTCGTCGGTCCAGTGGACGCCGATGAACGGCTCGCGGATGGGTGTCTTGACGCGCACGATCGTGCGGCCGGACGCGCCGCGTTTGATCGGAACCAGCGTGATCGGCACGGTGGGGTCCACATCGAGGTATTGCCGGGCGGTGGAAAGGATCGCTTCGGTAGGCATGAGGCGCGGCAATGAAGGTGGATTTCCCCTCCCCCGCCAAGGGAAAATCCCCCGCGCTTCACTCGTCGTGATGGAACCACAGCAGCACCAGCAACCCGACACCGACACCCCACAGCAGGTAGATGTTGCCGATGAAATACGGGTAGAGCATCAGCGCGAGTCCGATGACACGCGGCTTCCACAAGTCGAGCTTCTTGCCATACGAGAACGACCCGATGCCGAGGGTGCTGAAGACGAGACTCGCGAGGATTCCGTAAGGGCTGAAATTCACGGCGTTGCCATCATAAGCGAAACGGAAAATCAGACGAGCCTAAGTTTTTTCTCCCTGACGGCGCGGCGGCCGGACTGCATTCTCGCCGCGTGCCCGAGTCCATCCCCCATCGTTTCGGCGGCATCGCGAGGCTCTACGGCCAGGCCGCGCTTGATCGTTTCCTGACAGCGAAGGTGGCGGTCATCGGCGTCGGCGGTGTGGGCTCGTGGGCGGTCGAGTCGCTCGCCCGCTCGGGCGTGGGAAACCTGACGCTGGTGGACCTCGACGAGATCTGCCTGACGAACGTGAACCGCCAGCTCCACGCGATGGACGGCCAGATCGGCCGCCAGAAAACCGAGGCCATGGCCGAGCGGGCGCGGGCGATCCATCCGGTGGGCGAGGTGGTGGTGGTGCCGCGGTTTTTCACCGAACAAACGGCCGCGGACATCCTCGACACCGGGTTCGACGCGGTGGTCGACGCGATCGACAGCACCCGCCACAAGGCTCTCCTGCTGGCCGAATGCCGTCGCCATGGGATTTTCACGGTCACCTGCGGAGGGGCCGGCGGACGGCGGGATCCGACACGGATCCGCGTGGCGGACCTCGCGTTCAGCGGCAAGGATCCGCTCCTTCACCAGCTCCGCCGGAGCCTTCGGAACGACTACGGATTTCCCAAAACACCGATGGGAGAAAAGCCGGAGCCGCTCGGCATCGATGCCGTTTTTTCGGACGAGCCGCAGGTGTTTTCCCAGTGCGACGGGACGGTTTCCGAGGTCCGGCCGGACAGCGGCGGGCAGCGGATCAACTGCACGACCGGGCTCGGTACGGTCACCCACGTCACCGCCGCCTTCGGGATGATCGCCGCCGGACGGGTGCTCGAGCACCTTGCCTCGCGGGCATGAAAAAAGCGGCCTGCGGGCCGCTTCCTTCGGAAATGGTGGGACGTGTCCGGCTCAGAGACCCTTTTTCGAGAGGCGGGTGCCGGCGGTCTTGCCTTGGCGGGCCTTGAATTTCGGGTTCGATTTGCAGATCACGTAGACGGTGCCCTTGCGTTTCACGACCTGACAATCGGCGTGACGACGCTTGGCGGAGGAAAGGGAAGAAAGGACTTTCATGGCGGAAATCAGGTTGGAAGTGGTTCCGGTCGCTTGCAGCGAAGCGGGGCGCGGACTCTAGCCGCGCGGTTTGCCGTGTAAAGCCATTTCTCGCACCCGCGGCGGGCAAAATCACCGGACTCCGGAAAAACCCGGGGTTTTTCCTTCAAATCGGCCGCGATCCCGGCCATGTTTCCGGCGTTCTTTGTTTGTTTGTTATGATTGCAACGCTTCCTGAATCCGTTGCGGGCATCCGTCCCGCGTACCGTCCTGTCCTCGATCCCGGGTTTGTCCCAGCCGTGCTGTGGAACCGGGCCTACCAATCCAAGGTCGCGAAAGACCGAGGAGCGAGAACCATCGATCTCGCCTTGTGCCGCCCCGATGGGACCACCTTCCGGTGGAGCGGGCGGGTCCTTTCCCCCGGTGGTGAAAATGACGCGCTCACGCTGCGCTACATCGAGCGCCACCTGAAATTCCTGCTGTGGCAGAAAGGCGGCAGCCGCGTGCTGTTGGCCGGCGCGCCCGAGGTCGCCACCGCGCTGTCCGGAATCTACTCCGCCGACGGCGCGCGCTCGTTCGACTGGGGGTTCATCGGCAGCAAGATTTTCGGCGAGCCGATCACCGTGCGGTCGGTCGAAACGGCCGATCTTCCGGACGCGAACGACTCGGTGATGACGCTGGGCCGCAATCTCGAAGGCTGCCGGATCGGCTTCGACCTCGGCGGCTCGGACCGCAAGTGCGCCGCGGTCATCGACGGCGAGGTCGTGTTTTCCGAAGAGATCGTGTGGGATCCGTATTTCCAGAGCGACCCGCACTATCACATCGAGGGCATTCATGATTCGTTGAAACGGGCCGCCGCGCACCTGCCGCGGGTCGATGCGATCGGCGGGAGCTCCGCCGGCGTCTACGTCAACAACGAGGTCCGCGCGGCCTCCCTGTTCCGCGGCGTGAGCCCGGAGGATTTCGAAACCCACGTCCGGAAGATCTTCTTCACGCTCAAGGAGCGCTGGAACAACGTGCCCTTCGAAGTGGTCAACGACGGCGAGGTCACCGCGCTCGCCGGGTCGATGGGATTGCAGGCGAACTCCGTGCTCGGAGTCGCCATGGGCACCTCCGAAGCCGCCGGCTACGTCGATGCGCAAGGCCACATCAAACCCTGGCTCAACGAGCTGGCCTTCGCGCCCGTGGATTTCCGCGACCCGGCGGATTCGCCCGTGGACGAGTGGTCCGGCGACCACGGTTGCGGCGCGCTCTATTTCTCGCAGCAAGCGGTCGCCCGCCTCGCTCCGGCCGCCGGTTTCGACTTCGGCAAGATGCCCTTCCCCGAGCAGTTGGTGAAGGTGCAGGAGGCGATGAAACAGGAAGACCCGAAGGCCGCCGCGATCTATGAGACGATCGGTTGTTACTTCGGCTACTCGATCGCCCACTACGCCGACTACTACGACATCGAGAACCTCCTCATCCTCGGCCGGGTGACCTCCGGCGAAGGCGGCAACATCATCATCCAGGAAGCGGAGACGGTGCTCGCCAAGGAGTTTCCCGACCTGCGGATCAAGCTCGTCGTTCCGGACGAGAAAACCAAGCGCCACGGCCAGGCCGTCGCAGCCGCGAGCCTGCCTCCGCTCTAAGGCGACCGTCCGCTTTTCCCCGCCGTCCGGCCGCAGTTTCCCGTTGCGTCCCGGGCGGGGAAGAGTATTTAAGAAACATGAAATACCTCCTCGTTCTGGCGGCGGCGCTTTCCTTGGTTTCCTGCAATACATCCATCGGGCTCTGGCGCGACACCGTGCACGCCTACGATTGGACCAAGGGCAAGATCCAGAACGCCAACCAAGGCGGCGGAGGTGGCGCGCCGGACATGGAATACGGCGCGCCGGTCTACTGACGGCCGTCCCGCCACGCAGGAGATTTGGGTTTCGCCGCTGGCGGCGCTCTGATTGAATGCGAGCGTGACGCTCGCCAGCAAAATCACGATCGCGAGAATCCTGCTGGTTCCTGTCTTCGCGGTGCTCGCGGTGGCCTATGGCCGCTCGGTGGACGCGGGAAATCCGGATGACTCCCTGCGCTGGTGGGCGCTCGCGGTTTTCGTCACCGCATCCGCCACGGACGGAGTCGACGGCTGGATCGCCCGCCGCTTCAACCAACGCTCGAAGTTCGGCGCCTTCATCGACCCGATCGCGGACAAATCCCTGCTGCTCACCGGCGTCGTGACGCTTTCATTGGTCGACTGGGGGTCGATCGGCTGGCGCTTGCCGATCTGGTTTCCGGCCCTTGTCGTTCTGCGCGACGGCGTGATTCTCGGCGGCATCCTGATCCTTTACTCCGGCCACCGCAAGGTGACCATCGCACCGCATTGGAGCGGCAAGGTGTGCACCGTCGCCCAGATGTTCGCCCTGGGCTGGGTGATGCTGCGGGTCACATGGTTCCCCCCGTTCTGGCCGTGCGTGATCGCCGGCGTGTTCACGGTGTGGTCGACCGTCGCCTACGTCCGCCAGGGCATCGGGATCCTGCGGACCCAGCCCGCCGCCTGACCGCGGGGATCAGGTCGGCTGCTCGCCGCGGGCCATGACGACCTTGCCGGTGCGCACGGTTTCGATGATCTCGAACTGCGAGAACATCGCCAGCGCCGCCTCCACCTTCGGACTGTCGCCGGTGATCATCACGATCATCGACACCGGGGTGAGATCCACGGTTTTGCCGCCGAAGTGCTCGGTGATCTGCAGGGCCTGCGAGCGGTCTTCCGGCGAACACTTCAGCTTGATGAGGATCATCTCCTTGGTGACCGCCTGCGCGGAGGTGTGCTCGAAGCAATGGATCACGTCGATCAGCTTGCCGACCTGCTTGATGATCTGGTCGAGCCCCTCGGGGTCGCCGCTGATGCCGATGGTCATCCGCGAGAAGTTCGGATTGCGGCCTTCGGAAACGACGAGCGAGTCGATGTTGAATCCGCGGCGGGAGAACACCTGGCAGATGCGCATGAGCACGCCGGGCTCGTTGTTCACGAGGATCGACAGCGTGTGCGTCTTGCCGCGCCGCGCCTTCTGGTCGGCGGCGGGCTCGGACGAGTCGGTGGTGATGATGGTGGGAGTCATGACACGTTGGCGTTGGGAATCGGAAATGGTGGTCTGTGCGGGGTCCGTGCTCACGTGGAACCAACGGGTTTCGCCATCTTGGTTTTCGGAGCCTCGGTGATCATGTCCTCGAGCGCCGCCCCGGCGGGGATCATCGGGAACACGTTGTCGGTCTTGACGCACTCGGCGTGGATCAGGATCGGGCCGTCGTTGTATTCGAGCGCCTTGCGGAGCTGCTTGGTGACGTCCGCGGGGCGCTTGATATATACACTCGGGATGCCATAGGCGGCGGCGAGTTTGCAGAAGTCCGGATTGCCGATGAGATCGACGCCGCTCTCGCGGTTTTCGAAGAACAACTCCTGCCACTGGCGCACCATGCCGAGATAGTGGTTGTTGAGCACCACGATCTTGATGGGAAGATTGTGCAGCTTCGCGGTGGCGAGTTCGAACAAGGTCATCTGGAAACCGCCGTCTCCGGAGATGGAGATCACGGTTTTCTCCGGATGCGCGAATTGCGCGCCGATCGCGGCCGGGAAACCGAAGCCCATCGTGCCCGCTCCACCGGAGGACAACCAGTGGAAGCTCTCCGCGTTCTTGTAGAACTGGGCCGCCCACATCTGGTGCTGGCCGACGTCGGTGGAAACGATCGCCTTGCCTTCGGTGAGTTCATACAACTCGTCGATGACCTGCTGCATGCGGAGCCCGCCCTGCTTCTTGTAGCCGAGCGGGAACTTCTTCTTGTAACCATCGAGTTTCGCCAGCCACTCGGTGGTTTCGAGCGGGCTGATCTTCTCGTTGATCTCCGCGAGCGCCGCCTTGGCATCGCCGACGATCATGATGTCCGGCTGGATCATCTTGTTCGCCTCGGCCGGGTCGATATCGATGTGGATGATGTTGGCATCCTTGCAGAACTTCGCCGGCTGCCCGATGATACGGTCGTCGAAACGCGAGCCCACGTTGATGAGCAGGTCGCACTCGATCATCGCCTTGTTCGCGTAGGCCGTGCCGTGCATGCCGACCATGCCGAGCGAGAGCGGATGGGTTTCCGGAAACACGCCCTTGCCGAGCAGCGTGGTGGTCACGGGCGCGCCGAGCGTTTCCGCAAGATAGCGCAACTCCTTGTCCGCGCGGGCGATCATCGCGCCCTGGCCGGCGAGGATCACCGGACGTTTCGCCTGGGAGATCATCGTGGCCGCCTCCTTCACCTTGGCGTGGGAGATCTTGAACGAACCGCTCGGGTCGTAGCCCGGAAGGTTCATCGGCGCGTCCATGTCGCCGGTGAAGTCGCCCTGCGAAATGTTTTTCGGGATGTCGATCAACACCGGCCCCGGGCGCCCGGTGGTCGCGATGTGATAGGCCTCGCGGGCGATCCGCGGAAGGGTGTTGGTGTCCTTGACCAGATAGTTGTGTTTCACCACCGGGATCGTGATGCCGAAGATGTCGGCTTCTTGGAACGCGTCCTTGCCGAGCATCCAGGTCACGGTCTGGCCGCTGATGACGAGCATCGGCACCGAGTCCATCATGGCGGTCATCAGGCCGGTCACCGTGTTGCCCGCGCCGGGTCCGGAGGTGACGAGCACCGCGGCCGGTTTGCCGGTCGCACGCGCGTAGCCGTCGGCCATGTGAACCGCGCCCTGCTCGTGCCGGACGAGGATGAACTTCATCTTCGTTTTGACCGTTTCCAATGCGTCGAAAATCGGAATCGCGGCACCTCCGGAATATCCGAAAATGTACTCGATCCCGAGGTCGTCCAAGGTTTTGATCAGGGCCTGCGCACCATCCATTGCTTGCTCGCTCATAAAAATTGAGGTTTGGGCGCAAAAGCGACCACTTTCGGAAACCAAGGTCAACCCAAAACAGCGAATTTCCGCGCAACCTGGCGATTTTACGCACCCAATTTTGCCAACTTCGCTGACTTTTCGTCGTTTTCGATCAAAACGATCGACCCGTTTCCGCAAAAACCCGCACGACATGGCGACGCCGCCCTGCCGATTTCTCGGGTTGCCTCCATCGGCGAACGGACGGACGATGGCCCGCGGACAATGGCTGCGGCGGCGACGATGAAGCACTCGGATGACGGTCGCCTCTGGCTGATCGCGGGAGGGCTGTCCCTCTTGCTCAACGTGGCGTTCCTCTCCTTCGTGAGCATCGCCATCCTGGAATCGCAGCGGAACCGGAAGGAAGCCGCCGCCGCGCAGCCGCCGCCGGAAACCTCCGTTTGGATCGTTCCCGAGCCGCCCCCCCCCGCGGCGGTCGAGGTGCCGCAGGAAACTCCGGCGAAACGCGAATTCGCCCGCACCACGCCGGATCAGGCGGCGGAACCGGATCCGTCCGCGCGGTTCATCGGCGAGCGCGACACCGCCGCGGCGAGCGAGCGCAGCCCGCAACAGGACGCGCCCGATCTTCCCTCGCAGGCCGGCATCGACCCCCGTTACGAGGGCGAGATCGAGACCACACAAAGCGACTATCAGGACGGCAGCCTGGACGAGCCCGCCGAGGCGAACCCGCTTCCGCCCGACGATTCCCCGGCCATGGCGGAGAGCGCGCCGCAGGAGGCCGCCGCATCGAGCCCGCCGCCTCCGGCCCCGACCGCGCCCAGAGAGGAGCTTTACAGCGGGTCCGATCCCGTGGACGTGACGGTGCCCGCCGAGGGCGAGAAAACCCTGGAAACCCCACCCGCGCCGACGCCGCTGACGGAGCCGGCGGAAACGGAGATGGTCGAGGAAACCCCGCCGCAACCGGAGGTCGCCGCGCAGCCGCCGGCCGCCGCGCCGAAGGAGAAATCGTTCCGCGGATTCCAACGCAAGACGGCGATCGTCGGCTCCATCTCGCGCACCGGCAAAAGCTCGCTGGACGTCGAAAACACCGAACTCGGACGCTATCAGGCGAAGATCAGCAAGGCGGTGGAGCTCGAATGGCAACGCAACTGCGTGCGGCATCGTGATTTCATCACGCCCGGCTATCTCACCACCCGGTTTTTCGTCGATCCGCGCGGAAAGGTGACGTCCGTCCAGTTCATGGGGGAAATGCAGACCGGAGAGATCCAGAAAGGCTTCACCCTGAACTCCATCCGGGACGCGGAGATTCCGGCGATGCCGGCCGCACTCAAAAAAGACCTTCAAGGCGAACCCTTGGAACTCGTTTTCCGATTCTTCTTCTGACCCACATGCACATCGCCACGCTTCCCCTGCTCGCCGCCACCAGCGACAGTCTTCATTCCATCCGGGCCTTCCTTGAAAAGGGCGGCTGGTTCATGATCCCCCTCGGCATCGCTTCGTTCGTCGGGCTCGCCGCCATCCTTTATAAATTCCTCTCGTTGTCCCGCAGCCGCGTCATCCCGGACAAACTCGCCGGCCAGGTGGCGTCGTTCCACGACCTGATCGTCGCCGACCGCGTCGAGCCCGTGCTCAAGGAGTTCGAGAAAGGCGATAGTTCGCTGGCGCGGCTCGCGTCCGTCGTCGTCCGCCACCGCGGCAAGCCGCAGCGCGACATCATTCTCGCCGTGGAGGCCGCCTCCCGCGAGGAGTCCGCGCGGCTTCATGCCGGGATCGGCGTGCTGGAGGTGGTCATCACCGTCGCCCCCTTGCTGGGCCTGCTCGGCACGGCGTCCGGACTGGTCACCATCTTCGAGGGCCTTGGCGACACCGCGGACAACCCGATGATCGCCCGCGGCATCGCGCGCGCCCTCAACACCACCATCTTCGGCCTCTCGATCGCCGTCCCCTGCGTGGTCGCCCACGGGTATTTCATCCGCCGCATCGAGGTCTACACCGCGCGGCTGGAAACGCTGCTGGCCGATCTCTCGCACGTCTGCCAGCGGTCGAACCCCCGCTCCTGAGACCCATGCGCCTCCACCGCCAGATCCGGAAACGCGTGGACGTGCCGATCGTCCCGATGATCGACATCCTTTTCATCCTGCTCGTCTACATCATCGTTTCCACCACCTTCAAGAAGCCGCGCAGCATCCTGCGCATCGAGCTGCCCACCGTGCGGGAAATGCCGTCGGACACGGTCATGGACGCGCGCTCGGTGCTCGCGGTCGACGCCTTGGGGAACATCACGCTCGACTCCGTGCCCGTCGGCGAGGGCTTGCTCGAATCCTACCTCGCCGCCTATCAGAAACAAAACCCCGGTAGAAAACTCGAACTCGAGGCGGACAAACGCGTGCCGCTCGAGCGGCTGCTGGGAATCTGGGACGCCCTCACCAAGTCCGGCATCCAGATCCGTGACGTCCCGGCGAGGATCCGGATGCCCGCCGGCGAATGAACCTGCGGCGGAGGAGTTTGCCGAAGGCGGAGACGGGAAGCAGACGGCGTGAGGCGGGTCCCGCAAAAGGTCTGGCCAGCGCCGGGCGGGAGGGAGTAGCGTTCCGGCCACAAGATGCTGGCGTTGTTGGAACCCTCGGGACTGATCGAACAAGGCGGACCACTCGTCTGGGTGCTGCTGGCCATCGCGTTCGTCGGCTCGGTCTGCGTGGTCGAGCGGATGTTCTTCTTCCACCGCTCGCGCATCAACGTGGGCGACCTGCTGGTGGGCCTCTCGCACCACATCCGCCGGCGGGCTTTCGCCGAGGCGCTGCATGAGTCCGCCCGCGCGCCGGGACCGGTGGGGCGGGTGGCGCATGCGGCGCTGCTGCGCTATTACCTGAGCCGCGCGGACCTTCGTGACATCGTGCAGGAGGCCGGCCAGCTCGAGGTGCCGCGCATCGAGAAAAACATCCGGGCGATCCTGGCGATGTCGTTGCTCGCGCCGCTGGTGGGCATGCTTGGCACGCTGCTCGGCATGCTCGACACGTTTCAGAAAGTCAGCGAGCAAGGTGGCTTCACCGGCCCGGCGGAACTCTCGACGGGCGTTTTCACCGCGCTTGTCACCTCGGTGATCGGCCTGACGATCGCGGTACCGCTGTATTTGTTCTATCTGTATTTCCTCGGCCGGGCGAAACGGCTCGTCCACCGCATCGAGCGGGCGGGCATCGAGATGGTGCATCTGATCGCGGACGCGCGCGAGGAGGAGGAATACGCGCCCTTCCGCGGCGAGGTGACGGCCGGCCGCAAGCATGTGAAACCCAAGACGGGCCCGGCGAAGTGAAGCTGGAAATGACACTGCCCGAGCGGCCGGGCCTGCTGCATGCGATGCCGGTGCTCGACATCTTCGGGCTGCTGGCGCTGCTGTTTCTGATGGGCCCCTCGCTGGTGAGGCAGGCGGGCGTGACGGTGGACCTGCCGCCATCGCAATTCCAGCTCGAGCGCTACAAACAAACGATCGTCGTCACGCTGGGAGTCTCGGAGAGCGGGGCGAACATCCACTTCGGGCGCGACCAGGTGACCCGCGAAGAACTCGCGGACCGGCTGGACGCCATCGCGGAATCCGGCGGCGCCAACGATGCGATGGTGCTGTTGCAAACCGACGTCGGCACCAACGTCGGAACCGAGCGGGAGATCAGCGAGTTGATCCTCGGAAAAGGATTCCGCCTCGCTCTGGTAGGCGCGAACCCCGGTGGAACGCGCACCGAACCCGAAACGACCGACTGATGACCCGCACCCGACCGCCAAGCCACCTCACCGCGGAGCACCCGGAGTGGGTCTTCACGTGGCGGCCGCTGGGATCGCCGCTGTTTCCGAAGGTGTTCGCGGTCGCGGTGACGGCCGCCGGTTTCGCCTTCCTGCTCGGCTCGGTGCGCGTCGGCTTCCACACGCCGGACCGCTGGGCGCCGAATCACGGCTCGGTGGTCCACGTGGGCGACGACCCCGCCGGGCTGGCGCTCGCACGCCGGGCACGGGATGGCGGACCGTTTCCCTCGCGCTTCGAACCGGCCGGCATGGAGGAGATCCAAGCGATGGAGAACGAGGCGTTCGGCGCGCTGCGCTGGACGCCGCCGGCGTATCGTCCGGAGCTTCGCTCGCTCCCGCCTTCCACCTCCGTGAGCCGCCGCGAGCCCCTTGCCACCCGCGGCGTGCGGGTGTTTCCCGAACTCCCCGCCGCCTCGCGCGCGGAAGTGGCCACGGCGGTGGAAGTCGCGCCGGTTCTCGATCCGCTGGCCGGCATCACCCGCAACGATCTGCCGGAAACCTTGCCGCCCTTCGAAGGCATCGATGGCAAACTGACGGCCGAGACCCTGCTCTTCCTCACGAGGCTGCGCGCGGACGGCTCGGTGGTCGATTGCGTCGCCCTCGCCGGCGGCGACAAGGGAAACGAGGACCACCTGCAGCGCCTCGGTTCGTGGCTGCGCTCGCTGCGATTCGCGCCGGCAAAACCGGACGGTCCCGCCGTCCGCTGGGCCACCGTGGGCATTCGTTTCGTCAACCAACCCGCCGACGATGGACCTCAGCCTGAATGACCTCGTGACCGGTGTCGTCGCCGGAGCCTTCCTGCTGGTGGCGGTCTTCACCGTGATCTCGCGAGTTCTCCGTGCCCGCGGCGAGCGCCACGCGCTGGCGCACCGGGTGGTATGCCGGCTCTGCCTGCACGCCTTCGAGGACCCCGGGCACGGCCGGATCGTCGACTGCCCGGCCTGCCATGCCGCCACGCCGCGCGGCGGCGCGCGGCCGCTCGGCTGATCGCATGGAAACATCCCGCAGGGCATCTACATTAGAAAACCGCTGAGTATCAGGGCTTGTACGAAACGGGTGTTTGATTTATCGGGCCCGGATGGCCCCTGACACCAACGATTCGACCGACCAGAAACCTGAGATCGACCTCCGCGGCGGATTGCCCGAAGGTCTTGAAATGTTCGCGGTCATCGAGGATCCGCGCAGTGGCAACGCCACCCGTCATCCGTTCGGCTCGATCCTCTTCATCGCGCTGAGCGCGGTGCTCTGCGGGATGGACACCTGCGAGGACTTCGTGCGTTTCGCCAAGGCGCGGCGCGAGTGGCTGGAAAAGTGGATCGATCTTCCCGACGGCATCCCTTGCGCGCAACACCTTCCTGGGGTCTTCGCCGCGATCGATCCCCGCTGCTTCGTGCAATGCATCGCCGAGTTTGTCGCGGCGGTCTGCCCGGTTTCTCCGGACAACTGCGTGGCGCTGGATGCGTGTCGAAGCTTCCGCGCGGCAGCCTGGGCCGACGAGAACACCGTGCAGATCGTCAGCGCGTGGGCCTGCCAGGACGGACTGACGCTCGCCCAGCGGGGCGTTGACGGCAAAAGCAACGAAATCACCGCCGTGCCGAAGCTGCTGCGCCACCTCAATGTGATGGGGTGCGGTGGTTCGCCGCGACGCGATGGACGCGCAGAGGAAGATCGCGATCGCCATCCTGCCATGCCGGGGCGGACTACTTGTTGGCGCTCGAGGGCAACTCAGGGAACCGTCACGACGAGGTGCGTGTTTTCAGGGGATCCCGACGCCTTGCCTACGCGCGTCGGAAAGGAGATCGGCGCCGGATGTCCGCGAGCAGCACGATCACCCGCCACGATCGGGTGGAGAATCGCCTGCCACCGTCACGGATCATCTCGGCTGGCTGCCCGCGAAGGTCCGGCGCGAGTGGCTCGCGGCTGCGCTCCGCGGACGGGTCGAGAGCCGCGCCGAGCTGGGTGATGGCGCGTGCGCGAGGACACCTGCAACGCTATTACCTGCGCTCGCTGCGCCTGCCGGAAGCCGGGCGACCCCGCCATCTCGAACTCGACCGTGGGCACTGGAGCATCGAGAACTCCTGCCACTGATGTGCTCGACGTGGTCTTCGGCGACCGGACCGTCGCCGGGCCTTCACGCTGGTGGCGACACCGCCCAGCATCCTCCGCGCCTGCGACGGATCGCCCCGCAACATGCAAGCGCGATGCCGTCCGCCCGAACGAACCCATCCGGGGCAAACGAATCGATGCCGCCCTCGCCCTGCCTATCTCGAGGCAATCATCGGCCTCCCCCAAATGTAGATGCCCTGGAACATCCCGTGATGGTGCTTGCGCGGGGTGCGCCGGCCCTCCAGACTGGCGTTTTAGAAACCATGAACGAACGAAGAGTCGTCATCACCGGCATCGGATGCGTGAGCCCTCTCGGCAACGATCTTGAAAGCACTTGGCAGGGCCTCAAGGAAGGTCGGAGCGGAATTTCCACCATCACCCAACTCGATCCCGAGCAGTTCGACTGCCGGATCGCCGGGGAGGTGAAGGATTTTGTCGCGGATCCGTTCTTCAAAGTGCCCAAGGACGCCCGCCGGGCCGACCGCTACGTGCAGTTCGCCGTCGCCGCGTCGAAAATGGCCGTGGAGGACTCCGGGCTCGATGTTTCCGCCGTGGATCCGCGCCGCTTCGGCGTGATGGTCGGCTCCGGCATCGGCGGTCTTTCGACCCTCGAACGCGAACACAGCACCTACATCCACAAGGGGCCCAAGCGCGTCTCGCCGTTCACGATCCCGATGATGATCTCCAACATCGCCAGCGGGATCATCTCGATGGAGTTCGGCCTGATGGGCCCGAACATGGTCATCGTCACCGCCTGCGCGACGTCGAACCACAACATCGGCGAGGCATGGCGGATCATCAAATTCGGTGACGCCGACGGTTTCATCTGCGGCGGCGCCGAGGCGACGATCCTGCCGATGGGTCTCTGCGGATTCGCCAACATGAAGGCGCTCAGCACCCGCAACGACGCCCCGGAGAAAGCCTCCCGACCTTTCGACAAGGACCGCGACGGCTTCGTCATGGGCGAGGGCGCGGGCGTGCTCGTCATCGAGGAACTCGAACACGCGAAGAAACGCGGCGCCAGGATCTACGCCGAGCTCATCGGCTATGGCGTGAGCGCGGACGCCTATCACCTCAGCGCCCCGTCGCCCGATGGATCCGGCCCGGCCTACGCCATCCAGATGGCGCTCAAACACGGCGGGAAAAACCCGGAGGACGTGCAGTATCTCAACGCCCACGCCACCTCGACGGGTCTTGGCGACATCGCGGAAACCAAGGCCATCAAGCTCGCCTTCGGCGATCACGTGAAAAACGGCCTGATGGTTTCCTCCACCAAGTCGATGACCGGCCACATGCTCGGCGCGGCCGGCGGTGTCGAACTCATCGCCAGCGTCATGGCCATCAAGGACGGCGTGGTGCCGCCGACGATCAACGTCGAGAATCAGGATCCCGAGTGCGACCTCGACTGCGTGCCGAACGTCGCCCGCGAGGCTGAGGTGACCACCGCCATTTCCAACAGCTTCGGCTTCGGCGGCCACAACGCCTCGGTGCTGGTCACCAAGTTCGACTGAGCCGTCGATGGACGAGCCGCTCCACCGCCACCGGTGCGTGGTCGCCTTCGGCGATACCGACGCGAGCGGCTGGATGCACTTCCCGAACGCGTTCCGCTATGCCGAGGCGGCGGAGCACGAGTTCCTCCGCTCGCGGGGCGTGCTGGTCTTCGACCGCGCGGAAGGCGGCTGGCCGCGCGTGAAGGCGGGCGCCGAATTCAAACGCCCGCTGCTGCCCGGCGACTCCATCCAGGTCCAGCTCCGGATTTCCCGCATCGGCGGCGCCTCGGTCGCGTGGGAGTTCGAAATTCTCAACCCCGGCGGCGAGCCGGCCGTCTCCGGCACGATGACATCCGTCCGCGTCAATGCCGCGGGGAGGCCGCAGGTGCTCAGCCAAGAGGAACGCGACGCGCTCGGCTGAGCGCCTCACGTCGTCAGCAGATTGCGAAACCGTTTCATCGTATCCGTGTTTTCGCAGACGATTTTGAAACTCACCAGCGAGGGCATCGCGACGAGCATTCCCGCGATTCCCCAGAAGCCCGCCCATGCGAAAATCCATAGGAACACCACCAGCGGATTGAGCCGGAACCTCCCGCCCAACAACATGGGAGTCACGAAGTTTCCCTCGATGGCGGTGAGCACAAAATAAACGATCGGAACGACAAGCACCGCGGAGGGAGTGTCGAAACTCGCCGCCGCTACAAGGAACACCACGCCGGTTCCGATCATCGCGCCGACGTAGGGGATGAAGTTGAGCAACATCGCCACCACTCCCCAAAGCGCGGGGTTGGGCATTCCCAGCAGCCACATCGCGAGTCCGATGGCGATCCCGAGCACGAAGTTGATCAAGGTGATCGTTCCCAGATAGCGGGAAACATCCTTGCCCATCCGCTCAAGCATGACCCCGGCGGACTCATGCTCGCTCAGCCCCCGCACGATCCTGCCGCCATACGCGAGCATGAACAAAACCAAGATCAGGAAGCTCGCGAAGCCGAGGCCGAGGTCCTGGACCGCCACGGTGACGCCATCCAAGGGGTCTTCCTTGATCTCCACCACGACGGGATCGGGCTCCGGGGGTGATTCCTCTCCTTCCGGATCCCCCGGAGATGCAGCGTCACCCATCGCCTTCTCGGATGTTGCATTTCGCACCTCTTCTTCTCCCGCTTCGTTGCGTTTCGCATCCTTGGGGTTCTTCGTCACCTCCTCCACCTGATCAGCCATCTGCTGGATCTCATCGCGCACCTGGCTGACCGGACGGAAGACCTCCTGCATTCTCATCGAGACCACCTCGCGATCGATCGAATCCATCCATCGGGCTCCGGGTTCCACGAGTTGGTAGGCGCCGAATCCGATGATCCCCAGCAAACCGGCCACCGTCATCGCGGACGCCGCCATTCCGGGAATTCGGCAGCGCCGGATGGCCCGGTACACAGGATGGAGCATCAGTGTCGCCAGAACGGCGAGCAGCACCGGCAGCAGCACCGCCCGCCCGCGGTGCAGGACAAATGCTAGCGCCAGCACGAAGAGGCCGACTTGCGACACACTGATGAGGTTCACCGACTCCCTGAGACCGCACCATCGGGCCCGTCGCTCCTCGAAGCTCTCCTGCCGCTCGTTCGCCGTGGGTTCCATCGGCCCGATGACCTCGCAGATTGCGGGCCATCGCCGATGTGACGATTTCGGAACGAATCGTTCCTTCGCGGAAGATGATGGGTGGACAGCTTCGGTGACGATCACGGCCTGATTCAAACGGCCGGTTCGCAACGACCCACCCATCCCAAGATGAAACTCCCCACCCACCTGCTCACGGCGGCTTTTGCCGTCCCCGCGCTCACCGCCACCGGCCTCGCCGGAGAAACCCTCGCCTTCACTCCGCTCTCGAGCGTCCGCAACGGCGAGCCCGCCGAACTGTTCGACGCCTCCGCCGCGGAGATCGTGAAGTTCGACGCCGTCACCAAGCGCATGTTCGTCGTCAACGGCGCGGCCGACACGATCGATATCTTCGACGCCTCGAATCCGGCCTCCCCCGCCCTGCTCCGGTCGGTCGACCTGTCGGCATGGGGAAATCCGAACAGCGTCGACGTGAACCCGAACGCCGGCCTCAACGAAATCGCCGTGGCCGTCGGCGCGCCGTCCAAGGACCAGCGCGGCAGCGTCGTGTTTCTAACAAAGAGCGGCGACATGCAGAGCTCGCTCACGGTCGGCTATCTTCCCGACATGCTCACCTACAACTCGAACGGCGGGAAACTCATCGTAGCCAACGAAGGCGAGCCGACGGATGACTATTCGTTCGACCCCGAGGGCTCGGTTTCCATCATCGACAACATCGGCCGCCGCCACATTCACCGCGAAGTAACCTTCTCGCACCTCAAACCGAAGGACGTGCCCGGCGTCCGCATCACCGGCCCGGAGGGCACCACGGTCGCGCAGGACCTCGAACCGGAGTTCGTCGCCATCCAAGGCCTCTTCGCCTACGTGACCTGCCAGGAGAACAACGCGGTCGCCAAGATCAACATCTTCAGCCGCAAGCTCGAGGCGATCTTCCCGCTCGGAACGGTGAACCACGCCGAACTCGGCCACGCGCTCGACGTTTCCGACCGCGACGACATGATCCGCATCGCAAACTGGCCGGTCCGCGGAATGTTCATGCCGGACGGCATCGCGGCCTACACGGTCGACACCAAGGTCGGCCGCCAACTCCGCCGCGACACCTACTTCGTCACCGCCAACGAAGGCGACGCCCGCGAATGGGGCGACTACATCGACGAAGCGCGCGTCAAGGACCTCGATCTCGACCCGAGCGCCTTCCCGCTTGCCGAGGCCTTGCAGGAAAACGAAAACCTCGGACGACTCGCCGCGGTCAACACC
Source organism: Akkermansiaceae bacterium (assembly GCA_024233135.1). Taxonomy (GTDB): domain Bacteria; phylum Verrucomicrobiota; class Verrucomicrobiia; order Verrucomicrobiales; family Akkermansiaceae; genus Luteolibacter. The sequence continues at coordinate 133,848 of JACKPZ010000007.1, read as the reverse complement.
GAAGGCGACATCGATGGCGACGGCGACTACGACCAGCTCTACAGCTTCGGCACGCGCTCGTTCACGATCTTCGATGAGAACGGCACACTCGTGTTCGACAGCGGTCCGATGATCGAAACCTATCTCGCCGACAACTATCCGGACGAGTTCAACTGCGCCCATGACGAGAGCGGAAGTTTCGACAGCCGCTCCGACGCGAAAGGCGCCGAACCGGAATCCGTCACGCTCGGCACCATCCGCGGACGCACCTACGCCTTCGTCGGCCTCGAGCGTTTCTCGGGCATCATGACCTTCGACATCACCGATCCCCGCGATGTCTCCATCGCCGGCTTCGCGCTCAACCGCGGCTTCAGCGTCGAATTCGATGAAGACAACCTCGAGAACTTCGGCGACGCCGGCGACCTCGGCCCGGAAGGACTCGACTTCGTGCCCGCGGACAAGAGCCCGACCGGCAAGCCGCTGCTTGTCGTCGCCAACGAGGTGAGCGGCACCACCACGATCTATCAGATCTCGGTGTCCGCACCGTAACACGTTTCGTCAGGCAGCCGCATTCCACCGGCCGGACAGCCCCCGCGGTTGTCCGGCCGCACTGTTTCCGCGGATCAAGGTCCGAGCAGCAGATACACCGGACTGCCGCCGACCTCCACCGTCACGCGGCCGGGTGTTTCCTGCTCCGCGCCACCGGCCGTCGCCGCACCATCCGCGAGCGACATCCGGCTCGAGGAAAGAAGCCGCCCGGGCACGTCCTCCAAGATCACCGTTTCCCTGCCGGGTTGGTCGTGAGGTGCCCACACCGCCCAGACGATCTTCTTCGGCGACGCATCGTTTTCGTATTCGTGAACCCGCAGTTTCCCCGCTTCGTCGGTGACCACACGGCGGAAGCGGAAATCGCCGAGAGTCCGCTGGAGGTGGCGCACGGCGAAAAACGACGGTTTCGGTTGGAAGTTCCGCGTGAGCCCGGAACTCGCGTGCACGCTCGCCTTGTTCTCGTCATTGAAGAAATAGATGTAGGCCCGTTCGACAGGCATCGATGAGAAAACAAGCAGCGAGCGCACGATCCACTGCGCCTGTTGTTCGTCGGTCACCCCCACCCACTTCGCGAAGGTTCCGGATTTCTCCTGCGGCGCGGTGCTGCTGTCGTAGCCGAACTCGGTGACCCACACCGGTTTCCCCGCCATTTGCGCGTCCCGCCACGCGCAGAGGTCGGAGACATCCTTGAGATAACGTTCCAACGCCGGGTCTTCGGGATGGCTGCGCCTCCACGTCGGCCAGCCCTCCACTTGCGCGTAGCTATGGACGGTGAGAACATCGACGAGCCCGGGCATCGAGGAAACGCAGGACACGCTCTTGTCATACTTGCCGCTCTTGCCGATTGTTAGATTACAGGTGGCGATCCGGAGCGCGGGATCCCCCTTGCGAATTCCTTCCGCCATCGCCCGGAACATCGTGGTGTAATCCGCGTCGCTCCACGAACCCGGCTCGTTGTCGATCTCCACCGTCCCGACGAGTTTCCTGTTTCCCGATGGGCCGAACTCCCTCGCGAACGCCTCGCCGTACACCCTCGCGTCTGCTTCGAGGTCGTTCCAGTCCTCGCGCTTCACCGACTCGAACATCAGACAGGCGTCGATGGTCCAGCCGTGTTTCCGCCACGATCCGTAGACCGTTTCCCAGTTCACCTTGTTGCGCGCGGAGGGAAACGGCGCGGGTTCCGACGTGTCGCCCGCGAGATCCCAGGCCACCGGATGGTAGTCGCGCACCTGCGAGCACAACGGCTGATAGAGCTCCGGCTTGAACTGAACCGTGTGTCCGTTGAGACCGATGAAATCCTTCATCAACGGCCGCGCGGCCGCGGTTCCCAGCGCAACGAACACGAAACACAACCGGGAAATCCTTGCCGCCATCATGTTGCGGAAACGCCCGTACGGGTGAGCCTCTTTCGGATTCCGCGGAATCGATCGTTTGCGCCACTCGCGGTCATGGTGCATCGTTCCCTTTTCGAAAGGAGAACCTCATGAAAGCATACGCACACGCACAAGCCGCCGACATCCATCTCCGCCGAGGCGAAGGATACCTCTATTTCATGGCCTACCTGCAGATCCTCGCAGGAGTGCTCAGCCTGCTGTTCTCGGTCTTCGCCATCGCCCGCGCCGTGAGCGCCGGTGACCTGAACCTGCTCAACCTCACCGCCACGACCGCCGGATACGACGGCAGTTCGCCCGGCGTCCTCGAGACCCTGCTCGCCGGCTACATGGTGGTGCAACTCGCCTTCGGCTGGCTGATGGGGCTCGCGCTGATCGCGTCCGCCATCTGCTGCCTGAAACACACCGGCCGCAGATTCATCGTCATCGCCTCCGTGCTCAACCTCTTCAACTTCCCGCACGGCAGCACCGTCGCCATCATGATGCTCCACGGCCTCACCCGCCGCGGGATCTCGCAGGTTTTCGACGAGCGGCACTGAGTTTCCACGCCCTACGGCACGTGGATGCCGTGGATCACGGGCCAGCAACCCTTATACGTGGGCGCGTGGGGGATCAGCGATGAGTCGTCGCCGATCCATCCCGGTTCGCCATCCTTGCCGATGAACGCGATGCCGATCGGCAGGTCCGGCATCGTGTCCGCCACCCGCGTGATCTCCTCCTCGGCCCGCACGTGCATCTCCGTCCAGCGGCGCTTGAGGTCGATGGGGTCCAGGTCCCGGGCTTTTATCACATCGAGAGTGCCCGGTGAGATCCGGGCGAAGCGGCGCATGAAATCAAGGAGATACAGAGGAGTGAACCCTTCGTCCTTCCCACATGCGGCCCAGATGATCGACTCAAGCCCATATCGTTCTCCGAGTTCGACGATATCCACATAGTCGCGGGTTTCCGTACGGGCGGACAACGCGAGCGCCTTGTTCGTGGCCATGTCGAACAGATGAAGGCGCCATCCCAAAAGAGGGTCCTCCACGACCGGAAAAAACCTCCAAGCGGCATCCTGCGCCCAATCGATGGCCAATTCGCCTCCATCCTTGCGGACGATCGCCTTGCGGAACGAACGGGCCTCGTCCCAATTGCCATAGTCGTTGATCTTTTCGATCTCGTAGCCAGCGGCGGCAAGAGACTGCACGTCGGATTCACTGTGACGGGCCAGATCCTCCACCGCGTCGTGGAAGAGATCAAAATCATTGGAGAATCTCGCCCCATCCTCCCCGCCATTGAGAACCACCCCGCCCGCGAAGTGGCTCGCTTCCGAACGGTTCGCCCGGATGATCTCCAGGACCCGGCGCTGGAATTCCGTTAGAGGCATTGCTGGAGTTGTTGCGCGGAGACCCAAGCCGGCTTTCTTCCATAGCGACGCAGGTTCCGGACGACCTCGTGGACATCCGACCATGTTTTCACATGGGCATCGGGATGCCAGAACCAGAAGCACTCCGGATGCTTCCGCACAAGCTCCTCCGCCCGCGCCACCAGTTCCGGCGGCGCGGCGGTGTCATCGGCGGCATGGCTGGCGGAGGAATCGCTCACGCGATCAAGCTAGCCTGCCGCGCCTGTGGTTGCAATCCCGCCGTCCGCCACGACAAAGATCGCTAGGGAAGCCCGATTCCGCTCATCAGCGTGTAAACCACCACGCCGGAGATTCCGCCCCATTTCGGCTTCCGGCCCCGGATGCGCTGCGCTTGGATGTGCGGAGATGAAACCCGTGCTGCTGTTCCTCTGCGGTTCCTGTCTCTTCGCCGCCGGCTGGCTGGCCGGCTCGTGGCGGGAGGGCAGCAAGATCCCGCCCCCCGTGACGCAGACCGGACCATCACGCACCACCGCCCACACGCGGTCGACCCCTTACGCCGCCGATTCCCGGAACACCCGCCTCCGCGCCTTGGCGGAGGATCCGATACGGCTGGAGACGGAGATCGAGAACCTGTCGACTGCCGATATTCCGGCGTTGGTCGAGATCCTCGCTGCCCGCGGCGGAATCAACGGCCTCGGCTGGAAGGAGCGTTCAAAACTCGAACAAATGGTGCGCCGCTATTACGACGAGTCTCCCGAAGACACGCTGGCCTGGATTCTGGCCACCAGACACGAAGGCAACCGGAACTTCTACATCGAGGTGGTGCTCGAAGGTATCTCGAGCGAGGATCCGGCACGGGCCATGGAACTGGCCGATCGATACCACCAAGAAACGGGTGCCGCGGCTCCCTTGACCACCGAGTGTTTCGCCCACATGGCGAAACAAGGGGCGGATGCGATGCTCCGCGCCTTGGAACTCACCACGACCGACAAGGAAGACGGTGGGGTCTCCGCCAACTCGATCGAATTCCCGAAGGACTTCGACTTCGCTGCCATGGCAGCCGGGCTTTCCGCCCTGCGGTCCCGCATGGGCGAGGGCGAGCATTTAACCTTCATGCCCAACAACTTCATCCGGGACTGGGTGAGACGGGATCCCCAGGCGGCCTACGAATGGTCGCTCTCGGTCGACGACGGGAGTTTCCGGGAAACGATTCCGTTCATTAACGGACTCTCGGGTTTCTTCGAAGCCTACGCCGAAGTGGCGGAACCCGCCGAGTACGGGCGTTTCGCCGCGGAGGCCACGATGGGCGGCGAGATCACCGAAAATTCCTGGCGGAATGCCTTCAGAGCGCTCTCGGACAGCCTGGACTCGGTGGCAATCGAATCGTTTTTCGCCGAAGCACCTTCACACGTCACCGAGGAGGAAGTTCTCAAGAAGCTGCTCGATATCTCGAACTACTACGGCGGCGGCCAATACGACCAACTCCGCTCCCGTTTGTTCGAGCGGATGACGGAGGAGCAACGCACCCGTTACCTACCCGACGCTCCTGCGGGTGTCCGCCGCAAGCTCGGCGTTGAGTGATCTCTGGATTTTCCCTTCCCGGCGGCCGCCCGGACCGCGAGACTCGCGCCATGGAGTCCACCGGCCGTATCGTTCTCGTCCCGACGCCCATCGGCAATCTCGGCGACATCACGTTGCGGGCGCTGGAGGTGTTGAAGGGCGCGGACCGCATCGCCTGCGAGGACACGCGGCACTCGGCACCCCTGCTGGCGCACCACGGCATCAGCGGCAAACCGCTCGTCGCCCTTCACGAACACAACGAGGCGAAACGCGCGCCCGACCTCGTCGCCGCGGCCGCCGCGGGGGAAACCATCGCGCTCATCAGCGATGCGGGGATGCCCGGTGTTTCGGACCCGGGATACCGGGTGGTGCAGACCTGCCTCGAGGTTGGAGTCCCGTTCGAGGTGCTGCCCGGCCCCTCGGCGGTGATCACGGCACTCATCGGTTCCGGGTTCCCCTGTCATGCCTTCCGCTTCGGCGGCTTCCTCTCGGTGAAGTCCGGCAAGCGCCGCAACGCGCTGCAGGCCGCGCTAGACTCCGGGGAAACCGGCATTTTCTTCGAGTCCCCGCACCGTTTGGTTTCCACGCTGGAGATCCTCCACGGGATCGACCCCGCGGCGCGCACCTGCGTCGCCCGCGAGCTGACGAAGAAGTTCGAAACGTATCACCGCGGCACGGCGGCGGAGGTGCTCGCCCATTTCCAAACCCACCCGCCGAAGGGCGAGATCGTGCTGTTGGTGCATCCCGCATGACCGCTTGGGTTTTTCTTGAACAAGCGGCGCGGGGCCAGACGCTAAGTGGCCGACGCACAACGAGTTTTATGAAACGCCGCCTCCACCTCATCGCATTCCTCCTCTCCGCATCCGCCCTGCTGCCTCAGACCTGCCCGGCGCTCGAAGCCGGCCCCGGTTCACCGGAGGTTTCCGATGCGATCACCAAGGTCTATCCCGCGCTGGTGCGCATCTACGTGGTGATGGAGGAGGGCTCCGGCGGGCGGATGAAGAAAATGCAGGGCAGCGGCAGCGGCACGATCATTTCCGAGGACGGCCTGGTGCTCACCAACCACCATGTCGCGGGGCGCGGCACGCGTTTCGTCTGCACGCTCTCGAACCACGACGAGGTGGACGCCACGCTCGTCGGCACCGACGCGCTCGCCGACCTCGCGGTGCTCAAACTCGATCTCGAAACCCGTCGTTTCAAAGACCAGCCGCTGGCCGTCGCGAGCTTCGGCGACTCGGACAAACTCAAGACCGGTGACGTCGTCTTCGCCATGGGCAGCCCGGGCGGGCTCTCGCAATCGGTCACCCGCGGCATCATCGCCAACACCGAGATGATCGTCCCCCGCCACCAGATCGGCCTCACGCTGGACGGCGAGAAGGTGGGCGAACTGGTGCGCTGGATCGGCCACGACGCGATCATCTATCCGGGAAACAGCGGAGGCCCGCTGGTGAATCCGGCCGGCGAGATCGTCGGCGTCAATGAAGTCGGCATCGCCAGCCTCGGCGGAGCAATCCCGTCGAACCTTGCGAAGAAAGTCGCTGAAGAGCTCATCGCCAAGGGCCACGTGACCCGCGGTTGGATCGGCGTCGAGATCCAGCCGCTTTTGCGCAGCATGGCGGGCAAAAAGGGCGCGCTCGTTTCCACCGTCTGGAAGGACAGCCCGGCGGCCAAGGCCGGCATCCAGCCCGGAGATTTCATCACCCGCTATGAGGGCCACACCGTGCCCGATTGCCACGCGGCGGAGGATCTGCCGGTCTTCAACGCGTTGGTGCTCGGCACCGCGCCGGACACCGAGGTGACCCTCGAAGGCCAGCGCGACGGCAAGCCGATGACCTGGAAACTCACCACCGTGAACCGCGACGCGACCCAGGCCAAGGAGTCCGAGCTGCGCGAGTGGGGCATCACCACCCGCGATTTCACCCGGATGTCCGCGCTCGAGATGTACCGGGAAAACGAGGATGGCGTCATCGTCGACACCGTGCGCACCGGCGGTCCCAGCTCCGCGTCGAAACCACCGCTCCGCGGCGGCGACGTCATCGTCAGCGCCGACGGCAAGTCCGTCCACAGCCGCGCCGATCTGGATGCCATCACCGCAGCCTTCGTCAAGGACATCGACGAGCCGGAGCCGATGCTCGTCGAATTCGAACGCGACGGGCTCGAATACGCCACCGTCGTCAAGGTGGGTCCGGCCAAGGACCCGGTGAAGCCGAAGCTCGCGGAGAAAGCGTGGATGGGGATCGCCACCCAGGTGCTCACCGACGATCTCGCCACCGCCTACGGCATCCCCGGCAAGAAGGGCGTGCGCGTCACCGGAATGTCGCCCGATTCCCCCGCGAAGAACGCCGGCCTTGAGGAAGGCGACATCCTGCTGAAACTCGACGGCCGCGTGATCAATGCCCGCCGCCCCGAGGACTCCGAGGTGTTTCCCGAACTCATCCTCGCCTACCCCGTCGATGCCACCGTCGAACTGAGCGGTATGCGCGACGGCGAGGAGAAAACCTGGTCCGTCGCCCTCGCCCCGCGGCCCATCGACGACAGCGAGCTGCGCGAATACGACGACGACCTCTTCGAGTTCACCGCCCGCCAGGTTTCCACCCGCCAGCGCGAGAAGGCGAAGGAGCGCTTCGGCGAGGACCTCGTCGGCGTCTCGGTGCTCAAGGTCGAGCCGAGCGGCTGGGCCGCCCTCGGTGGACTCGCCGCGGACGACATCATCCTCACCATCGACGGCGAGCGGACCGAGGAGATCGAGCCGCTGAAACAAAAACTCCAGTCCTTCCGCGAGACCAAGCCGCGCAGCGTCGTCTTCCAGATCCGCCGCGGCCCGCGCACCCATTTCCTCGAAATCGAACCGCAGTGGTGAGCCGCCGAGAGAAGAACCCACACCAACACATATCATGATCCGCCATCTCATCCCCGCGTTTCTCGCCGGCAGCACGCTGCTCGCATCCGCCGCCCCCGCCGAACTGCGCGAGACCGCGCGCAAGACCGTGGACGCCCACAAGGACTCCATCGTCTGGCTCTCCGTCCTCGCCAAGACCAGCATGGGCGCCGACGGCGACGTGCCGGACCAGTTGAAAGCCGCCCTCGCCGGCCAGGACAAGGAGGAGAAAAACGAGACCCTTGGCACCGTCATCAACGCCGACGGGCTCATCGTCGCCGCGCTCGGCGGCATGGACAAGTCGTCCGTCGTCGACGGCAAAACGGTCAACACGCCGATGGGATCCATCAAGCTGAAGGCCACTTCCGAGATCAAGGAGATCAAGGTCATCACCGCCGACGGCTCCGAGGTGCCCGCCGATCTCGTCCTCAAGGATGAGGACCTCGGCCTCGCCTTCGTCAAGGTGCGCATGGACAGCGACGAGGCGAAGGGTGTCGAGTTCCCCGCCATCGACCTCGCGGACTCGCGCAAGGGCGAGCTGCTCGACGACTGCATCGCCCTCGGCCGCATGGACGAGTCGCTCAACCGCGAGGCCAGCGTGCAGACTTCCGAGATTTCCGCCATCACCACCCGCCCGCGCACCTTCTACCGCGTCGGCGGCAGCTCGGTGGGCACCCCGGTCTACCTGGGCGATGGCAAACTGCTCGGCATCTCCGTCGTCCGCAGCCCGAAGGGCGGCTCGACCGACGGCCAGATCCAGCTCTCGCCCGTCGTGCTCCCGGCCTCGGACGTCGCCAAGATCGCCGAACAAGCGAAAGACGCCCAGCCCGCACCTGCCGCGGAGAAGGAGGAGGAAGCGGCGGAAGAATAAGCGATCCTCATCGAAACAGGCCTTTCAGGGGATCGTCCGCGGACGATCCCCTTTTTCGTGGCCACGCGCGCCCGATCAGCGTTCCGCGGATGACGCCGCGGTCTGGCCGTAGGTCTCGGTGACATGGAACTTCTCGACCGTGACTTTGCAGCCGAGCGGGGGCGCATAGACACCGCCCTGACCGTGGAGGAAGCCCGTGCTGGCATCGCGCAGCGATTCGGGGGCCATCCAGCGGACGGGGCCGATGGCGGTGGTCTTGGGAACACCCGCGTCGTCGAGCAGGAGCAGTTCGCCGGCCTCGTCGAAATCGTAGCGCTCGACGACCTCCCCGGAGGAACCCGTCAAGGAGTGGACCCTGCCCATGGTGATGTCCCAATCGATTTCTTTCTCTTCGAGCCTGCTGGGCCAGACAGGAAGAATCGGATAGACGTCCGCATCGCCTTCATTGCCGCCGGACGGATAATAGAGCGTGCCGTTGCGGGTGGAGATGCAGCGGCGGATGCCGCCGTCGCCGCAAACAAAGGTCAGGGCCGCGGAAAGCTCGCCGGTGCCGTTCGGGTCGTCGAGTTCCTGGATCATGCGGGATCCGTCCCAGACGAAGGAGGTGATGGTGCTGGCGTCGGCGCGCGTGGCGAGCCGGCCGAGGGCGTCGTAGGTGTAGCTGACAACCGGGGTGCCGCCACCGTCATTGACCGCGACAAGGCGGCCGTCGCCGTCGCAATCGAAGTCGCGGGTTTCCGAAGCAATGTGGATGACAGTGAGGTTGCCGCGATCGTCCCACTCGAGGTTGCCGCCGGGCCAGGTGGTGTATTGGCCCATCTGGTGATCGCCCGGACCGGGCACGGGATCGGTGGGGAGGGCGGAATCCTGCGTGTAGCTGCCGGGGTGGGCACCACCGGTGACGGTCAGGCGGCGGCCGGCGGCGTCGAGGGTGTAATGGACATCGCTTTCGGTGACGGGGGCGGCACCGAGGGATTCCACGCGCTCGGTGAGGCAGCCGGTGATGCGGCCGAGGCCGTCGTAGGTGTAGGTCCGGATCCGCGCCGGTCCCGTCGCCTCGTCGGTGAAGCGTCCGTTGCTGACCGTGATCCGCTGGTCGGGCGAGCGCTCGAGGAGGACGTCGCTCAACGTGGTCGTGCCGGAAACGGAAGTGACGCGGACGCAGGAACCGTAGGAAGAGTCGCCGGGCGGCGAGGTGTCGCCCTCGCCGCGGTAGTCGTAGGTGGTGACGACCCCGTTGGTCTGCTCGGTCTGATAGACGCGCATGCCGACGTAGCGGGTGAGGTTGCCACCGACGTCGGTGAGTTGGCCGAACTCGTTGCGGGTTTCCGAAATGGGTGTGCCGCCGGGATAGGTGACGCTGGTGCGGCCTCGGTGGTTGAAGGTGCGGGAAACGGTGAGGCCGTTGCTGGTCTCGCTGGTCGGGTTGCCGACGGAATCCCAGGTCATGGCCACGGTGGACGCACCCTGCGCCGCACTGACGAGTCGGCCGAGGCCGTCGTAGGCATAGTTGGTGGGCGGGCTGGGAATGACGGTGGGCGGATCGTTGACCGGGGTGATGACGATCCTACGGCCGAGGCGGTCGGTTGTGATGTCAAGTGAGCTGCCGTCGGAGAACCTGCCGCTCACGATGAATCCGCGGGCGTCGTAAGTGGTGGACTCGTAGGTGCCGTCCGGGAGATCGCAACGGGTCGGGCGGCCGAGGGCGTCGTAGGTGTAGGTGCGGACGTAGCCGTTCGAATCGGCGGATTGAACGGGCGAGCCGCAGCGTGCGAGCGTGCGACCGAGTTCGGTCGGGGAGCCGGAGTTGTCGATGTCGCACGAAACGAGCACCGAGTAGGGGCCTGCGACATCGGCCGAATCCCAGGCGAAAACGTGGGGCGGACGTCCCGGCGAGGTGGCCGAGGTCACGCGGCCGAGCGAGTCATATTCATACTCGCTGGCATTGCCCGCGCCGTCGGTGACGGCGGTGATGCGGCCGAGCGAGTCGCGGGTGATGGTGTGGCTGAAGGTTTTCGGTGCGGGCGGCGAGGCGACGCGGAAATGCTCGGTCTTTCCGCAGAGCAGGACGTCCTGCCGGCCATCACGGTTGAGATCGATCGTGCGGGCGGCGTTCGAGATCGAGGAAAGCGCGCCGGACGAGTCGTAGGTGTAGGAATCGAGCAGGTCGCCATTCCGGGTGACGCTCATGAGAAGCCCGGCAGGCGAGCGGTCGAGGACGGTGGTTTCCAGCACGCTGGTCCCTGAACCGGGGCTGAAGCGCTCGGTTTCGATGACATCGTCCTCCTGATAAACGGCGAAGAACGCGGCGCAGGTGCCGTCGCCGCAGCGGACGGGGCGGTCGGGCGGGCAGGTGCGGGCGTCGGAGATTGAGTCGTCATAGAGTGCCTCGACGTTCTCCTTGATGTGCATGCGGCGGATGATGGCGGCAGAACCGTCGGTCCAGTAGACGAATCCGAACGACAGTTGGTTTCGTCCTCCTCCGCCGTCAGTGACCGTGCTTCGTGAGAGCAGGACGTTGCCCGAGTCGCCGGGAAGGTCCTCGGTTTCGCCGTAGAACGAGGTCGTCACGCGGCCGGCCTCGTCGTAGGTGAAGACGGCTTCGTTGCCCATCGCATCGGTCACCGACGCGGGGCGGTGGAAGGCGTCGTAGGCGTAGAGGGTTTCGCCGCCATCGGGCGCAAGGCAGGCCTCGCGGACGCAAGCGCCGAGGGTGTCGTAGTCGTATTCGGTGGTAACGGCGCCGGGAGTGCCGAGACCGCCGGCGACGACGTGATGCAGCAGGCCGCGTTCGTCGTAGGTGAGATCGACGACCTCGTCGGTGCTCTGGCCGCGGCAGGCGGCGGGGGTGCTGGCGCGGATGACCTGGCCGGCGTTGTTGTAGGTGAAGTCGGTGACGGCGAAGTTCTCGAGCGTGAGCGGGTCGGGTTCGAGCAGGCCGGTGGTATCGGTCGGGCGCTCCTCGGTGGCAATTTGCGAAAGGCGGCCGCGGAAGTCATAGACCCAGAAGCTCGAATAGGAGGGGTTGGTCGGGTTGACGTTGCCGAAGCTGTCGCGCAGTTGCACGTCGCAGCGGGCGAGGCGGCCCGAGGCATCGTAGGCGAAGTCGGTGGCGATACGTTCTCCGGCGACCGGGGGCGACTCGGTTTGCGTGCAAACGTCGAGCGCGTTCCAGGTGAGCAGCCAGTCGTCGGTCATCGGATCGACGATGCGCGTGCAGCGGCCGAGCGTGTCGTATTCGAAGGTGGTCGTCAGATTGCGTCCGCCGGGCGTGGCGTCCTCCGTGTAGGTGTGGAGAAAGCCGTCGGAGCCGTAGGCGAGCTCGTCATGGAAATCGCCGTCCGCGCCGTTAGAGATGGTGCTGCTGGTGAGCCGGCCTTGGGTGTCGTACACATACACTGCGCCGCCGGAGATGGGGGTGGTGGCGGAGGTGCAGTTCCCGGCCGCGTCGTAGGTCCAGGTGAAACTCTGGCCGTGGGAGGTGGTGAGGCGGGTGAGTCGAACGGCGGACAGGACGCCCCTCGATCCCGAGCATGCGCCCACGCCGCGCCCTGACGATGCGGGGGCATCGTCGTCGCTCAGACCATCGCAGTCTTCGTCGGTATCGTCGCCACCTGCCAGGCGGGTGGAGCCTTTGACCGTGCCGTCCCAGCCATCAATGGTGCCGTCGCGCAGATCGCGGGCGAAAAGATCACAGTCATCATCTGGCCCACCGTAGTTGCTGCGCGGGCTCCAGATGAGGGCGTCGGCGGTGGCGTATTCGACGTGGGAGGTGCTGATGGTGATGCCGCTTTTGGCGAAGGGATCGCCGGTCTTGTTGGACTTGAGCACCTCGACGCGGCGGCGACCGGCAGAGAGTCCGCCGCCGGGGTTCTTGCCGGCCTTCAGTACGAGTCCGCCGATCGGGTTGCCCGGGCGGGCGGAGGGATTGCCGCCGGGGTTCTTGCCGACCTTGATGGTGAGTCCGCCGATCGGATTGCCGGGGCGTGCGCACTCCGGGGTACCGGTGTCCGGCTCGTATTCCATGGTGATGCTGCGTTTCTCGCCGATCGAGGAAACCAGCGTCTGGACGCGGGCGTTTCCACGCTCGATGGGTGCGCAGGCGGGGTTGAGATCGCGCTCGTAGGTGGTGAGCATTTTCGAGCCGTCGGCTCCGGTGAGAGCGGTGACGTTCGAATCGCCGTTGTAAGTCCAGGTGGTCTCGAAATAGTCGGGATCCGTGCTACGGGTCTTGCCGGAAAGCGGGAAGTCGGATGGCGAAACGGTGCCGCCGGGAGCGGTGTGGAATCCGTTGTGGATGCGATGGATGAACGGACGGTGCATGCGGTCGAAAACGGTCTCGGTCACGCGGCCGAGCTCGTCGTTTTCGTAAACCACCCGTGCGCCAAGGGAGGGCGAGAGGTCGTGGCACATGCCGAGATTATGGCCCAGCTCATGGGCGCTCTGGGTGAGGAGGGTGTCGAAATCCAGATCCGTCGGGGTGGTGGTCGTCGCGTAGGTGAGCGATTCGAGCACGCGGCCGGCACCGTCGGTGATGGAGAGCAGGTTGCCATTAAGACGCGGGGTGCCGCTGCCGGTGGTGTAGGTGAACGTGGTGTCACCCGCGGCAGGTGGCAGGCCGGATTCGGTCGGGCAGCCGATCGATTTCAGGTCGCCATCGGAGCCACCGGCCCCGACCGGACCGTAGTAGCTGAACGTCACGCTGCGGCCGGTGTGGTCGGAGATCGACGTGACGCGGTCACCGGTCCAGACGACATTGAACAGCGGAGCGAAGTTGCTTTCGACCTCGATCAAGTGGTTGGCGATGTCGTAGCCGAATTCGAGGAAGTTGCCGTTGGGGTCGGTGCTGTGGAGGATCCTGCCGGGGGCGACGGCTCCACCAAGCGGGAAGAAGGTCCAGGTGCCGCCATTTGCGAAGGTCAGGGTGAAGGTGTCTCCACTGAAGCTCCCGACGCGCGAGAAACCGTCGGCACGGTAGGTGCCGTCCGCGGCGCGGCGGAAGGTGTCGGCGCGGCCGGCGCCATCGTGGATCACGACCGTCGGCGCGGTGCTCGAAGCGGCTTCGAGATAAATGTTGTAGGCGAAATCCCAGCCGGGTCCGTGGCCGGAGCTGACCTCGGCCATCGAGCGGTAGGTCATGGTCCAGGTGACCGGCGGGCCGGCGGGGCAGGCGAGCGTGAGAGCGTCGTATTCGAGGCAGGCCTCGCCGGGCATGCCGTTGCGGCCGGGGGCGAGGCGGATGCTTGAGGCGTCCCGCGGATCATCGTTCTCGTCGTCGCAGTCGTCGGGATCCGCCCTTCGGTCCACGCTGCTGCCGGGATGCTTCTTGATGACCACGCCCACGCCTGGAACCGGGATGCTGGCATTGGTCGGGACGGTATCGTCGTCGTCATCGTCATCCAGATAGTCGCCAGGGCCCGCGCGCTTGCCGCTGCCGTTTCCTGGATGCTTCTTGATGATGATGCCCACTCCGGGAACCGGGATTTGCGCGACCAGCGGACACGGCGCGGCGGGCGGCAGCGAGTTCAGTGGGGCATCGGCGGCGAAGCCGGTTTCGGTGATGCTGATATCGACATCGACCGGGCAGATCTCGGCACCGCCGCCGTCGGTGATCGCGGCCGAGATGACGGAGATGACGGAGCCTCCCGGCACGGGGAAAGCACCGGTGAACGTGGCGGTCCATTGGCCGGGGCCGGAGGAAACGAGGGCGGCGGAGACGAGGCCGACACCATCGATTTCCAAGGTGAGGAAGGACCCGTCGGGAATGCACTGGCCGACGACCACCAGCGTGCCACCGGACGAAGAGAGAACGGGCTCGGCAATGGAGAAGACTTCGGCCTGCGGCTGGGAAATGCGGTAGAACGCACGGGTTTCAGTCGCAACGGGGTCCGTCCAATCGGCGGAGGTATCATCGGCCCGCACGACTGCGACGCGGGTCCATCCGCCGCCTCCCCCGCCACCGCTGCCGGCAGCGAGGTCGGTGGATTTCTCGATGGCGTAGCGGACACCGGGTTCGGAGGCCCACGCGAGGTGAACCTGTTCGCCGGGAAGGCCGGTGGCGAAGCCGAGGACCGGCGGGGATACCGTCGTATCGGCGGTTGCGGACACGATCAGGCAGGCGGCAAGAGCCGCCGCGAAGCAGAGCTTCATGGGAGTGGAGGGTTTTGGGCTTGCCGGATGCCACGCGCCTTCTTCCGCACGGAAGAAACCGGAGCGCGCATTCCAATTCAGCCGCCTTCTATGCGATCTGGAGACGGCCTGTCAATCGGCCGGATCATTTCGTTGCCAATCGGCTTCGCGGGCGGGGCATCGCTCTCAGTGGCCGCCGCCGAAGTAATGTTCGAGCGCCTCGATGGCCCCCGCTCCGTGGATGCGGGACGTGATGCAACCACCGGTTTCGCGGACGTGGGAGAGGATCTCGGGCACCGAGTTCGCCGGGCAGGCGGTGCGGGCGGCGAAGGCGGGATCGAGCATCTCGAAATCGTTGTGGCTGTCGCCGATGGCGAAGCAGTTTTCCGCGGCGAGCCCGAAGAGCGAGGCCACTTCTCCGAGGGCGCTGCCCTTGTGATAGTCGCGGTGGCTGAAGCGGAGATAGATCGAGTTGCGCTGCCAGGCGAGCAGCGGCTCGGCAGCGACGAGCGGGCGGATGTGGGAGACGATCCAGTCCATTTCCTCGCTGGTGCGGGAGATGATGCCGGCGGGGTCGCCCTCGGCCTCCACCCATTGCGCGCCGGTGTGCTCGGCGACGTCGGAACGGATGCGGGCGAGCAGTTTCGCGGCGTGGGCGAAGAGGGAGTGGATCTCGTCCTTGCATCGCTGGTTCCAGGAGGCGTGCGGCAGCCAGTCGCCGGCCTCGCCGGGCAGCCAGACCTCGCGCTCGCGGGTGACGACCCAGTCAGGCAGGAACGGGAAACGGCTTTCGACGAAACCTTCGAGCATGTAGGGCAGCGAGCGGCCGGTGTTGATGCCCCAGACGGCGGCATGGTCGCGGCGGAGTTCCTCGATTTTGTCGAAAAACGCGTCGGGCACCGGCGGCTCGGACGCGGGGTCGTGCAGGGTGCCGTCGAAGTCGAAGGAAAGCACCCAGCGCGCCTTGTCCGGAGGCGGCAGGGGTTTCATGGCGAGGCGGTTTCGCCGGCGGCCTTGTCTTCAAGCGCCTTGATGCGCTCCACCAGCTTCGGCAGACGGTGGATGAGGGCCTGGATCTTCATGTCCTCCTTGAACGGCTTGGCGCGGCGGCCGGCGTAGATGCCGGGCTCGGTGATGCTGGACGGCACGCCGGTGCGCGCCGCAAGGGTGACACGGTCGCAGATTTCCACGTGGCCGACGACGCCGACCTGGCCGGCGAGCGTGACGTGGTCGCCGATGCGCGTGCTGCCGGAAATGCCGACCTGGGAAACGATCAGGCAGTGTTTTCCGATGACGACGTTGTGGGCGATCTGGACGAGGTTGTCGACCTTGGTGCCCTCGCCGATGACCGTCCTGCCGAAGCGGGCGCGGTCGATGGTGGTGTTGGCGCCGATCTCGACGTCGGCGGCGATCTCGACGATGCCGACCTGGTCGATCTTGACGTGGCGGCCGTCGGAAAACTCGTAGCCGTAGCCGTCCGAGCCGATCACGCAGCCGGGCTGGAGGATGACGCGGTCGCCGAGCACACAGCGCTCGCGCACGATGGCGTTGGCCATGACGCGGCAATCGCGGCCGAGCACGGCGTTTTCTCCGATGACGGCGTTGGGGCCGATCTCGCAGCCGTCGCCGACCTTCGCGCCGGCCATGACGACCGCACCCGGGTGGACGCGGACGGTGGCGGGATCAAGCGCGGCCTCCGGATCGACAAAGGCACTCGGATGGACACCGGGAGTGAATGCGGCCGCCGCCTGCGCGAAGTGGCGGACGACGACGGAGAACGCGAGCGTGGGATTGTCCACCGCGATCAGGGCGGTGGAGTCCGGCCCGTCCGTCACTCCGCGGCCGACGATGACAGCGGAGGCTTTCGTTTCGAGGAACTGGCCGTGATATTTCTCGTTGCCGAGGAAACTCACGTCGCCGGGCGATGCCTCGGAGAGGGAGGCCATGCCCGTCAGAGACAAATCGAGCCCGCCCCGGACGATGTCACCATCGATCCATCGGGCGAGCTCGGAAAGCGTGAGGGCGAACGCCAAACGCGGAGTTTCTGGGGATTACTCGTCGCCGGCGGGGGCGATTTCGGCGCCGGGCATCTCCGGTTCCGGGTCACCTTCGGCAGGGAGCGACTCGGCGGGCGCGTCCTTGTTCAGGTCCTTGAGCAGGCCGGCGGTGATGTCGGTGGCGTCCTTGGTGTAGAGCAGGAAGGGAACCTGCGAGGTGCTGAGGCCGGACTTGTCGAAGACGTAGTCGTAGTTGTCGGCCTTGGCTTGTTCCTCCACCAGCTTGCGGATTTCCTCGAGGATGCCCTTCATGCGCTGGACCATCTTCTCGTTGAGGGCCTGGTTGCGGCGCTGGAGGAATTCGCGTCGCTCGCGGTCGAGCGCGATGCCCTCCTGCTGCTGCATCTGCCAGTCCTTGAAGAGCGCCTGCTTCTTCTGGTCGTTGATGGCGGGATCCTCGAGCTGCTTGCGAAGCTTGCTGAGGTTGTCCTCCAGCTCGCGGATGCGGCCGAGGCGCTCATTGTTGTCCTTCTGGATGCGGGCGCGCTCGACGTTGATCTGTTTCTGCGCCTCGTTGGTGCGGTAGTACTGCTTGAAAAGCTCCTGCATGTCCACCGTGGCGATGTTCAGCTTGCCCTCCTGCCCGTGGGCGGCGACGGCGAGCGAGACCGCGGTGGCGGCGGCGAGAAGCGGGCGGATCAGTCTCATAGGTGGGTGGGTTGGTATTTCGAAAGCTTGTTGCGTGCGCAGCGTGGAGCGAAACCGGGGAGGCGTCAACGATTCATCCCGGGCCGAAGCCCGCGGATCAGCCGTGCTTCTTGATCAGGGCTTTTTTCAGTTTGGCGTATTCCTTTTCGGTGATGATACCCTGGCGGTAGGCGTGGTCGAGGTCCTGCAACTGCTGGCCGACGCTTTCGCTGCCGCTCTGAACCTCGGAACTCGAAAAACAGGAGCTGAGCGCGAGGCTGCCGATGGCAAGGGCCATCGCAGCGGATACGGAACGGAGATTCATGATGATACGCATGGGGATTCCCGGCCGCGCCGGGCGGCGGGGAGAATGCTCGAAAGCCGCGGTTTTGCAAGAACCGCGGATCCCCCCGGAATCGCGTGGATTCGGCCCGCGGATGATCCAACGCGAAGGATTATCGTTCCCATCCCGCCCGCCGCGGCGTCAAATCGTCCCGCCATGTGGAAAGGCCGCTTCGAAAAAGACACCTCCTCGCTCGTCCAGCAGTTCGGCGAGTCGATCTCGTACGACTGGCGATTGTTCCCGCACGACATCGCGGGGTCGATCGCCCACGCCCGCGCGCAGAAAGTCGCGGGGCTGCTCACGGATGACGAATTTTCGCAGATCGAGAAGGGTCTGCGGGAAATCAAGGCCGACATCGAGGCGGGAAACTTCGAGTTCCGCACCTCGCTCGAGGACATCCACATGAACATCGAGGCCGAGCTGACCCGCCGGATCGGCGCGGCCGGCGCGAAGCTTCACACCGCCCGCTCGCGCAACGACCAGGTCGCTACCGACACCCGGCTTTATTGCCGCACGCAGATCGACGAACTGGCTTGTGCGATGGCCGGCCTGCAGCTCGCCCTGCTCGACCGCGCGGAGAAATACGCCGCCACGGTGATCCCCGGCTACACCCATCTGCAGCGTGGCCAGCCGGTCACCGCCGGCCACCACCTGCTTGCCTACGTCGAGATGCTCGAGCGCGACAAATCCCGTCTCGTGGACTGTCGCAAGCGCCTCAACATCTCGCCGCTCGGCTCCGGCGCGCTCGCCGGCTCGACGATCAACCTCGACCGCCGCGCCATCGCCGCGGAACTCGGTTTCGACGGTGTCACGACCAACTCGATGGACGCCATCGCCGACCGCGATTCCATCGCCGAGCTGTTGTTCGTGATTTCGCTCTGCGGCGTGCACCTTTCGCGCCTCAGCGAGGACCTGATCCTGTGGTGCAGCGCCGAGTTCGGCTTCGCATCGCTGTCTGACGCGCACACCACCGGCTCGTCGCTGATGCCGCAGAAGAAAAACCCGGACGTTTGCGAACTCACCCGCGGCAAAACCGGTCGGCTCGTTGGCAACCTGATGAACCTCCTCGTCGCCGTCAAAGGCCTGCCGCTCACCTACAACCGCGATTTGCAGGAAGACAAACCACCGCTTTTCGATTCCATCGACACGCTGCACCTCATCCTCGCCGTCAACACCGAGATGATCGGCGCCATGGAATTGCGCGAGGAAACCTGCCGCGCCACCGCTGCCGATCCGATGTTGCTGGCCACCGACCTCGCCGACTACCTCGTGAAAAAGGGTGTCCCGTTCCGCCATGCGCACGAACTCGTCGGCAAGGCCGTCGCCGAGGCCATCCGCACCAGGACAGCGCTCGACCAGCTCGATCTAGCAGCCATCGACGACGCCTACGGACCGGATGCGAAGGACGTCTTCTCACTCGACCGCGCGCTCGCCTCGCGCACGAACCCCGGCGCACCGTCGGTGGAGAATGTCACGTCCGAGATCGCCCGCTGGAAAGCGGCGCTCGTTCGGTAAACAAACCTCGGCCTGCGGATGGCGAAACGAAAAGGCCGGGGGGCGCGCCCCCCGGCCTTCGCGTTACATCGGAGCGGCGGTGTCAGCGTTTGAATTTCGAAACGGCCTCCGCCTCGATCTTGTAGCCGAGCACGCTGCCGGTGATCGGCGTTTCCAGAGTCATCTTCTTGCCGCGGACCTTGACCTTGAAGTGGCTGCGCAAGGTGCCTTCGATCTTCTCACCTTCGTAAGAGGTCGAGAACTTCACGACGACCGGCTTGCTGGTCCTGCCTTTCCATGAGCTTCCGGATTTCTTGAGGGTCACGGTCTTCGGACCCTTCACGCTGGTCTCGATCGGCACGCCGAGTTCCTTGCCGAGTTTGGTGATCAGCTTTTTGGCGGCGTTGCGGTCCAGCTTCACCTTGTTGTTTTTCACTTGGAGTGCGGTTTTGCTGATGATGCCGAGTTCCTCGATCATGTCCGAAGTCAGCTCGGTGGTGTCGCCGCCGAGGGTGACGCTACCGGAGGCATTCACAAACTTGTAGCTGCCATTCGGAGAACCGGCGGTCGCGATGGGAGCGGCGGCAAGCGCCACCAGCGCGGCCACAACGAACGCCATCATCCGGGCGAAAACACACGGCGGGCGTGATGGAATCGGGAGGTTCAGTGGGTGTGGGGTGCGATGCTCATTCGTTTTCATAGCCCCTAACAGTACACCCGTGGTGACACGACTTCCCACTCGGAAATACCGCTTTGCTCACCAAAACCCCCTAAAAGCTCCGCGTATCCTGCGATTCCGGCGGCTTTACGAGCGCATCGGCCGCATCGATCAGGAAACCACGTGCCTCGTCATCATCCGTCGCCGCTCCGGCGAGTCGCAGCTCGCGCTCGAAATCCCGGCCTGAGCGCGACCGCAGTTCCTCCGGCCAACCGGCCCCGCCGAAGTGCAACAACGACGCGACATCAAGCGGGTCCGCCGTTTTCAGCAAACCGTCGAGTTCGCCACCGCCAACCTGCCCGCGGTCGGCGAACAACTCAAACCACCGTGAGAACGCCGCATCCGCCGCTGGCACGGGCCGGAGCTTCATCAGCAACGGGCGGATTTCATCCGGCGGCGCGGCCGACAGGTCGGACACCTCGATCTGCTCCAAGGTCGCCGCCTTGCGCTCTTCTGAAGCGAGCAGCTCGGGATGATCCGCCAGATGCGCGAGCAGGCCCTCCGCTTCATCAGCTGCTGCCGAGCCGACGAGCAACTCCCACTCGAGTCCCCGGATGAAGTTTCGCTCTTCCGGGTCCGCCGCGGTCTCCGCAGCCTTGTCGAGCCGCTGCTTCGCCTCCTCCAACGGAAACACCTCGATCACCGCCCCAGCGGCCTCCATCCGCCGCGCCGCATCGGAATCGCAACGCGCCATTTCCTCGTCGATTGCCGCCTGCGCCTCCTCGAAAGCCCGGGCCAGCAGGTCCTCGTCCGGCACATCGTCCACCTCAGGCATTGTCGCCGCACACAGCGCGTCCAGCAGTCGACCCGCCGTATCGGGATCGGTTTCGGCACGCAACAGGGTCCGGATTTCCGCCGCCACCTCCGCCGGATGCTCGTCGGCGAGCAGGTCACACAATATTCCGCGGACCGGAGTTTCCACCGTGGGGATCGCCGCCAGCAGCGTGGAAATCCGCGTCGTTCGCACCGGCATCGCGTCGTGGACGCCACGGAGCAATGGTTCGAGTTCCGCCGGTCCCGGCTCCGCCGCCGCGAGACTCCGCAACCATTCCTCATCCGCCGTCGCGACATTCCCTTCCGTCGATCCAGCGACCGGAGGCGGCTCCCTGCGGAGCCTGTGAGAGGCCATCCACCCGACCATCAACGAAATTAGGATCAACACCGGCAGCCGGAACTTCATCGCGGTTTGCCGAAGGCTTCAAACATCGTGCCGGGAAAGGTTCCGGATTTCCTCACCTTGTATCCGATGCCGGCCTTGTAGGCGTAACTCACCAGCGTGTCGCAGCGGAATCTCGCCCGCGTCATCACCGTTCTGCGCTCCCACCGGCCCGTTTCCTTGTTCCAGACCTTCTTGCGCACGAATTTTCCCACCCGGTACGTCGGCGAAAGCGTGAACTTCGGCCGGAAATTCCGTTGCGCCCAGCCCGCGTGGATCACCTTCCGGAAATTCCGCCGCATCGGCAGATACTTCGAACCCCAGAAAACCGTCACCTCCTGGAACGACGCGAGCGAACGTTTCTGGATCGGTGGAACCTCGCCAAGGCATTCCAACACCCGGTTTCCCGTCCACAGCCCGACGTGTCCGTAGCTCCCATACCCCGGCAGATCGAGATCCCGGCCCACTAGGTCGCCGGTCCGCTTCGGCTCGCCATCGCCCGCGCAAGCAGCGGAAACCGATGCAGCCATCCACAAGACCATGCGCCGCCAACCTTTCATCACACGTGCAAAATGAAACTCCGGACCGCCCGCGTCAAGCCACCACCCCGAAGCGACGATCCGCCGGCGTGTCAAAATGACGTAGGTCCGTGTTCCTTCCTTGCAACAGCGACGAAAGCCCGTAGGGTCCGCGGCGAGCAGGAGATCCCACCCTCCGAAGCCCGCAGCCGGTCGCTTGTTCGTCCAATCCATACGGTTCCGAATGCCGTGGAAACCCGGTCGGCGGCTTGGGAATGCGGACCTCCCTGACTCCCGGGCGGCGGCGCGAGCCGGTCTGCCCCCCATGAGGTGAAGTTCCTTCCCGCAAGTGGTTGCGGGGCTTCCCACCGGCAACAGAAAGCCGGAACCGTGGGGCATCCGGTCCGCACGCACGTCACGTCACAGCAATCGCAGGTTTCTCCGAAACCTCCGCGCCGGACCGCCTGGAACCCAGACAAACGCCATGTCCGACACGACACAGACTTCCCGCTCATCGGGATCCAGCAGGCGCCGCCGCTCGCGCGGTGGCAAGAACCGCAGCCGCTCGCGCGGCGGCAACAGCAGCAACAACAACCAACAACAACCCTCCCGCGGAAGCAGCCAATCGTCCAGACAGGCGCGCTCCGAGGAGTACCGCCCCAAGGGTCCCCGGCCGCCGCGCAACGCCCCGCCGGCCCCGCCCATGAGCTGGTGGCAGAAACTGCTCAGCAAGCTGGGCCTCTACACGCCCCCCGCCGCGCCGGCCCGTGCGCCCAAGCAGGCGCCGGCTCCGGCCGCGAAGAGCTCCGGCTCCGAACCCCGCCCCGCCAAGAGCAACACCCGCAACGCCCGCACCGACGGCCGCACCGAGTCCGAGAAACCGGACTCCAGATCGTCCAAGCGCAGCCGTTCCGGAGGAGCGCCCAAACCCCGTGGCGGTGACGGCTCCAGCGTCGAGTCCTCGCGCGTCTACGTCGGCAACCTGTCCTATGACGTTTCCGAGCAGGACCTGCAGGAGCTCTTCAAGGGCATCGGAGGCGTGCGCAACGTCGAGATCGTCTACAACCGCAGCACCCACCGCTCCAAGGGTTACGGGTTCGTCGAAATGCTCCACAAGGACGAGGCCGTCCGCGCCGTCGAGGTGCTCCACGACCAGCCGTTCATGGGCCGCAAGATGATCGTCTCCGGCGCCAAATCCAAGGGCCAGGACGACCGCGAAGATCAGGACGGGCGCGACGAAACCCCGCAAAAACCCGTCGAACTCGCTCCGCTTCCGGAAAAACCCGAGCCTGCCGAAACCCCGGCCGCCGAGGCCGAGCCGAAGATCGAAACCGTCGTCGAGCAGACCGCGGAAACCGCTCCGGCCACCGAAGCACCCGCGGCCGAAGCCAAACCTGAAACCGCCGACGACCTCGTCGCCAAATACGGCTTCGACGAAGAACCGAAGAAAGATCAGGACGCCTGATCCCACCGGAAACCCGTTTCCAAACCACCAACCCCGCCCGGCCCCGCCGCGGCGGGGTTTTTTCGTTTCCCCCCAAACTCGTATCCCACGCACTTCCCGGACGCGCCCCATCCACGCTCCCCTCCGGACTGCGCGTCACCTTCTCCTCCCGGCGATCCGAAAGAGCCACCCCCGCAAGATGGTCCGCCCTCCCGCAAGAGCCTGCCTCCAGCCATCCCTCCGCCCACTAACCAACGACAGCCCCCCGATTCCACGCTCTTTCCCACCCTTTCCAACCCGCCACCCTTTCCAACCCGCCACCCTTCCCGACCCGCCACCCTTTCCGACCCGCCTCCCTTTCCGACCCGCCTCCCTTTCCGACCCGCCTCCCTTTCCCATCC
The DNA here is from genome assembly GCA_024233135.1 of Akkermansiaceae bacterium. GTDB lineage: Bacteria > Verrucomicrobiota > Verrucomicrobiia > Verrucomicrobiales > Akkermansiaceae > Luteolibacter. The sequence goes on along the minus strand of JACKPZ010000007.1, from coordinate 110,388 downwards.
CCTATCATTCCGCCCGCTTCAGGTTCAGTCGCCCAGCTCATTGATATCGCATATTTCAAATATGGGATTTTATCACCAGAGGACATCAATTCGCAACAGACGGGAGAGCTTGGAAGCGCTGATAGCGCCGATAGCGCTGGTTCAAACGGGTTGCCCCGGCGACGCAGGGACCTGGTTTCTGAAGGCGCTCGGCACGTCCGGCTCACCCACCTTTCACCCGCTCGACGTTGGCGCCGAGCATGAGGAGTTTCTCGTCGATGTGCTCGTAGCCGCGGTCGATGTGGTAGAGGCGGCTGATGGCGGTGGAACCTTTGGCGGTGAGGGCGGCGAGGACGAGGGCGGCGGAGGCGCGCAGGTCGGAGGCCATGACGGGGGCGGCGGACAATTGTTCGACGCCGCGGACGACGGCGGTGCCGTTGTCGACCTTGATGTCGGCACCCATCCGCTTGAGCTCGGCGCAGTGCATGAAACGCTGGGGGAAAATCGTGTCCTTGATGACGCTGATGCCCGGCGTGGTGGCGAGCAGGGCGGTCATCTGGGCCTGCATGTCCGTCGGGTAGCCAGGATACGGGGCGGTAACGAGATCGACTCCCTTCAGGTTTCCGCCGCGGTGGATGGTGCAGGAGTCGCCGGACTCGTTGAAATCCACGGCATGGCCGGACTCGACGATGGCGGCGGTGATGGCCTTGAGATGCTCGCGGTTCACGCGGCGCAGGGTGACGCCGTCGCCGGCCAGCGCGGCGGCGGCCATGAAGGTGCCGGCCTCGATGCGGTCCGGGATGACGGTGTGCTCGACGCCGTGAAGTTCCTTCACTCCCTCGATGGTGATGCGGCTGGTGCCGGCGCCGCTGATTTTCGCGCCCATGGCGTTGAGGAAATCGGCGAGATCGACGACCTCCGGTTCCGCAGCAGCGGACTCGATGACGGTGGTGCCCTCGGCGAGCGTGGCGGCCATCATCACGTTGTCGGTGCCAAGCACGGTGGGTCCGTGGGTGCCGCGGAGGTCGATCTCCGCGCCGCGCAGCCCGTGTTCCGCGGTGAGGATGATGTTTCCGCCCTCGAACTCGACCTTGGCACCGAGCGCTTCGAGACCGCGCAGGTGGAGGTCCACCGGGCGGTCGCCGATGACACAGCCGCCGGGCAGAGAGACCACAGCGCGGCCGAGGCGGGCGAGCAGCGGCCCCATGACGCAGATCGAGGCGCGCATGCGGCGGACGAGTTCATAGGGAGCGGTATCCGAAATGCCGTCGCAGGTGATGCGCACGGTGCCGGACGAGCGTTCCACATCGGCTCCCATGGCGCTGAGGATCTGGACCATGTAGTTGGTGTCCGAGACATCGGGCACGCGGCGGATGATGCAGGGCTCGGCGGTGAGCAAGGTGCCGGCGAGGATGGGCAGCGAGGCGTTTTTGGAGCCGGAAATGTTGATCGCCCCCCGCAGGGTGGCGCCGCCGTGCACGATGAGTTGATCCATGGGAACTAGGGAGGAACGTGGAAATGGGGGATGACGTCAGGGCCGCCGCGCGGTGGGGAAACGATCGACGCCCGAAAGATCGGTGACGACGTTCACATCCGCGAAGCCGGAGCTTTCGAGAAGGGCGGCCACCTGGGAAGCCTGATCGTGCCCGATTTCCAGCGCAAGCCAAGCGCCGGGGCGCATGCGGGCGAAGGCGTCGGGGACGAATCGCCGGATCACATCGAGCCCGTCCGGCCCGCCGAAAAGGGCGAGCGAAGGGTCATGCAACACCTCGCGGCTGAGGGTGGGGCGCTCGGACTCGGGAACGTACGGAAGGTTGGCGACGATGCCGTCGAAACCGCCGTCGAGAGTTGTGAAAAGGTCGCCTTCCGCCCACTCGACGTTGGAAACTCCGAGTGCCTCCGCGTTTTCCCGCGCGAGAGCGAGTGCGTCGGGCGAGACATCGGCGAGGGTGACCGACCAGCCAGGACGCTCGGCGGCGAGCGTGAGCCCGAGCACGCCGGAGCCACAACCCATGTCGAGCACGCGGCCGTCCGCGGGGAAATCCTGACGCAGCAACCACTCGGCGAGTTCCTCGGTTTCCGGGCGCGGGATGAGGGCGCGGGCGTCGGATCTGAACTCGCGGTTGTGAAACCAGACACTGCCGAGCAAATGCTGGAGCGGCACACCTTCGCCCCGGTGTTTCAAGGTCTCGCGCAAGGGCACGAGATCCGCTTCTTCGATCGGGCGGTCGAACTGGAGGTAGAGGTCCATCCGCGTGCAACCGAGCTGGTGGGCCACCAGCATCTGCATGTTGCGCCGGGCGTCCTCGATCCCGCGTTTTTCGAGGTAGCGGGTCCCTCCGTCGATGGTCTCCAGAACGGTCGTCATGCGCGCGGGGGCGCGAGACTGCGACGCCCCGCCCGCGGAGCCAAGACCGATTCGTCGGGAATTCCGCGAATCAGCGGCGGCGGCGGTTGAGATGCTCGATCACCTGGGCGGGCACGTCCGGGTTCGACTCGATCCAGGTGGCGGCGGCATCCTCGTCGCGCTCCAGCCAGCGGTCGAGCGTGCGGCGGTACATCTGCTCGCGTTCGCGCTCGTTGGAGATGCGGGAAATCTGGGCGACGGCGGTGGACGGATCGTTGCCGAAGGAATGCCAGATGAAATTCTGCACCACGCGGTCGTTCACGTCGCCGGAGTAGCGGTTCATGAGATCGAGCGCCTGCTGGGGATCGGATGGAGCGAGCGAGGAAACCACACCTCGGAGCGCGTTGCTGCGGTCGTCGCCCGGAGCCATCGAGGACATCGCGGCCATGGCGGCGTCCCGGTCGTTGTAGGCCCAAACGCTGAAAACGTCGTCCATCCGGCGGCGCGATGCCTCGCCGGGGTTTTCAAGGAGCCATTGCATGGTGCCCTTGGGATCGGCGGCTGCGAGCGGCTCGGCGGACCGGAGGATGGCACCGTTTCTCAACGATTCATCATCCAGCCCGGAGATCCACGCGCGGGCGGAGTCCGGCCCTTGCGTGAGCAGATGGGGCAGCATCGCATCGAGCGCTTCGCCGCGTTCGCCGCTGCGGGGCATCGCGGTGAGGAGCTGGGTGGCGCGGTTGGGATCGGACCCGGCGAGGCCGCGGATGATGCCGGCCATGTACGGATTCGCGTCGTCGCCCTCGTGGTTCGCCTCGGCCCAGCGGATGGCGCCTTCGGCATCGTCGGTGGCCCACGTGGAAAGGATCGTGTTGGTGGCGAATCCGCCGCGGGTGTTCTCGGTGGTGTAGCTGAGAGCGGCGAGCGGATCCACCTTCGCCCAGGCGGAGAGCAGCAGGGCGTATTCGCCGAAGCGCCGCTCGGTGATGCCGAGCGAGCGGAAATAGGCGACCGCACCCTCGAACTCGTCCGGATTGAGCTGGTCGATGAGCTGCAGGAGCGCCCGGTTGCGCTGGAGCGGGTCCTCACCGCGGACGATCTCCTCGAGGCGGACGTTTCGCTCCGCCGGGGACTGGAGTCCCGTGGCGCCATCGCGATCGCGGCGAGCCCGCTCCGGCGATGCGGCGGAACCTCCCGGACGGCCGGAGCTGCGGGACACGCCGCGGGTTTCCGCGGAGCCATCCGTCGCTGCGGCAGCCCCTTCTGGCGCGGGTGCCGAGATCCGGCCGGCGAAGAATCCTCCGATTCCGAAAACAGCGAGCGCGGCGAGCGAGGTGAGAGTGGAAGCCTTCATCGTAACATGGGTTGCGGCACCAAGGCCGTGGATGCCCTGCTGCGCAAGGGATAACGCCGCCCGGCGGCCGATTTGTCGGTTCCGGGCGCGCAACGTGAGCACAAAAAACCCGGCCGGTCAGGAAACCGGCCGGGTTTTCGGCAAAAAGGATGTCAGTGGGTGACGCGGTCGCGGCCGCCGCTGAAGATCACACGGACGCGGTCGCCGACGTCGAACGACTCGCGGGGATTGACCTCCTGGACGATGGAAATCGAGCCGCCCTTGTCGAGACGGACGCCGATTTCGACACCTTGGCGTGAGTTGAGGTTCTGTTCGATGTGGGAACCGGCGACGGCGCCGAGGGCGGCACCGCCGATGGTCGCCGCGGTGCGGCCAGAGCCACTGCCGATCTCATTTCCGAGGAACCCGCCGCCGACACCGCCGAGCACGGCGCCGGTCTTGTTGCCGCCTTCGATTTTCACGTAACGGATGGAAGTGACTTTTCCGGTGCGGACCGAGCTGGCGCGACCGGCTTCGGAACGGGAATAAGTGTCACCGGTGAGGGAATCCTGCGCGCACGAGGTGAACAGCAGGCCGACAATGGCGAGGGGCATGAGTTTCGCGATCACAGCGCACGTTAGATCGCCGCCGATCGCACTGTAAAGCCCTCAGGATCACCAGTCGACCTCGGAGGAAAGGTAGTGATCGTCGCTGCCGGAGAGCGAACATTTCATGTAGAGCTCACCCACGACGGGAAACACGTCCGACTGCGGGCAACTGTAGAGACCGCCCCCGGGGCAGGTCTCCAGACCCTTGGCGCGCAGGAAGGTTTTGTTTTCGATATATCCCTTCGAGTAGAGGTGGGTGGTGATGTCCTGGGTGCCGTTTTCGGCATAGGGACGGCCGCCGAACTCGTAGCCGTAGAGATTCTGATAGGAACGGGTCGCCATCTGCATGTTGCGGAGCGTGAGCATGCACGAGGCGCGGTCGCTGCCGCGTTTCCACGCGCGGGAGCCGACGAAGAGGATCGCAAGCAGGACCAGGAGGGCGGAGATGGTCAGCGTGAGCTCAAGCAACGTGAGCCCGCGGACGCGCTTCACCCTGGGGGGGGAGGTGATGTTCATCTTGTCGGGGGGATGCCGGAAACGATATCCGATTTCCCCCCACCCGACAGTACGTCATCACGGAGAAAACACTCCGCGAACGCGCCTCACGGCTCCTTGATCCACACGTTGGCGAAATCGATGGGCGCGTGGTGGTGCTGGAACGCGATGGGCCCCTCGGCGGGGATGCCGGGAAGCGCGGCGTTTTCGATGACGACCTTGCCGTTGAGGGTGACGGTGAGTTTGTCGCCCTGAAGTGTGATCATGGTGCGGTTCCACTCGCCGAGCGGCTTGTCGGCTTTCTCCTTCGGAGTGACGGCGGCGCGGACCTCGGCGGACTGCGACCTGTCGGTGCGGTAGCCGTAGACCTCGCCGGAGCCGACGGGCCAGTTCCAGAGGTTCACCTGGCTCTTGCTGCTCCCGCGCAGGTAGACGCCGCTGTCGAGTTCCTCGACCTCGGTGCTGCCGGACTCCGAGCCGTCGGGCTGGACGTTCGGGCGCTGCTGCATCGGTCCGCGGCCGCTCCAGCGCCAGTCGAAGACGAGGGTGAAATCCTTGTAGGATGTTTCGCTCCACAGGTCCTTGGTGGGCCCGGGCTTGCCGTTGTGTTTGAGGATGCCGTTGGCGGCGGTCCAGTTCGTGACGCCCTCGTCGTGTTTCCAGCCTTCGAGGGACTTGCCGTCGAAGATTTGGGTGAAACCCGCGGATTTCACGCCCGCTTCGTTGGCGACGGGAGGAAGTTCGCCAATCTCGATGTTCCGGAACGAGACCTTGTCGCCATGGCCGAGGAAGGCGATGTGGCCGGAGCGGCGTTTCACGCCCTGATGCTGCGGATGGAGTTTCTCCATGTCGTCGAGATTGGCGCGCAGCACGATCTGGCCGTTCACCTCGACCTTGAGTGCGGGGCCCATGAGGGTGACCCGCTCGTGATTCCACTCGCCGACGGGTTTGAGCGCGCCTTGTTTGGCAGGAGCCATGGTGTAGAGCGACCCGTGGAACTGATAGGGCTTGAGGTCCTTGTATTTCGGATGGGTGCTGTCGAGGATCTGCAACTCCATGCCGGTGTAGGCGGAGTCGCCGGTGCCGGGGTAGCAGATGCCGAGACCGTTGTTGGCGCCGGGCGTGAGCTGGAACTCGAAATCGAGCACGAAGTTCGAGAAGATCTCCTCGGTCTGGAGGACACGGCCCTGTGGCGTGCAGGTGATCGCACCGTCCTCGACGGCGTAGCCGCCGCCCTTCCATCCGGAGAGATCGGTGCCGTTGAAGAGGGAACGCATGACGAGTGCCTCGTCCGCATGGGAGACGACGGTGAGGACGATGGCGGTGGTGGCCGTGAGGAGGCGGGATTTCATGGTGTGTTAGAGATCGATGGTTCTGCCGGTGCGGAAACTCTCGTCGGCGGCGGCGACGATGCGCATCGAGTTGAGCGCGTCGTCCATGTGGTCGGTGAGGTCGAGATCATCGGTGATGGCCTTGAGGAAATATTCCTGTTCGCGGTGGCAAAGCGCGTCGTGATCCGGTTCGTCGCCGGTTTCCGTCCATTCGTCGGCGCGGACGAATTTCCCATCGGCATCGAGATCGGAAAAATGGCGGCGCAGGGTGTTGGTCTTGGTGTGGGCGTCAACATCGGCGGAAGCGCCCTCCCCCGCGGCTTCGCGGGCTTCGATGGTGACACATCCTTTCGGTCCGACGACATCCTTCACGAAGAACGCCGTCTCGGACATCATCGGTCCCCAACCGGCCTCATACCATCCGACCGAGCCGTCCTCGAAGGTGACCTGCAGGTGGCCGTAGTTGATTTTCCCTTCCGGAAGCTCGTCGCTGAGACGCGCGCCGAGACCGGAGACGCGCACGGGCTTCGAGCGGGTCATCTGGCACATCACGTCGACGTAGTGCACTCCGCAGTCGACGATCGGCGAAATGGACGACATCAGCGCCTTGTGGGTCTTCCAATTCGCACTGGACGACTGCTGGTTGAGGTTCATGCGCATGACGAGCGGCTTGCCGAGGTCCTGCGCCATCTCGATGAATTTGATCCAGCTCGGGTGATGGCGGAGGATGTAGCCGATGACGAGCTTGCGGCCGGACTCCTTCGCCTTGGCGACGATGCGCCCGGCGGCCTCCACCGTTTCCGCGAGCGGTTTCTCGATGAACACGTGGCAGCCGGCGTCGAAGGCGGCCTCGGCATATGCCGCGTGGGTGTCCGGATAGGTGGAGATGGAAACGGCGTCCGGTTTCGTCGCGGCGAGCGCCTCGTGGAAGTCGCCGAACTCGGCATAGCCGCCGCCGAGCTCGGCATTGAGCTTGGCGCGGCTTTCCGGCGAGCGGGTGACGATGCCGGCGATTTCGAAACCGGGGATGCGATGGTAGGCGAGAGCGTGCGAGCGGCCCATGTGGCCTGCGCCCACGCAGAGGACGCGGATCGGTGCGTTCATGAAAAGGTGGTCCGATGAGGTGGTTGGAAACGATGGCCCGCGCGATGCGTCAGACCTTCCACGGATCGCGCATCGGTTGGTGGATCAGGGCGTTCGCCTCCGGGTCGTCGAACTTGAGTGTCTTCGAATCGAACTTGAGGCTCTTGTTGAGCCGGTGCGCGGTGACCCCCATGTTGACGATGGTGCACGACCAGAAGCCGTTCTTTTCGTTGAGCGCGAACTTCTCGCGCTTGCGCACGCACTCGTGGAAGTCGGTTTTTTGTTCCGGCGGATCCTTCGGCAAAGCGTCGACCTTCTTGCGGAACTCGCGCATCTCAAGCCTGCCTTCCGAGTTCATCGGCGCGAAGAGTTTTCCTTTGGGGCCCTCGATGTACGGCGCGCCGACGTCCTTGTTCTCGCCATCGAGCACGATCTTGCAGCCGTCGGCGTAGGTGAACTCCATGCGCCGCCAGGTGCCGATGGCTTCGGAGTCCTGCGGGTCGGCATCGATGTCGACCGAAACGGGCGCCTCCCCGTCTTTGCCGAGGATGTATTGCACGGGGTCGAGATAGTGCTGGCCCATGTCGCCGAGTCCGCCGCCATCATAGTCCCAGTAGCCGCGGAACTTGGCGTGGACCCGGTTGTGGTTGTATTCCTTCTTCGGCGCGGGCCCGAGCCAGAAGTTATAGTCGAGTTCCTCCGGCACCGGCTCGGGTTTGAGGCCGGGGATGCCGACCCATTGGTCGAGCTTCCAGTTGAACCCGGTGGTCCCGGACACGGTGACCTTGAGCGGCCAGCCGAACATGTCGTTCATCACCGCCTTCTTGATGAAACTGACCGGGATACCCATGCCGTAGAAGCCGCTTTGGAAACGGAACCACGTGTTGAGGCGGAAAATGCGGCCGGTTTTCTCGACCTCCCGGACCATCGCGATCCCCTCGCCGATCGTGCGGCTCATCGGCTTCTCGCACCAGATGTCCTTGCCGGCGCGGGCGGCGTCGATGGCCATCTTGGCGTGCCAGTGCGGCGGCGTGGCGACGTGGACGATGTCGATGTCGTCACGGGCGATCAGCTCGCGGTAGTCGTGATAGCCCTTGATGCCGTTCTCCTCGGCCTTCGCGTCGCGCATGCGGTTGGCGAGGTGCCCCTTGTCCACATCGCAGAGCGCCAGCAGCTTGCCGGGCATCGTCAGGTGGGAGGCGGAGATCCCGCCGCAGCCGATGATGCCGCGGGTGAGGATTTCGGACGGCGGGGTCTGGCCGTTGAGGCCGAGCACGCGGCCGGGAACGATCTGGACGGTCGCCATGGCGGCGAGCGACTTCACAACGTGGCGTCTGGAAACATTCATGGGCATGACAAACGGAACGCCCGCTTTACTCGCCGAACGGACCGGATATTTCAAGCATCAAGCCCGGCGTTCCGGACTCAACGACCCGCCGCCAGCGCATCCATCAGGAATCGCGAAGGCCTGAAGTTTTCAATAAGGATCTCGGTGCCGCCGTCCTTGTGCATCCGAACCTGGCGGATATTGAAATTCGGCGTCTTGTGCGGCGCGAAGAGGATGTCGTCGTGCGTCGAGTTCTCGTGTTTCTTGAACATCGTCGGCAGGATGTCGCCGCCGAGGTGGTCATCGCGACCGGTGGCGAGGTGGCAGGTGCCGAGCACCTTCTCGTCCTGGATGTCCGCGCCGGAAACCGGCAGCACCTGGGTGCCGAAGCCGAGCTCTCCGAGCGTGCCGGTCATCGGATCGTCGGCGAGGCGGGCGTTGTGGGCATCGATGGTCGCCTGGTTTCCCTCGATGAGCGTGGACCGCGTGATGCAGCGGTCGCTCACGTCGAGCACACCGAGCGTGCCATCTTCGTATTTCATCGGGAACTGCCCGCGCGCATCCTTCGGCACGAAATACACCTCGCCAGCAGGCAGGTTCGCGATGTCCGGCGTCCTGCCACGGCAGAGGCCGTGTGACTTCTGTGCTTCCTGGCCACCAAGGCCGAGCCACGCGGTGAGGATGCGGCCGTCCTCAAGCTCGAAGTCGATCTCGACGGACTCCGCCTTGGTGAGCGCGAGCCGGAGTTTCTCCGCATCCGCGGAAACCTCGTTGTAATCGACCGCCAGCCCGGACGAGAGGATCACGTCGTTGAGCCCGTGCATCGTAGCGCCGCGGAAACCGTATTCCTTGCACTTCGCGGTGAGCGGCGCGGTGGCCGAAAACGTCGAGATACAGAGGATGATGTCGTAGTTCGGATAGATGTCGCGATCGAGGGAGAGCTGATTTCCCGAGGTGTCCCAGACCTCGTCCTCCAGATCGAGGTTCGAGCCGTAGGTGCACTTGTAGGCGAACATCTCGCCGCCCGTCATGCCGAGGTCGTCGAGCGCGCCGTTGCGGAGCTCCTCATAGAAGTGTTGGTAGGCGCGTTTTTGGATCGGGAACCCCTCCTCACCGAGGAAAGCGAAATCCCTGATCAAGCCCGCCGGTTCGTCGAAATCCACCAGAATGCACACCTTGCAGCCTTCGGTGGGCTCGAACACGCTCGTCATCAGACGCCGGAGATCGAACGAGGGGAACTCCCGTTTCTCAGGATGCAAAAGAATGTCCTCGTGGAGGTAATCCGGCAGCGTATCAGTGGAGGGAGTCGACATAGGCGACGAGCCTAGCCCGGATGAGGGTCACCGCAAGAGACGAATGTTGCAAAATTCCCCCGGGCAGGAGGCCCCTCAATCGTTGTCGCCCTCGCGCATCTGCTCAAGCACCGCGGTCATGTCCTCCAAGCTGTCCCACAACTCACGGACGACGAAAAACGGCGAACCACAACGCACCGAGACCGCCAGGCAGTCGGATGGCCGGGCATCGAGTTCGACGATCTTTCGCTCCATGATCTCGTTGCTCGCCTCGAGGATCAGCCGGGCGTAATACACCTCGTCCTCCATGCGGACGATCACCGCACGCACGACTTTCGCTCCGAAAGCCTCCAGCGTGTGGAGGTAGAGGTCGTGGGTGAGCGGCCGCGGCGGGGTCTGGCCGCTGAGCGAGGTGTTGATTGACGCGCCCACCGAGGGGTCGATGTAGAAAACGATCGTCTTGCTCCCATCCCCGAGGAACACCGCGCATCCCGCCTGGGTGGGCAGCAGCGCGACGGGCTCGACTTTCACCAGATCCGGCATCGGCGGCAGCATCGACACGGAGCTCCCGGATTCCAAGGTCAAATCCGTGACGGTCATGGATGGCGACGGCTCTTTTCACGCGATCGCGTGATTCCGAACGGCCGGAAATGTTCTACCAATGAGGGGTCGCCGCGCCACGGCATTCCCCCCGATTCCGGGCGCGCCAGGTGACACATCCCCCCAACCATGCGTCGGCGGGTGCGGCAGGCTCCCCCCTTCTGCACCCGCCGATTCTTTTCCCGACGGGCGTGTGGCGATTTCGTCAAATACCGCCCGATTCTCGAATCCGTACTTGCCTTGCGGCCGGAAAAGTGACCTGTTCCTGCCGTCCGCACGAGCCATCCCCCCATGGATCCACCGGACAAAGAAATGTCCCCCCGCTTTCAGTCGGCGGATGTTGCAGATCCCCCTGCAACATCCGCCGATTTCATTCTCAGGCGAGCGTGACGAGCACCGGACAGTGGTCGGAGCCGTGGACGTGCGGAAGAATGTCCGCCGAGGCAACGCGGCTCATGAACGGCGTGGAGACTCCGAAATAGTCGATGCGCCAGCCGACGTTCCGCTGTCGCGCGCCGGCGCGATACGACCACCAGGAGTAAGCCGCCTCTTTGTCGGGGAAGAAGTGGCGGAAAGTGTCGGTGAACCCGGCGCCGAGCAACTCACCGAAGCTCGCCCGCTCCTCGTCCGAAAATCCCGGATTCATCCGGTTGTCTTTCGGCCGGGCGAGGTCGATTTCATGGTGGGCGACGTTCAGATCGCCGCAGAAGACCACCGGTTTCCTCTCCGCCTCGCGGGCGACATGGGCGCGGAACGCGACGTCCCACCGGAGACGATACGGCAAGCGCCGCAAGCCGTCCTGGGCGTTGGGCGTGTATACGTTCACCAGAATGAAATCCGGATACTCCACGGTGAGCACGCGGCCTTCCTGGTCGTGCTCCTCGATGCCGAGCCCCTCGCGCACATCGAGCGGTTTTTCGCGGCTGAACACGGCGGTGCCCGAATACCCCGGCTTCACCGCTGAATTCCAGAAACCGTGGTAGCCGCCGAGCTCCAACGGCAGCGGCACCTGCTCCGGCCGCGCCTTGGTTTCCTGCAAGCAGAGGATGTCCGGCCTTTCGGTGGAAACAAAGTCAGCGAACCCTTTGTTCAACACGGCTCGGATGCCGTTCACATTCCACGAGATCAGCTTCATGGCCGCGAGTTTTCCCGTCTCTCCCAGACGTGGCAAGCCGGCAGAAGTCCCCGGCCGCCTATCCGATATCCGTCCGCAGATCCCGCATGCTCCACAACACACCGGCCGCCGCCGCTCCGGTTCCGCGCATCCGTCGCGCTCCGTCCCGCCGCCTCGCGGGAAACCTCTCCCGCGCCCCAGCGAACGCCTCGTTCACGAAATCCCGGCTGCCGATCACCGCCCCATCCGTGAAATACCTCACCCGGCAGCGCAGCATCGCCGGCATCCCGAGATCCGACAACACCGTTCCATTGTCGTTCTCTGCGAGCGATTCCGCCGCATTGAGCCCGGAACGTGACACCTGCTTGTCCACCTCCGCCAGACCTCTCCTGCGCCCGAGAGCGATGCCCATCAAACGCCGGTGAATCCTTGAAACCTCGCTCCATTTCCCCGGCTCGAATCCCGCCCCGCGATCGCTCAAACAAGCCCTGACCAGCCCTTCGCGGGCCTTTTTCCCCCAGCCCTTCGAGCCTCCGCCCACCGCTTCGCCATAGCTGCTCCAGCGATACGCCGCCGGGTCCGTCACCATGCCCGCGCGCACGGGATTGAGGTCAATGTAAGCCGCAATCGTGCGCGCGGCGAATCCGCTCTCGACGATCACGCTCTTGAACCGTTCCTCCCACAATGTACCCCGCCGCTCGTGGGTCCGGTTGAACCAGCGCGTGAAGCGTTGCAGCAACGTTTTCATGAACTCGCTCAGATCGTTCATCCGATAGGTGTATCGTCCGCGGATCTCCGCCACCAGATCCTCACGTCCCGCCTCCCGCGCCTCCCTCATCTCCCTCGCCACCTCCGCCACGAAAGCTTCGCTGTAGATCGCCCGGAGCCGCCCGAAGAAGACGTCATCCGCGAGTTCATCCTCCGGCATCGGCGGAACCTCCAGCAGAATATGGAAGTGATTGGACATCAGACAGTATGCAAGGACCCGGCAGCCCGTGAAGTTCTCCTGCATGCGCATGAAAACGCGGAACTTCTCCCGCTCGTCGCCGCCGAGAACAAATCGCCGGTCAACCACCCGCGAAACACAGTGGTAAATCGCGGGCTTAACCGCCGAGTCTTTACAAGGTGCCAGCCAACGCGCCCTCCTCATGCCTCCAGACTACTCCTTCCGCTCCATCCTCCAAGCCAATTCTCTTATAGATTGTCTGTCCCTTTATTGGTTGTCCCATTATTTTTATCGGTGTCATCTCAGTTTCCAGAGCGTTCCGTGGTTCCGTAGCGCGTAGCGGTCACGCGGAAGTTTGGATGGGGGCTCGAGAAGACCCCACGATGGCCCCGAAGTTGTCGGTGTAGACGGATTCCGACTACGGCTACGGTGTCGCCTTGGCCTTGAGCTTGAGGTCGAAGGGGTTCTCGTTGCGGTCGTTGCTGCCGATTTGCAGGACGGCCTTGCTCTTGCCTTTCGCCTTCGGCTTGAAGGTCAGATTGAAGGTCGTGGAGCGGCCCGGAGCGAGCGATTTGAGCTTCGGCTGCGAGACCGTGAAGTCTTTGGCGGACTTGCCTTGGACGGCAACCTTGAGCCCGGTCAGGGCCGCGGTGCCGGAATTGGCGATGGTGAGCGTGACGGGTTTCGATTTCTTTCCAACATTGGCCTTGCCGCAGTTGATCGACGATTTGCCGTCGTTGAGGTTCGCCTTGCCGTTGCGGACATCGATTTCCGGGACAGGCACCGAGGCCGTGCCGACCAAGCCGAGGTCGAAGGATCGCTCGCCCGGGACGATGGTGTCCACGGCGAGCCTGGCGTTGCGACTCCCCTTGGCGGCGGGGGCGAAAGTGACTTGGAAGCTGGTGGTCTGGCCCGCGGCCAAGTCGCTTTGCAAGGGTCCGGTCGTGGTGAAATCCGCCGAGTTGGGACCGGACACACCGAGCGAAAGGCCGGTGAGATCGACCGCGCCCGCGTTGCGGATCACGAGCGTGCGCTCCGCGGAAGCGCCGGTGAGCACGCGGGCGAAGTTGACGGTGCCTTTTCCGAAGGGAAGGACATCGCCGTTGGGAAGCTTGAGAACGATCATGGGAGCGGAGGAAACGTGAACGGTTCCGCTGTCGACCGAGCTGCCTCCGTTCGATACCCGCACCCAATATTCTTTTGGTGCCTCGATGAGCGGCGTGGTGATGGACAGGCCGCCGCCTACGGGAGTTCCAGTATCTCCGCTCGCTCCTTCGAACCATTGATAGGTGATCGGATCCGAACCGGATGCGGACGCGGTGAGTGTGGCGGTCTCCCCCCGTTTCACCACGGTGCTCGCCGGTTCGGCCGTGAAGGAAACGGGAACGAAGGCACCGACGGAGACCAGTGCGGAATCCGAATCGATGCCTTGGGGGACGACCGGATTGGAAACGCGCACCCAATACGTCGCGTTCGCGAAGAGCGCGGGAGTCGTAAAGGTGTCCGAATCGCCGCCGACGGGAGTGCTGGTGTCGCCGGACTCTCCGAGATACCACTGGAAATCCAGAGGCCCGGTGCCGGTGGCGACGACGGAAAGCTCGGCCGTGCCTCCGTAATTAATGGAAACCGCTCCGGGCGGAACATTAATGGATACCGGTTCACCAATGGACACCACGGCCGCCGCGGAGTCGGCACCGGCGGGATTCACCGCGTTGCTGACCCGCACCCAGTAGCTGGCGGAAGCATCCAGCGCGGGCGTCGTGAACGAAGCGGAGTCCGTTCCCACGGGAGTGGATATGTCGCCGGAGGCTCCCTCATACCACTGGTAGGACAAGGGCGCGGTGCCTGCGGCGAGCACGGACAAGGTCGCGGTGTTTCCACTCGCGATGAAGACCGAAACGGGATCCGCCGTGATGGATGCGGAGACCAGCAGGTCCACGGTGACGACGGCGGTTTCGGAATCGACACCGGCCGGGTTGGTCGGATTGGAAACATGCACCCAATACGAGGTGGTGGAAGCGAGCGCCGGAGTGGTGAAATCGGGAGCGTCCGTGCCAACGGGCTGCGAGGTATCTCCGCTGGCACCTTGATACCATTGATAGGTGAACGGAGCGAGTCCGCCGGCTCCGACGCTGAGGGTCGTCGATGTGTTTTCGACGATCGTGACCGCCTGCGGCTGGGACTCGATGAGCGCCGGACGGTCGCCGAGCACGGCGACCAGCGCGGACGGCGAGTCGGCACCGGACGGGTTGGCCGCGTTGGTGATCCGCACCCAATAGGATTCCGATGCGGCGAGCGGATCGGTTGCTAGATCGGGCGAATCCAAGCCGACGGGGCGCGAGGTGTCGCCCGTTTCCCCGGCATACCATTGATAGGTGAATGGACCGGTGCCGGATGCGATGACATGAAGGATGGCGGTTCCACCGCTTGCGACCGTCGCGGGCTGTAGGGCGGTGGCCACCGCGGCCGGTTGGACGACTGTGACGAGGGCGGCGGCGGAATCCGCACCCGCCGGATTGGACGCGTTGGTGACGCGCACCCAGTAGCTCGTGTCCGCGGCCAAAGATGGAGTCGTTAGATCCGGCGAGTCGCTTCCCACCGGGACGGCCGTGTCGCCGGACACCCCCTGATACCATTGATAGGAGAACGGCGGCGTGCCGGCGGCCACGACCGAGAGCACGACGGACGCGCCGCTGTTGATGGAAACCGAGGCCGGCGGCGTGGCGACGGAAGCCGGTTGGTTCACCGTGACGGTGGCGGTGTCGGAGAGGTCGCCGCTGGTATTGGCGACGTTGGTGACCTTGACCCAGTAACTCGTCGTGGTGGTGAGCACCGGCGTGGTGAAGTTCGGTGAGTTCGTGCCGACGGGATTGGCGGTCGATCCACTGGCACCACGATACCATTGATAGGTGAGAGGAGCGGTGCCGCTGGCGGACACGGAGAGGGTGGTCGACTGGCCGCTGTTGATGGTGGTGGAATCCGGTTGGTTCGTGATCCGTGCCGGCTGGTTCACGGTCACCGTGGCGGCATTCGAGTTTTCACCGGACGGATTGTCGGAGTTCGAAACGTTCACCCAATAGGTGGTCGTGGCGGTGAGGGCGGGAGTGGTGTAGTTCGCCGAGTTTCCGCCGACGGGATTGGAGGTGTTGCCCTTCGCCCCGCGGTACCATTTGTAGGTGAACGGCGACGCTCCGCCGGCGCTGACGGAGAGCGTGGCCGACTGCCCGCTGTTGATGGTGGTGGACGACGGCTGGTTGGTGATGCGGGCGGACGGATCGTCCGCGACGGTCATCGTGAAAGTCTTGCTGAAGTTGTCGCCGGAGTAGCTCGTTTTCGAGTAGGCGGTGATCCTCACGGAAAACGTGCCCGTCTGGGTGGGAACGCCGGATACCGAATCGACCGTGTTGTTTTTCACGTCCGCGTGGGTGAGTCCGCTGGGCAGCCCGGTGACCTTCCAACTGCCGGGGGTGTCCGGATAGCCGAGGAGTTGGAAGACGAACGAGAGATTCTTGCCCTTGGTGGCGGGCACCGAGGTCGAGCCGGAATTCGGCGAGATCTGGCTGATGGTGGTGGCACCGGACACCGAGTCGTAGGCGCCGAGACCGGCGACGGTGGCCACCGCCCAGGCGGCGACGTCGATGGCGCCGGAGCTGCTGATCAGTTTCGCCTCGGGCAGGAGCATCTGGACCAGCGGCGAGCGCTGGACGAGCAGCAGCAGGGTGCCAACGGGTGAGGCGAGAAGTCGATTGCGAAGCAGCAGGCGCAAACGTTCCGCGAAGGCAAGGGACGGGACATTCATGACGGGTGTAAGGGAAAACGGATGGTCAGTTGCAGCCGCAGCCGCCGCCGCCCACTCCTCCGCCGCCGAAGCTCGCTTCGCGGGAGAAGTAGGCGTGCTCGGTCATGGCTTTCTCGAGCGGATCGAGCGATTCGGTCATGACCGGCCGGGCGAGGTTGCCGCGTTCGTACGGTTTCACACGGACGAGCGCGGGCGAGCAGGCGCACATCAGTGTGGCGAGCGCGGTGAGGGAGATTCGGGTGGCTTTCATTGCGGATGGATGGGGCGGGCGGGATTTCATTTCCCGTCCAGCAGCGCTTCGATCTCGGTCGAGTATTCCGTTTCCGTCTTCTTCGGGTGGAAACCGGTGTGGACGTAACGAATCACCCCCTTGCGATCGATGAGGTAACTGCTGGGCATCGACTGGGGATTGAACTTGGCGGCCGCCTTGTGCGCGGAGTCGTGGGCGAGCGGAAACGAGGCGGACATCTTCTTGGCGAAGGCCTGGTATTTCGCCGCGTCGTCATCGACGCCGACGCCGATGATCACGAGGCCCTTCGGACCGTATTTCTTCTGCAGGCGGTTGAGGGCGGGAAACGAGGCCTTGCACGGGCCGCACCACGACGCCCAGAAGTCGACGAGCACGACCTTGCCGGACGTGGCGGGCAGGGACGCGCCAGGGAGCAGTTTCGAAATCTGCGGGGCCTTTTCACCGGGGCTCGCCGCATGAAGGGCGCTGGTGAACGAGAGGACAAGTGCGATGAGTTGGACGGCTGGTTTCATGGGAATCAGTGGTGTTGGGTTCAGGCGGGTCGGACGAGCCAGCGGCCGAAACCGCGGCTGCCCTCGATGCCATGGGCGGTTTGCGCGCAGACCTCGACGTCGCGCGCACAGGACGAAAGTTGGATGCCCTCGCGGGCGCCGAGAACGAAGACGGTGGTGCTGTAGATGCCCGCTTCGAAGCAGGTCGGCGCGACCACGGTCACGGCCCGCATGCCGCTGGTCACCGGCCAGCCGGTACGCGGATCGAGGATATGTCCATAGCGGACGCCGCGATGGGTGAAGTGACGGTGGACATCGCCGGAGGAACAGACAGCCCGTCCGGAAACCGCGAGGCCGCCCCAGCAGTTGCCGGGGTTCAGGCCGTCTTCAACGCCCACGTGCCAGAACGGATGGTCGCCGTTTCCGCCCATCGCGAAGATATCACGACCGAAGTCCACCAGCGCGTCGCGGATGCCATGGCGCGCGGCCATGGCGGAGACCACATCCACCGCGTGTTCCTTGCCGAATCCGCCGAAGTCGAGACCCATGCCCGCGACCGGCAGGCGGATCGCGCCGGGACGGCGCTCGACCTTGTCCCAGCCGCAGAGCGAAAGGGCATCCGACACGATTTTCCGATCCGGCAGCGAACGGTGGGCTTCCTTCCAGTTCCACACCTTGAGCAAGGGCAGCATGCTCGCATCGACAATTCCTTCGGAGCGGCGGTGCGCATCGGCGGCTAGGTCCAGCAAACGATCCGTCTCCTCATCCACCTCCACCCAGCCGGCGCCGCCGGAGCGGTTGATGCGCGAGACGATCGAGTCCTCGCGGAAGCGCGAGTAGCGGGATTCGAAACGCTGGACCCAGTCGAGCGCTTCCAACGCGAACTTTCGCGCGGCCGCGTCGTCCACCAGGCGGAAGCGCACCACGCAGTCGGTCGCCATCGCCTTGAAGGCGAGTGTCCGAACGCCCCGCGCGTCGGCGCGCAAGGGGTCTGGAGCGATGGCGGTCATAAAAATTGTTAGAAATCCGCGGAGACACCGAAGGTCCAGATGTCCGCGCTGGGATAGGCTTCGTCCTGCGAGCGGCCGGACGCGCCGCCGGTCCCGCCCATCACGTAGCGTTCGTAGGCGGCGGAAACGGTGAAGTGGTCGTTGATGTGGCAGTAGAGCCGCAGTCCGCCGCTGACGGCGTCGAGCGAGGAGAGCCGGTAGTCCGCGGAGTAGTTCACGCCGCTGCCGTCCGGGTCGTTCATCGGCGTGCCGACGGGAAGTCCGTCGAGCGAGCGCACGAAGAAGTCCGCTTCGTTCTGGTTGTAGTAGCGGAAAAACGGAACGATTTCGAAGATCTCGCCGGCTTCCTGGCGCCACTCGAGCTGCACGGTTTGCGAGAAGACGCCATAGTCGTCGTGCGACAGGCGCAGCGTGGCATCGAGCGCGCCCATCGCGGGTTCGAAGTAATGGCGGCCTTCGAGTTGCAGCACCTGGCGGAAACGGCTGTCCGGGCGGTTCTCGCGGTAGACATTGGTCACCGGCACGTCGATCGTCCCGCCACTGCCGTCCGGAACCGTCTGCACCTCGGAGCGCTGCACCACCTTGTAGGGGTCGTTGAGATATCCTTCGCCGTATCCCAGAGTCAGGTTGGCGGAAACGACGGTGTTCTTGTCGATCACCTGGCTGACACCGGTGAAGAAATCATAACTATTCTTGTCCCGGTTTCCGAGCAAGGGCACCTCGACCGTGTCGTCGAGAAAGTTGAAACCGAACGCCAGCGCGGTGTTTTTCTGATTGAGTTCGATGGTATCGCTCAAGGCGAGGCCGTTCGAGATATAGTCATCCTCCTCGCTGCGGGAGTATTCGATCTCCAGCAGGTGGTCGCCGAACGGATGCGCCACCGCGCCGAGGATTCCCTCGCGCACATCGTCGATGTTCGCGTAGTACGGTTGCGTGCCGCCGGGAAGCGCGCCGGTGGGCGAGGCGCCGCTGATCGCGTCGTTGAGGTATTGGAAACGAACCGCCGTCCCGTCGGAGAACGCCGCGCCACCGCGGAGATAGTAGGACTCGACGAGGATGCGGTCCCCGTCCTCATGATAGTTCTGATAGCTGAAATCCCAGTTGTGGGACTCGGGCATCAAGGGCCCCGCGCCGGCGGGCAGAGCGGGAAGCAGGAGCGGCGCGAGGCCTGCGGCGGACGACTTCATGGTGTTTCGCATGTTCGGAAATTCAGAGATGCCGGCAATCTTGGGAGCGTAACCGATTGGTTGGAATCAACGCGTTCACGGCTTCGCGCGACCTTTGAGTTTCACATCGAAGGGATTCTCGTTCGGGTCGTTGTTGGAAATCCGGAGGGTCGCCTTGCGGATCCCCTTGGACTTCGGTTTGAAGAACACCTTGAAGGCGGTGGACGCGCCGGGGGCGACGGTCCGGGCCGACGGCTGCCGGACCTTGAAGTCCCTCCGGCCACTTCCAGCGAGCGTCACGTTGAGTCCGGTGAGGTCGCCCTTGCCGGTGTTCGCGATGGTGAACTTGAGCGGCCCCGACTTCCGGCCCATCCGGGTGGTGGCGAATTTCGCACCCGACCTGCCATCCACCAGATGGACGCCCGCAGGCTGGAGGACATCGATCTCCGGCGGGTCCGCGGGAGCACCCTGTGCCACCTTCATGACGAAGGACTTGCTGAAGCGGTCCCCGGAATAACCCGATTTCTGATAGGCGGTGATGTTGATCCGGAAGGTTCCGGACTCGGTCGGCGTTCCGGAAACGGAGTCGATGGTGTTGTTTTTCTCGTCGGCGTGTTTCAACCCGGCCGGAAGACCTGTCACCTTCCAACTCCCCGGGGTGTCCGGGTATCCGGAGAGCTGGAACACGAAGGTGAGGTTCTTGCCGGTGGTGGCCTTCACGGTGGTCGAGCCCCTTGTCGGGGCGAGCTGGGTGATGGTGGTGGCACCCGCGACCGAATCGTAGGCGCCCAGTCCCGCGACCGTGGCGACCGTCCATGTGGCGATCTCGCCAAGGCCGGCGGATGTGACGAGCTTGGCTTCGGGCAGCAGCATTTTCACCAGCGGCGAGCGTTGGACAAACAGCAGCAGCGTGCCCGCGGGTGACGCGACGAGACGATGACGAAGGAAACCGCGGAGGCGTTCGGAGAAGGAAATCGTGGATCGGTTCATGATGGTTTGCGGGTTCGGATCACGCGGGGCATGCCCGCTCATGGCCGGAGGCAGGTGCCTCATCCGATCGCCGGAATGGCGGAGCGGATCGAAGACGGCTCTTCTTCATGCTGAGGATGAAGAGTAGCCGCAAAGCCCGGAAACCACCGAATAAGATTTTTCTAAACCCTCATCCGGGAGGCGCGCATGACGGCGGAAAACCCTAGTGCCGCAGAGGTCGCGGAGCGCTTCAAACAAACGGCCCGCGTGTCGCGAAATCAGCGTTCCAACTGATCCGCGTAGCGATTCGCCGCGCGGCCGAGGTCGGACTTGGGATCGGCGCGGCGCATGTCTTCGAGGGCGCGGCGGGACTGGTTCTTCTTGTCCGGCCAGCGTTGGTAGAGCGCGAAGCGGGCGGCATGGAGCTCCTGGAGCTGTTTCTTGTCGAGGCGCGGCTGGCGGGCGAGGGTGGCGAGTTCCTTCTCGGCCTCCGCTTGTTCACCGGCTTCGGCGCGTTTTATGACCATGTCGAGCAGGGCGCGGGAGGAGAATGTATATTTCGCGAGATAGCCGGACTGGTCCTTTGGGTCGGCTTTTTTCATCTCTTCGAGCACCGTCTGATAGACATTCTTCGGGCCGAGGCCGAGGTTCATACGGTCGAGACCGGAACCGAGCAGGTTCGCGCGCTGGAGACCGGACGACTTGCGGGCGCGCTCCCATGCGAGGTCGCGGTCCTTGAGCACGGCGAGCATGCCGGCGAGCGCGCGGGGCAGACCGCCGGCCTTCTCGATTTCCGGTGTGCCAGCGAGCGAGGCGACGAGTCGTCCGTCGGAGTCGAAAAGCGCGACGGCGGGCAGGCTGCGCAGCGGCGGGTCGCAGGCGGCGTTGCGTTTCGCGAGTTCCTCGTCGGCAGGAGAGGGCGCTTCCTTGCGGTCGATGGCGACGAGCGGCATCGCGGGGTCGAGGCCGCTTTCGAACCGCGGATCGTTCCAGACGGCGAGAAGCTTCTCACCGGGTTTGTTCCAGTCCGAGCCGTGGAAATAGACGGCGACGGGCGTGTGTTCCGCCTTGGCATGTTCGAGCGCGGCGGTGAAGTCCGGGAGCCGCGCGGCGTGAGCGGCGGTGACGAGGGCGAGGAAAAGAAGCGGTCGCATGAGAGTGCGGGTGGAGGGTTTCACTGAAGGCGGCGGCCGTAGGCGTGGATAGCGTTGAGGTGGAAGACCTCCTTGCGGTCGTCGTCGCGCTCGACTTTGAGGAACTGGACGCGCGGCGCCTTTCCTTCCAGCGGGATGCGCCACACCTGCTGGTGTTCGGTGGTGCGGAAGACCTCGGTCCACGACTCGCCGTCCTCGGAGATGGAGACCTTGAGCGGAAGCTGGCGGGACGCGTTGTAACCGCTGGCTTCGTCGTGGATGACGACGCCCGTTAGATCGCCGAGTTTGCCGAGGCGAACGATGGCGTGCGGTCGCACCTCGGCGTCGGTGTGGAATTTTCCTCCGCACGCTTCGAGCACGCCCCAGTGGTATTCCGGGTGGTCCCAGCGCGAGGTGGTGGAAATGACGAGCAGGCCGCCGGACGTGAGAAGTTCACCGGAGAAGGGCTCGGTCTGGATCGGCTTGGCGCCTTCGCGCAGCGGCGCTCCGGATTTGCCGAGGGCTTGGAACGCCTCGACGTTGCGGATGGCGGCGGCGGCGAGCACGGCCTTGCCGATGGCGGAGCGCAGCGCGTCCTGGTTGTCGCCGCCGTTGGCGGAGGAAAACGCGGTCGAGAGGGCGACGAAGTAGCGGTCGGACGAGGCGGGATTCGAACCGATCGACTGCTGGCCCCACGCGACGACGGGGGCGAGCCAGGATTTCGAGGAAACCTGCCGTTTCAGCACCTCCTGGAAGAAGGCGATCTGTTGATCGAAGTCTCCGCCAAGCGCCTGGGCCTGGGATTTCAAGGCGGCATCGATGTTCCACATGACCGGTCCGTCGTGCGGGGCGATGGCTTCATGAAACGCGAGGAGATATGCCAAACGCTGTTCCGCGGGCAGCGCGGCGAGGGCTTCCTTTTGAAACGAAGAAACGACGTCCCACGCCGCTTCGGGGTATTCCGCAAGCGCGGCGAGGGCGGCCTTTTGGATGGCGGTCCACGCGGCGGCATCGGGTTTGCGGACATCGCGGAGGAAGGCGGTGGCTTCGAGCCATGCCGGTTGATGAAGTGGCTGGGCTTCGAGGGCGAGGCGGTAGGCGGTCTCGGCGAGGTCGGGGTTTTTCTCGCGCAGGGCGCGGGCCTGCCAAAGGTGCGCGGTGGAGCGGGCATGGGCCTCGGCATCCGTGAGCGCGGCGTCCTGAAGGACGAGCTGGGTCCACGTGCGACCCCACAAGCTGGTGTGGAGGCCGCGTTGCCACGAAAGCGAGTAGGCGGGCGTCCACGCGCCGCGTTTCACGCGCACGGCGTAGGCGCAATGGCCGGGCTCGCCCATGGTGATGGCGGGAATGCCGTTGGCACGGGCGGCGGTGGCGCCGTAGTGCGAGAGCGACCCGCAGACTCCTCCGACGTCCCGCACGCGCTCGGCATGCACCATGTGCTCGAAGGGCATGTAGTAGGCGCTGCCGTGGATCGAGTCGCCGAAGAGATTGTGCAGGTGATAGGGTGCCTGCCAGCACGCACCGGTGTAGGCAGGGGCCGGGAGTTTCACGTGGTCGCGCAGCCAAACGAGCGAGGCATCGTCCCAACCGCCGGGACCGTTCCACGAGCCGTTGCCGCCGGCGGAGACGACGTAGCGTTTCTCCCACGCGGCGAGGTCGTCGAACATCGGGTGCAGGAGACCGTCGCGGCGCGAGTCGCGGAAGTAGTCGTAGCGGGCAACGGCTTTTTCAGTGGGCCACTTCGAGTCGCCGAAGGTGAGCGCGACGGCGACGGCGGTGCCGCGTTCGTGTTCGTCCGCGAGGCCGGCGCGGTCGTGTTTCCAGAGCTCGAAGAGGACGCGCAGCATCTTGCCGGGGTCGTCGGGCAACGGGCCGGAGCCCATCAACTCGCTCAGGAGGACGGGCGAGGCGTTCAGCTCGTCGAGGAAACGCTTGGTTTCACCGCCGCGGGAAAACTCGCCGACCACCGGTGCGGCGACGCGGCGGAGCTCGTTCGCCGCGAGGGCGCTCCGGGCGGCGGGATCATCGGCCTCGGCACGCAGGCTCGCCTCGTCGGTGGCGGCCGGAAGCAAGGTGGGAAGAAGGCAAAGCAGGATCGATCGGAAGGCGCTCATACGGACAAAAACAACCCTGCCGGGAACGCCGCCGGCACGGAGGTCCTTTCACAGCAGCAGCATGCAGTCGCCGTAGCTGTAAAACCGGTATCGCTCCGCCACCGCCTGCCGGTAGGCCTCCAGCACCAGATCGCGCCCGGCGAAGGCGCTCACCAGCATGATGAGCGTGCTCTGCGGCAGGTGGAAATTCGTCAGCAACGCGTCGACCGCACGGAACTCATACGGCGGGTGGATGAAAATGTCGGTGGCGCCCGTGTGGTCGCGTTCCCCGATGCGCGCGGTGGTTTCCGCTTCGCGCGCGATGGACTCGAGCACCCGCGTCACGGTGGTGCCGACGGCGACGACGCGCCCCGCCTCGTTCACCCGCCGCGTGGTTTCCTCGCCGACGTGGTATTTCTCCGAGTGCATCACGTGGTCGGCAACCACCTCGGCGCTCACCGGCCGGAAGGTGCCCACGCCGACATGCAGCGTGAGGTGCGCGTGCGGCAGGCCCGCAAGCATCTCCGGGGTGAAATGCAGCCCGGCGGTGGGCGCGGCGATCGCGCCTTCCTCGCGGGCGAAGACGGTCTGGTAGCGGTCGCGGTCGGCGATGTCGTCGCCGCGGCCCATGTAATGCGGCAGTGCGAGATGGCCGTGCGCGTCGAGGTCCACGGGAGCCTCCCAGACCACGCGGCGGTCGCCGTTTTCATAGACCTCCGCGACCGTGCCGGTGATGCCGCCGACGACGACCCGGCGTCCGGGTTTCATCTTCTTGCCCGGGCGCACGAGGCAGCGCCACTCCAGCGAGGAGAGCCGGTCGAGGCAGAGCAACTCGATGCCGCCGTCGTCGGAAAACACCCGCGCCGGGATCACCTTGGTGTCGTTGAGCACCAGCAGGTCGTCAGGTTTCAGAAAGCCCGGGAGCTCGCGGAACATCCGGTGCTCGATGTGCCCGCTCGCCCTGTGCACCACCATCATCCGCGACGCGGCGCGGTCCGCCAACGGACGCGAGGCGATCAACTCGTCCGGCAGGTGGTAGTCGAAATCCGCGGTGCGCAGCGACATGAGCGGCCGATTCACACGCGATCGCCGGGAAATGCAAGCCCGCTCCGGCCGCGCGGCGAATGCGTTTCCCGCCAGCGGGATCGGTGCTACGTTTCCGGATGCCGACCACCGAGACCGCCCCGACCTGCGACGTCTGCGGGAAACCCGCCGCCGTCATCATCCAGGAGATCCCCTGGTGCGAAGGGTGTTTCCACGAAATGGGCTCCTGCTGCGGCGAGTGGCACGAGAAGAACGACACCGGAGGAAATCGAGATGATTCCGGATGTGACAAGCGGAGGCGAAAATCATAGTTTCCTGAAATTCCGTCTCCCCTAACCAAATTCTCCCCCCGGCCATGACCCGAAATGCCCCCGAATTTGAGACTCCCCGCCGCGCTCGCTGTCGCGGCCATGACGCAACTCGTGGCCGCCGCCGATCCGGTGGCGCCCCATCCGGAGAATCCGCACCTGCTTTCCATCGATGGCCGGCCGGAGATCCTGCGCACCTTTGGTGAGCACTACAGCTCGGTCATCCGGACGGACTTCGAGTTCGTCCCCTATCTCGACGTCCTGAAACGCGACGGGCTGAACCTGACGCGGGTGTTCCTCGTCGGCTTCCGCGAAAACACGAAGGAGCCGAGTGACGACCCGCTGGCCGTTCCACCCGCACGTTTCCTCCAACCATGGGCGCGGGTTCACACCGGCAGCACGGCGCTCGACGGCCTCGGCAAGTGGGACTTCGAAACATGGAACGAGGCTTACTTCACCCGCCTCGAGGAATTCGTCCGCGCCTGCGACGAGCGCGGGATCATCATCGACCTCACGTTCTTCAGCACCTTCTACACCGAGCTCCAATGGCGGGCGAGTCCGTTCCACCCGTCGAACAACGCGCAGGGCATCGGGCCGGAAAGCCGCTACGATTGCTACCGCCCGAAGGACAGCGGCCTGCTGGAAGTCCAGGAAACCGTCGTCCGCGAGATC
Source organism: Akkermansiaceae bacterium (assembly GCA_024233135.1). Taxonomy (GTDB): domain Bacteria; phylum Verrucomicrobiota; class Verrucomicrobiia; order Verrucomicrobiales; family Akkermansiaceae; genus Luteolibacter. The sequence goes on along the minus strand of JACKPZ010000007.1, from coordinate 84,998 downwards.
ACCCGGCGGCTCAACGGGTTCGACAACATCCTCTACAATCCATGGAACGAGCCGTTCTGGAACGAGCCGGATGTGCGGGACGACGAGGAACTCGACTTCCACCGCGCCATGCTCGCCGCCATCCGTGAAGAGGAGGCGGAGCTGCCGAAGAAACACGTGGTGGGTCACAATTTCCCGCGCTGGGCGCCACAGCTCGACGGTTTCGATCTCATTCACGAGCACTATCCCATCACCGTCCCCGGAAGTCCGGTCCGCGGCGCAGAGCTGCTGCTCATGGAACGCTACGGCTCCGGCAAGGTGCTCTCGCTCAATGAAACCGACCCCGTCACCGCGGATCAGGCGCGGCTGGAGGCGTGGATGTTCATCCTCGGCGGCGGTGCCATTTACAACGGCCTCGACTACAAACACCACATCTACACGGCCGACGACGAAACCGGCTCCAGTGCGCCCGGCCAGGACATCCGCGACGGGATCCGCAACCTCGGCATCTACTCCGGGTCTCTCGACCTCGTCCGCCTCCGCCGCGACCTCTCGTGGGTGGTCTCCGGCCTGCCGGACGGCGCCACTCTGCAGGCGGTCGCCAGCCCGGGACAACAATACGTCGCCTACCTCCACCACGGGTCAGGGGCCCAGCGGAACTTCCAACTCGCCTACGATCCCATCGACGAAGCGGAACAAAACGCCAGCCTCGGAGTGAACCTCCCCGCCGGGACGTGGCGCGCGGCATGGACACGGCCGTCCGACCTAACGGAACTGCATGCGGAAACCTTCGTCCACGAAGGCGGCGTGCGCGTGCTAGAACCCATCGTCTATCAGAAGGACGTCGCGCTGCGGATCGACCGCGCGGATGCGGAGGACGACACTCCCCCGCCCCGGCCGGAGGCGTTCCGCGCGTCTCCCGCAGCGAACGGGTCGGTCACTCTCGACTGGTCCGCGGTGGAAACCTTCGACCTCGCGGAGTATCGCATCTACCGCCGCGAGAAAGGAGTCGAGCCCGGGGATTCCGAGCCGCCCTTCGCCACCGCAACACCGGGCGATCTCTCGTTCACGGACGACACCACAGTTGCCGGGATCCGCTACGAATATGTCCTCACCGCGGCCGATGCGAACGGCAACGAGTCCGTCGCCACGGCGCCCGCCGGAGTCGTTCCGGAAATCCGCAACGCGCCCTATCCCGCCGGCCCGCATCCGGTGCCGGGCATCATCGAGGCGGAGGACTTCGATGAGGGCGGTCCCGGAGTCGCCTATTCCGACACCTCCGCCGGCAACGAAGGACTGGCATACCGCCCCGACGAGGATGTCGATATCGAGCCGAACGAAGCGCCCGAAGGCGAGGAACCGGTCGGCCATCACGTGACTTTCATCGAACCCGGCGAGTGGCTTGAGTTCAGCGTGATCGTGGCGGAAGCCGGCGTGTTCCGGCCCAGCGTCCGGATCCGCGCGCCCGATGCCGGAGGCACATGGTCGATCGCGAGCGATGAAGCCGGCCCGCTCGGCGCGATCGACATCCCTGCCGCGGAGGATGGATCCGAAGTGGATTGGGAATCGATTTCCGGGCCGGAAATCCCGTTGTCCGCGGGCGTGCATGTCATCCGGCTCAGCTTCACCGGGCCGGACCCGGCGGACCGGAGCGGCGACCTCGACCGCATCGAGTGGACCGCCGTTCCGAAACCACCGCCCGCCGCGGTGGCGGCCTTGGCGGAAACCGCCGTCGATGACGACCATGACGGACTCGCCGAAGTGACGCTCGATGCCACCGCGAGCAGCGCGGGCGAGGCGCCGATCGTTTCCCACCGCTGGACTCTCGACTCCACCGTGCTCGCGGAAACCGAAACCGCCTCCGTGTTTCTTCCGCTCGGAGAGCATCCAATCGTTCTCACTGTCACGGACGCATACGGGCTCGTGTCCGAAACCACGACAACCGTGCGCGTGCTCGCCCCGCGGCTCCTGAACGGCGGCTTCGAAAGCGCGCTCGATCACTGGACCACGGAGGACCCGGCGGCCGTGCAGGACTCGGCACCCTATCAGGCCACCGAGGGAGGCCAACTGCTTTCCTTCAACAACGACGACCGTCCGCCCGGCGGCGCCGTTTCGCAAACGATCGCCACCGTTCCGGGCGCGCTCTATCAGCTTTCCTACGACCTCGGTGTTCTCGCCTACAACGAAAACGAACAGCAGATCGGCGTCGAGGTGCGCGGCGACGAGACACTGGTGGAAACAACCCATCCGATCTCGCGTTCCAGCGGCACGAATCTCCGCTGGGAAAGCCATTCCACGTTCTTCACCGCGGATGGCGGGACCGCGACGATCACCTTCCGGGATCTTTCACCGTCCACCCAGGCGATCGACCTCCTGCTCGACAACGTCCACCTCGTCCAACAAGTCAGCCACACGCTTTCCGTCGCATCGTCGCCGTTTGATTCGGCGGTGGTCTCCGTGAGCCCCGGCGGGGACGATGGCGTCACACCGTTCGTCCGCACGTTTCCGAATGAAGAGATGGTCACGCTGTCCGCTCCGCTTTCGCTGCAGGGTTATCGTTTCGACCGCTGGACCCGTGATGGCGAGCTCTTCTCCGCATCACCGGAGGTGGAGCTGCTTCTCGACGAGGATCTTTCCCTGACCGCCGAATACGTCGAGGGACCTCCCGTCATCCTCACACAACCCGCGGATACGACCGGGTTGGAAAACGGCGACGTCACCTTCTCCGTCACCGCCGAAGGCACCGGCACGGTCGTCTATCAATGGCGCCGCGACGGCGTGGAGATCCCCGGGGCGGATGGAACCGAGCTTGTTCTCACATCCGTCACTTCCGCCGACGAAGGAACCTATGATGTCGTGGTTGCCAACGAAGCGGGCGCGACGACCAGCACGCCGGCCGTGCTGACGGTCCGCAATCCCGCCGACTTCACCAACGGCGGCTTCGAGGAAGGCATCGACGGATGGACGGCCACGGGCAACCTCGCGATCCAGTCCGGCGCGCCGTATTCCGCCACCGAGGGAGACTTCCTCGTTTCCTTCAACAACGGAAACAACCAACCGGACGGTGTGCTGTCCCGCGAGTTCGCCACCGAGCCCGGCGGGATCTACGAGCTATCCTTCGACTACGGCGTGCTCGCTTACAACAACTTCACGCAAAGGATCGGCGTCGAGGTGACCGGTTCCGCTCCGTTGTTGGACGAGAGCTTGGAAATCCAGCGTGCCGGCGGGAATCTCCGCTGGCTGGGCGCCTCGTTTGTTTTCACCGCGGACAGCCCGCTCGCGACGATCACCTTCCGCGATCTCTCGGACACCACCAACGGCCTCGATCTGCTGCTCGACAACATCCGCATCACACAGCGGATCAGCCGGACGCTGGAGGTGCTTTCCACGCCCTTCGACGGAGCGACGATCACGATCGATTCCGCCAACAGCGCCGCCACACCGCTCGCGCGGTCGTACCAGGACGGCGCCGTGGTGTCGTTGGAAGCCGCTCCCTCGCTGCAAGGGTATCGGTTTGAAAAATGGACCCGCGACGGATCCGACTTGTCCACCGAACCGGCCGTCGAAATCACGATGGATGCCGATGTTTCGCTCACCGCCATCTACATCGAAGGACCACCGGTGATCGTATCGCAACCATCAAATGCCACCGTCGCCGAAGGGGAGGGCGCCACCTTTTCCGTCAGCGCCGAGGGCACCGGCACGCTGGTCTATCAGTGGCGCCGCGACGGCGTGGATATCGATGGAGCGAACACGGCGGAACTGGCTCTAACATTCGTCACGGCGGAGGAGGAAGGAAGTTACGACGTCGTGGTCTCCAACGGCGCGGGATCCACCGTCAGCAATGCGGCCACGCTGGCGGTGCGGAATCCGGAGGACTTTTCCAACGGAAGCTTCGAGGATGGCTTCGACGGTTGGACGGCCACGGGCAGCCTCGCGATCCAGTCCGGCGCGCCGTACTCCGCCACCGAGGGCGACTTCCTCGTCTCCTTCAACAACGGCAACAACGAGCCGGACGGAGTCCTGTCCCGCGAGTTCACCACCGAGCCCGGCGGAATCTATGAGCTGTCGTTCGACTACGGCGTGCTCGCCTACAACAACTTCGTCCAGAGGATCGGCGTCGAGGTGACGGGAGACGGGCCGCTCTTGAGCGAGAGTTTGGAAATCCGCCGCAGTGGTGCGAACATCCGCTGGCTGGGTGCCTCATTCGTTTTCACCGCGGACAGCCCGCTTGCCACGATCACGTTTCGCGATCTCTCGGACTCCACCAACGGCCTCGACCTGTTGCTCGACAAGGTCCGTGTCACCCAACGGATCAGCCGGCGGCTGGACGTCGCGTCCGCTCCTTTCGATGGCGCATCGGTTTCCATCGGTCCGGACCTCGTGATGACACCGTTGACCCTTTTCTATCAGGACGGTGCCGTTGTCACTCTCGAGGCCCCTGCTTCGCTTCAGGGATACCGGTTTGAAAAATGGACGCGCGACGGAGTCGACTTCTCCGGCGACGTGTCGATCGCGATCACGATGGACGCCGATGTTTCGCTCACCGCCCGCTATGTCGAAGGCCCGCCGGTGATCCTCACGAACCCCGCGGATGCGGTCTCGCCGGATGGCGGGGACGTCACATTCTCCGTCGTCGCGGACGGCACCGGCGCTCTGGTCTATCAATGGCGCCGCGACGGGGTGGACATCGCCGGCGGGATGGGAGCGGAGCTTGTTCTATCAGCCGTCACCAGCGGCGACGAGGCGAGTTATGACGTGGTCGTTTCCAACGCCGCGGGCTCGACCACCAGCGCGGCGGCGACACTGACGATCCAAAACGCCGACCCGTTCTTTAACGGCAGTTTCGAGCAGGGCTTCGACAGCTGGACCGTGGCTGGCAACGTATCCCTCCAGCAAACCGGGCTGTATGTCGCGACGAACGGCAACCGCCTTGTCGCGTTCAACAACGGCAACAGCGAACCCAACGGCGTGCTCTCGCGTTCTTTCGCCACGACTCCGGGAGCGGAATACGACCTCGCCTTCGACTTCGGCGTGCTCGCCTACAACAACAGCGCGCAGCGGCTCGGTGTGGAACTCGCGGGCATCGGAAACCTGGCATCGGAGGCCTATCCGATCTCGCGCATCGGCGGAGCGAACATCCGTTGGGAAACCCGGACGATCCGTTTCGCCGCGGACTCCGCGGTCACGACACTCACGTTCCGGGACCTCTCGTCCACGACCCACGCGCTCGACCTCACGCTCGACCATGTCCGCATCTCCCCCGTCGCCGAGGCGAAGATCGTCGCGGCCCGAATGGCTCTCGCCGACGTGCAGGAACCGCTACCGACTGTGGTGGCCACGGGGTCTCCAACGATGGTCGTGCACGATCAAACCGTCACCCTGACCTGGATCGCGGAGCGCCCGGGCCGGCATTTTCTCCAGCGCTCGGACAATCTCCGCGACTGGACCACCGTGGACGAGATCACCGTCATGGAAGCAGGTCCCGTCGAACTTGCGGACCCGGAGCCGGAGGGCCCGCGGATGTTCTACCGGATCGGCCATCCAAGGTGATGTCGCGAGGGGTCTTGCGCGGTCCGGCGCGCGGGACTAGCCTCGCGAAGATCCCCCATGAAAGCGTTTCCTCCGCTTAGACTCACGACGTTCCTGCTCTGTCTGTCCGGAGCGGTTCCGCTCCACGCCGGCTTTCTGTACAACGGCGTGTCTCCTGCGACCGCGCCGTGGCCGGGCGGGACGATTCCGTATGTGATCGATCCCGCGCTCACCGCGGCGCAGAAAAAGGCATATCTCGACGGCATCCGCGAGTGGGAGCTCGCGGCGGACGTCCATTTCATCGAGCGCACGACGGAAACCGACTACGCGCGTTTCGAATACGATCCCTCCGGGCCGAATCTCGTTTCGGGAAGCCAGCCGGCGCTCGTCGAGATCAACGCGCTCACCCGCTCGCAGATCGTGCATGAAACGGGGCATTTGTTAGGCTTCGACCACGAGCACACCCGTCCGGACCGCGACACGTATGTGACGGTGGAAACCGCGAACATCACGCCGGGCAACGCGTTCTGGTTCGACATCCAGCCGGATGGCGTGAGCCGCGACGGCTATGACTTCGAGTCGGTGATGCATTTCAGCCGCAACCTGTTTTCGACCGACCCGGCGAACCTCGACACGCTCACCGCAAAACCCGGATTCGAGATCTATCAGCCGCGGATGGGCAACTTCGCGCTCAGTCCCGGCGACCGCGCGGCGGCCGCGTGGGTGTATGGGGCGGTCGCGCTCTCGCCGGTGGTCACCACCACGGCGGACACCGGGCCGGGCAGCCTGCGCGCCGCGATGTACTATGCCGCAGATCATCCGGGGACCACGGTCACCTTTGATATCCCGACGAGCGATCCGGGCCATGCGGCGGGCGTTTTCACCATCAAACCCACCGGCCACCTTCCGCCGCTGGCGACGGATGGCACGGTGATCGACGCGACCACGCAGCCCGGCTACGCGGGAAACCCGGTGGTGTTTCTCGACGGCTCCGGGGTGCTGCCGGAATCCGGCGAGCCGCCGGGAATCATGATCTATGCGTCCGGCTGCACCGTGCGCGGACTGGGCATCGTGCGCTCACCGTGGGTGGGCATCGCCATGCTCCATCCGAACGCCTCCGGCAACACCGTGCGCGATTGCTGGTGCGGCGTCGGCAGCGACGGGACGAGCGCCGCGCCGAATGCGAAACAAGGCGTGCAGATCTCCGATGGCGCGCACGACAACACCATCGGCCCCGGCAATGTCCTGTCGGGAAACACCGAGTACGGCGTGTGGATCTCCGGCGCGGCCACCCATGACAACAAGGTGACCGGCTCCCGCGTGGGCACCCGCGCGGCGGGCGACGCGGCGCTGCCGAACGGCCTCGGCGGCGTGATCATCACCGACGCGTCCTCGTTCAACACGATCGGCCCCGGCAACGTGGTTTCCGGAAACCACGGCGCCGGCATCTGGCTCACCGGCTCCGGCGTGGTGAACAACACGGTCGCCGGCAACTTCATCGGCACCGACGCCACGGGCGGCTCGGCGGTTTCCAACAGCGACGCCGGCATCTACATCGTCGACGGCGCGGCGGACAACGTGGTCGAAGGAAACATCGTCGCGGGCAACGGTGAGCCCTTCGGATACGGCATCGCGATCATCGGCCCGGGCAGCGACGACAACGCGATCGAAGGCAATCAGATCGGCATCTCCGCGGGCGGCGGAGCGCTGGGCAACAACTTCGCCGGCGTGGCGATCTGGAACGACAGCACGGACAACGTGGTCGCCTCCAACCGCATCGCCCACCACAACAGCGCGGGCATCGTGCTCTTCGATTCGACCGCGATCGGCAACACGTTCCGGATGAACTCGATCTCGGACCACGCATACCTCGGCATCGACATCCGCGATGGAAACCACGGCGCCGCCGCACCCGCGCTCGGCTCCGCGGTGGCGGATGCGGGCGGCGTGACGATCAACGGCACGCTCGATTCCACGCCCGGCCACGACTTCCGCATCGAGTTCTTCGCCTCGGCTGCGCCGGGCGAGGGCGTCGTGTTCCTTGGAGCGATCGACTCGCTTACCACCGATGGTGCGGGACACGCGGCGTTTTCGCAGGCGTTTCCCACCGCGCTGGTCGTCGGAAAGCAGATCACCGCCACCGCGACGGACGAAGGGAACGGCGACACCTCCGGTTTCTCGGCCGCCATCTCCGTCACCGCGACCGACAGCGACTCCGACGGCATCCCGGACGGATACGAAACCGCGAACGGCATGACCGTGGGCATCGACGACGCCGGCGGCGACCTCGACCACGATGGCCGCACGAACCTCGATGAATATCTCGCCGGCACCGATCCGCAGGACGGCGCGGATTTCTTCGGCACGGACTCCGTGACACACGCCGGCGGCATGGTGACGCTGCGATTCCGGGTGAAACCGGGGCGCGTCTATCAGGTGCGGAGCAGTCCGACGCTCGGCCCGCCCGGCTGGAAACTGCTTCCGGAGATCCACCACACGGACTCTACGCTGCTGGAGGTGACGCTGCCGGCGTCGGAGGAACGGATGTTCTATCAGGCGCTGCGGATCGATTGAGACAGGTCCGCGGGATCGCCCCAGACGCGGACGAGGCTGTCCTTCGAGCCGTCGGCGTGGTGCTCGGTCGCGGCAAGCACGCGGGTGTTTCCCAGACGGGCGTCCCATGGGTCGAAGGGGCCTCCGGGTTTCCACCCGGCGGCCAGGAGTTTTCCTAACAATGCGTCACGGTCGATCCCATGGACGGCGATCTCGTCGTCCACCCGTGGGACGGTGGAGCGCCTCCGCGGCTCGCAGGGAGGGATAAGCGTGCGGTTGCGTTCCCATGCACGGATGTGCGGCACGAGGAACTCGACGAGCGCGAGCGCGGCGCGCGACCACCATCGCGAAAAGCGGGTGTCGATGCCGCGCAGCGGAAGCATGCGGTTGCGGATCGACTGGTAGCCGCCGCGGCCCATCGACCCGTGTTCGATGAGCGAATGTTCCATCGCCCGCACGGGGCCGCCGCCATAGACGAAGCCGTGCCAGCGCGCGCCGCCGCGTTTGCTGAATCGCGACGGGTGTTTCTCCAGCAGCAGCCGCTCGGCACGGCCGTAGCCGATCTGCTGGCGGAGGAAACCGCGGACCGACTTGCGCCGGTGGTGCCAGACGAAGGCGCCGGGCGCGAAACCGAGACGGAAACCCGCCTCGCGGAGGCGCCAGCAGAAATCGACGTCGTCACCCGCCGTTTCGAAGCGGGTGTCGAAGCCTCCGACCGCCTCGAACGCGGCTCGGGTGACGGCGAGGTTGCAGCCGGGCAGGTGCTCGGCTTCCTCGTCGTCGAGCATGACATGACTCGGCGCGCCGGGCGACGCGCAGACCACCGCCTCATGCCAATCGCGCGGCGGTGGCGGCAGGTTCGGTCCGCCCGCGGCGGCGAAACGTCCATCGGCGAAAACCCGCGCGAGCCGGACGAGCCACTCGCGGTCCGGCTCGCAATCGTCGTCGGTGTAGGCGAGCACGTCGCCCGTCGCGGCGTCGGCCCCCGCGTTTCGCGCCGCGCTGAGCCCGCAGGGATCGAGGGTGACGAGTTTCACCCACGGATGCCGCCGCGCGACATGGGAACTGGTGCCGTCGGTGGATCCATCGTCAACGAGCACGGTCTCGAACTCGCCGTCCATCGCGCGGATCGCGGCGAGGCAGCGGTCGATGCGTTCGCGGCCGTCGCGGGTGCAGACGATGACGGAGAAACGCGGAAATGGCACCACCTTCTCGGGCACCGGTGCGGTGACGGCTTCGATGGCGGGTTTGTCGTTTCCGTCGCGATCGACGAGGCCGAAATCCCAGTCTCCCACCTCCGCGGAGTTGTTCCACCAGCGGTCGCTCCATGAGAAGATGGTGAAACCGGCGCACTCTTCCTCGGCGGCGATGGTCTCGGCCCAGCGCAGCGTTTCCGCCTGGCGGACGAGGCCGTTGCGGCGCGAGTCGAGGCCGAACTCGGAGACCACCAGCGGCCGGTCGCCGGCGATGTGGTGCAGGCGTTTGAGATAGGCACGAAACTCCGCGGCCTGTTCGAGATAGATGTTGAACGCGGTGAAGTCCGCGTTTTCCGGCTCGAGATACTCGGTGCTCGGATAGTTCGCGTAGGCGAAGAGAAGCCGGGGCGCGGACTCGCGGCCAAGGTCGATGAGTTCCTCCAGCGTGGCCCGCACCCTGGCCGGGCCCATCCAGCGGACGAGATCCGCCGGGATCTCGTTGGCGACGAAGACGCCCGCAAGCGCCGGGTGGTCCGCGGTTTCGCGCAGCGACTCCGCCAGCGAGACCCGTGCCGCCGAGAGCAGCCGCGGGGTGCGGAAAAACTCCTCGTTCTGGCCCCAGTGGAGGCCGCCGAAGACGCGCAGTCCATGCGCCGCCGCCGCGTCGAGCAGCCTGCTGTCCGGCATTTCGAACAACCGCAGCGCGTTGAAACCCGCGGCCCGGATCCGCTGGAAATCCGGCGCGAAATCGCGCGGCCAACCGCCGGGAAACGGCCCGTAGGTCACCGCGCGGAGCGACACGCGCCGCCCGGCCGCACGGAAGAACTTTCCGTCCGTCCGCCAGCGGTCCCGCGCGTGGTCACCGGTCACGGGCGGATGCTAGGCGGCCATCGTCCGTTTCCCCAAACGAATTCGGGACGGCTGGAGAAACTTTCGTCGGCACGGAGTTGCATTGGCATGACAGATCCGCTACCGGATCGATGTTTTTTGTTCTTCCGATGATCCGACACATTCTCATTCGCACACTCGCTGTTTCCACGATCGCCCTGCTGGGCACCCGGACCGCACGCGCCGAAGCGGACGCGGTCCTGGTGATGATCCCGCAGGTTTTCGAGCGCGCGGCCTCGCAGAGCGAACGGCTTTTCGATGCGACCGGCGACAGCGGCATGATCCCCCGCACGATGGACAAGGACGGGCGCGTGAAACTTGTGAAAGCCGAGGACTGGACCAGCGGGTTCTTCCCGGGGACCTTGTGGCTCATCCACGAATTCACCGGCTCCGATGTTTGGAAACAACGGGCGATGAAGATGACCGGCAGCCTCGAGCGGATCCGTCATTTCAAGGGCCACCATGATGTCGGCTTCATGCTCGGCTCGTCGTACGGCCATCAGATGCGCCTCGCACCCGACGACAAGGCGAAGGCGGTGCTTCTCGACGGCGCGAAGGCGCTCGCGACACGCTATCACGAGAAACCCGGGCTGATCCGCTCGTGGGATTTCGGGCCGTATACCTATCCGGTCATCATCGACAACATGATGAACCTCGAACTCCTGATGTGGGCAGCGGACCACGGTGGCGACGCGTCGTTGCGCGAGATTTCCCTGAGCCACGCCGACAAGACGCTGGCGAACCACTTCCGCGCGGATGGCTCGGCGTATCATGTGCTCGACTACAAACCGGAGAACGGCGCGATCCTCGCGATCCACTCGCGCCAGGGGCGCAGCGTGCTCAGCGCATGGGCGCGCGGCCAGAGCTGGGCGATCTATGGCTTCACGTTGATCTACCGGCTCACAGGAAAAGCGGAATACCTCGCGCAGGCCCGCAAGGTGGCGGACTTCTACCGAAACCATCCGAACCTGCCGGAAGACAAGGTGCCTTATTGGGACTTCGGCGCGGAGCCGGGAAATGACACACCGCGCGACGCGTCGTCCGCCGCCATCACCGCCAGCGCGATGATCGAACTCGCCGGACATCTCGGTCCGGAGAACGGAAAGGCATATCTCGACTTCGCAAAGGCGCAGCTCCTCTCGCTCGGCTCGCCGGCGTACCTCGCGGAGGACGGAACCAACGGCGGCTTCCTTCTCAAACACTCCACCGGCAGCGCGCCGGAGGACAGCGAGGTGGATGTGCCGCTCAACTACGCGGACTACTATTTCCTCGAAGCCCTGCTCCGCTACCGCGCCGCCGCCGGCGGCTCGGAGCGCGCCGAATTCGCAACCCGCAACTGAAACCCACCACCATGCCCCCCCTCGACATCGCGATTCTCGGCTGCGGATCCCGCGGGCGCGGTTATGCCAAGATCGCCGCATCGCTCGGCGGCCGCTACCGAATCACCGCCGCCGTCGATCCGGTGGAAACCCGCACCGCCTTCGTCGCGGACCTCGCCGGGCCCGACGTCCGGGTGTTCGCCGATGCCGATTCGTTCTTCCATGCCGGAAAACTCGCCGACGTGTTGATCATCGCGACGCAGGACCAGGACCACTTCGGCCATGCCACCGCGGCGCTGTGCGCGGGATACGACATCTTGTTAGAAAAACCGGCTGCCGAATCCATCGAACGCTGCCGCGAGCTCGACGGGCTCGCGCGCACGCTCGGACGGCGCGTCGCATTGTGTTTTGTGCTCCGCTACACGCCATTCTACCGCGCGGTGAAGGACGTGGTGGATGCCGGAAGCCTCGGCCGCGTGGTCACTATCCGGGCCAGCGAAGGGGTGGAGCCTTTCCACCAGGCGCATTCTTTCGTTCGCGGGCATTGGAGAAACTCGGAGACGTCCACGCCGATGATCGTCGCGAAGTGCAGCCACGACGCGGACCTGCTGTGCTGGCTCTCCGGCTCGGCGGCCAAAACCGTGACCAGCCATGGCGCGCTCGATTGGTTCACCGGCGAAAGAGCGCCGGATGGTGCTCCGGCCCGCTGCACCGACGGCTGCCCCGCGGCCGGCGAGTGCATCTATGACAGCCACCGCTACCTCGGCGACCGCCGCCGCTGGCTCGGCATGGTGATGGACCACGCCGAGGAAGCGGATGACGAGCGCATCCTTGAGTTTCTCCGCAGCTCTCCGTGGGGCCGCTGCGTGTACCGTTGCGACAACGACGTCGTCGATCACCAGGTGGTCGCCGCGGAGATGGAAAACGGGGTGACCGCCACGCTCACCATGACCGCCTTCGACTGCGGACGCACGTTGGAGATCCACGGTACCAAGGCCTCACTGCGCGGCGGCACGCCGCTCAACGAGGCCGGCGCGCCCGAGCTTTGGCTACGCCATCACCACGACGGACGGGTCGAGCCGATCCCGCTGCCGGAGGTCGATGCCCAGGGATACGCCGGCCATGGCGGAGGCGACTTCGGCCTCGTCGATTCGCTCGACCGCATGTTCCGCGGCCCGGACGCGATCGAACCCGGGCTCGACGGATTCGCCGGCCACGAGCTGGCGTTTGAGGCGGAGCTGTCGCGGATCGAGGGCGGCGAGGCGCGGCGGGTGAACCGGGCGTGAAGGATGCAGCACAGCTCTTGGACTCCCGGCAAAATCATCTCCGGCGGTCAGACCGGAGTGGACAGGGCCGCCTTACAAGCCGCCCGCGAGTGCGGAGTGCCCGTCGGCGGGTGGGTGCCCGCAGGCCGCCTCGCGGAGGATGGGCCGGTGTCCGCGACCGAGTTTCCCGAACTCCGCGAAACACCGTCCGCCGACCCGGCCGAGCGAACGGTGTGGAACACCCGCGACTCGGACGCGACCTTGATCGTGACGAGTTCCGCGGCATCGACCAAGTCTCCGGGCACCGACCTCACGGAAGAGACCGCCCGCGATCTCGGAAAACCCGTGCTCGTGCTCGACCGGACATCGCAGGCTCCGGAGGAATCACTCCGCATCCTCGAGAAATGGCTGCTCCGCCATCAACCGTCCACGCTCCACATCGCCGGGCCGAGGGCATCCGAAAACCGCGACGCCGCCGGTTTCGCCGCCCACATCCTGCTCCGGCTCTATGGAAACGTCCCGCCGCCGGCTGCCGACCGGCTGCTGAGGGCCACCGCGTTTCTTGTCCTCGCCTGGGGCATCGGGGATACCGTCTGGCGGGCGATCCATGACAACTCGTTCGATCTCGGATCGCCGATCATCTGGGTCGTCGTCGCCATGCTGATGTCCCGAGGCAGCCACGCCGCGATGAGATTCGCGGTGTTTCTGCTCGGTTTCGTCCTTGTGTTCACCTGGCCGGTCCTCCTCTACCACATCGCGCTCGGAGCCCCGCTCGTGGCGGGACATTCCACCGGCTGGTTTCCAGTGAACCGCGCGCCGTTCTGGCTCCAGCAGGTTCTTCCGGCCGTCCTCATGACCGCGGTGCTCGCGCTCATCGTGCGGGTGATGCGTCAACGGCGGGTCGTGTTCGTGACGCACGCCGTGCGGGGCTGGGCGATCGCACTCGCCTGCTTCGCGATCGTTTCCTGTGTAGTGGGGCTCCTGTTTGATCGCGAGCCGCCGTTTCACCCGACACCCTCCCAAGCGGCGGACCTCGAAAAGGTCCGGGCCTTCGTCCGGAAACACGGGGCGAATCCTCCCGAGCAAGCACTGGAAACGTTCTGCAAGCGGCTCCAAACGGGAAACCACATCGGGTCGTTCAACATTCGCGGACCCGGCGATGACCTGAGCCACGGCTATTTCACAAGCTACTCGCAGACACTCGACCTGGCACCCATCGGCGGCGAGCGAAAGATGAAGCAGGAGGGCTTCGGCACCGAGAGCGACGTCGAGATGACCATCGAGGGCAACGAGTCCACCGTCCGCTGGCGTGGCCGGGAAATCGAGGAGTTCGTCCGCTGCGACTCCGGCGAGTGGCTGAAACTCAAGGCCATCGTCGGCGGATTCGTTTCCGGCGGAGACGACGCGAAGGACCCGTGATCGCCCCCCGCGGAGGGCGAAGGGCGGGCCTGCGAGCCCAGTTGACATCCGCGTTCCGTCCCGCCACCGTTCCGCGCATGGACACGATGAAGCTTCTCCTGGGTGCCACCGTCGCGCTGCTGCTCGGCGCGCTCGCGGTTTCCTGGCAGGGAATGAAACAAGGCGTCGCCGATACCTCGCCCGACGAACTCGAGCGCCTCAAGAAGCAGATCACCGAGCTCCGCCGCGAGCAGGACAATCTCAAGATGCAGCGCGAGCTCCAGCAACTCCAGGCAGCGACCCCCGCGCCGGCGTCGCCGGAACTCAATGCCGCCGACATCGCCGCGATGAAGGCCGAGTTGGAAGCCGGCAAGGCCGCGCTTCAGGAGCTGGAAGCCGAAAAAGCCGAACGCGATGCCAAGGTCGAACAAGATGAGGAGGGCCTGCTCGCCCAGCGCAATCTGGAAAGCGGTGACACGGAACTCCGCCGCGCCCGCATGATCGCCGAGGCACTGCTCGTCGCCAAGGTGCGCGAGTACGTCGAAGATCCCGACTACGGTGGGTTCGCCACCATCGACGTCATGATGCCCGAGCAGGTCCAGCCCGGCACCATCCTCGCCATCCGCCGCAAGACCGGCATCCTCGGCCAGCTCAAGGTTTCCGACGTCAGCGCCGAAGGCGCCATCGCCAATCCCCTCCCCGGCTTCGGCCCGATCGAACCGCAACCCGGCGACGAGTTGATCCTCCCGCCGCAGTACTAGCGGAGGTAAAAGCTGAGAAGCTGAAATGCGGAGAAGCTGAAAGAGCTTCGCCCGGAACAATTTCAGCGTTTCAGCATCTCCGCATTTCAGAATCCATCCCATGACAACCGTAGGTCTCGTTTCCCTCGGCTGCGCGAAGAACCTCATCGACTCCGAAGTCATGATGGGCCACCTCGCGGAGGCCGGCATGTCGCTCACGCCGGATCCCGAACTCGCCGACGTGCTCATCGTCAACACCTGCTCGTTCATCGACATGGCGAAAAAGGAGTCCATCGACGCCATCTTCGGCGCCGTGGACGCCCGCAAGGAGGACCCCGAACGCGAACGCCAGAAAATCATTGTCGCCGGCTGCCTGTCGCAACGATTCGCCACCGAGCTTCCCGGCATCATGCCCGAGGTGGATGCCTTCATCGGCCTGGACCAGATCACGAAGGTCGCGCCGATCATCGAGAATCTGTTAGGAAAGAAGAACGACGCCGAGGTCGCGAAAACCGAAGGCCCCGCGGCCACCGACGACCCGCGTGACTTCGTCACCCTCAAGCCGCAATACGTTCCGGACTACACCACGCCTCGTTTCCGCCTCACACCGGACCACTACGCCTACGTCAAGATCGCCGAGGGCTGCAACCATACCTGCACGTTCTGCATCATTCCGAAGATCCGCGGCATGCACCGCTCGCGCACGCAGGAGAGCGTGTTGAGAGAGGTCGAGGCGCTGGTGAAATCCGGCGTGAAAGAGATCAACCTGATTTCCCAGGACACCACCTATTTCGGCATGGACCAATGGGAGGGCGACCGGCCGAAGCCGTCGTCTCCCGTCGATTCCAGCCGCGGCAACTCGCTCTGCACACTGCTGCGCGAGATCGAAAAGATCCCCGGAGACTTCTGGGTGCGCCTGCTTTACACCCACCCGGCGCATTGGTCGGACGAGTTGATCCAGACGATCGCCGAGTGCGACAAGGTGGCGAAGTATGTGGACATCCCGTTGCAACATATCTCCGACCGCATGCTCACCGCGATGAAACGCGTGACCTCCGGCGACTACATCCGCGACCTGCTGCGCCGCATGCGCGCCGGCATTCCTGGCCTCGGCATCCGAACGACTTTCATCGTCGGTTTTCCCGGCGAGACCGAGGAGGACTTCGAGGAACTATTGGAGTTCATCCGCGAGTTCCGCTTTGAGCGCGCCGGTGTATTCCAATACTCCAAGGAAGAAGGCACC
Source organism: Akkermansiaceae bacterium (assembly GCA_024233135.1). Classification (GTDB taxonomy): domain Bacteria; phylum Verrucomicrobiota; class Verrucomicrobiia; order Verrucomicrobiales; family Akkermansiaceae; genus Luteolibacter. The sequence continues at coordinate 68,885 of JACKPZ010000007.1, read as the reverse complement.
CGCGCCTACAAGATGGATGGCCAACTCCATCACATGACCCGCAAGAGCCGATGGTCCCGCGCCATGGCCGAGCTCCAGAAAATCGCCGGCGAGCTGAACCAGGAACAAGTCGGCAAGACCGTCCGCGTCCTCGTCGAGGAACCCGGCGTCAGCCGCACCCAGTGGGACGCCCCGGAAATCGACGGCTCGGTGCACGTCGATGAGTCGATCCCCGTCGGCTCCTTCGCCGATGTCACCATCCACGACTGGCGGGATACGACCTGGTGGCGGCGAGGTGAATCCGGGGCCGGGACCTAACGGGTATTCCGGATTGACAAGAGGAACGTTCGCGCTTTTGCGGGCTTTCTCTCTAACTTCCGGATCCTGAATCCGTTCGATCACCTCCGAAATCCCGGGCTGGCCTCTGGCATAAATGGCGGCGCTGGCGGCCGCCGTATCGAAAACCTCGCCTTCGGTGAAACTGGGAAACCCACGGAACGATCGCGTTGGGATCCTTGTAGAAGTAGGCGCCTACGATTCCTTCGATCAACTTCACGTTGAGCCGGTCGGAATGCTCGATGACGTAGTTGGCCGCCGCCGCAGGGTCCCGTTCTCCCCATTTTCAGAACAGCGCCCTGCGACCGTTTGCGATGGGATCCAGATCGGGTCCCGATTCGGGAGGTGTCGCATCGGTTGGCAGCAGTGCTTCGAGTTTGGCGAAATCGAGCTCAGGGGGCAGGTCTTCCCAGAACAGCAGCTTGATACTTTCGTAGCCCGAGGGCGATTGGATCCGCGACTCCAGAGCTTTCACCGTGGCGCGGACCGCCGCCTCAGGGTCGCTTTGCATGAGTTGTGTGTTATAACCGATCAGCGCTTCACGGGAGAATGCCTCATCTTGCAATCCGCCGCGCAACTCCTCCAGTGTTTCCGGCGTGCAGCTTCTCCAGCGGCCTTGCTCCATGTCGCCAGCATTTGATGGCGTTGGCTGGCGGCTGACTTCCACGCCACCGGATCTCCCCGCAGTGCCAGCATTTCATGGCGATTTTCCCTGGATTCCTCGATCAACAACCTCAGGGCTTCCGGATCGTGAGTGGCGGCGAGGTATTCGGATATACCGTCGCCAACCACGTCGGCGGCTATGTTACGCTGGTTCGCCTTCAGAAAACCACCAACTCCAGCGCCTCCCGCCGCTCAACAATGCCTTCGCGGTCTCGTTTGCCAGCTTCTTGTGCTCTTTCGTGATGAGTCCCGAATTCTTGTCCGGGCTCCATCCACAGGACCTTCAGCCGCGCCAGTTCCGCCTTCCGGTCGATTGGTGGCTTTTCGGCCCGGGCTTTGGCAAGAAAGCCGTTCCACGAGGGAATCGTGCCTCCGTCGGTCGACTTCGTGCCGGGAAGCAGGTTTGGATGAATCCGCCCTACCGCAGTTCCCGCGCTTGGGCGCGGCCGCGTTATCTGATAGATCGCTGTGTGCCGGCAAACGCGGCCACGGCTGCTACGGCAAGAGCTTTGTAGAATGTGGTCATGGCAAAACCCTTGGTAGCCGCTGCCATGGCAAGCACCGCTTCCCCCATCGCAGGGAGGAAACAACCGCCGCCAATCAGCAGGAGCCACTTGCACGGCGTTGGCGGAGATGGCGCCGTTAGTCAGCGGCGGTTCCTGCGGTGATGCCGCGTTTGGAGAGGTTTCGCGCAGTTTCTCACCGCACGGCTGACGCGCGTTTTTGGGCGGCTTCGGCGCTGATGCCGAGAATCGCCGCCATTTCGGCAGCAGGTTTGTTTTCGAAATAGCGGAGCAACACGGCGTCGCGGTCCGAGTCGCTCAGATCGCCAAGCGCGGCGTCGAGATGAGGGCGATTTCATCCCAAGGGGAGTCGTTTACGGATGATGCATTCATCGCGGCGGCTTGTCGTTCGCGGTGACGGCGGCGTGACTCGGAACGAATCGTTTGACCGGCGATGTTCCGCGCGGTCTTGTGCAGCCAACCGGAAAGCACCGGATGATCCGCGAGTTTCCCGGCATCCTTCGCCAGCGCCACGAACACTCCCTGCGACGTCCTTGGCCAAATGCGGATCGCTCACCATCCGCAGCGCGGCGGAATGCACGAAGGTCGATGTGCCGCCGGACCAGTTCTGCAAACGCTTTCTCGGAACGGCGTTCGGCATAGGCTCGCAACAGTTGGGGATCGGATGAGGCGTTCACTTACCCTTCAGTAGCCGACGGACGCCAAATCGGACAGAAAAACGAATGGGACGCACCGTCAGGTCCATGGCTCATTCATTCCCAGCCGGAACCGGATCACCCGCCGCGATCGCGGTGAGGGCTTCGATTCGTTCCATCCGCATGCGCAGCGCCGGATGACCATCGCCCAGGCCGGCTTCGCTTGGCGCTTCAACTCCAACCGCTCGCCTTCGATGCGACCGGCGGCGAGCCGGCTGCTCGTCTCGTCCGGGAATCCGGGATGTTTCTCGTGGAACCGATCAGGCGACTCCTTCGCGACGACCGATTGCGGATGCATGTCTCCCAGACCCGCCATCCGCGCGTCGATCGCAGCAAGTTCGAGATCGAGATAGCGGTTTGCGACCTCAACGCTTCCTCCGCCTCGGCCAGTCCGCGGGCCGCATCGCGCGCCGGCTCGTCCGGGCGTTGCGATGTCTCGGGAGGAGTTCTTTTCTCGGCCGCCCGCTCCAACTGCTTCCGGAAATCCGTGAGGAATCCCATCAACGGCATATCTTTGGTCCCGTTGCGCAGCAGTTGGTTTTTCCACCCGTCCGCCGCGCGGACGAAACACATCACCAGACACTTGCCGTCCAGCTTTTTCCGGTCCGGTGCAGCGCACCGCGGCCAGATCGCCCTCCACCAAACTCTCGCCGGCCCGCAGGTCGAAACGATCATCTCCGGTGATCTGACGCATCCGCTCACGCAGTTCGACGGCGAACACCGGCAGTGCCTCCGGCCAGCCTTCGATCCGGTCGGCCGCCATCGACTTGAGCGTTTCATCATCTTTCTCACGGATCGCGACGATCATGTGGAGGGCGAGGTCTTCGACGAGGACTTGGTCCGTCACCTTCATGGATTCATCCCAATCATCCCAAGTTCGAAGTTCCGCCAGCTCCTGTAGCTCATGGGCCTTGCGTTCCGCACTTCTGAACGAGTGAAAAAACGCAACCAACGCGATGAGCGAAAGATCGAGCACGACCATCCAGGCGAGCAGCACCGCTCGTCCCTCCTTGGTGTTTCTCGAAACAACCCCACAGGAGATCGATCCCACCACACACAGGCTTCCGAACACCAATACCCAGTCATGTCGCCCCCCCGGGACCAGTGCCAACAGAAGAGGCGTGCCAAGCAGCGCAACCACCAGCAACGCCAGCGCCCAACGCGAGACAACGTTCGAGGGCGGGCGGATGAAGACAGGTTTGAGTCTGGCCTTCCTTCGAAGGAGAGTCGCGGCGAACGCCAGGGGAAAGGATCCCACCAACCCCCAGGTCGCACCCGAAAGAGTGCCCGCCAGGAGATTCGGCGACACCGGCGAACGTGGAGTCGCAGCTTTTTCATGAACGATCACACCCTGACTTCTCCCACTCGATTGATAGGCTTGCACAACCGTGTTTGCCAACTGGGCCGTCTCATTGGGATCGTCCGACCGGACTTTCACCTGGAACAAATCCGTCCCACGAAGATTCTCAACCGAAACGCTTTCGCGTAGACGAGTCACCACCTCCTCGTTCGGAACCGACCACTTCGCGGGAAGGCCGAGCCGATGGGACACCTCATTGAAGACCTCACGACTTTGGATACTCCTAACCATGGATGATCGAGGAGCGGTAGCTGGAAGCTGGATCACCGCCTGAGCCTCAAACTCGGCAGCAAGAAAGCGACTAACGAACAGCCCCGCGATCCCCCCCAGAATGAATCCAAGAGGAACCATCATGAGGAACAACAACCACCATCGCCCTGTCCGCTGGGACCGCGGAGCGGAGTTCGCGGATGACGAATGCGGTGTAGGAACTTGGATCTTCTCGATCGCGGCGATCCGCAGTTTCCCGCAGGATCCGCAGAAGGCCAGCGTCCGCTTGCCGATCGAAGCCGCCTTGTGGCGGATTCCACCGGTTTCTGCGAACGGACGCGTCTTCCCACATGCCGTGCAGCGGATCACCCACCCGTCGTCCTCCGACGCCTGCACCAGCCGTTCCGGGCCAGGCTCGCCTGCAATCGTCTCCACCACCGTGCGGAACTCGCCCGCGGTCTGGTAACGGCGCTCGGGTTCCTTTTCCAAAGCGCGCAGCACCAGCTCGTCGATCTTCACATCGACCTGCACCTTCTTCGACGGTTCTACGACGTTGGTCGTAGGTCGCTCGCCGGTGAGCATTTCGTAAAGCACCACGCCGAGTGCGTAGATGTCGGCACGGCGGTCGACGCTGCCGCTTTCCTGCTCCGGTGCCATGTAGGGTGGCGTGCCGGATTTCTCGCCGGTGGCACCGACCAGTGACGCGATCCCGAAGTCCGCGATCTTGATGCGGCCTTCGCGGTCTAGCAGAAGATTCTCCGGCTTGATGTCGCGGTGGACGACGCCCTTGCCGTGGGCGTATTCGAGCGCCTCGCAGATGGGCGGGACGATGGCGAGGGCTTGTTCGGGAGCCATTTTTCCTTCGCCTAACAAGTCACGGAGGTTCACGCCATCGACATATTCCATGACGATGTAGAACAGGCCGCCGGTTTCGCCGAAGTCGTGGACGGTGACGATGTTCGGATGGCTCATCTGGGCGAGGGTTTTGGCCTCGGTTTCGAAACGCGCGGCGAAGCCGGGATCGCCCTGCCGCTCGCCGGCGAGCAGCTTGATGGCCACCACGCGGTCGAGGGTTTTCTGCCGTGCCTTGTAAACGACGCCCATGCCACCGCGGCCGAGGCATTCGAGGATGTCGTAGAGGGGAAACTTGTCGGCGAGTTCCTCGGGAGTGAGCGGCGGCGATGACGAAGGTCCCTCGCCGTCGGGGATCGTGCGCGATTCGAAGTTCATCGCGAGCAGGCAGCGCGGGCAGAGGCCGCCGGCGGCGTCCGGGGAAAGCGTCGCTCCGCAGCGGGTGCAGGTGGGGTGGCTCATACCCATGGATTCAGGAAACGAGTTGGTTTGTTACCGCAGTGCGTCCATCAGCGCGCGCATTTCGGTTTCCACCTCGGACTCGTCGGCGACGGTGCGTGCGACCTCGTCGCGGATGGCGGCGCGGTAGCGCTTGCGGAGGCGGTGGACGGCGACGCGTGCGGCGCCTTCGCTGGTGCCGAGGCGCGCGGCGAGCGCGGGGTAGTCGGTCTCGCCGCGGCCGGCGGTGAGGGTGTTCTTGAGGAGGTGGAAATCCGGAGTTTCCGCCTCGAGGCGGAGCAACGCGGCGTCGAGCAGGGCGAGCGCCCAGCGGCGGTCGAAGACGGCGTCCGGAGACAGCCCGGACTCGGAGGAGCCGAGGCGCTCCGCGAGCGGGGCGTCGAGCGGCACGGTTTCGGCGAAGCCGCCGCGTTTCGCCGCGTGGTCGCGGTGCCATTCGTTGATCATGTATCGCTTCAGCGCGGTGACGAGGAAGGTGCGGAAGCGGCCCTTCCCGCGGTCGGCGGAGGCGAGCCAGCCGTGTTCCAACAGCTTCGCGAAGAATCCCTGGGTGAGGTCTTTGGCGGTTTCCACATCGTTTCCGGCGAGACGGGCGACGGCATAGACCGGCTGCCAATACTGCCGGCACAGAGCCTCCAGCGAGAACTCCGCCTCACCCGCGGCCCCGGCGACCATCGACCACCGCGTGGCGGGAAACCCGGGTGCCGTCCGTCCGCCATGTTCGCTGGTCACGCCGTGTTCTTACGGAAAACGCCGGGGATGTTACAATGCGCGAACGTGGCGGCATCCGGATTGGACCGATGGGGAAGACGCGTCTATCCATGGCCATGCTCCGGATTTCCGCGCTCGCCGCCCTGCTGACGCTCCCGTCGTGTTCGACGGTGGAGTTTTACCGGCAGGCGGCGGCGGGGCAGATCGAGATCCTGCGCAAGGCGCGGCCGAACGAGGTGGTGGCGGCGGACCCGGCGACATCGGCGCACCTGCGGGAGCGGCTGGCGGAGGTGGAGGAAATGCGGCGTTTCGCGAGCGAACACCTCGCCCTGCCGGGCGACGAAAGCTACGGCCGCTACGCCGACCTCGGGCGGAAACACGTGGTGTGGGTGGTGTATGCGGCGCCGGAGTTTTCGGTGGAGCCGAAGACTTGGTTCTATCCATTCGTCGGCAGCCTCGATTACCGCGGGTATTTCAACGAGGCCGATGCCGAGAAGCTCCGCGACGAACTGAAGGCAGAGGCACTCGACGTCCACCTCGGCGGCGTGGATGCCTACTCGACGCTCGGGGTGTTTCACGACCCGCTGCTCAACACGTTCATCGACTACCCGGATATCCATCTGGCGGAGACGATCTTCCACGAGCTGACCCACCGGCGCTATTTCCGCTGGGGCGACACTGAGTTCAACGAATGCCTCGCCAACGTGGTGGCCGAGGAGGGCGTGCGGCGCTGGCTCGCCACGGAAGGCCGAGTGGCGGATCTGCGGAAATACGAGGGCCTGCTGGTGCGCCGGCGCGAGTTCTATCAGGAGATCGAGCGGTCGAAAAACGAACTGGAAACGCTCTACGCGTCCGGACTTCCGGCGGAATCCATGCGGGAGCGGAAACAAGTCGTCTTCGCGCGGCTCAAGCAGCGATTCCGCGAGCTGCATGACCGCTGGGGCGGTCGCGGGCTGGAAGGCTGGATGGAGGAGGACATCAACAACGGCCACATCGTCTCGCTCAAGATCTACGCCGCGCGGATGCCGGAGATCCGTGATTTGTTAGAACGATGCGGCGGCGACTTCGACCGCTTGTTCAAGAGCCTTTCATCGCATCACGACACCACGCCAGCGCCATGAGCGCGTAGCCGGTGCCGTAGGGCTGGTGGTAGTCGTAGAGCGGATAATCCCACCACGAGCCGTCGGACTCCTGTTTTTCGAGGATGATGGCGGCGAGCTGGCGGGCGTAGCCGGCGTGTTTCTCCTCCGGCAGAAACCGGGCGGACTCGGTGAAATAGTAGATGCCGTAGTAATAGAAATATCCGGCGATGCGGAACTGTCCTTCGTGCGGGACGGGACGTTTGCGGACGTTGGATAGAAATCCCTCGCGGGCGATGAAACGATCGAGCCAGGTGGTGAGCACCTCGTCGGTGACCTTCCCGTCCCCGAAGGCGCGCAGGCACGCGTTGCAGGCCTGCGAGCGGGCGAGCGAACCGGCCGGGCGGTTGATGTCGGAACGCGGGTAGTTCCGGTGCGGGAACGAATACGTGTAGGAGAAATCCGGCGTTTGCTGCATGCGGATGCCGCGCAGGGCGTGTTTCACCAACTTGGGATCAAGCTCAAGGCCCATCGTTTCCGACGCCTCGTGCATCGCGAGCAGCACGGTGGCGGTGGTGAAGGAGGTGGGCAGACCGGACGGCCGCTTGGTGGTGACATCGTCGTAGAGATCGAGATACCCCCAGCCGCCGTTGACTTCTTCGTAGCGGTCGGCGAGTTCGATCTGCTGGGCGGCGAGGCGTTTCCACGTCTCCTTTTCCGCGGGGGCGTCCGCCTCCTGATAGAGCCGCGTGAGCGCCCGCAGGCCGTAGGCGTGGCCCCAGACGTTGTAGGTGGTCGTCTGGTCGGCGCGGCGGAGCTTCGGCAGCTCGGCGGCGGCCCACACGGCGGCGCGGTCGATCGAAGCCCGCGCTTCGGGCCGCGGGTCGGCGGCATCGATCATGCCGGCGAGTGCGAGCCCGGTGGTGCCGGCGCGGAATGCGTGGTGCGCTCCGGGCAAGGGCGCGTAGATGTTGAGCCCCTTGGTGCGGGTGGGTCCGCCCCACGAGCCGTTCTTGTTCTGATCGGCGATGAGGAAATCGACGCCGCGGCGGATCGACGCGTCGATCGCCTCCAAGGTGGCGGGCGGTCGTTCCGCGGCTCCAGCCGGAGAAACGAGCATCAACGCCAGGGCGGCGCGCCGGAACAGGAGGGACGGCATCATCGGGACGAAGTGGAGGAGCCGCGGGTCACGGCACGATGATCACCTGGCCCTCTTCCAGCCCTTCGAGAATCTCGGTGTCGGACTCGTTCACGCGGCCGCGGGTGACCGGGCGGCGCTGGGTTTTGCCATCGGCGAGCTTCACCTCGACCGACCAGCCGTCCGCGCCGAAGGACAGCGCCTTGCTGGCCACGGCGATGGTGGCGTCCTTGTGATAGGCGACGATCCGGACATGGGCCTGCGAGCCGACGGGCACCGAAAGCCCTTCGGGCCACTTGGCGGCGAGATCGACGCGCCATGTGCCGTCGAGGTCCGGGGAAACGGCGATGGCCGAAACGGACGCCTCGACGGGCGCGTCCTCCAGCCCCGGGAATGTGGTCACGCCGACGGCGCCCTCGGCGAGCGAACGGGCGGTGGCTTCATCGACGCGGGCGACGAGGTGTTTCTCCGATGACTCCGGGACGAAGGTGGCGACCTTGCGCTTGAGCATCGGCTTGCCGTGGACCATGAGGGTTTTCACTAGATCCCCGGTGGTCCAGCGGCCGTCGATGATCTCGCCGTGATAGAACCATCCTGCGGCGGGGGCCTTGAATTCGAAGAGCGCGCGGTCCCGCTCCACCTCGGCGAGTTGCTTGCGCTCCTGCTCGAGCCCGCGTTGGAGGGCGGCCACCTCGAGTTTCGTCGCCTCGATGGTTTCGGGGATCTCCTTTTCCTGCTTGGCGGCCTGCACGGCGCTGTCGCGCTCGGACTCGGCGAGGTTCACGGCCTCGCGGGGGAGCTGCACCTCGCGGGTGCGTTTGTGATCGAGCTTCTCGAGGCTCAGCGCGAGTTCGGCGTCCTGCACCGAGTTTTTCTGGCGGGTGAGGATGATCTCCTCGGTCTGTTCGGTGAGGTCGTCCGCCGCGTACATCTGCTGGAGTTGATCGAGTTCCTCCTTTTCGTTGGCGAGGCGCCACTCGGCGCGGAGGAGCGCCTGGTCGGCACGCTGCTCGCTGGTCTTGCGGCGGGCGGTCTTGAAATATTCGTTCTCCTCCTTGGCGATGGCGGCCGCCCGTTTCCATGCTTCCAATCGCGGGGCGGCGGTCTTCTGGAGGACGTCGAGATTCCGTTTGGCGGTGGAAAGCGCGATCTCCTTGGCGGCGATGCCCGCGCGTTTGTCCTCGATCCATCGATCGACATCCTCGGTCTCGAACGCGGCGAGCACGTCGCCTTCGGCCACCTTCGCGCCGTGCGGGACGAGCGTGACGATTTCAAAATCGGTCCACGCCTCGGGGACCAGTTCGAGGTAGGTGGTTTCGCCGGATGGCATGACCTTCGCGTCGAAGCTGCGGATGACGTCGAAGGGTTTTGTTTCCAAGGTGACCTCGCCACCGTGGAGCGGGAGGCAGAGAGCGGAAACCAGCAGGCAGAAGAACGGGCGGAACAACATGGACGGCCGGAAACAAGCACTTGCCGCACGGAAAAGCAATCCGGCGATTTCGTCCCGGCGGCGGAATCACTCCACGCGCCCGGGTTTCCGCGCCAGCCAGATCGGCAGCATGCGCGGCCGGCGGGCGTTGGGCGAGGACGGCACGCTGTGCTCCGCGACGTCGAATCCGGAGCGGCGCAGCGTGCGGGTGAGCCGGGCGTTCGGGCGCGAACCGGCGATGGCGAGGAGGCCGCCGGGCTGGAGGGCACCGAAGGCCGCCGAGAGCCAGCGCGGGTCGTCGGGCAAGGGCTTGCCCGATTCGCTGGCGGGGGCGACTTCCAGGTGGAGAAGGATCGCGTGAAACTCGCCCTCGCGCGAAGTCAGCGCCGCCGGGCCGCAATCGCTTTCGCGCGTGACACGGCCGTCGGTGGCGAAAACGCCCTGCGGCAGGAACTCACGGTGCCAGCGCGGGAGATCGTCCATCGGCTCGGCGACGATGAAGGTGGCGCGCTTTTGCTTCAACTCGTCCGCCGCGGCGGCGAGCGCCTGTCCGAGGCCGAGACCGGCGAACCACAGCTTCGGCTGGCGCGCGGGGCGGAACGGCGCGCAGGCGAGGCGCGCGAGTTCCTCTTCGGTGGACCGCGTAGCCGGCCCGCAGATCTGCTGGCCATGGATCACCAGCGACATCCGCCCGTCGTGCTCCTCGAGTTTGAGCGGGGAATCGTCGGGCAGGGTGGTCTCGGCCAGGGTGATGCGTGGTTTCATGAGGCTTGATCTTGCGTTGGCGCGCACCGCTCTAGTAGAAGATGCCCACCATGTCCACCGATCCCGCAAATCCCGCTCCACCGCCCGCACCCGCCCCAACCCCCGGAAACCCGACGCCGGCTCCCGGCGCCGACAAGAAACTGGTCGCCGGCCTGCTTGGCATCCTCCTCGGAGGCCTCGGCATTCACAAGTTCTACCTCGGCTACCAGAAGGAGGGCCTCATCATGTTGCTCGTCACCGTTCTGACCTGCGGTTTCGGCGGCATCGTCATGGGGCCCATCGGCCTCATCGAAGGCATCCTCTATCTGACGAAAGGCGACGACGAGTTCGTGGCCACCTATGTCAACGGCCGCAAGCCGTGGTTCTGAGCGGAAACCTCCGAACTTTCTGAAAAGAAAAACCCCGGCCTGGAAGGGCCGGGGTTTTCGAGTTTTTACGTGAGATCAGATATCCTCCGGATCACAGGCTGTTCTTCAGCACGGACGAGGCTTTGAACCCGACCGACTTCGAAGCGGGGATCTGCATGGATTCGCCGGTCTTCGGGTTGCGACCGGTGCGAGCGGCGCGCTCCTTCACCTCAAAGGTGCCGAAACCGATGATTTGGACTTTCTTGTCCTTCTTCACTCCGGAGGAGATGGAAGAGAGAACGGCGTCAAGAGCTTCTTCGGCGGCGCGCTTGGTGGCGTCCTTGCCGAGGGCATTCTGGATGGAATCGATGAGTTCAGCTTTATTCATGGCAGCGCGAGTTTTTGTTCCCCGCCGCCCCCCTTGGCAAGAGAAAATCCCGCGTGTTTCCAAGGATTTCCCGCAGCCGGGGCTTGACTTCCAAAGACCGTCATGGGCCCCGCTCGGAGTCATCCGCGCGGGTTGACTCGCCGGCCCGCGAAGTCCATCAAACACGCGGTGAAGGAAATCCGGGAGGGCCCTGCCATCGAACGCGATGCCGCCGCAGTGGGCGCGGCGGCGCGCACCGTGCCCGGACACGAGGACCTCGCGCTCGAGCTCGCGGCCCTCGATGCCGCCTGCGCCCGCGGGTATTTCCTGCCGGACGAGGACGAGCTGGTGCGGCTACGATACTCGCAGTACTTGATGCTGCGGACCTCGTTGTTGGAGACGATCCGCTCGTTGGGTGACCCGGCGGCGGGCACACCGGAAACGGCGGCCTTCGCAACCGCGTTCGCGGCGACCTGCGTGCTGCGGCGGGCGGACCGCTACCTGGTGGATCTCGCCGCGGAGCGCCCGGTGGTGTGGAAGAAACTCGACGAGGAGGATCCCCGCTGCGGCATCCCGCGCAAGACCTTCACGCGGATCTATCAGGCGATGAGCGATCCGGAGGAAGCGATCCGGTTCCTGCTGGCGGTGGAATACCTGGAGCGCCATCGCGGGGAACTTGCGGCGCTCTCGAAAGACCCTGTGCTCGCCCCCGTGGTGGCGCTTCTGGAGGAGGAGCGGCCGCGGATCGAACGACGGAAGCGGGAAGCGGTGAGGCGCCGGATGTCCTACCGCTGGTTTTCCTTCCTGCGGCGCCACCGCTCGGCATGGAAACAAGTGATGGGCGGGCTGTTCGAGGTGTCCGGCCGGGCGATCGCCGACCTGCGGCAGCCCGGCGCGAAACCGGCGGGAGTGCCGAAACGGATCGGGCCGGAGCTGCGCGACGGATTTCTCCGGCTGGCGCGGCCGGCGGACATTGTGGTGACCCGCCACGATGACGCTCTGAGCAATTGGTTCCTGCCGGGGCACTGGCCGCACGCGGCATTGTATCTGGGATGCCGGAAGGAACTTGCGGCGCTGGGCATCGAGCTACCGCCCGCGCACGGAAACGGGCCGTGGTTTCTGGAGGCGAAAAAAGACGGCGTGCGGGTACGGGACGCCGCCGAGACGCTGGAGGTGGATGCCGCCGTGCTCGTCCGACCTCCGGGGGTCGATGCGGCGGCCGTGCTGCGCCGGGCGCTGGAACACGAGGGCAAGCCGTATGATTTCCTCTTCGACTTCCGCACGGCCGACCGGATGGTCTGCACCGAGGTCGTCTACCGGGCCTACCACGGGATCGGCGGCGTGGGTTTCCAACTGACGGAAACCGGCGGCCGCCTTTGCCTGCCGGCGGAGGAAATGTTGGACCAGGCGATGGACCATGGGTTCCGGGTCGTCGCAACCGCCGGTGCCGGGCCGGGCGGGCTCCTGAGCGGGCCGGCGGCCGAACTCGCGTTTCACAACAGCCGGCAGCCCTTCTAACCCCCACCGCACAGGCCGCTGGAACGCGGCCCCGGACAGCGCCGCCGAATCCTCGATTTTTTTCTGAAAAGAACTTGCGGAGCAGCAAGGAGGTTCTTAAAGACCCCGCGCCCCGTCGCAAAACGGTCCCTCTCCGCATGTTTCGTCGTTCCATCACCACCACGGCCGCCCTTTGGCTCGCCGGTCTGGCACCCACTTTCGCCGCCGGCGGAGGCGGGCATCACGCTCTCCCGCTGGACGCCCAGCACTTGTGGGGATGGTTCACCAACTCGACGATCATGGTGTGGATCGCGACCCTGCTCATCGTCTTGTTCTGCCGCACCGCGACCGGCAAGATGTCGTTGGTTCCCAAGGGATTGCAAAACTTCGCAGAATGGTGCGTGGAGTCTCTCTACGACTTCCTCGGCGGCCTGCTCGGACCACACCTGGTGTCCCGGACCTTCTGGTTCTTCGGCACCGTGTTCTTCTTCATCCTGGTGAACAACTACCTCGGTCTGATCCCCGGGGTCGGCACGGTCGGCTGGAAAACGGTGGATGCCCACGGACACCATGGTTTCACGCCGTGGCTGCGCGGCGGCAACGCCGACGTCAACATGACCGCCGCCATGGCCACCGTTTTCGCCATCATGTGGTTCGTGTGGGCCATCAGCGAGAACGGCCTGAAAGGTTTCATGGCCCACATCTTCGCACCGAAGGGCAGCTTCGGCGGCCTGATGCTCGCGATGATGATCCCGATCTTCCTCTTCGTCGGCGTGCTGGAAATGATCTCCATCGCCATCCGCCCGGTCGCCCTCACCTTCCGTCTTTTCGGCAACATCTACGGCGGCGAGCAGACGCTCGAGTCCCTGATGGCGCTGGTTCCCGAGAAACTCGCGTTCCTCCCGGCGCTCCCCTTCTACTTCATGGAGCTGCTCGTCGGCTTCGTCCAAGCCCTGGTCTTCACCCTGCTCGGCGCGATCTTCCTGAAACTGATCTGCGACCACGGCGACGAAGCCCACCATTGATCCTTTCTGCGGTCTGACCATGGCATGACCGTGGGGGCCGCCGGATACCACAACCAACAAACACACAGAATCCAATGACCAAAGCATTCGCTGTCGCGCTCGCCGCCCTTGGTGGCGGTCTCGGTATCGGCATCCTCGGCGCCAAAGCCGCGGAAGCCACCGGCCGCAATCCCGGCGCCGCCACCCCGATCCTCGTGATCTCGATCATTCTGGCCGCGCTCATCGAGGGGATTTTCATCCTCTCCGCCTTCGCCGTGCCGTTCTAAGAATCCCCTTCCGCCGCACGTGCCGCTCCGGCGCGTGCGGCGCACCTTTCCAACGACTTTCCTTCCGACATGATCACCATTCTCGCCGCCGCCGGGGACGCGTCCGTCCTTGATACGATCCAGAAGACCTTCGGCCTCAACACGCCGTTCTTCATCGCACAGGTGATCAATTTCCTGCTCGTCGTCTTCATCCTGAAGAAATTCGCCTTCGGTCCGATCCAGGCGATGCTCGAGCAGCGCCGTCTCCGCATCGCCGAGGGCGAGGAGAAACTGAAGCGCATCGAGAAACAACTCGCCGAGTCGGAGGCGACGACCGCCGCGGCCATCGCCAAGGCGAACGAGGACGCCAACCGTCTCATCGAGGAGGCGAAGACCAGCGCCGCCGTGCTTTCCGAGCAGAAGGCCCAGGAGGCGATCGCCCAGGCCCAGCAGATCCTCACCAAGGCCGAAGCCGCCGCCAAGGCGGACCGCGAGCGCATCAGCGCCGAGATCAAGCGCGAGTTCGGCCGCCTCGTCGCCGCCACCGCCTCGCAGGTCACCGGCAAGGTTCTCAACGAAGACGACCAGAAGCGCATCAACGAAGAGGCGCTCGCCAAGGTCGAAGGTTGATCCACTGATTTCCACCGCACCCGACGATGAAGATTTCCAAGGTCGCCGCTTCGAACGCCCGCCGTCTCTTCGGCCTCTGCATGGTCGGCGGCCGGCTCGACGAGTCCCGCATGCGCACCGTGGTGTCCAAGCTCGTCGAGGAGAAACCCCGCGACTACCGCGCCATCCTCGTCGCGATCCAGCGCCTCGCCCGCCTCGATGCGGACCGCCGCAACGTGGTCATCGAGAGCGCCGTGCCGCTCGACGAAGCCTCCCGCCAGCGCGTGGTGGCCGGTCTTGCGAAAGACTACGGCACCGGCCTGAACGTCGAATACAAGGTCGAGCCCAAGCTGCTCGGCGGCCTGCGCATCCGCGTCGGCAACGACGTGCTCGACGGTTCCGTCCAGGGCCGCCTCGACCGCCTCGCCCGCGCCTTCTGATTCTCCCTTTTGCTGAAACACGAACACTGAATACCAGCCACCTCTCCCAATGAGCAGCATCCTCCAGGAACTCGAACAACAGATCGCCGGCATTTCGTCCGCCGTCGAGAAGACCAACGTCGGAACGGTCCGCCAGGTTGGTGACGGCGTCGCCAAGGTCGAAGGTCTCTCGGGCGTCATGCTCAACGAGATGATCGAATTCGACGGCGGCGTGACCGGCATGGCCCTCAACCTGGAGGAAAGCGAAGTCGGCGTCGTGCTTCTCGGCGACTACACCGCGGTCACCGAAGGTTCCGAGTGTCGCACCACCGGCCAGTTGCTCTCCGTGCCCGTCGGCGAAGCCGTCCTCGGCCGCGTGGTCAACGCCCTCGGCGAACCGGTCGATGGCAAGGGCGACATCGACGCCGCCGCCCGCTACCCGATGGAGAAGATCGCTCCCGGCATCATCAAACGGAAATCCGTTTCCGTCCCGGTGCAGACCGGCATCATGTCGATCGACGCGATGATCCCGATCGGCCGCGGCCAGCGCGAGCTGATCATCGGCGACCGCGCCACCGGCAAGACCACCATCGCGGTGGACACCATCATTTCCCAGGCCAAGCAGAACAAGGCCGCCGAGCAAGGCCTGCTGCAGAACCACAAGCCGCTTTACTGCATCTACGTCGCCATCGGCCAGAAGCTCTCGAACGTCGCCCGGACGATCAAGACCCTCGAGGACGCCGGCGCGATGGAATACACCACCATCGTTTCCGCCTCCGCCTCCGACGCGGCGGCCATGCAATACCTCGCCCCGTACGCCGGTTGCGCTTTCGCGGAATACCTGATGGACCAGGGCAAGGACGTGCTGATCGTGTTCGACGACCTTTCGAAGCACGCCGTCGCCTACCGCCAGGTTTCGCTCATCCTTCGCCGCCCGTCCGGCCGCGAGGCGTATCCGGGTGACGTGTTCTACCTTCACAGCCGCCTGCTCGAGCGCTCCGCGCGCCTCACCGAAGCCGCCGGCGGTGGCTCGCTCACCGCGCTGCCCATCATCGAGACCCAGGCGGGCGACGTGTCCGCCTACATTCCGACCAACGTGATCTCGATCACCGACGGCCAGATTTTCCTCGAAACCGACCTTTTCTACCAAGGTATCCGTCCCGCGATCTCCGTCGGTCTCTCGGTCTCCCGCGTGGGATCCGCCGCCCAGACCAAGACGATCAAGTCCGTCGCCGGCACCACGAAACTCGACCTCGCGCAGTATCGCGAGCTCCAGGCCTTCGCTCAGTTCGGCTCCGACCTCGACGCCTCCACCAAGAAGAAACTCGATCGCGGTGCCCGCATCGTCGAGCTCTTCAAGCAGAACCAATACTCGCCGCTGGGTATGGAAGTGGAGTCCGTCTACCTGTTCGCGATGCAGAACGGTTACTTCGACGATGTGCCGGTTTCCGAAGTGAAGCGCTTCCAAGCCGACCTCGGCGAGTTCTTCTCGTCCCGCAAGACCGAGTTGCTCGACAAGATCCGCAACGAGAAGCCGGATCTGAAGAAGGACGCCGCGATGGTCGATGCCGTCAAGCTCGCCATTGAGGACTTCAAGAAGTCCTGGAAGTAATCCCTTCGCTCCAAGCTCCAAGCTCCCCGCCCATCCACCATGGCCAACCTTCGCGACATCCGCCGCCGGATCAAATCGGTTAAAAACACCGCGCAGATCACGCGTGCGATGCAGCTCGTCGCGGCGGCCAAGATGAAAAAGGCGCAGGACCAGGCGCTCGCCGGACGCGAGTACGCCCAGCGCCTGACGCAGATGCTCTACGACATCCGCAAGAACTTCGGCGAGGAGTCCAACCCGCTGCTCGAGCGCCGCGAGGGCAAACGCGAGCTGGTCTTCGTCATCTCGACCGACAAGGGCCTCTGCGGACCGCTCAACACCAACCTCGCCCGCAAGATCCGCGCGAACACCTCGCCGGACGCGGACTTCGTCACTGTCGGCCGCAAGCTCCGGATCCTCTGCGAGAAACTCGGCCGCCGGGTGATCGCGGATTTCACCGTCAAGGACCCGGTGCCGTTCTCGCAGACCCGCCCGATCGCCAAGTTTCTCTCCCAGCAGTTCCTGGAAGGAAACTACGACAAGGTCTCGATCGCATTTACCAGCTTCGTCAACACGCTGCGACAGGAGCCCGAGGTCGTCACCCTGCTGCCGATCCGCGGCCACACCGACGGCGAGGAGCAGGCATTCGAAACCATCGGCAAGGGTTTCAACGTCGAGGATCACAAGAACGATCCGCAATACGACTACCTGTTCGAGCCCAGCCCGCACGACGTGCTCGCCGCGATCCTTCCGCTTTACGTGAACTACGAGGTCTTCCAGGCCGTCGTCGAGTCCCGCGCCTCCGAGCACTCCGCCCGGATGGTCGCCATGAAGGCCGCCACCGACAACGCCAAGAAGTTCATCAAGGAACTCACTCTCGAATACAACAAGCTGCGCCAGGGCGCCATCACCGCCGAGCTGCTTGAAATCACCACCGCGATGAAGGCGATGGAGTAAGAGTGCCGAGTGAGCAGTGATCCGTGATCAGTGCTCACAAACCGCAAGCGAACCATTCAATCAAACCGTCCCAGAAACCACTGATCACTGATCACTGATCACTTCCCACTCGACTCCATGAGCAACCAAGGAACCATCGTCCAGATCATCGGCGCCGTCATCGACGCCGACTTCTCCCAAGCCGCCAAGCTCCCCGAGATCTACAACGCGCTGGAGATCACCTACCCGCTCAACGGCGAGGACACCAAGCTCGTGCTCGAAGTGCAGCAGCACCTTGGCGACGGCTGGGTGCGCGCGGTCGCCATGTCCACCACGGACGGCCTCAAGCGCGGCATGGCCCTCACCGACACCGGACGTCCGATCGCGGTTCCCGTGGGTGATCAGGTGCTCGGCCGGATCTTCAACGTCACCGGCGACCTCGTGGACGAGAACGTCCCGCTTCCGGACGCCAACCTCCGCTCCCCCATCCACCGCACGGCCCCGGTTCTCACCGAGCAATCGGCCAACACCGAGGTTCTCGCCACCGGCATCAAGGTCATCGACCTCATCTGCCCGCTGCTCAAGGGCGGCAAGGGCGGCATGTTCGGTGGTGCCGGCGTCGGCAAGACCGTCGTCATCATGGAGCTCATCAACAACATCGCCAAGGCGCACGGTGGTTTCTCCGTCTTCGCCGGCGTCGGTGAGCGCACCCGCGAGGGCAACGACCTCTATTGGGAAATGATCGAGTCCGGCGTCATCGCCACCGAGAAGGACGAGAACGGCCACGTGAAGCTCGATGGCAACGGCAACCCGGTGCTCGCCGATGGTTCCAAGGTCGCCCTCTGCTACGGCCAGATGAACGAGCCGCCCGGAGCCCGTCTCCGCGTCGCGCTTTCCGCGCTGACCATGGCCGAGCACTTCCGTGACGAGGCGAACCAGGACGTGCTTCTCTTCGTCGACAACATCTTCCGTTTCTCCCAAGCCGGCTCCGAGGTGTCCGCGCTGCTCGGCCGCACGCCGTCCGCCGTGGGTTACCAGCCGACGCTCTCCGAGGAAATGGCCGGTCTGCAGGAGCGGATCACCTCCACCAACAAGGGATCCATCACCTCCATCCAGGCCGTCTACGTTCCCGCGGACGACCTTACCGACCCCGCGCCCGCCAACACCTTCGCCCACTTGGACGCGACCGTCGTGCTGGAGCGCTCCCTCGCGGAACAGGCGCTCTTCCCCGCCGTCGACCCGCTCGCCTCCACCTCCAAGGCCCTCGCTCCCGACATCGTCGGTGAGGAACACTACCGCGTCGCCCGCGGCGTGCAGATGGTGCTCCAGCGCTACAAGGACCTACAGGACATCATCGCCATTCTCGGCATGGACGAGCTTTCCGACGACGACAAGATGACCGTCTTCCGCGCCCGCAAGATCCAGCGTTTCCTCACCCAGCCGTTCCACGTCGCCGAGGTCTTCACCAACGTCCCCGGAGTGCTCTGCCCCATCGAGGACACCGTGAAAGGCTTCGCCGAAATCCTCGACGGCAAGATGGACGACGTGCCCGAAGGCAACTTCTACATGAAGGGCAGCATCGACACCGTCTCCCGCGACTGATTTCTCCGCATTTCAGTTTTTCAGCATCTCAGCATCCACCTCTCCATGCCCCTGCAGCTCGACATCGTCACTCCTGAGAAGAAGGTTTTCTCCGACATGGTGGACAACGTCTATCTGCCGGGCGCGGACGGGGAGATGGGCATCCTGCCGCAGCACGCCGGCCTCGTGACCGCCCTGCAGCCCGGCGAGATGCGCTACCTGCACCACGGCCAGGTCGTCACCCTCGCCATCGGCTCCGGCTTCGCCGAAGTCACCCAGCAGAAGGTCACCGTCCTCACCGACATGGCCCTCGGCGAAGGCGAGATCGACGAATCCACCACCGAGGACGCCATCCAGCGCGCCCAGGAAAAACTCGCCTCCCCCGAGCACAGCCTCGACGCCGAGGAAGTCGCCTACCTCCAGGGCATCATCGCCCAATCCAGCGCCGCGCTGCATCTCAAGCGCAAGTTCAAGCGCTGAAGAAGATTGACTCGCGAATGTGTCGGAGTGCGCCGGCTATGACGGCGCTTTTCGATAGGGACAGCCGCTCCTTGGAAAGCGGTGTGGCGCTACCGCTTCCCACCGCACTCCACACACGGTTCAGCTCTCGAAGTAGGTGTAGCCGGAGAGGCCGGTGCGGTAGAGATCGAGGATCTCGCGGCGTTCCTTGGGGGAGATGCGGCCGTCGGTGACGGCTTTCTCGGCGAAGTTGCGGAACTTGGTGACGAGCTCCTTGGGGTCGTATTCGACGTAGGTGAGCACGTCGGCGACGGTGTCGCCCTCGACTTCGTGGGTGTAGACGGGTTTGCCTTTTTCGAGGTGCACACCGACGACGTTGGTATCGCCGAGCAGGTTGTGGAGATCGCCGAGGGTTTCCTGATAGGCGCCTACGAGGAAAACAGCCACGTAGTAGGGTTCGTCCGGCTTGAGATCGTGGAGGGGGAGCACCTTGGCGACGTCCTCCTTGTCGATGAAGCGGTCGATCTTGCCGTCGCAGTCACAGGTGATGTCGGCGAGCACGGCGCGCTGGCGCGGGCGTTCGTCGAGGCGGTGGATGGGCATGACAGGGAAGAGCTGGTCGATGGCCCAGGAGTCCGGCAGGGACTGGAAGAGCGAGAAGTTTCCGTAGTAGAAATCGACGAGCGTGGAGGAAAGCTCGCGGAGGTCCTCGGGGACTTCGTCGAGGTCGGAGATGAGCTTCGAGATACGGGTGAGGATGTGCCAGAACCATGCCTCGGCGAGGCCGCGCTCGCGCAGGGTGGCGCTGCCGTAGAAGAACTGGGCGCGCATCTGGTCGCGGTAGTAGACGGCGTCGTTGAGGCTTTCCTGGAGGTTCTTCTTGGAGAGCGTTTTGTTGACGTCGATGAGGTTGAGGAGGTTCTGGGGCGCTTGTTTCGGCGTGTCCGGGGCGGACTCGCTGGTCTGGGCGCGGGTGACGTCGAGGATGTTGAAGACGAGGGCGGAGTAATAGGCGACGACGGCGCGGCCGCTCTCGGAGATGAGGTTCGGGTGGGAAACACCGGATTTGTCGCAGATCTGCGAGACGACTTCGACGATGTCGGCGCAGTATTCGGCGACGGAGTAGTTGCAGGACGAGTGGAAGTTCGTATGCGAGCCGTCGTAGTCGACGGCCATGCCGCCGCCGATGTCGAGCACTCCCATGGGCGCGCCTTCCTTGACGAGGTCGCAATAGACCCGCACGGCCTCGGTGGCACCCTCGCGGATGGCGGCGATGTTGGGGATCTGCGAACCCTGGTGGTAGTGCAGCATCTTGAGGCAGCCGAGGTAGCCGATTTCCTTGAGCCGATCGACCACCTCGATGACCTGCGCGGCGTTGAGGCCGAAGACGGATTTGTCGCCGGCGCTCTCCTGCCAATGACCGGAGCCGCGGGTGGAAAGGCGGATGCGCACGCCAAGATTCGGCAGCACGCCGGTGACGCGCGAGCGCTCGAGGATGAGGTCGAGCTCGCCCGGCATTTCGAGCACGAGCATGATCTTGAGGCCCATTTTCTGCGAGTGCAGGGCAAGGTCGATGAACTCCTCGTCCTTGTAGCCGTTGCAGATGATGTAGGCCTCGGGATCGTGCATGTGCGCGAGCGCGGCGATGAGCTCGGGCTTGGAGCCGGCTTCGAGACCGTAGTGGTATTTCTTTCCGAACTCGGAGATCTCCTCGATGACCTGGCGTTGCTGGTTCACCTTGATCGGATAGACGCCGCGGTATTCGCCGCGGTAGTTGGTGTCCTTGATCGCCTTGCGGAACGATTCGTTGATCTCGGTGATGCGCGCCTGGAGCAGGTCGCGGAAGCGCAGCAGGACCGGCAGGTGGGTGCCGCGGTCGCGGAGGCCCTCGATGACCTCGAAGAGCGAGACCTCCTTGCCCGAGCCTTCCTCCTCGAGGCGCACGGTGACGTGGCCGCCCTTGTTCACGCCGAAGAAACGATGGCCCCATGATTCCAAGCCGTAGAGCTCGGCGGATTTCTCGGGCGTCCAGCCGTTGGCGGGACCCTTGCTCTTGGAAGGACGGGACGTGGGTGTGCTGGACGAAGGAGGCGTCATGGACTGTCGATGGACTCGGCGGGAATCAAGCGGCCGAAACGTTTGTTAGGAAGTGGAAACCCGGGTTTCAGGGTTTTTCCCAACCCGGAAACTCACGTTGGAGCTGCTGACGATAGGTTTCCGCCTCGGTCTTGTCGCCCTGTTTTTCGAGCGCCTCGACGAGTTTTGAAAGCGCCAGCGGCTTGAGCTCCTTGTCTTCGTGGAAATTGACGACGATGAGGTACTCGGCGGCGGCTTGTTTCGGATCGCCTGCCTTGAGGTGGAGATCGCCGGAGGTGATGCGCAGGCCGGCGCTGGTGCGACCCTGCGGACGCAGCTCCATCGCCTCATCGACCGATTTGCGGGCTTCGGTCGGCCGGTCGAGCAGGTCGAGCGCGCGGGCGCGGTCGAGCAGGCCATCGGCTTTCCACGCGGGGTTTTCCTCGACGTCGAGCAGGTGGTTCACCGCGGTGAGGGCGCCGTCGCCGTCACCGGTCTCGATGCGGGCCTTGGCGAGGTAGCGCCAGACCTCCTTGGGAGTCGAGCGAGGGTCGTCGTCGTTGGCGATCTGGCCGAGGCTGCGGACGGCGGCTTCGTAGTCGCCGGAGTTGAACGACTGCATGCCGGACCACTGGAGCGCCTGGTCCGGGATCTCGGCGGCGTAGCCTTTCTCGATGGCGGTGCGAATTTCCTGCGAGAGCTTTTCCGGTTCCTGGCCTGCGAAATATCCGAGCGCGAGCAGGATGCCGGCGTGTTTCTGATAAGCCTTCGGCCGCAGCTCGCGGGCCTTGTCGAGGTATCCGACGGATTCCCTGGCGGCGTTGGTTTTCACCAGTCCCCAGCCGATCCAGTAGTTCGCCTCGGCCTGGAGGTTCTCGCCGAGGCCGTCGACCTGCTCGAGGAGACCCTTGTAGCGGACGATCATGTCCGGGATGTTGTTTTCGCCGCGGCGCATGCGGGCGGACTCGAGCCATGCATAGGAAACAAGGTCCTCGGGAACCTCCTTGGAGCCGGTGAGGCGGTCGAAGTCGGCGATGGCCTTGCCCGGTTCCGAAACATCGGCGTAGGCGCGGGCGCGCTTGGCGAGTGCCGAGGGCACCCGCGGGTCGTCCGGGTAGCGGCTGATGAATTCGGAGATGGAACGGATGGCGCCTTGGGCGTCCCCCGCCTCGGCGAGGCACCAGCCGCGCTGGAACAAGAGGCCAGGCCGGTTTTTCTCGCCCACCACCGCGGCGCTGACCTCACTGTAGACCTTGGCTGCCTCGGCGACCTTGCCGGCGCCGTAGAGGGTCTCCGCCTTCATCATCAGGGCGGTGTGGATCCGGCGGTCTCCGGGGTGGAGCTTGCGGTAGAGCTGGAGGAAGGCATCGACCTGATCCGGCACGTGGCGGCCCTCGATCTGGAAGAAACAAAGGAGGCGGTAATACGACGCTTCGAACGCGGTGTCCGACTCGGGTTTCACCAGCCGCTCGACATCGCGGAACAACGTGAGCGCCTGGCTCGGCTGCTTGAGCCGCATGTACGCGCGGGCGGCGATCATCAGGCGCGCGGCCTCCTTCTCACCCTCGGACTTGGTCGCGCTGCTGCGGAAGATCCGGATCACCTCGTCGTACTGCTTCTTGGCGTAGAGGTTCGCCATCAAAGCGGTCTGAGCGTCGGGCCGGAAGTCTTCCATGCCCGGCGTGCGCATGATCTGGTTGAGCCGCTGGTCCGCAAGCTCGGTGCGGCCGAGCTTGGTGGCGGTGAGCGCGGACTGGAGCATCGCCTCGCCGGTGACCTTCGGCGCGTAGTTGCCGTTGGCGACATCCTCGAACCAGGTGAGCGCGTCCTCAAGTTTCCCGCGGTCCAGCGCGAGGTGGCCAAGCGAGATCTTCGACTGGGCGGCGAACAGGGTGCCGGCCGGGTCATCGACCACCGCCTTGTATTCACGGGTGGCCTCGCGGTCGCGGCCGAGCATGCGGTAGGAGTTGCCGGCGTAGTAGTGGCCGCGGGCGCGCTCGGTCGGTTTGCCGGCGTTTCGCGCGTAGCGCTCGAACATCGGCGCGGCGAACGCGTATTCGGCCTTGTTGTAATGATCTGCGGCCATCGTATAGGAGGCCGCGGCGGCCCACTTGCCGTCGCCGTAGCGGTTGATGAGAGTGCTGAAACAACGTTTCGCCTCGTGGGGATTTCCGGACTGGTAGTAGCTGTTTCCGAGATACCACCACGCCATCTCGGCATTCGGGTGGTTCGGGAAATTCGTCAGGTAGTCGGCGAAAATCTGGGCCGCCCGCTGGTAGTACGCGACGCGGGTCTGGAAATCGGTGCTCGCCCGGGCCGAATCGTAGACGTTTTTTCCGCGCAGGAAGAAGTCGTTGCCGGGGTCCGTCCTCAGCGCGGGATCGGCCTCCACGGCCCGCGGCGGTTCCTGGGCGTGCAGGACCGGAACGGCGAGCAGGGATAGGGCGAGGATGCGTTTCAAGATGACGGGAACGTGACCCGTTTCCGGGGATTTGCCAAGCGATCACTCGGCGGCTTCAGGGCGCTGCGTCGCGAAGGAAATGTTCCAAATGCCGGCCTTCTGGCAGGTGTCGATGACCTCGACGATGCGCTGGTAAAGGACCGCGCCGTCGCCGCGGATGCGCACCGGCTGGTTCTCGAACTGGCGGGCGATGGCGGACAGTTTGTCGTAGAGTTGGTCGCGGTTCACCGTGGAGCCTTCGACACGGAGCGTGCCGTCGGACATCACGTTGATGATGATCTCTCCCTTCGGCCGGGTGAGTTCCGCCCCTTCTTCCGAGGTGGGGACGGAAACCTCCAGCTCGGTTTCCGAACGGGTGAACTGCCAGGTGACGATGAAGAAGATGAGCAGCAGGAAGACGATGTCGATCATCGGCGCCAGTTGCATGCTGGCGGGTTCCGGCTGGCGGCTGGTAAACTTCATGGCCGTGGAGGGGACTCAAACGCCACGCAGGTCCTCGCGCTGCTGCGACATCGGCGAGGGCACGGGCATCGCGTAGTCCTCGCGGGTGCGTTGCGCGGGCGTGTAGTCGAGCGGCGAATTCTGCTGCCGCTCGACCTGCGAGTGCAGCAGCGCCATCAGGTGCGTGGCCGCCGCCTCCAGCTCAGCGATGTATTTCTGAACCCGGCCGCGGAAAAGCGAGTAGAACACCAATGCGGGAATGCCGATCATCAGGCCGGCCGCGGTGGTGATGAGCGCCTCCGAGACGCCCTCGGCCAAGGCCATCTGGCGCACGCCGGTGACGTCGCCGGTGGAGATTTCGAGGAACGATTTGATCATCCCGAGCACGGTGCCCAGCAGGCCGACCATCGGTGCGATCGCCCCGACATCGGCGAGGTAGGTGATGCGCGAGCTGAGCAGTCCGGCTTGGCGGGAGCCCTCGGCTTCGGCCACCTCACGGA
The DNA here is from genome assembly GCA_024233135.1 of Akkermansiaceae bacterium. GTDB lineage: Bacteria > Verrucomicrobiota > Verrucomicrobiia > Verrucomicrobiales > Akkermansiaceae > Luteolibacter. The sequence continues at coordinate 44,134 of JACKPZ010000007.1, read as the reverse complement.
CTCCTCCGAAGGAAGCGGCCGGGTATTTGGTGAGGAAATCGAGCGTTTTCTGGGTCACGCGGGCCATGCACTCGTTGCGGCGGTGGCAATAGCCGATGAGGCCGAGGTAGTCGCGCTTGCGGATCATCGCCTCGGCGGCGTCCATGAACCGGTCGCTCACCACGGCGTTGCGGCGGATGGTGAGCAGGTAAATCAGCACCAGCACGACGCCCACCACGGAGAGCAGGCCGAGCGGGTACATCATGATGCCCCCGGCGGTGACGATCTCCATGAAGTTCATCTGTTTCGACAACGATTCCGTCTCGACAGCCTCAGCGGCCAAAGCGGCGTTCGCGGTGAAAAACAGCCCCGCGGCGGAGAAAAGACGGCACTTCATGAACGTGGGAAGAGTCTATTCAGCTCCCGGATCAACGCAAGTCCGGGTCTTGAGGGGCCGTTTACGTTCTTCGGAAGGCCGAACTTTCCCGGATACCGGGAAACCCGGGACTTCTTTCCGGTTGAAATCCGCGCCGACCGTCGTTCGATGGGGTGCCGCACGACCGATGATTTCTCCGGAACTCCGCTCCAAGCTCCGCGAGCTGCCCCACCAGCCCGGCGTGTATCTCATGAAAGATCGCCTCGGCTCGATCATCTACGTCGGCAAGGCGCGCGACCTGAAGCGCCGGGTCTCCACATATTTCATGGCATCGCAGAAAGTCCGGGCGAACCTGAAAACCCGCGCGCTCATCGACTCGATCCACGATTTCGACTTCCACGTCGTGCGCAACGAGGAGGAATCGCTGTTGCTCGAAGGCAAGCTCATCAAGGACTACCGGCCGCGCTACAACGTCGCGTTCCGCGATGACAAACGCTTCCTGCTGGTGCGCATCCGCCCCGGCGACGCGTGGCCGCGATTCACCACCACCCGCACGAAAAAGGACGACGGCGCGAAATACTACGGACCCTTCCCCCACTCCGGCGCGCTGCGCGAAACTCTCGACTGGCTCAACAAATCGTTCGGCCTGCGGAGCTGCCGGCCGCTGGTGCCCGGCGAAACCGACTACCGCCATTGCCATGCGGACATCATCCGGAACTGCACCGCGCCGTGCATCGGGCGGATCACGCCGGACGAGTACCGGGCGCGCGCCGAGGAGGCCTGCCGCGTGCTCGAAGGCAAGGGCCGTCGCGACATCCTCGACGGGCTGCGCGAGGAGATGGAGAAAGCCGCCGCCGAGCTGGAATTCGAGAAAGCGGCGAAACTGCGCGATGTGTTCCAGAATCTGGAAAAAACCCTCGCTCCGACGCGACAATTCAGCCGCGGCCGCGGCGTGCCGAGCACCATCGACGCCAGTGCCGACCTGGCGGAACTTGGCGAGCAGCTTCACCTCGCCGGACCGCCGCGGGTGATGGAGTGCTTCGACATTTCCAACGTCTCGTCGAACCACATCGTCGCCTCGATGGTGCGCTTCACCGACGGCAAACCGGACAACCAGAACTACCGTCGCTACCGGATCCGCACGGTCGAGGGCCAGAACGACTTCGCCTCGATGGCCGAGGTGATCCGCCGCCGCTACTCGCGCATCCTGATGGAAAACCGCGACGCCAATCCCGATCTCGCGGAGTCGCAGGAAGATCCCGTCGAATCGCAGCGCCGTCTCGCCCGCGAAGGCCGCGCGAAGATCGTGCTCCCGGACCTCGTCATCGTCGACGGCGGCAAAGGCCAGCTCTCGATGGCGGTGAAGGAACTGCGAACGCTGGGACTTCACGAGCTGCCGGTCGTCGGCCTCGCGAAACAACACGAAGAGGTCTTCCTGCCGGAGCGTCCGGATCCGATCCGCATCCCGCACGACCGCGGCGCGCTCAAGCTGCTCCAGCGGATCCGCGACGAGGCCCACCGCTTCGCAAACGGCTACAACGCCCTGCTCTACCGCCGCCGCATGAAGGAGAGCCTGCTCGACGACTGCCCCGGCATGTCACCGGCGAAGAAACAGAGATTGTTAGAGAAGTTCGGCAGCGTCGCGCGCATCCGGAACGCGACACCGGAAAAAATCGCCGAGCTGCCCGGGATCTCGAAAAAGTCCGCGGAAGCGATCCTCGAGTTTTTGAATCGCGAGTAGGCGCGGTCGTGAGACCGCGAACGCGGAGCCTTCCCACTCGTTCTCACGAACGGGCCTACGATTCACCTCACCAGCTCGTCGTTTCGCGGAAATACTCGATGCGGTCGGCCAGCTCCTCGTCGGAGAGTGCTTCAAGGCGCTTCGTCGAAAACGCCTCGCACGTGAACGAAGCGAGGATCGATCCCTGGATGACCGCCTGCCGCAGCATGCCGAAATCATACGGCCCCGAACCCTGCGCGGCCAGGTAGCCGGCGATCGCGCCGAGGAAGGTGTCACCCGCGCCGGTCGGGTCGGCGACCGCTTCGAGCGGATACGCCGTCGAGCGGAAGAACGCGTGTTTCTCACCGCCGTTCGCCTGGCCGAAGAGCATCGCGCCGAATTCGCCGAGCTTCACGCACACATAGCGCGGGCCCTTCTCGAGCAGCAGCATGCCGGCGCGGACGAGGTTGGTGGTACCCGCGAGATCGCGCGCTTCGCCTTCGTTGAGCACGAAAAGATCGAGCTTCGGCAGCACGTCATGGAGCCGCTCGTTGGCGATGGAGATCCACAGGTCCATCGTGTCGGCGATGACGAAGGCAGACTCATTGCGCATCTGGCCGAGCATCTCAAGCTGGTTGTCCGGCGACATGTTCGCCAGCACCACGATGCCCGCGTCGCGGCATGCCTCTGGAACCTTCACCTGCCAGCTTTCGAGCACGTTGAGCCCCACGCGGTGGGTCGTACGCTCGTTCATGTTGGTGTGGTATTCGCCCGTCCACGTGAACGATTCGTTTTCCGATCGCTCGACGCCGTGCAGTGAAATCCCGCGGCCTTCGAGCATATCGAGGTGCTCCGCGGGGAAGTCATGGCCGATGATGCCGATCAGATCGACGGGTTTCGTGAAAAACGACGCCGCGAGCGCCGCATACGCGGCGGATCCTCCGAGCAGGTTCTCGGCTTCGGCTTCCGGGGTCTTGACGTTGTCGATGGCGATCGTGCCGCCGACGGCGAGCGTTTGCGGACTGCGGATTGCGGATTGCGGATTGGCCATGGCGGAACGGGTTGGAAGGTCCGGGGCTCCCCGGAAGCCCTGTGTTCTAGTTGGAATCATCTGATCCGCAACCCGCTTTTATCGTTTGTTCCGTTTCGCGGTGTTGATGGAGGCCACGACAACAGCGAGGATCTCGTTCGATTCGTCCAACAGGGGCTGAAGCCGCTTGGCTGGCAACATCTTCGCCCGGATGATCATCTCCAGCCAATAGGAGGTCTCGTCGGCTTCTTCCTCCACCGTTCCCATTTTGTGAACGAAATCCGCCCTGCTCTTCGCTCGGCAGGCCGCCCGGTAATTCGCCCCCACCGAGGTTCCCGAGCGCGATAACTGGTTTGCAATGGTTCTTCCTTTGGAGGTCGACGGCAACGAATCCACCACATCAAGAATCCGCAGCCCGAAACACATTGTCCGCTCCTTGAGTTCATGCGATTGCATGAGCCGGATCTTCTAATCCGCAGTCCGCAATCCGCAATCCGCAATCCGCAATCATCCGCCCGACCACGTCCCGGGTGGCGGCTTCCACATCCGGCGCCGTCAGGAGTTCGGAAACGATCACCACGCGCCGTGCTCCGGCCGAGAGCACTTCGTCCAGGTTTTCCCGTTTGATGCCTCCGATGCAGAATGCCGGGATCTTCGAGCCGACCTCGCGTTCCATCGCCGCGATGTCTTCGAGGCCGATGCCGGGACGCCCGAGTTTCGTCGGTGTGGGAAACAGGGGGCCGAAGCCGATGTAGTCGAAACCTTCCTCCAGCGCGGCGCGGGCTTGTGCGAGCGAATGGGTCGAACGCCCGATGATCTTGCCGGGACCGACGATCGCGCGGGCGTTCGCAAGCGTTCCATCGTCCTGGCCGATGTGCACACCGTCGGTGCCGAGCTCCGCGGCGAGTTCCGGGTAGTCGTTGAGGATGAACGGCACGCCGGCCTCGCGGCAGAGCGGTTGCAGGACCGCGGCAAGGCGGCGGTTGGTTTCCAGGTCATGCCCCTTCGCACGAAGCTGGAGAATGCCCGCGCCGCCATCTAACAGCGACTTCGCCACTGGCACCGCGTTTTCCTCGGACACGTAGCCGAGGTCGAGGATTCCATACAAGCGGGCGTCGTTCATGGTCGCGTTTGATAGCGCCATCACCATTCGAAACTCAAGCCGTGGGTCTGGTAAAATGGCAGCGCACGGTCCTGGCTGAGGAGTGTGAGCTTGCCGACGATGCAATGCCAGATGAGCAACCGGTCGAAAGGGTCGCGGTGGTCGGGTGCCCGGGGCAACCGGTGGAAACTCGCGAGAACTTCCGGTGGCAGCGGAGCATCGGTGAGACCGAGACGAGCGGCGGCGGCAGGGATTTCATCGGGCTCCGTGCCAGGCAGCACGAGTTTCCCGATGCCGGCCTTCAGGCTGATCTCCCAATAGCTGATTGGACTCACGAAGACCTGGTTGACCGGATCGACAAGGATCGCACGTGTCTTGCGGCCGAGTTTCTTCGGCTCGAACAGGGCCCAGATCAGGGTGTGGGTATCTAGCATCCACGCCATGGCTCAATGGGAAGCGAGAAATTCGTCGTCGGACATTTCCCAGTCGTGGAAGGAAGGCTTGCCGCGCGAGGAAAGCAATCCGAGCGGGCGGGGCGCGGAGGACACGGACTCGTAGGGGGCGAGGATGGCGACGTTCTCGCGACGGCGGCCTCTCTGAACCACGATGCTGGCGCCCTTGGCCACCTCGTCGAGCAGCGCGGGAAGATCGCGTTTGAACTCGGCGATGGTCACGGTTTTCATGCCGGAACACTCACCCGAAGTGGACAAGTTGTCAAGTTCCCGCAGCGTTCCACTAGTTGCATGACGGCTCCCTGCGGAGCGGAAGAAGACACTCGGACCTCAGCCCTTCTTCTCCTCCAGGAACCGGCTCACCCAGCCGATGTCGTATTTCCCGGCGACGAAGTCCGGGTGGTTGATGATCTCGAGCTGGAACGGGATGGTCGTCTTGATGCCGCGGATCATGAACTCGCCGAGCGCGCGTTTCATCCGGGCGATGGCGATCTCGCGGGTCGAGCCGGTGACGATGAGCTTGGCGATCATCGAGTCGTAGTTCGGCGGCACGCTGTAGCCGGAGTAAACGTGGGTGTCGACGCGCACGCCCTTGCCACCCGGCGCGTACCAGAGGTCGATGGTGCCGGGGCTGGGGGCGAAATTGTTGTACGGATCCTCGGCGTTGATGCGGCACTCGATCGAGTGGCCGCGCGGCGTGGCTTCCAGCACATGGTGGGAAAGCGGCTCGCCGGCGGCGATGCGGATCTGCTCCTTGATGAGCTCGCATCCCATCACCTCCTCGGTCACGGGATGTTCCACCTGGATGCGGGTGTTCATCTCCATGAAATAGAAGTTCTCGCCCTTTTCATCGACGAGATATTCAATGGTTCCGGCGTTGAGATATCCGATGTTTTTGACAAGATTCACCGACGCCTCGCCCATCCGGTCGCGCAGTTCCTGCGAAACGAGCGGCGAGGGACATTCCTCGATGATCTTCTGGTTGCGGCGCTGCATCGAGCAATCGCGCTCGCCGAGGTGCACGTAGTTGCCGTGCGAGTCGCAGATGACCTGGAACTCGATGTGGTGCGGGTTGAGAACGAGCTTTTCGAGATAACAATCGCCGTTTCCGAAACAAACGATCGCCTCGCTCGACGCGGCTTGGAACAGGTTGATGAACTCCTCCTCCTTGAAACACGGGCGCATGCCGCGTCCGCCGCCACCCGCGGTGGCCTTGATCATCACCGGGAAGCCGATCTTCTTCGCTTCCTCGAACGCGGTCTCCGCATCCGGCATGATATCCGAGCCGGGGGTGACCGGCACGCCGTTCGCCGTGGCCGTCGCGCGGGCGGTCGCCTTGTCGCCCATCTGGGTGATCACCTCGGCCGACGGGCCGATGAACACGATGCCGGACGAATCGCAGATGTCGGCGAAGCGTGCGTTTTCCGATAGAAACCCGTAGCCCGGATGGATCGCCTCGGCGCCGGTGATCTCGGCGGCGGCGATGATGCGGTCCATCTTCAGATACGATTCCTTGCCCGGAGCGGGGCCGATGCACACCGCCTGGTCGGCGAGTTGGACGTGCATCGAGTCGACATCGGCCTCGGAATAGACGGCGATGGATTCCACTCCGAGTTCGCGGCAGGCGCGGATGATGCGGAGGGCGATTTCGCCACGGTTGGCGACGAGGACGCGCTTGAACATACGGGCAAGGAGCGTGGAGCTTTGAGCAGGGAGTTACTTGATGCGGAAGAGCGGGTCACCGAACTGGACCGCCGTGCCGTCCTCGGCCACAACCTCGCAGATGGTGCCGGATTTCTCGGCCTTGATCTCGTTCATCACCTTCATCGCCTCGATGATGCAGACGGTCTGGCCGACGGAAACGGTGGAGCCGACATCGACGAAGTTCGGAGCGTCCGGGGCGGGCTTGCGGTAGAAGGTGCCAACCATCGGCGAGGTGATTTCCGTGCCTTCGGCGGCGGGCGCCGGCGCGGGGGACCCGGCGGCGGGCATGGGCGCGGCTGCGGCCACGGGAGCCGGAGCGGCGGCGGTGGGCAGCGCGGCGAGCAGGCCGCGCAGGTCATCGACGTCCGCACCTTTCTTGAGCTTGAGGTGGAAGTCCTTTTTGGTGAGGTCGAAATGGGTGAGCCCGTGCTCGTTCATGAGCTCGACGATTTTGCGGATTTCCTGGAGGTCCACGGCGGGTGTCGGTTGTTGTTGGTTCGAAATCCCGGGCTGCCCCACGGAGCCCTCGGGTTCTGGGGAGGCTAGGAGCCGCAGGGAAACAGCGTCAAGCGGGAACCCCGCGTGCGATTGCGGATTGCGGATCGCTCCGCGGCCGCTAGAAACCGCGCCGATGAGCGCGCAGCCCCTCGACATCCTGCCCCGCCCGGCGATGCCCGGCGAATTCGTGCCGCCCCATTATTTCCGGCGGCTCGCGGCGGCGGACATCGTGCGCGACGGCAGGCCGCTGGAGGTCGACCTCGGCTGCGGCGACGGGACCTTCCTGATGGACATGGCGCGAAACCACCCGGAGCGGGATTTCCTCGGCGTCGAGCGCTTGCTCGGACGCGTCCGCAAGGTCTGCCGCAAGATCACCCGCCAAGGTCTCGCAAACGCACGCGTCCTGCGGCTCGAAAGCGGCTACGTCGCCGAGTGGCTGCTGCCGGAGGCGGCGGTCTCGCGCATCCACCTGCTCTGCCCGGACCCGTGGCCGAAGGTGCGCCACCACCGCCGGCGGCTCGTCCAGCACCGGTTCCTGACGGCTGTCGACCGCGCGCTCGTCGCCGGCGGAGAGTTTCTCTTCATGACCGACCACGAGGAATACTACCAGTGGGGCGTGGAAAAGGTGGAGGCCTTCGGTCGCTTCGAGATTCTCGGCTGGGAGGAGGACACGTTTTTCCACCCGAAGACCGACTTCCAGATCCAATGGGAGGCCGAGGGCAAACGGATGTGGCGGCTCCGCTGCCGCAAACCGGCTATCGCTGGCTGAAACGCACCGTGTTTCCCGTCACGAATTCCTCCACTCTCAGCCGTCCGTCGTCTTCCAGCCGGAAACTCACCGCACCGGTTTCCGCCTGATCGAACACGTGGATGCCCTGCGATCGCCAGTAGGCGATTTCACCGGGTTTGCGCCGCTGTTCCGGCGGAAACGGATGGTTCGACAGCACCATCGCCCGAGGTCCCACCGCCTCGACAAAGCGCTCGCTCAGCGACAGATCCCGCAGGTGTTTTCCCGCGATGATCACATCGGCGGAGAGATCCGCGCCGCTGTCCAGCAGCGCGAGTTCGGTGCCCATGCCGGCGTCGCTGGTGAAGAGAAATCTCCATCCCCGCCAGTGGAGCCGGAGAATCGCGACGCGGTCGTCCGCCGCGGTGGAAACCGCCAACGGGTCCGGTGCGTGCAGGATTTCGAGTTTCGCACCATCGGGAAACCCAAGCGTCCGATGGTCCGCGATCTGCCGGATGGCCACGCCAGCCTCCGGCGCGGAAGCGATCCACGAGCGGATCGCAGGACTGCGCGAACGGAAAACCGGCAGCGCGACCTGACGGATCGGCAGCAGCTCCCAGACCGGCGCACCCCCGCCTGCGTGAGCTCCGTCCGGGTGGGTGATGACCACCGAGTCCGGCTCGATTCCAAGTTTCTGGAGCGACGGGACGAGGCGGTATTCGAAACTCGGCCGGTCGCCGCAGTCGATCAGCACCGCGGCGCCATCCGCGGACGAAAAGCAGGCCGCCGCGGCACCGCGGTCGAAATCGTAGATCCGCAGGGTGGTCGTGGTTTCCCGTCGCAGGCGGAAGTGACCGCCGGGCACGGCCGCACCGGTTTCGGCGACGCCGGCCACCATCAGTGCGAGCTTGCCGTTGATCTGGTTGAGCAACCGCGACCCCGGAGGGACGAGCGGTGAAATCGCGACCGACGCGAGCGCCAATGCGAGCATCCCGAAAACCAGCGGCAGGATGCAAACGCCGGCCACCACCGAAACCGGAGTGAACAAGCCGAAATGCCACGCCGTGAGCGGCGCGGATCCCGCCGCCGCGGCCAAGGAAACCCCGAGCGACTGGGCGAGCCGACGGCGGAATTTCCACCAGCGGAGTTGCCAGCGGCTCATGAGTTCCACCGGCAGATACAACTCCGGCCGCGCCATCCATTCGAAACAGCGCGACGCGGGACCCGCGGCGAGGGCGATCGCCGCCACCACTCCATACGAAAGCTGGACGCCGGGCAGAAACAACAAGCGTCCGTCCCAAAGCAGCGCGGCGAGCAACACGGCGCCCAGCGAGTTCAACAAATCCGGCCTCCGCCGCCACACGAAGGCTCCGAGAAACACCGTCGTCATCCACGCCGAGCGGACCGCGGGCGCTTCGTTTCCCGTGGCCCACGCATAGGCGAAAACGAGTGGCACCAGCACGATCACCGCTCTCCGCCGGGTCACTCCTGCGAACGAAAGGGCCAGCCAGCCGATGGTCGCCACCAGCGCCACATGCAAGCCGCTCACCGTGAACACATGCAGGGTGCCGCTGTTGCGAAACGACTCGACCAGTTCCTGTCCATCCCGCGGCTTCTCGCCGATCACCACCGCACGGATGATGTCCGCGGATTTGGAGGGTTCCTCGAGACCGGCGATGATCCGGTCCCGCAAGCCGTGGCGGATGGAGGCTCCGAGCCGGGTGACCGCCGGCACCTCCACCGTGCCCGGCATCCGACCCGCGAAGAAAACCGCCGCGATGCCCCGCTGCCGGAGCCACGATCCGCGGTCGAATTCTCCAGGATTTCTCGCCAACGGAAGCGGCTCGAATCCACCCTTGCCGCTGACCAGCGCACCCGCCACCGGCGGCTCGCCCGAACCCTCCCACCAGACCTTGGTGCCTGGAAAAGGGCCACCTTTCAATCGCACCGGAGCCGACCAATAGCGACCTTGCTGCCGCGCGTCCTCGGTGAGCCGCCCGCGGGCTTCGCCCAAGCCACCCGCAGCCAGCCGCTCGCCTGCGGCGACCCGCTGACCCTCGCGGACGGTCATCACCGTCACCGCGACCGCGGCACAAAACAACCAGCCGGCGGCCATCCGCCATCCATTGATCCGCCACGCGCCAGCCGCGAGCGCGATGGCGGCCACAACCGCCAAAGCCGGCGACCACGCGCCCAGCCCGATGACCACCACGCAATAGACCGCCGCGACGAAAAGCGGATGCCTGTCACAGAAGGCGGCCGTCCGCTCGCTCACGTCTCCGCATGGTCATGCGGAGCCACCCGGTTGCTCGGGTTGTTCCGGGTTTTCCTCCTGCCCGGCCGCCTCCTGAGCCTGCATGCGGGCGAGGTATTCGGCTTCCTCCGCGGCGATCCGCGCCTCTTCGGACTCATAGTCGACCGCTTCCTCGCCATCGCCGAGGTGCGCCAGTTCGGCGGGCACTTCTTCTTCCACACCTTCCTCCTGCTGCGCCCACTCGTGCATCTTGTGCATCGCGTTGGCGGAGTGACGGGTGCCGGGAAATTCATCGATCACCTGCTGCAGCACCACCCCGGCCGTGGCCCGGTCGCCCGCTTCGTCGTAGAGCTCGCCCAAGCGGTAGAGGAAATACGCCGCGTCGTTCGGCTCCCAAGCCTGGCCTTCGAGCGCGTCGCGCACGGTCTGGATCGCCGACGCGGGATCGCGCAGGTGATCCTTCTGGATCTTGACGATTTCCACGATCGGCAGGCGGTTGAGCGGTTCCGCCGCGGCAGCCGCGCGGAAGGCGGCGATGGCTCCCTCATAGTCGCCCTGCGCCAACAGCGAGCGGGCGTCGTGCATGACATCGTGCTCCATCATCTCCGCGCTGTCGTACACCGCATGGGTCACCTTGTGGGCGAGCGATGGCAGGATTTGGAAAACGAATACGATGCCCACCAGCCCGGCCGAAAGAAATGCGAGCAGGATGCCTTGGAACGTCCGCTCGCCCTCGATGGTGGAGATTTCGCCCTCGAGCTTCGTGCGGACCTCATCGTCGCCGGTGTTGGTCGCCTCCTCAAGCTGCACCTGCTTGCTCGTCAACTCCTTTCCGGAATTCGAAAACAACACCCAACTTCCTCCGACCAGGGCGATGAACAAGAGATACAACAGCCATTTCATGATGACCAAGACTGTTGGAATCCTGCCCGCGGCGAAAGGAAAATGTAGCGGACCTCAAAGTCTCCGCGCGTTGCGGCCTTCGTCGATGAGTTTCCAGAAATGCTTCGATCCCGCCAATGCCTCGTCCTCCGCCAGCGGCATCTTGGAGCGGAACAGGAAATCCGAGAACGTCCCCTTGTGCAGCACGCGGTGCACGATCACCGAGTCTTCCTTCACCTCGAAGTAAAACCGGTAGTCCTTGGCCCGGAACCGATAGAGAACACGCCCGTCGCGCTCGATTTTCCCAAAACGGGTGCCGTCACCGAGGTTGCTCAGATCCTCCTTGCCGACCCGGAATTCATCCATCAATTCAAGCTGCTCAAGGGTATCGAGCCCTGACAACTCCGCGGCGCTGATCTCGTTGAAAACGATCTGGAACACGCCCGGAATCCTGAACCCACATTGCCGGAGGATCAACATCCGTCTTCCGTCACGGGCCGGGGAACCCCAACAAGCGCGGTCCGATCCCGGCGCGGCGCGACCACAGAAAGCGCCCCCCCCAACCTCGGCACCCGGGCATCCTGTTAGCAGAAAATTGATGCGGCCGCATTATGGATCTGCCGCCAATTCGGCGTTCGACGTCAGCCGCGGGATGACCGATGTTGCCCGCCGCATGACCTATCGCGAGGCCATCGACTGGCTGTTTTCCACCCAGATGTTCGGAATCAAGCTCGGGCTCGATGGCCCGCGACGGCTGTTGACGGAGTTTCTCGCTCACCCGGCCCACGGCGTGAAGGTCATCCATGTCGCCGGTACCAACGGCAAGGGCAGCACCTGCGCGATGATCGACCGCATCGCTCGGTCCGCCGGCTGGCGCAGCGGGCTCTTCACCTCGCCCCACCTCATCGACTACCGCGAGCGGATCCAGGTTTCCGGCGAACAGATCCCCGAAGAAGAGTGCGCGGACATGCTCACCGCACTCCGGACAATCTGCGAACGACTCGATCCGCATCCGACCTTCTTCGAGATCACGCTCGCCTTGGCGATGCGTTGGTTCCGGGAGCGGGGATGCGAGATCATCGTTTTGGAAACCGGCATGGGCGGCCGGCTCGACGCCACCACCGCGGTCGAGGCGGATGTCTGCGCGGTCACACCCATCGGCCTCGACCATACCCAGTGGCTCGGCGGCTCGATCGAAGAAATCGCCGCCGAGAAGGCAGGGATTTTTCTCCCGGGAAAACCGGCGCTGTCCTCACCTCAGGAACCCGCGGCCGCGGCCGTGCTGGAGAAGCACGCGAATCTCACGCGCGCGCCCTTCGAGTTCATCACCGAACCGCTGCGCGGATACCCCATCGCGCTCACGGGCGAGCATCAGGCGTGGAACGCCGCACTGGCTGTCGCCGCACTGGCCAAAGCCGGCTTGCCGCTGTCCTACGACGTCGTCCGGCACGGGTTGGAGTCCGTCCGTTGGCCCGGGCGTTTCGAGGAAATCGAAGCCGGACTCATTCTCGACGGTGCCCACAATCCGCACGCGGCCAGGGTTCTTGCGGAAACATGGGGCCGACGGTTTCCCAACACCCTGGCCAACCTCGTTTTCAGCGCCGTCGCCGCCAAGGACGTGCGTGGCATCCTCGAACACCTCGCTCCACTCGCCCGCGAAATCTTCCTCTGCCCGGTGGATACTCCGAGGGCGCTTTCCACGACCGAGCTCGCCGGATTCCTGCCGCCGTCCCGTGGACTTGAGTTTCCCGATCTCGCCGGCGCTCTGGAAGCCGCGAGGGCGTCCCGGCAAGAAAACCATCTCCCGATCCTGATCGCGGGCTCCCTGTTTCTCGTCGGCGAGGCCAAGGCCTTGATCGCGGAGCAAGGCTTTCGGGGTTTCGAACAATAATCAAGGGATCGCGCCGATTGGCACCGCGACTCCATGAAAGGCGCGAGCGAAGGACCAGCCCCGAGGCGAAGCGCCACATCACATCATCACATGATTTCTGATTATTTGTCCGTCCCTTTATTGCGATTGCGGTCCCTTTATTGCGGGTCGTGTCCATTTTTCTCAGTGAACTCAGTGGTTTTCAGTGATTCAGTGGTTTATTCATCGCGCCCGGTTTCGAAGTCATTCATTACCAGAACCTTCAACACAACATGAGATGTCCCTGGGTCGGGGCGGCTCACTTCACCGCTCCCTTGACTGTGCCCCAGCAATACAGGAAGCTGGGTCCCATGAAGGCGACATTCGAGATTCCCGATGAACTCTACCGCGAGGTGAAGGCCGAAACGGCCAGGGAGGGACGCACCGTCCGCGAGGTGGCCATCACGCTTTTCCAGCAATGGTTGAGACAGAAGAAGCAGGTTCCGTCCTCCGCGCCGGCGGTCGATTGGCTGGGCTTCCAAGCACCGCTCTCCCACCTGATGCCGGAGGAGGTCACCGACCACTCCACGGAAACCATGCGTCAATCGATCACAAGGGATTGGAATGAGCCCGCCTGACATCCGCTCGGCACTCGACACCTCGGTGGTCATACGCTTGCTCACCGGCCAACCGGCGGATCAGGCCGGAGCGGCGCGGAGCTACATGGCGGAAATCGAACGATCAGGCGGCAAGGTCTACGTTTCGAATCTGGTGGTCACGGAGGCCTATTTTGCCTGCCAACACCACTACGGGATGCCCAAGGCGGAAGTTCTCGGCGGCTTGCTTGCCCTGCTCGCAATGTCGACCTTCGTCGTTCATCCTCAGCTCGCCAAGCTGCTTTCAATGCCGAACCTCGCTTCCGCCAAGCCGGGATTTCTGGATCGCCTCATCCACGCCGAGGCAGCCTCCGCCCACCTTCCCCTTGTCACCTTCGAAACAGCCGCCGCACGTCTGGCCGACACCCGTCTCCTAAAGCCGCTCTGACAAGGTTCGCGTTGATCTCTTCGACCCATCTCGACCGGACCGGGCCTGTTATGGGGACTGGTGAGGTGTTCCTGTCACACATCCACCCTCAGGTCGCGGAGACTCCACAAGACACCGGATGCCGGGGCCGCGGCTCCCCGCACGCGCCTCGCGCCGCTCTTTCGTCGCCCAGGAAACCTCTGCCTGGCTTGATCAAAGACTTCGTTCACGAATTCCCTGCTGCCGATCACCGCGCCGTCCGTGAAATAGCGGATGCGGCAGCGCAACATCGCCGCCATGCCGGGATCCGGCAGAACCGTCCCGTTGTCGCCACCCGTCGTCGCAAGAACCTCCGCTTGGTTCAGTGAAGGGCGCTGCAGGGATTTGTCCACCGCCGCCCGGCCGCTCCTGCGCCCCAGGGCCAGGCCCATCTGCCGGCGGTAAATCCGGGAAACCTCCGTCCATCGCGCGTCGGGAGGTCCGGCGCCGCCCTCATCCCACAGACAAACCCGGACCAATCCCGCCCGGGCCTTTCCGCCGTTGCCCTTCGCTCCACCGCCAAGCGCCTCGCCGTATCCACTCCACCGGTATTCCGCAGGATCCGCCACCATTCTGGCCCGCACCGGATTCAGATCGATGTAGGCCGCCACCGTGCGCGCCGCGGTTCCGCTTTCCACGATCACGCTCTTGAACCGTTCCTCCCACAGCGTGCCCTTGCGTTGGTGCGTGCGGTTGAACCAGCGGGTGAAGCGCTGCAGCAGCGTTTTCATGAATTCGCTGAGGTTGTGCATCCGGTAGCTGAAACGCCTGTGAATCTCGCTCGCGAGATCGTCGCGCCCCGAAACACGCGCCGCAGCCAACTCTCCGGCCACCACCGCCACCTCGGCCTCCGTGTGAATCGCTCCCAGCCGCTGCAGCAGCTCCTCGTCGGTCAATCCACCTTCCGGAAGCGGCGGAACTTCCAAAAGCAGATGAAAGTGATTCGACATCACGCAATACGTCAGCAACCGGCAACCGGTGAACTTTTCCTGCATCCGAAGAAAGGTCCGGAATTTCTCCCTCTCGTCATCCCCCAGCACGAAGCGGCGGTCCACCACCCGCGAAACACAGTGGTACACCGCCGGCTTCCCGCTCCCCTCCTCCGAGGCCGCCAGCCATCTCGCCTTTCTCATGAAGCCGACACTACACACCCGGTCGCAAGTTACAAGAAGTATCTCCGATAGTTTGTCTGTCCCTTTGTCGGAGTTTCCACCCGAATCCTACCACTACCACATCATAACAAGCGCGATGGCTCCGTTTGGCGGGACCAGCCCAGAGTGAGGTGGCGGTGAGCGTCGGGCATTTCTGCTCACTTCGTCCTTACTCTTCCTCCAGTTCCTCGGCCGGAGGGGGGGCGGCGGGATCGGGGGCGTTCAGGTCGGAGATGCGCTGTTGGAGCTGCTGTTTCAGCTCGGGATCGGCTTCGCTGAAGATGGAGTCGAAGATGGGTTCGGGGTGGTGTTGGAAGGCGCGGGCGGCGCCATCGAGGGCATCCTGACGAACGTGAGGGTTGGTTTGGGTGCCGATCCATGACAAGGCCTCCTGACCATTCGTTCCCGCCCATGCGGAAAAGACGGATTGGAAGCCCGCCTGCCTGGCTTGGCCGTCCGGCAGGCGGCTCGCCCAGGTGACTGCTTTCCGGGGCTCCTTCGATGTCCACATCTGGAGCACGGTGCCGGAGGCGGAGTCCGCGCCACCCGCTTCGAGTTCCTCGACGGAAAGCATCTGAATCGCTTCCTCGGGTTTGGCGTCCATCAGGAGTGCGGCAATCTCCGAACGGATCATCCGACGCTGGTCTTCCGAATAGATCGACTCGGCCCATTCCCTGGCCTCTTTGATCCGGTCTTCCGCAACCAGGTGCCGGACCCACTGTTGCACCAAGGAGAAGCGCTGCTCCGCGTCCACCGGGATCTCGCGCAGGACAGCCTCGGCGATGTCCGGGGCGGGCTCCATGGCTTCTTGGAAGACCTTGATCAAGGCCGCCACCCGCTCGTCTTTTGCCGTCAGGGCCTGCGCGGCTTTCCAGTCCACCTGCAATCGCTCCCGGGTGGTCCTTCCGACCGACGCACGCTCCAGTCTCTTTGTGCGGTTCCTCTCTCTCCGATGAGTTCACCTCGGAGTTCTCGCCTCCGGGGTGTTTTTCCGATCGGCACGAGCAAAAAACCAATGCCCCCGCCGCCGCGGGAATCAACACAATCACTGACCGAACTCGCATACGAAATTGATCCCATTGCCCCAGCCGAGCCGCCAGAGGAATTTTCGATACGGTTCTGCGGCAAACACCGCGCGGCAAGCAATGAGGATTCAAATAGTTTGTGTGTCCCTTTATACTATTCGCAAGCGACGAGCATCAATACCGCCGCGGCCAAAAGTACCTTCGCGCTGGCTACCCGTTGTCGCATGCGGCACCTATTCCATCGGCCATGCCGCGGTTCCAGAGGAATGTCCGAATGCCACACATCTTTCTTCCAAACGATGAGAGGCGGGCAAATGCCCGCCTCTCAAGGTTCAAAATATGGATCTGATTAAAAAATCAGACGCGGCGGCGACGGAGAAGTCCAAGCGCACCGAACGCTCCGAGAAGAGCGGCCGAAGGCTCGGGCACAAAGGCCAGTTGGAATCCGGAAGCAGTATCCGGTCCCGAAGTGGTGCCTGCAATGCCACTAAACGTAGAGGTTCCGATCAGGTCTTCCGTCATGGTGGCGGAGTTCAGTGTAACGGCACCCAAGGAAGGAACATTCGGACCTTGGAACAGACCATAAGACAAATTGTCGTTGGAGCTCATCCAAACGTAGGTCTTGTTGCCAACCGCTCCCAATTCAGCAGCACCGGGGCTTGTGACAGCACCATTGGTAAACGCGATGTTCGAACGGATCGCACCGGGATCACTCAGGATGAGGGCTTCAAACCCCGCACGAGAATCGATTCCAGCGACGTCAAGCGCGCTAAGTTCAACGGACGTGGCGTAGATGAACGCAGTACCCGTTACGGTGGTGAGCGAGCCTGTCTGCAAGGTCGTGATCAGACCCACGTTGTTGGTTGTATTGGCGAGCAAAGTCGTCGCCAGCGAAACCGCATTCGCGGCACCACACGACAACGCAGTTACGACTGCCAAACCGAGCAATTTCGTTTTCATTATTCTATTTAGGGTAGTTTCGGGGTTCAGAGATTTTCGATGAATCACGGAGCAACGGTGAAGCCTGGCTCAAGTTTCACAGATGCATCGGTTGCAGGGATTACGACAGCTCCAGTCGTGTTGGAGATAGTGTCGGCTGTTGGATTGACGAAGTCCGAGGAAATCGTTCCGTCGCCCAGCGGATAGTAAGTAGTAGAAGTATCGAGCGGGCCGGGCACATAGACCGTGATACTGTCCGAAAACGCGGCAAGGTCTCCGAAGCCAGTGTCATTGAGTGGCGTCGTGTTTCCAGCGAGCGGGTTTACGGGCCCAACGATATTCACAACCCCGGCAGCAAGCATTGCCACAGCAGCAGTATCCTTCACCTCACCAACAATCGGAAGATCGACATCGGCAAGCAATCCAAGAACAAATCCTGTTCCAGGAGCAATCGGACGGAGATCACCGTCAGCAGTCAAGAAGTCCGACGACCAACCGGTGGCACCGTCTCCACCGTAGAAGTATGTAACACTGCTACCATTGGGAAGGTAGAAGGTCGCGACGTCGGAGAACGGATTCAACGATGCCTCTGCAGCGGCCAACGAACTTTTCAACGTCACATGCGGGCGGATTGTGATCGTTTCAGTACCTGCAAGGCTCAGGGCGGAGATGTCATCCGCAAGAGTGATCACAGAGTCGGTGTTCGAGACAATATCCAGAGCAACTCCGGCGTTCGGGCCTGACGTGATCTCCACATAGTGGGTCGCGAACGTTGCTCCATCGTCAAAGGCACCCGGCGTCAAGGAACTGGCGGCGACCGAAAGCGTCGTGGAGGATGCTCCGGTCAAAACGCCGGCATAAGCAGCCGGGTTAACAACACCGGGAACAAACAGGTTACCACCGCCAACACCGTCGAAATTGTAGTATCCCACGGGCGTCGTATAAGCCGTTTCGGCGGCGGAGGCGAGACCACAGGCGGCGGCTGCGGCGAGGAGTGTGTAAAGAGTTGGTTTCATGACAGAATTTGGTTTCAGGTTTTTGGGTCGAGGTTGGTTGTTTCGATTCGGTTTGGTTTCAGGTCTCGGCGAAGGGTCGGGGAGGTGTTGAGGGGGCGGTATTCGTCCAAACAAAAACTCCGCGTCTCCGCAGGTTTCGACGGTAGAGAACCGGTTTCGGCGGGGGTCGGCAAGAAAATTTTGAGATTTTTTCGAGATTTCCCACGGGGGCCGGAATCGGCGTCCACCATCGGAGGATCGGCTGCAATCGGCTGGTTTTCAAGGGGCTTTTGGAGGAGGAACGGAAGATCGGGGATTGAGGATCGTGGATCGTGGATCTTTTGGGGAGGGCGGTGGGCGATGAAGAGAAGAACCGCAAAGACGCAGAGGCCGCGAAGGGACGCGGAGGCGAACGGGGTGGATTCATGGTCGAGGTCGGCGCGGGGTCGGAAGCGGGGACGGACGATGATGAACCACGGATTTCTCGGATTGCGCTGATTTGGAGAGGGTTGGAGCGATCGTTGGTAGGGCGGGATGGAGGGTGTTCGCCGATCTCCATGGTCGGGCGATGGGAAGAATGAGAACCAAGAAAGACAGGATGGGCACGAAACCGGGAGATCCCGCAGGATCGGGACGATCGTTCGCAGGGAGGGGGCAAAACATGTTCGCCCATGGCGGATGGATGGCCCATGAATCGAGTGAAGCGCCATCCATCGGCCCGCTCATCCCCATCGCGGACATGCTCCGCCACTCCTTGGGCGGACGCGGTTTCCGCCTTGTCGGCACGGATGATTGAAGTATGGTGGATCGGTGCCTCGGAAGATCCGCCAGCTCGTTTCCGACCTCCAGAAGGCAGGATTCGTGAATCGCGGAGGGAAAGGGAGCCATCGGAACTTCGTGCATGACGAGAGTGGAGCCAGGCTGACCTTGTCCGGGCACCTTGGGGCCGACGCGAAGCCGTATCAGGAACGGGATCTGACGGAAGCCATCCGAAAATCAAAAGGACAATGAAGCGCGAAACAGACATCTACCATCGTTGGGTCGCTTGGTCGGAGGAGGATCAGGCCTACATCGGCCGCTGCCCGGATTTATTCGTCGGCGGAGTCCACGGCAACGACCCGATCAAGGTGGCGAGAGCCCTGCAGAAGGTCATCGACGAATGGGAGGAAATTTTCCAAGCGGATCGCCGTGCGTTGCCACCCGCCCGCGTCAGGCCGATGGTGGAGGTGGTTTGAGGCAGGCCCTCGGGTGTGTGCTCAAAGGGATCACAGAAACCACGAAACACACCAAAGTTCACGAAAACGGAAGAGTTACAAATTGAGGGGCTCTCATCCTGTGGGTGATCGCCCCGATCCTGCCGGATCACCTTCCTTTCGTGCTTTTTCGAGCCTTTCGGGGTTCCCATTTCAGAATCCAGGATGATGTGATCCGGGGGGGGGGCGAGGCGGACGAGAGCGTGCGCGCGGATCATGGGCTTCCGGCCTCATCGAGACCGGGTTACCTCATGTCATTGGAGGTGGCGCCTTGGCGAGCCGGGGCTTGTCCGGAGCATGGGGACAGGATGTCCCCAAGACGGACTGGGACAGCATGTCCCAGCCACTTTGGGATTTGGATTGGAGGGAGGGTCGGAATCCGGTAGGGTGACGCCCACACGAGATGATCAAAGGCAAAGAACTGGCGCTGGCGTGCGCGAAGGCGGCGGATGAGGTGAAAGCGGAGCAGATCCGCGTGTGGGACTTGCGGGGGATTTCGAACCTGACGGACTACATGGTGGTGTGCTCGGGCAGCTCGATGCCGCAGTTGCGGGCGATCCTGCGGGATGTGGCGGGGAAAATGACGGAGGAATACGGGGTGAAACCGGTGCATTCCGAGGGGAAGGCCGACAGCCGTTGGGTGGTGCTGGATTTCATCGATGTGATGGTGCACGTGATGCATCAGGAGCTGCGGGATTACTACGGGCTGGAGGAGTTGTGGAAGGATGCGAAGGAAGTGGAGTGGGAGGGGTGAGTGATCGGTGATCAGTGATCGGTGATCAGTGGGGGAGAGAGCTTCGCGCGGTTCATTGGCTCCCGGGCTGTGGAGAGGGCGAGGCAGCTTGGTTGTTGGCTTCCGGGCTGTGGCGAGGGTGGGGTGGCCGGAGCGTTTGGCGTTGGGCGGGTCGGGACTTGATGGTCTTGAATTCTTAATGATTGGTTTTGGAATTTTCAGGCGGAGGCGGGGTGGTGTTCGGCCGATTGGAGGCGGAAGGGGGACGGAGGAGTGGGTGCGGCGTTGATTTTTCAGGGAATGTCGACGGTTTCCGGCGAATCCGGCCGACGACTCCGATGATGTCGGGGGATTTCAACGATCAAGGACTCGCGATTGTTGGACAGTGATGAAGCCAGGGCTGCCTCATCTGATCATTCTGGTTATGAATGACTTCGAAATCCGGCGGCGGATGAAAAACCACTGAATCACTGAGGACCACTGAGTTCACTGAGGAGAATGGATGCGGATCGATCGTTTCCTGTCCTCATCCTTTGAGTCAGTGGCTTCCGTGGTTCTCAGTTCCTCAGTGGTTCCTTCTCCGTCGGATGAAAGACGCATCGGTGGTTCACAGGCTGTTTCCAAAGCGAGGTCGCCCTGTGATGAAGCGGCGGGGGCGGAATCGACTCTCGACGGGGTGCGGGGCATTCCCGATGGTGAGCGGGCGTCCGCCATGGAAAATCCCCCGCCCCACGATACTCCGGAGCCGTTGAAGGAGCGGCTGTGGAGGATCATTTTTCTTTCGGACACGCCGGCGGGGCGGGCTTTCGACGTGGTGTTGCTGGTGCTGATCTCGGCGAGCGTGGGGGTGGTGATGCTGGAGAGCGTGGAGCCGCTGCGGGAGCGGCATCAGGGCGTGTTCCGGGCGCTGGAGTGGGTTTTCACGGTTCTTTTCACCATCGAATACGCCACGCGGGTGTGGGTGGTGCGGCGGAAGAGCCGGTATGTGCTGAGTTTCTTCGGGGTCGTCGATCTGCTCTCGGTGCTGCCGACGTATGTGGCGCTGTTTCTCGCGGGAACGCAGTATCTGATGGTGATCCGGATCCTGCGGCTGCTGCGGATGTTCCGGGTGCTGAAAATGGCGCGGCACTACGGGCAGGCGAACCAACTGCTGGTGGCGCTGCGGGCGAGCCGGCCGAAGATCGCGGTGTTCCTGTTCGCGGTGATGACGCTGGTGACCATCGAGAGCACGCTGATGTATCTCATCGAGGGCGAGCACAATCCGGGGTTCAGCTCGATCCCGCAATCGATCTACTGGGGCATCGTGACGCTGACCACGGTGGGTTACGGCGACGTGGCACCGATGACGGTGGCAGGCAAGGTGCTGGCGTCGATCATCATGCTTTCGGGTTTCGCGATCATCGCGGTGCCGACGGGAATCGTGACGGCGGAGGTGATCCGTTCGACGAAGCGCATTCCGATGGACAACCGCCGCTGCCGCGAATGCGGTTGGCAGGGTCACGATCCGCACGCGAACTTCTGCAAGCACTGCGGGACGCGGCTGGAGCGGTGAGGCTGGGAACCGGAGAGGGAACCACGAAAGACGCGAAACAGCACGAAACGTGGTGGGATCCGGGTTGCGGAGCGACCGGGGCTGTTTTCAGGCGAGGGAGGGGCGATGCGATTCATTCGCCGCTCGTTCGCGAGGACCGCCCGGAGGTCGGTCCGTGCCGGGTACTGGCTGAAGCGTTCAGGGTTCCTCCACCGGCAGCGCGCGGCGCGGGGCTGCGGGCTCAACCGGCGTGGCGCGGGGCACCTCGGGCAATTCGGGGATACTTTCGGCGGGGACGGCTTTCGGCGGAGCCGGCGGGGGTGGCTCCTCTTCCACCGGCAGGGCTTTCTTCGGTTTGATGAGCACGGCGGGCGGCGGGGGCGCTTCGCCAACGACGGTCGCCTTTTTCGGGACGATCTTGAGCTGATCGGTGGCCGGCGGGTTTTTCCGCATGCGGATCTCGACGCGGCGATTGATGGATTGCCGGTCGCGGTCGCCTTCGATGACGATGGGCGAGAAACGCCCGTAACCGCGGGTGGAAATGCGGTCCGCGTCCATACGCAGGGAATCGGCGAGATAGGTCTTCACCGCTTCGGCGCGGCGGATGGAGAGGTCGAGATTGAACTCGTCGCCGCCGACGAGGTCGGTGTGGCCTTCGATCCAGCAGTAGAGTTCCGGGTTGCGGTCCATGAGGAGGGCGATCTTCATGAGGCCGACCTTGGCGCTCTCGCGGAGTTCGGAGCTGTTGAATTCGAAGAGCAGGTCGCTCGGCAACATGGTCTTCTTGTCGAGCAGGAGGTTCGGAGGGAGGTCCAGCAGCGAGTCGAGGGTGGCGAGTCCGTCGAGGGCGCCTTCCGCAGTCTTGCCGCCGGCACCTTGTTTCAACAACTCGTCGGCGAATTTCCCGAGGTCGTCCTCATCGAGCGTTTCGGAGCCGGGATCGACGGTGATCTGGCCGAGCGCGGCGGGTTGGAAACTCTCGGGTTCGCGCCCGAGCTCGGGGAGGTCGGTCTCGAGGTCGTAGTTGGCCATCACTTCCGCGGGGTCGACGGACGGTTCGCCTTCAAGCGCGGGTTTCTTCATCTCAAGGGCCCAGCTCGCTTCTTCGACATCGGGTTTGATGAGGATCTCCTCGTCCTTGGGAAGGGCGTCGAGAAGATCGACCTCTTCGAGCAAGGCGGCCGCGTCGTTGGGCGGGGTGATCGTGTTTTCCGGTGCGACCGGAGTCTCCGGTTCGGCGGGGCGCACCTCCACCTGGCGCACGTTGATGGGGCCGGTACTCATCTCGCGCGCCTGCTCGAAACGAAGCGCGATCTTCATGCGGTCGAGCGCGAAAAACACGACGACATGCAAGAGAATCGAGACGAGCATGGCCATCGCGGCCCACCAGCCGATGTGCTCGGGCCCGGGCAAACGGTAGGTCCCGCCGTCGCGGACTTCGCTCCATGAATAGCCATCCGGCATGGGCGGACTATACGCCGGTCTAACTTGCTGGCAATCACCGGAGTTCCTGTTTATCCCGGCCTTGGCACCTCGCGTGCTCAATTTCCCCTGCAACCACGCATCCCATGGCAACGAAAAAGAAAGCCGCCAAAGCCGCGCCGGAAGAAGCTCCGGCCGCCAAGAAATCTCCCGCGAAAAAAGCCGCCAAGAAGGCCGCGAAAAAAGCAGCCGCCAAGGCACCTGCGAAGAAAGCCGCGAAGGCCGCCGCCAAACCGGCCGCGAAGCCATCCCCGGACGCCATCGCGCAGGCCGCGTATCTGATCTACCGCCGCCGCGTCGAACTCGGCCTGCCGGGTGATTCGCACAGCGACTGGCTGGAAGCCGAGCGCAGCTTCGGCACGGCCTGAGGTCGGGTGAGGTTTTTTGTGTTCCGGCTTGGAGACGGGCGCTGTGGCGCTCACATTCCCGGCCGTGACGACCCGCTCCTCCCTCGGCATCGGCCTCGCAGGCTTCGGAACCGTTGGTTCCGGCGTCTGGAACGCCCTCGAACGCAACGGCGACCTCATCACCGGCCGCACCGGCGGTGACGTGTGTCTCCATGTTTCCCGGATCCTCGTAAGGGATCCGGCGAAGGCGCGCGCGACCACCAGCGAGGTGCCGGGTGAAATGTTCACCACGGATTGGAAGGCGCTCGTCGCCGATCCGAAGGTGGATGTCGTCGTCGAGTTGATCGGCGGGACGACCGACGCGTTCGACATCGTCGCGGCCGCACTGCGCGCCGGGAAACCCGTCGTCAC
This sequence comes from Akkermansiaceae bacterium, assembly GCA_024233135.1. Classification (GTDB taxonomy): domain Bacteria; phylum Verrucomicrobiota; class Verrucomicrobiia; order Verrucomicrobiales; family Akkermansiaceae; genus Luteolibacter. The sequence continues at coordinate 20,632 of JACKPZ010000007.1, read as the reverse complement.
CGGCAACAAGGCGCTGCTCGCCGAGCGCGGTGTGGAGTTGTTCCAGATCTCGCGGGAAACCGACACGCCGATCCATTTCGAAGCGGCCGTGGCCGGCGGCATCCCGATCATCCGCACGGTGCAGGATTCCTTCATTGGCAACCGCATCCATTCGTTTTCCGGCATCATCAACGGCACCTCGAACTACATTCTCGGCCGCATGACGGACGCGGGACTGAGTTTCGAGGACGCGCTCGGCGAGGCGCAATCGCTCGGCTACGCGGAGGCCGATCCGACGCTCGACGTCAACGGCTGGGACGCCGCCCACAAGGCGATCCTGCTTGCGACGCTGGCCTACGGATTCGCCATCGATCCGTCGCTGATCCATGTCTCCGGCATCGAGCAGGTGAAACCGGCGGACATCCAGTTCGCGAAGCGCCTCGGTTACGTCGTGAAACTGCTCGCCGTCATCCGCGAGCACGAGGACGGCACGGTGGAGCTGCGCGTCCAGCCTTCGTTCGTTGCCAACACCAACATCCTCGCCTCGGTGCACGGCGTGTTCAACGCGGTCGCCGTGAACGGCGACACGGCCGGAGAATCGCTCTTCTACGGCCGCGGCGCCGGCCAGGACCCCACGGCCTCCTCGGTGGTCGCGGACCTCGTCGAGGCGGCCCGCTCGCTGCGCCGCAGCGGCAGCCACCGCGGTTTCCTCCCTTACTCCGACTCCGGCCGTATCCTGCCCGTGGGCGAGACGTCCACCGCATACTACGTCCGCTTCGACGTCACCGACCGTCCCGGTGTGATCGCGGAAATCGCGAAGATCCTCGCCGACCACCGGATCGGCATTTCCGGCACCCATTCGCCGGTGAATCCATCCGACCCGGACGCCGACTTCGTCGACATGGTGTTCCTGCTGCACACCTGTCCGTTCGGGAAACTGCAGGCCGCGCTGGAGGAGGTGTCCGCCCTCGACTGCATCAACAGCGAGCCGGTCGTGTTCCGGATCGAGAGCCTCGGCTGAAGCCTGTTATCCTGAATCCTGAAATGGGAACCACGAAACGCACGAAAAAGCACGAAAGGAAGGTGATCCGGCAAGATCGGGGTGATCACCCACAGGATGAGAGTCTCTCAAGTCTCAACTCTTTCTTTTTCGTGAACTTTGGTGTATTTCGTGGTTTTAGATTTCCTTTGTAGGGTTAGAACCGCAGCGGCGCGGTGTCGCGGGCGAGGTCGCGGTTGATCTTGTCGCACACGAGTTCGCACAATTCGAAGACCACGGGATCGGCGATCGAGCAGGAGACCGAGGTCCCCTGCTTCTCGTGTTTCACCACGCCGGCCTCGCGCAGGATGCGGAGCTGCTTCGAGACGTTCGCCTGGCTGGTGCCGATGGCGGTGACCACCTCGCCGACGGTGCGAGAACCACCCTTGAGCTCCTGCAGGATCGCCAGCCGCGTGGGTTCGGCGAAGGCCTTGAAAAGGTGGGCCACGCGTTCGAGTTGATCGCCGCCGAGCCGCCCTTCGTCTTTCCTGCCTTTCGCTTTCATCGCTGCATGGGAATATGGATTTCCGCGGGCCGGCAGCAAGTGGGAAATCTCGCGCGAAACCGACGGGCGCGCCCGGTGTTCGGTTTCTCATGAGACTCTGGCTGTCGCTCGTCATCCTGCTCGCCGCGTCGCCGCTCGACGCCCAACAACGGGCCACCTTCCGCCGGCAGCTTGCGAACGCCGCGATCCACCGTGACCTCGCCTACGTTGAAAACGGACACGAGCGGCAGAAGCTCGACCTGTTCGTTCCAAAGGATGCATCCGGCGGGGTTCCGGTCATTGTCTGGATCCACGGCGGCGGCTGGCAGGCGGGCGGAAAGGAGAATTGCCCCCCGTTGCGCGCCGGCTATGTCGCCAAAGGCTATGCCGTCGCCAGCATCAACTACCGCCTCAGCCAACACGCGGTCTTTCCCGCTCAGATCGACGACTGCGTGGCCGCGATCCGGTGGCTCAAGAAACACGCGGGCACCTACGGTCTCGACACCGATCGTTTCGGCGTCTGGGGAGCGTCCGCCGGCGGTCACCTCGCGGCCCTCGTCGGCACCCGCGGCGACGGTGGGCGACCGATCGTCCGCGCCGTATGCGATTTCTACGGACCGACGGACTTCGAAGCCTTCGTCGCCACACCGGGATACGAGCGGCATGCCGCCACGGCATCGCCGGAATCCCGCTTGTTCGGCGGTCTCGTCAGCGAGCGCAGGAAACTCGCGCGCAGCGCGAATCCGATCCGCTTCGTCGATGCCGGCGATCCGCCGTTTCTCATCGTCCATGGTGGGTCCGACCCGGTCGTCCCCATCAACCAGAGCGAACTTCTTGCCGAGGCTCTGAAGAAATCCGGAGTTCCCGTCGAACTGGAAGTCCTCGAGGACGCCGGCCATGGCGGCCCCGCATTCCAGGATCCGGCAACGGGCAACCGGGTCGAAGGCTTTTTCGCCAAGCACCTGAAACCCGCCGGCTGACAGCCACCACCCGACGAAAAAAGGGCGGCCTTCCGGCCGCCCTTTCGTGAGAGGGTTGCGATCGGCGATCGCTTACCAGACGCTCTGTTTCACGTAGACCACGTCGTAGGGCCGCACGTAGAACGGGCTGGGCTCGTAGCCGGCGAGCGCGTCGTTCATGTTGAGCACATAGCGTTGGCTGCGGTTGCCCTGGGTGCGGACGACGATCACCTGCTTCGGATTCGCGAACTTGGTGAAACCGCCGGCTTCCATCACCGCCTCCATCGCCGTCATCGGGCGGTAAAGCGGGATCTTTCCGGGACGAAGCACCTCGCCGGTCACATACACGCCGGACGACGCGGTTTCGAGCGAAACGACCACCGTCGGGTCCTGCAGGTGGGATTGGTAGCGCGAGGTGAGGTCCGCCTGCAGGCTGGTGATCGAGCGGCCGGAGGCCTGCACGTCACCCACCACCGGAAGGCTGACCTTGCCATTGGCGGCGATCGTCTGCTTCGTGTTCATCTCCGGAGCGCCGGAGAACGCGATGTTGATCTGGTCGCCGGCGGCGAGAACACCGCTCGGACGCGAGGCCGCCGCCTCGGACGGGATCGGCATGACCGGCGCGGATTGTTGGCAGGCGGGGAAACTGAACGCGGCCATGACAGCCAGGGCGCAGGTGGCCGCGCGTTGCATCCAGCGCCGCGGCGCCGTGGTGGATCCGGTCGCATGGCCGGCGTTCATCGGGTTCGATTTCGTCCTCATCGTGATGTTCGGTGGATGGTTGTGGGAGAGGGTTGGGAAAGGTGTCTCAAGCGTCGAGATAGGCGGACCAATCGGCGGGCAGCGGGCAATTCTCGATGTCGCTGGCGATGCGGCCCTCCCAGTCCGGATTGAAGGTGGTGCTGGTGCCGTAAACCATGATCAGGTCCTCGTTTCCGATGCTTCGCAGCGCGTGCGCCACGCCCGGCGGGATCACCACGGCGGCGTTGTCCGCACCCGGTTTCGAATCGCCCGCGATGGTGAATCTCATCATGCGGCGTGTCAAACCATCGCGCTCGTCGATGAGGATCATCTCGCAGATGCCGGTGAGGAAAAACATCACATCCCATTGCTCGCGGTCGTAGGGGCGGAGCGAAACGTCGTCCGGCGAGTCGAGGTAGAGCTTGCGGAACCATGCGGACGGCTCCTCGCCGTCGGGAATGTGCGGCGGGTGGATGTGGAAACCTGCGCCACGGTGGTATCAGGGTTGAGCCCACTGGCGGGCGAAAGCCGAGCCGGTCTCAAGGTGCCTCCGTCAGTCGGCGAGCCGCCGAAGTAGCCGCGGCCTCTTCTGGAAACATGTAGTGGAGAATAACTCGACAGAACCAGACCTGCCATCGAGATCGGCGCGCGATCGGATGGTTGAAACCCGAACGCCAATCGTCCAGAGGCGGCGGCGGCCACCGACGCCTGAGTAGTCAGGCAGTGGTTTCGAGCCGGGGAAGACCGAGTCCTTCCACGAAGCGGCTCGCTTCTGTCCATGAAATTGCGCCAAAGAGAGAGCGAGGCCTGTAGGTCTTGGCGGTGGCTTTCCACCGCATCGCCAGTTGCGCACGATAGGCCCCCTGCAGGTTAGCGACTTCCGGGCGGCGGATCTTGAGGTTCTCGCGTTGGCCTGCACGAAATCCGGTGTGGCGGCTGCCAGCGAGTCCGGAAGGTGCCGTTGCCGAGGATCTCGTGACGCAGCCGCCCTTTTCCAGATGAGGGTTAGAGGTCGGCATTCCGGAAGTTCTCCGGCGGACCGAGGGTTTCAGCGATTCTCTGCGTAAGACGACGTCGGCGTCATAGAAGTAAAATGCTGGGGACCGCGTAATGGATTTCGGTGCTGGTCGAAGCGAGACGACCCTGCCGTCCGCATCGACCCGACCACGCTGGCTTGTCTGGCTGGTCTGTGATACGAACACCGTGGCGCCCTTTGTCTGGCGCGCGAGGCGGCCAGCAGCGAGCCGCCGAGGTCGTGGCTGTAGAATGGGTTGTCGCCGAGAACGAGGCAGCGGTTCGCTGGTGAACCTCGCCGAGGAGGAATGCCCGCGAGACCTTCCGGCTTCAGTTGTTCCGCATAGAAATCTGGAGGCCCCACTGCGAACCATCGCCTAACAGGATGCTCGAAATCAGGTCGCGCGGCGTCGAGATGACGAGGATCTCGCGCACGCCGAAGAGCACGCACGGGTGAGCGGGTAGTAGATCATCGGCTTAAAATATACACCGATGAGCTGCTGGTTTCACCGAGTGGGCTATCGAGAAAACAAAGACCGCCGGTGCCGCCGGCGAGGATGATGCCCTTGCGCAGGACAGCTCGGCGGGTTCGGAGGCGGCTTTCAGGGTCGACCATCGTTCGGTTTATCAGGCAGTGTTCTGAGTCAGCTGCCGCGTAGCTGCCGTCCTCGATGCTGCGGATCCACCATTGTCGAGATACCATTGATCAGGCGTGCCGGACTGTTTCTTCGGCTCCCCAGCCGAGTTCGGCGAAATGCGCGCGGATCGCGGCGTAGCGGCGGTCGTCCGGGCGGTCGGTGACGAGGTGATATTCGTCGGGCGTCTGACGCCCCTGCCTGGCGAGTCACTGCGGATGATCGCGGACGACGTCGATACCTCATCTCGCACTTGCCGCCGATGACGTAGTACGTCCACCCCCTTGTGCGCGAGCGCGAGGCCGCGGCAGTGGTCCTGACGAGAGCCAGTCGCGCGCACGCTGAGCCGTCGCCATAGACCGGTAGCGTTCGCCTTGAGTTGCCCAGGATCATGAGCGGGAGGAGCTCCGGAAACTGGATAGGGGCCGTAGTTAGCCGGAGCAGCCGAGTCGCATTCACCGGCAGGCCGTAGGTGGTGGCGCGGCGGAGGTAATGCTGCCGCCTGACGCGGTTACGCATGGCGGTCTCACAGAACACCATTTGATCGTCTGACCCAGCGAGCTGTAGACCTCATCTGTGGTGCCTGGCGAGGAATGCAGGTTGCCGCTTCGTCCTGCCCATCGCGTAGCGAGTAGGTGTGGCGGCGGGAAGGTTTCAACAAACGGAAGGTGCCGAAGTTTCGTCTGATGAACTCCCGGGGCTGTCGATCGAACGGTCGACGTCGCGACTCGGCCGCGAGGTATCACCGCGTCGATCGCATGTTGCGGCAATAGCGAGGCGACGAGCGGCGGGCTCGCCGATGTCGCCTTTGACAACGTGTGGCGGATCGAGATCCGGCGGCGGCGAGGCCTCTAGGATTGCCGGCGTAGGCGAGCTTATATCGAGCGACGACCTTGTCACCGCAGACATGCCGAGTTCTCCGCTGCCCGAGCAGGAAGTGGACGAGGTTCGAGCTGACAGAAGCCGCTCCTCCGGTGGTCGAGAATTCTCATGGGGATTGAATGGCGACGGCACGCTGCCGTCGTTTCTGAATGTTGGTCTGGGAGTTACGATTCCTTCGACGACAATTTAGGTTTCAAACGAGCCGCCATGAACTACGAATACGTAGGCGCGTCCTTCCAAGGTTGGGTTCGATGCGCCAGAATTTGTGGTGTCCATTGCACCTGCCGGCTGCCGGGCGACGAACGCGGCGATGGACCGGAGCTGTCGACGGCGCGTGATGGAGGGTGCGTACCGGCACTCCGAAAGCGGCGGTACTCCGCTGCGTATGCCTCGCCCCACTCGCGCTGTGGGTTGCGCGTTGCAAAATTGATAGATTTCGGATGCCGCTCCCCTCTGACCAAAGACGAGGGCATCGATCGCTGCCACGATCGTTCGTGGACAGCCGACCTGTCCTCCGGCAGGTCATCAGCGAAGGTTCTCGCACGCCTTGCCGACGATCCACCTGAAATGCTGGGCGGCTGGACGTATAACCCACGACACGCGGATCACGAGATCATGTCCGGGGAACGCCACCGCTTCCTCCCGCGGAGTTTCGAGTTTTGCCAGCTCACCGTTCACGGATCGGTCTCGCGGATGCCCGCCATCGAAGACGAAGTCGCGTGCTGATAGGTGACATGTGCGCCCTTCGCGGTGATGCGCGATCTCGTCGGGATCGGTGGCGTTCATCATGAACGTCTCTCATCCTGGTGGAAACTTCGCAATGGTCCACCGCAGAGGGCGCGCCGGTGATGATGGCTAGATCGAAATCCACTTGCCCAGCAGCGCCTGGACGTCCGGCGAGCGAGATCCATCGCCTTGCGAAAACCCCGCATCGGCGGACAGTTTCAACAGGCCGCCAAGGCGGCCGCCGGAGCCGATCACGAGGACCTTTCTGCCGCTGCATGCTCAGCGACGTTTGTCTGATCGGCTCACTGCGGCGCAGCGGACTCCGCGGCTCCCCCATTTGCGGACGAAACGACGGCGAGAAGCCTGATAGAAAAAGAGGATCAGGAGGTTCCTCACCACGTTCCGCACTCCCGCGCGGACGTCGAGAGCCGCCCATGCGGTCCGGCGCGCGGCTTCCTTCTGGCCGAGCGCACAGCGGATTTCCGCGAGCCGCGAGCCGAAATACCAGAGGTTCGCCCGCACGACCTTCGCCGCCGCCGGGTCGAGCGCGAGCAGGCGCCAATAGACCTCCGATTGCACCCGCGTGTAGCACACATATCGCAGCGACGCCGTTTCCGGATCCGGAGAATCGGACAAACCGTGCTCCTCGCGGTCGCGGCAGATCGTTACGAGCGGCTCGTTCACCACCGTATGCCCAAAAGCCAGCACGAGCTGATAGATCAGCCGGGTGTCCTCCGCGACGCGCAGCGTGCCGTCGAAACCACCGACCGAATCGAGCGCGTCGCGGCGCACGAGCATCGACTGCAGGAACGGATGCCGCGGATAGAGAAACAATCGGCAGTCACCAGCGGGATGATGGACCGACGAGCCCGGTGCCAGCGAAGGCGTCATCCGGTGCAGGTCGTCGAGGACCTCCCCGCTTTCGTCGCTGCTGCGGCAGAAACACACCTTCGCTCCGGTGGCGGCGGCGCACTCGAGCTGGCGCCGCAGTTTTCCGGGCTGCCAGACGTCGTCAGAGTCGAGGAAAGCGACCCATTTTCCGGTCGCCTCGCGGATGCCGCGGTTTCGGGCCGAGCTGACGCCTCCGTTCTCCTTGTGGACATAGCGGATGCGGTCGAGAAACGGCTCGATGAGCTGCCGGGTGTGGTCGGTGGATCCATCGTCGATGACGATCACCTCCATATCGACCTGCTCCTGGCCGAGCACGCTGCGCACCGCCTCGACGACCTTGGCCGCGCGGTTGTAGGTCGGGATGACGACGCTGACCAGGTTATCGGATCCTCGAAAGTCCATGGCGTTCGTAGTTTCGCGATCGTCCGAGCTGCGCGAGATGGCCGCGGACGACGCCGAGCACGAAGACAAGCTCAAGCTCCTCCATCGGGCAACCTTCTTCGGACATCCGGCGGCGGTTCATGAGCCGCCACATGGCGAGATTCGCCTTGGCGCGGAGCAGCTTGAGAGCACCGAAGCGGCACCCCCAGTGCTCCCAGTGGTGGCCGCGGTAGGCGTGCGAGATTCCGCGGTTCTCCGCCGCGGAGAGCCAGCTCGCTCGGTCGAGGCGCGATGCGTCGCAGTGGTGCTCGATGCAGACGTCGAAACGATCGGCGAAGCGGAAGCCGGCCTCGCGGAGTTGCGCGGCGAACAATCCGTCCTCACAGAAACCGAGACCACCGCCGCCGAGTTCCGGATCAAACCCCGGAACCTTCTCGAACACCGCGCGGGAGACGGCCATGTTCGCACCCACCAGGCTCACCGCCTTGCCCGGCGTGAGCCACTCGGTGGATGCCAGCCACGACCGGTGCGACGGCGTCATCCACGTGCGCAACAGATGCGGGGCGAGTTTCACGCCGCCCGCGACGACATCGGCGCTCCCGGAAACGATCGGTTCGCACATCGCCTCGAGCCACTCGGCCGGAGGGCGCACGTCATCGTCGGTGAAGATCACGACATCTCCCTTGCTTTGTTCGATGCCGAGGTTCAATCCGTGGCTCTTGCCGCGGCGCGGTTCGCTCAGATAGACGAGATCGAAGGCACCATGGCGGCGGGACTTCGCGACCTCGGGAGTTTCATCGGTGGATCCGTTGTCCACCACCATCAGCTCCGCTTCGCAGTCATCGGGCACCCGGACGGAAAGCATCGCGTCCAGCGTCTGCCTGAGGTCGGCGGCGCGGTTGCGGGTGACGATGAGGACGGTGACTTTCATGACATGAGGGCGAGGAGGCGTTCGGCGAACACGCCGATCGGATCCGGAGGAAGCTTCTGCTGCAGTTCCGTGCGGGCCTTCGCGCCCATTTCGCGCCACAAAGCGCGGCAGTTCCATGCGCGCTCGAGCGCCGCATCGAACAAGGCGACCGTAGGCGCTTCGGCGACGAAACCCGTCACGCCGTCATGGACATACTGCGCGTTGCCGGCGACATCGGTGACCACCACCGGCCGGCCGCAGAGCATGGCCTCGACGATCACCAGCGGCAGTCCTTCGAACCGCGATGGCAGCACCAGCGCGTGGTTCTCCGCCCAGATGCCACGGACGTCGGACACATGGCCGGCGAACGTGACGTTCTCCAGTTTCCAATAATCACATAACTTGCGCAGCGTCTTCTCGCACGGCCCTCCGCCGTAGATATGGAGGCGGATCGGGCGCTCGCGCCACTTAGGCATCGCCATCACCTGCAGCAGGATGTCCTGGCCTTTCGCCTTGGGATCGATCCGCCCGACACATGCGATGCGGATCTCGCCCTCATCCGGCCACGGCACGATCTCCTTGGTGTCGGCCATCCACGGGTTGATGACGATCTCGGCGTTTTCCACATGAAATCCGCACTGCACATCCATCAGGCGCATGTTGTTGTTCGAGACGAAAAAGACACGCTTCGCCGCGGGAACCCCGCGCTGGATCGTCTCGAGCCAGTCATCGACCGGCCACCAGATCTCGCTGTTGGCGTGAATGACCGGGCAGTAGGCGAGGCCCAGATCGAGGCACGCCGTCATCCAGTCCTTGCCGTCCCACGGACCGCCTTGGGAAATCACGACCAGATCCGGCGCTTCGTTGCGCAGCCACTCGACACTGTCGCGGCCGATCGGGCACGACGCGGAGGTGCGGCCGAGCACCTTGTCCGCGAGCTTCGCCAGCACCGGTTTTTTCATCGCGCGGAAATGGAAACGCGCGCCTTTTTCCTCGAGCGCCTTCACCTTCGGCGGCCGCACCGGCCAATCGAACGTCGATGCCACGACCGTGTGACCCATCTCCAACAAGCGCATCGCGGTCATGCTCCACAGCTCCTCGCTTCCGCCCCACGGGCTTCCCGCCATCGTGGAAACGAATGCGATCTTCACCGGCTTGTCCGCTTTGCCGCCGCTCATCCCCATACTGAGTAGGAATAAAACTCCCTTTGCAGGGCACGCACGTGCTCTTTCGGAAAGCGCGCGAGCAACCAGGCGGCGACCGACTTCGATACACCGCGCAGCACCGGCTTCATCGGCCCGGACGCCTTCTCGCTCTTGAGCACCGCGGGAAGCCAATACCTGCGCAGAAGATGCGGAAGCCGGTCCGCATCCGGCACGTGTCCTTCGAAGATCCGCGAAATCTCGTCGATGATCTTGCTGCCGCCGACGACCGACTTGTTCGCCCCGGTGAAACGATAGTGGCTCAGCACGTCCTCCGTCCACTTCCAGCGGGCGCCTTGTTGGAACAGGTGACACCACAACTCGCGGTCCATGCAGTAGTGCATGTCACGCAGGACGAGGTCGCCGCGCCCGACGATCGAGCGGCGGAAATAACAACTCGGCTGCCAGATCGCCGCGTGATAGGGAATGCGTTCCCATCCCTCGCGCTTCGCGCTGCGGACTTCGCTGCGCTGCGGCTCCTCGTCATACTGGCAGAAACAAGCGCCCGCGAGGACGTCGCAATCGCCTTCGAGGAAAGCCTCCGCCACATGCCGGAGCGCGCCGGCGGTGAGCAGGTCGTCGCTGCACATCCAGTTGAAGATTTCTCCGCCGCAGCGGGCGAAGCCCTTGTTGATGGCGTCGGACTGGCCCTTGTCCTTCTCGCTCACCCAACCGGCGAGCCATGGCTCGTACTTGCGGATGATGTCCACCGTTTCGTCGGTGCTTCCACCGTCGATGATGAAATACTCGAGATTCGGATAGCCCTGGAGCAGCACCGAACGGATCGTTTCCTCGATATAACAACCCTGGTTGTAGCTCGGAGTGATCAGGCTGATCGACGGCCATTCGCCTCCCCGCGGCGGGTGATCCGGCAGGAGAGGCGTGGCCTCGGTCCAAGGCCAGCCGGTCTTTCCCGCCGGCGGCGCGGGAAGATCGGCGAGGGTCGGGACACTGGAGATGGCGGAAATCATGACGCGCGCGATCGGACGGACGTTTCCTCCGGAACCAGATGGGCTTTCCAGAATTCCGGATCGTATTTCGCCCAGGCATGGCAGCCGAAGGGGAGCTTGCCGCCGTTCATTTCATAACAGGTCTTCGGCGAAACCTCGAAGGCAAAGCGAAGGCCTTCCTCGAGCGAGGCGACCTTGAAGTCCGGATAGAACCTCCGCGCCATGTCGGACCAAAAAATGTCGTTGTTGCGGTTGTGGCGGTGCGGTTGGTCGAGCTCGTCCCATTCCTCGCAGAGGCGGCGCAGGAGTTTCACGCCCGGAAACGCCTTCGAAAGACGCTGCGTCAGACCGATCATCCAACGCGGGGCGTTCGATGTGTAGAGGTCATACCAGAAATACGCGGGCTTCTCGAGATAGCGGTTCGTGAGCGCCTTGAGCGCGCTGTCCACCCGGAGCAAGGTGAAGCCGCCGTTGCCGACACGCGGCTCTTTCACCCACGGGCTGTCCTCGCAGCGGATCCACGGCGGACCGATGTAGTCGATGCCTTTGTCGCACCAGTCGGCGAGTTCGTCACCGAACGCGAGGCTGTCGAGGTGATAGAAAAAGACGTAGTCGTAGTCGAGAAACCCGCGGTAGAACCCGCGCGTTCCGAGCAAGCGGCCGTGTGCGGCGCCGGACCCGAAAAACCGATGCGGATAGCCACGGACTTCAAAGCCTTCGAGATCGTATTTCATCCCTTTCGGCGCGAGCAGGAACTTGTCGTAGGAACCGAGGTGATGAAGAAGCTGCCTCATCGAGACCTCCTCCTCCTCGGTCAGTCCCGGCCGCGACGACATCGGAATCAGTATCGCCACCTTCTTCGACGGCGGGCGTTTCCGCTCGAACGGTTTCACGAACCATCGCGTGAAAACGGCGAGCAGGCCCGGTGTCTTGGCTGTCTGGGAATCATCCATGGTGTGTTCCGACGCTTGCGGCCGTGTCGAGCAACGGCCATTCCATGTCCTTTTCGTGGATCGCGGTAACCGGCAGCGGCCACTCGATGCCGACGGCCGGATCATCGTGGCGGACTCCCCGTTCGAATCCACGAACATAGGGACCACCCATCAGATAAAGCAACTCCGCATCGTCGGTGAGCGCCTGGTTTCCGTGCGCGAACGAGTTGGGCACGTAGATCGCCCGGCCGTTTTCCGCGGAGAGCTCGACTCCGAAATGCTGGAGAAAGGTCGGTGAGTCCGGACGCATGTCGATGATGACATCCCAGACGGCGCCGCGCACGCAGCGGATGAACTTTGGCTCATTCACCTCGGGCGCTTGGTAGTGCATGCCGCGCAGCGTCCCCTTGCGGTCGCTGTGCGAGAGGTTCGCCTGCACCGCGTCGAACTCGATGCCCTTGGCCCGCAACTCGTCCGCACAGAAGGCCCGCGCGAAAAATCCGCGCGGGTCGGTCATGCGCTCGAGCTCGACGAGCCACGCGCCGGCGAGTCCTGTCTCGTGAAAAATCATGTGTTTCGGGGGGATCGCGGCCGCGTCGCGGCACGCCAGGGGTGTTTTCTCTTTCCGCGGCCGGGGCGCGTCACTACGAATCTCGTGGTGATCCCGTCTCCGGCAACGAATGTCGAATCGGCCTCCTTTCTCTCACAATGACCGCTCGAAGAAAACTCCGCGTTGGCGTAATCGGCACCGGTGCGTTCGCAGACGTCTGCCACATCCCGGGCGTGCAATCCCACCCGGACGCCGAGGTCGCCGCCGTCTACGGCCGGCGCATCGAAGCCGCCCGCGAATTGGCCGGAAAACACGGGGTTTCCTGCGCGACCGACGATTTCGATGCGCTCTGCGCGGACCCGGACATCGATGCCATCACGATCGCCAGCGCCAATGTGGTGCACGCCGAACAGGCGATCGCCGCGTTGCGGAATGGAAAACACGTTTTCTGCGAAAAACCGCTCGCGATGAACGCCGCGGAGGCCCGCGAAATGGCCATCGCGGCCGAGGAGAGCGGAAAAGTCCACCAGGTGGCCTTCACCTTCCGCTACAACTACGGACTGCGCGAACTCCGCCGCCGCATCGCCGCGGGCGACATCGGCAGGCCGTTCTTCGCACGCATCCAATACGACCGCTGGGACGGCCTCACCGACGGCTGGCGGACGAGCTGGCGCGAAAAAAAGCAATTCGCCGGCGCGGGCATGCTCTTCGACCTCGGCTCGCACCTCTTCGACATCACCCGTCACGTGCTCGGACCGATCGACTCGGTCATTGGCTACACGCACGTCGTGCCGCGCGAGGCACCGGACAAGGACAGCGGCGAGATGGTCCGTGTGGAGACCGACGATATGGTCAACGCGTGGATCCGCCATGAAAACGGACTCCGCGGCCAGTTCTTCATCAGCCGCGTCACCCCACCCTTCGCACAGCTCGGATATCTGGAAATCGTCGGCGAACAAGGCGCCCTCAAGGCCGCGCTCAGCCGCGGTGGCGTCGATTTCCTCAAGGCATCGTCCCCCACGAGCCCCGAGTGGATGGACCTGCCGCTGCCGGAGGAAGCGAACGACCGGGTGCCGCACGCGCTCGGCCTGATGATGCGCTCGTTTGTCGACGCCTGCCACCGGGGCGCCATCGACGCCGAGCTCGACGCCGACTTCCATGACGGTCTCGCCGCGCAACTCGCAATGTCCGCGCTGCTCGACTCGCAGGAGCACGACCGCTGGATCCGTCTGGGCGATGTGACGTGACACGGTCATGCGCCCTCCCTGCGCAGAAGCCCCGCGGTTTCCAGCGACCTCGCGGCGTGCAGGATCTTCTCGAACGACATCCCGGAGCGCTCGGCGATCGTCAGCAGGTCGTGCGATCCGTCGGACTGGTTCATCACCCACAACAACGCCAGTTCGCTGAACTCGCCGCTCCGTTGTCCTCCGCCGGACCCGTAGAGTCCATATTTCCCGAGCCGCGGTTCGCAGAACGGTTTCAGATTCCGATAGGTCGCGTTGTGCTCGAGTACCGAAAGCACGTCCATCGTTTTGCGGAGCGTGTCCGCCATGCACTCCGGTGTGATGAAGTCCAGGTTGTCCGCGCTGGTGTGGTATTCGGGAAACGTGCCGTGCACCGAGCGGCTGATCACTCCGACAGGGAACTTGAAACCCGGTGATCCATACTGGCGTTCGTCGTATCCATACGGGTGGAAATCCCGGATTGCGAAGTCGTCGCCGCTCGTGCCGAGCACTTGCGCCACCGCGCGGTCGACCAACGCGTTTCCATCGCGGGTGCGCTTGTAGTTCACCATGCCACGGTCGCCGGCGTTGGTGATCACCAATCCGTGGCGGATCTTTTTCGCCGCCTCAGGGTGCAACGCGAGCCAGGTGATCGAGCCGATCGTGCCCGGAATGAAAACGAAGCGATACGACAGGCGGCGTGGCTCCTTCGCAAGTTCCGCTGCAAGCGTCACCGCCACGGCGTTTCCGGCAAGGTTGTCGTTCGCCAGCGACGGATGGCATCCGTGGCAGGAAATCAAGACCTCCTCATCGGAATCGCCCGGCAGGAAACACTCGCCGTAGGTCAGCGAGCCCTGCGTGTGCGACGCGTCGATGAAGACCTCGTAGTTTCCGTCCGGCAGGACTTCGAGATCGCGATGCCGCATGCAGAAACCCCACGTCTTCTTGTAATAACTCGTGCGATAGGGAATCAGATCCGGTTGGTCGGGCAGCGAATGAAGATGCGCCTTGAGTTCCGCCAGCGGCAGCGTGCCTCGGAAGCCCTCCGAATATCCGACCACATGCAGATTGTGTTCCGCGAAATCGACCACCTTGCGGCCGGACGGGTCCTTGATCCACGCCTCGCGGATGTTCCATTCCTCGGGGACATTCCAGTCGAACACCCCGGTGCCCGTCGGAACCTCGTGGATCTCCAGCGGAATCCGATTCGCGAGCGCGCGCAAGGTTTCCCGCACGCCGTCACCGGTGATGCTGCGGCAGATCGGATAGAGCTCTTCCGCCAGCGCCATCATCGACGCGCCCGCGGCGGAAAGCTCTTCTTGGTTCATCATCGGCAGACCCAGTTTCAATCAAGCACCGTCACCTCGGGGATCGGCACCACGAATTTCCCGCCCCACTCGCGGATGGCGGCCATCTCGCCGCTGATCTCGTTGCGGAGGTTCCATGGCAGAATGAGAACGTAGTCCGGTTTCGTCTCCAGGATCTTCTCCGGCGCGTGGATCGGAATCCGCACGCCCGGCAGGAAGCGGTTCTGTTTGTACGGACTCTTGTCGACCACGTAGTCGATGAGGTCGTCGCCGACGCCGCAGTAGTTGACGAGCGTCACGCCCTTCGCAGCGGCTCCGTATCCGACGACGGTCTTGCCGGCGTCCTTCGCATCGATGAGAAACTTGAGCAACTTGCGTTTGGTCTCTTTCACCTTCTCGTCGAAGTCGGTGTAGGTGCTCATGTTGGAAAGCCCGAAGTCCTCCTCCTTCTTCCGCATCGCGGGCACGCGTTCCGTCTCCGCCACGATCTCCGCGGCGTTCTCGGCGTGGCGCGCGAAGATCCGCAGCGATCCGCCGTGAGTGGGAAGCTCCTCAACGTCGAAGATCGACAGCCCGTGGTGGTTGAAGATGCGCTCCACCGCCAGCAGCGAGAGATACGAGAAATGTTCGTGATAGACCGTGTCGAACTGGTTGTTCTCGATGAGCTGGAGCAGGTGCGGGAACTCGAAAGTGATCACACCGGTCTCTTTGAGAGCGATCTTGAGGCCGCCGACGAAGTCGTTGATGTCCGGCACGTGGGCCAGCACGTTGTTTCCGAGAAGAAGGTCCGCCGCTTGATCGGACGCGACCAGTTCCTTCGCCGTTTCCACGCCAAAGAACTTCACCACGCTCGGCACCCCGCGTTCGTCCATCGCCACCTTGGCGACGTTGGCAGCGGGCTCGACGCCGAGCACCGGAATGCCCTTGGCCTTGAAATGCTGCAGCAGATAGCCGTCGTTGGAAGCGATCTCGACGACATGGCTGGACGAGTCGAAGCCAAAACGTCCGGTCATCATCTCGCAGTATTTCCGGGCGTGCTCGACCCAACTCGACGAGAAGCTCGAGAAGTAGAGGTAGTCGCTGAAGATCGCGTCCGGAGTCTCGAACTCCTCAAGCTGCGCGAGCTTGCAGTCCTCGCAGACCCATACTTTCAGCGGATAGAACTTCTCGCCAAGATGCACGTCCGCGAAAGGGACATACGAATTGGAAAGCGGGGACATCCGCAGGTTGCAGAGCACGTGGCTCAGCGGAGTCTTGCAAAAGCGGCATTCGGGGGTGTGCATGTTCAGGGTGGGGAAAGATGTATCAGGGAATCTCGGCTAGCGCGGCGGATGATGCCGGCTCATAGTGGGGAAGCTCCATGAACTTCCGGATCTGGCGCAGCGTCTTGTCGCGCATGTCCACACCATCGGCATGGGTGCGCGACCACTCGACGATCCAGCGGAGCGTGGTGTCCAGATCGAGTTTCGGCGCCCAGCCCAGGACGGAGCGCGCCTTGGACGAATCGACTTTCAGGTATCCCGCCTCATGGGGGACCGGACCGGTTTCCTGCTGTTTCGGGATCGCAAGGCCCCACAGTTCGCAGAGGCGGTCCACAATCCAGCCGACGGTGCGGTCGCTGAATTCGTAGGGGCCGAAATTCCACGCGTCGGCGTGTTTCGGTCCGTCCTGATAGAGAGCCTCGGCGAGCGCGAGGTATCCGTGCAAAGGTTCGAGCACATGCTGCCAAGGCCGCGTGGCGTGCGGGTGGCGGAGCACCAGCGGCGAACCCGCATGAAGCGCGGCGAGGGCATCGGGGACGAGACGGTCCTTCGCCCAGTCCCCTCCCCCGATCACGTTGCCGGCCCGCGCGGTGGCGAGGGCGACGCCGTGCTCGGCATGTTTGTCCGGGTGGAAAAACGAATTCCGGTAGGCGGCGGCGACGAGTTCGGTGCAGGCCTTCGAGTTGCTGTAGGGATCCGCGCCACCGAGTTCCGAATCCTCGCGATAGGCCCAGAACCACTCGCGGTTTTCATAACATTTGTCCGAGGTGATCACGACCACCGCCTTGACCTCCGGCGTCTTGCGAACGGCCTCCAGCACATGGACGGTGCCCATGACGTTCGTCGAATAGGTCGTCACCGGGTCGGCATACGACTCGCGGACGAGCGGCTGGGCGGCCATGTGGATGACGATCGACGGCTTCGCCTTCGTCATCGCCTCGTCAAGCGCCTGTGGATCGCGGATGTCACCGATCACCGACTCCATGCCCGATGCCACATCCGCCGCCTCGAACAACGAGGGCGCCGTGTTCGGAGCGAGCGAGAAGCCCGTCACTTCCGCGCCGAGGCTCTGCAGCCAAAGCGACATCCACGAGCCCTTGAAACCGGTGTGGCCGGTGAGGAAGACCCGTTTGCCTTTCCAGAATTCCGCGTTCATTCGTCTTGCTTCGATCCCGCCTTATCTGCCGTTCCAGATCTTCCAGGGCGGATTCTCGCCGGCCCACATCTCTTCGAGATACATCTTGTCGCGGAGCGTGTCCATCGACTGCCAGAAGTCGTCGTGCCTCCACGCTTCGAGCTGGCCGTCCTTGGCGAGGTTCTCCATCGGCTCGCGCTCCCACGTCGTGTCATCGCCTTCGATGTAGTCCATCACACCGGGCTCGAGCACGAAAAACCCGCCGTTCACCCAGGCGCCGTCGCCTTTCGGCTTCTCGCGGAAGGAAACGACCGCGCTGCTGTCCGCGGCGAGCGTGAAGGCACCATAACGCCCGGGAGACTGCACCGCGGACAGAGTGGCCAGCTTGCCGTGCGCCTTGTGGTATTCGATGCTCGCGGTGATGTCGATGTTGCTCACGCCGTCGCCGTAGGTGAGGCAGAACGTTTCGTCGCCGATGTATTCCGCGGCGCGTTTCAGACGGCCGCCGGTCATCGATTTCTCGCCGGTGTCGATGCAGGTCACGCGCCAGGGCTCGGCGTCGCAGCGGTGGATCAGGGTTTCCCGGGTCTTCAGGTCGTAGGTGACGTCCGCGGAATGACGGTAGTAGTTGGCGAAGAAATCCTTGATCATGAAACCCTTGTAGCCGCAGCAGATGACGAAGTCATTGATGCCGTGGTGGGAATAGATCTTCATGATATGCCATAGAATCGGCCGGTGGCCGATCTCGATCATGGGTTTCGGCCGAACCGTGCTTTCTTCGCTGATGCGGGTGCCGAAACCGCCCGCTAGGATGACTGCTTTCATGTTCAGGGTGTGGGGGTGAGGAACTTCTGGAAACGTTCGGGAGTGGATCCCGGTGACTTTGGCACGACATCGGCGCCCGGCCGGCTGCCGTCGCGGAACTTGATCACCTTCGCGGGAATCCCCGCGGCGATCGCGTTCGCGGGAATGTCGTGAACAACGACCGCGCCGGCAGCGATCACCGCGCCGCGGCCGATGGTCACATTCTGCAGCACCGTGACGCCATGTCCGAGCCACACGTCGTCGCCGACGATGATCGGTCCCTTGCTCACGAGCGGCTGACTCATGATCGGCTCGCCCGGCACCATGCCGTGGTCATAGCTGTAGAACGCACAACCGGCGGCGATTTCCACTCCACTGCCGATGCGGATGTCCGCAACGTATGCATGGATGTGACAACCCGGTTGCACATGGGTGCGCTCATCGATGCGGATCGAACCGCCCTTCCCGGTGCCCATGAACAAATCGCCATAGAGATGGACGTGGTCGCGAAGCTCGATCGAGCCGCCATCCACCGCGCCGGAAACGATCGCCCTGTCGCCAATATAGACATGTTTCCCGAGATGGATGTCCGGGTGGGCGATGGAGGCGCTCGGCGCGACGAAACCCTGCTGCGTGAGTGCGGCCAGATGGCTCCGGCGGTGATACGGCTGGGTTCCGAGACAAGCGAACCACGCGGCGACCCGTCCGAAACCCGTCGTGCCCGAGCGTTTCAGCCAGAAGAGCTTCCAGCGCCGGTGATGCCGGCCCGGAGGTTTCGGTGGGGGAAGTTGCATGCGTTCCGATACTGGATTCCGCGGCGGCCGAAGACCGATCCGTCGCGGAACCGGAGAATAATCACGAATGACTCCGGGATCAGGGTGTCGCGACGGTGACCCGGAAGCGGGTGAACATGAACCCGTTCGGCGAGGCCGAGCGCGGGATGTAGACCTGGACGCGATCCACGCCCGCTCCGTAATGGTCGTCCGTTTCGAGCACCACGGTGCCCGGGGTGTCCGTCGCGTTCGTCCACGGTCCGGATAGGTAGGCGTTCCATTCAACACGGATATCCGTGGAGGGATCCGTGTTCGCATCGTCCGTCCGCCGGTAGGTGAACAGAAGATAGTTGTCGAACACGGTGTTGTTGTC
Organism: Akkermansiaceae bacterium; assembly: GCA_024233135.1. Lineage (GTDB taxonomy): Bacteria > Verrucomicrobiota > Verrucomicrobiia > Verrucomicrobiales > Akkermansiaceae > Luteolibacter. The sequence continues at coordinate 1,480 of JACKPZ010000007.1, read as the reverse complement.
CGGATCCGCGGTCACGTAGGAGACGAAGGGCAACAGGTTCTGGTTGGCCTGGTTGGCCGGATTCCCTCCGATCACGAACTCGACCGAGTTGAGGATAGTGTCGCCGTCGCTGTCCACGTTCGGGCCGGCGGTGAGGCCGTAGGAGCTCATGAATTGCGCGAACTCTTCCAGCGGATTGACGGTGATCGACACCGTCGCCGGCGGAGAATCGAGCCCACCGTCGTTGGCGGTGAACAGGAAACTGTCGGCACCGAAGTAGTCCTCGTCCGGAGTGTAAACCAGATTCGGCGCGGTGCCCGTCAGAGTTCCATGGCTCGGCCCGCTGACGACCGCATAGGTGAGCGGATCGCCGTTGGAATCCGTCCCGGTCAACGTGATCGCGACGGATCCGTCCTCATCGACGGATACCGATTGGTCATCCGCCTGAGGCGCGACGATTGACGACGAGGCATCGATCTCGACCCCAAGCCGGGCGAACAGTTTTCCATTCACCGCGAGGGAGCGCGGGATGTAGACGCGCACGCGGTCGATTCCGGCTTCGTAGTGGTTGTCGTCCGTCAAGATCACCACGCCATCGACACCATCGGTCGCGGCACTCCATGACCCGGTCAACGATGTGGACCACTGGACTCCGATCGTCACCAGCGGATCATCGTTCGCACGGTCCGTGCGGCGATAGGTGAAGACGAGATAGGGCGAGTTGTTCGTATCGTTGTCGGGATCGGCAAGCACCGTAGCAGCCGTCGGGAGCAGACCGGTGTCGTTCTGGCCCGCGGGGTTTCCGCCGATGACGTATTCGACAGCGTTGCTGATCGAATCGTCGTCCGAATCCACCCCGGCGCCCGCGCCGGTGATTCCGTTTTCGGTCAACCATTCCTCCCAACCATCGCCGGCGACTTCATTCACCGTGATCGTCACCTCGGCAGGAGCGGAGTCCACCGTTCCGTCGTTGGCAACGAAGGTGAAGCTGTCGGGACCGAAGTAGTCCGTCGCCGGTGTATAGGTGAGATCGGGAGCGGTTCCGGAAAGCGCGCCATGTGCGGGTCCTCCTACCACCGTGAATGTCAGGCTGTCGCCGTCCACGTCGCTGCCGGTCAGCGTGATCGGCACTGAGCCGTTTTCATCGACGGAAACCGAAGGCTGAGCGTTCGCCACAGGAATGTCGTTCACCGGGGTCACATCGATGGTCACCGTCGCGAGCGCCGAGTCTTCGGTGCCGTCGTTCACCAGGAAGGTGAAGCTGTCCGCTCCCGTGTAGTCCGCCGCGGGGGTGTAGGTCAGGTTCGGAGCCGTACCACTCAGCGCGCCGTTGGTCGGAGCATCCACCACCGTGTAGGTCAGGCTGTCACCGTCGACGTCGCTGCCGGTCAGCGTGATCGCGGTCGCGGTGTCTTCCACCACCGGAACGTCCGTCTGGCCGTCCGCGATCGGGGTGTCGTTCACCGGAGTGACGTCAATGGTCACCGTCGCGAGGGCAGAA
>JACKPZ010000006.1 GCA_024233135.1 Akkermansiaceae bacterium | reverse complement strand
TTCACATCGTTCGATCGATGCCCGTTCCACCCCGCTGGCATCTCATCGTCCCAGCGCGATCCCTTTGGAGAACTGACCCCGAGGTCCACTCGACCGAAACCCAAATCCCGCAAACCCCAAAACACACCGATTCGATGAAAGCCCGCTTCCCTTGCTTCCTTTTCCGCAGCGCCCTGCTCTCCACCATCGTCCTGAGCACCGGACTTCGCGCCCAAGACACCGGATTCCTGCAAATCGACGCGGGCCCGTATGACTACAACGACACCGCCAACTGGGTGGACGGCACCATCAACGGCATCTGGGACGACTCGCTGACTCTGACCGCCTCCCAGACAGCCACCTTCGACGCACCCACCAACTTGGGAACGGGACTTGAGTTTCTCTATGACGGCGGAGCCAACGTCACCCTCGCCGGATCGGGAGGAGCCCAAACCATCACCCTCGGCGGCGACATCACGGTCAACACCGTCCAGAACCGCACGATCTATGTGGGAACCACATCGGCCGGAAGCGCCATCGACGTAAACCTCGGCGGAGACCGCGCGTTCCACGTGGCGGGATCGAAGGCCCTCTATTTCTACAACTCGATCACCAACGGTGACATCGTGATGCAGGGAATCTCCGACACGAGCTCGGGTTCGGTTCGGTTCGAACGGGACAGCGGCACCGCGACGGATTCCGACATCACGGTCCGCGACCGGCTTGTGTTGTATTTCGACAACTCCGCCACCGGCGTCGGTGCGACTCGCGCGAACTCGCTGACCCTGCAATCCGGAGGTGAGTTGTTCAACTGGGGAAACAACTCGATGAACTCCGTCAACGCCGTGACCGGCGCACTGACCATCGATGGAGGTTACAAGGTCGGAAGCTTCACTTCCAACGCCCTGAACACGGTCTCCCTCCGCAACGCCGGCGCCCACTCATTGCTCCAGGTGGGAGACATCGTTCGCAAGGACCACGGAATCCTCTTTCTGCGGGGAACCAATCTCGGAAGCAACACGATCGCCTCCGCCACCGGGGGAGATACCAGTTTCACGACCCTGGGTGCCGCCCCCGCCCTGACCGGAGGCGGTGGAACCGCGGGCGATCCCGACATCTCAATCCTTCCCTGGGCGGTCAGCGCGACCAGCTACAGCAGCGCTCCGACCACCTTCCTGACCTACACCGCCGCCGAAGGATTCCGTCCGCTCAACGTTTCGACCGAATTCTCAACCACGATCGGCGTGGACCCGACTGAAAACGTAAGACTGGTCGATGTGGCCGACACCGCCATCAGCGGCGACGAGACCGTCAACTCGCTCATTCTTTCCGGCCAGGGAGGCAGCATCTCCGGATCGGCCCCAGAGGACACGCTCACCGTCACCAGCGGAGCCGTTCTGCTGACCCGCACCACAGGGGCCTCCTCCCCCATCAACGTGAACCTCGACTTCGGCAGTGCCGAAGGAATCATGGGCTATGTTCGCGGCGATACGGTCAACGGCGCCATCGCAGGCTCCGGCGGACTCACCGTCTATGGCAATCGCACGGACGAAAACCTGCGGTTTCTCAACGCCAACTGCACCTACACCGGTGATACCCACGTGCTCGGCAACATGATGGTGGACGACGGCGTGCTGCCCAGCGGCGGCCGCACGGGAAATGTCCATGTCAGCGGCAACCTCCAGCTCGATGTTTCCGGCTACAACGGCACCATCAACGGGCTGTTCGGAAACGGTACCGTGAAATACGGCAACTCGGGTTCTTCATCGCTCACCTTCGGTGACAACGACGCCACCGCCGACTTCGCCGGCTCGATCATTTCCAACAGCAACCTCAAACTCTACAAGATCGGCACCGGCACCCAGACCCTGTCAGGCGAGAACCTCAACAACAACACCACCGAGGTCAACGACGGCACCCTGCTCGTGAACGGCAGCCTCGGATCGACCTCGACTGTGACCGTCGATTCCGGCGCCACCCTCGGTGGCACCGGCACGATCGCCGGTCCGATCAGCGCGGCCGGAACCGTTGCACCGGGCACCAGCGTCGGCACCCTCACCACGGGAGCCGCCACCCTCACCGGCACGCTCGCCATCGAGGTCGATGGCGCGGGAGCGGACAAGCTGCTGTCCACCGGCGCCGTCGATGTCACCGCCGCCACCCTCGACGTCACCGAGATCGGAGCCGGTTTCACCCTGGCCTCCTACGTCATTGCCGAAGGCACATCGATCACCGGCCCCTTCCTGAGCATGCCCTCCGGATACGAAGTGAACATCGTCTCAGGCGGTGCCGGCCAACAGGCCATCCTCACCTCCACCGGCGGCCCCGCCGGATACGCATCGTGGGCAGCCAGCAACGTCGGCGGAGAAACGGCGGACCTCGACTTCAACAAAGACGGGGTGAGCAACGGCATCGCCTATTTCATGGATGAAACTGGTGCGATCACCCTGCCCGGCATCGTAGGCGGCGCGGTCGCCTGGACCAACGGCGGCAACATCTCATCCACCGCATACGGCAGCGAATACCTGGTGCAAACCTCCGGCGACCTGGTCGCTTGGGATGACATCGAGGATACCGACCCGAACCTGACGAACACGGCGGGTTCCGTTTCCTACACCCTGCCAACCGGAGAGACGAAGATCTTCGTCCGGCTCAAGGTTACTCCGAACTAACGCCCCCTCCACAGTTCAAAAAACTCCCGGTCCGAATGAAGCCCCATCGCATTCCCACCCTGCGAACGAGTTGTCTGCTGATAACCGCCGTCCTCTGTGCCGCTTCGGCGGCCACAGCACAGACCACCGGATGGAACCAAACGGCCGGAGGCACCTTTGACTACCTCGACACGGGAAACTGGGTCGGAGGCACCATCAATGGAATCTGGGATTCGTCGCTGGCACTTTCGGGCAGCCAGACCGCCACGTTCGGCTCCGACGCCGTACTCAGCAGCGGTCTTGAATTTCTCTACGATGGCGCCGTCAACGTCACTCTCGCCGGCTCGGGTGCCGCGCGCACCGTCACCCTCGGTGGAGATCTGAACGTCAACACCGTCCAGAACCGGATCATCACGATCGGAAGCACGAGCGCGAGCAGCGCCCTGAACCTGAACCTTTCCGGAGACCGCACCTTCTCCGTGGCCGGCGGCAAGCTGCTCTATCTCTACAATTCAATCACCGGAGGCGACCTGGTCCTGACCGGTGGCAGCACCACCTCCGGCGGGACCGTCCGGATGTCGCGCGATGCCGCCTCGGCGGCGACCTCCGACATCACCGTGCGCGACCACCTGACGCTCACCTTCGACAGCGGCGTCAATGGAAACGTGGGAGCGATCCGGGCCAAGAGCGTGACCCTTCAATCGGGAGGAGAGCTCTTCGTATGGGGCAACAACACCGCGAACTCCACCAACACGATCACCGGAGCGCTCACCGCCGATGGCTCGCGATTCAACGACAGGGTAAGTTCCGGCGCGTTCAACACACTCACCTTGCGGAACGGCGGCAGCCACACGCTGCTGCAAGCATCCGAACTCGCCCGCAAGGACCACGGCACACTGTGGATCCGCGCCACGAATCTCGGCAGCAACTCCCTCGCGTCGAAGACCGGCGGGGACACAAGCATCGAGATCACGGGCACCGCTCCAACCCTCGTCGGTGGCGGCGGCACAGCGGGAACCACCGGCATCAGCATCATCCCATGGACGGTCGCCGCAACCTCGTATGGCAGCAGCTCCCCCTCCACATTCCTCACTTACACCGCGGCGAACGGCGTCCGGCCGCTCGACACGGCTACGGAATTCGCCTCCTCCATCGGCGGCAGTTCCACGGACAACGTCCGGCTGACAGCGGCCACCGTCCTGAACAGCAACGAAACCGTCAACTCGTTGATCCTCGGAGCGTCCGGCGCGTCGTTGACCGGCACCGGAACCCTCACCGTCACCAGCGGAGCCATCCTCATGACGCGCACCACCGGTGCTTCGTCGAACATCGATGCCAATCTCGATTTCGGCAGCGCCGAAGGCATCATCGGTTCCGTCCGGGGCGACATCATCAATGGATCGATCGCCGGCAGCGGAGGACTCACCATCCACGGTGGCCGCTCCGATGAATACATGCAGCTCAAAAACGGATCGAGCACCTACACCGGAGACACCCATATCCTCACCAACGCCATGGTGGTCGACGGGTTCCTCCCGCACGGCTCGCGAACCGGAGATGTGTATGTCCAAGGGAACCTTCAACTCAACGTCGCGGGTTACCATGGCACCATCAACGGATTGTTCGGAAACGGAACCATCAAATACGAGAACTCATCCACCGCTTCGATCACGATTGGAGACAACGATGCCACCAGCACCTTCGCCGGGAGTTTCATCGCGAACAGCAATCTCAGCCTGATCAAGACCGGAACCGGCACGTTCACCCTCGACGGCGACAGCAGTTACGGAGGGTCCACGACCGTCAACGCCGGCGCCCTGATCGTGAACGGCACGCTTGCCAACACCACGACGACCGTCGACAGCGGAGCCACGCTCGGCGGAACGGGGACCATCACCGACGCCGTCACCATCCACGGGATCCTGGCGCCCGGCAACTCGATCGGAACGATCGGCTTCGGCGCCGACCTCGGCCTGCTGGGGATCTCGAACTTCGAGATCGATCCCCTCGGACTCGATGCGGACCTCGCCGACATCGCGGGCACCGTCACCTACGGAGGCGTTCTCAACGTGCTCTACGGAGGTTCCGCCACCGATTTCGCCGGCGGCATGACATTCAATCTTTTCAATGCGGGATCCTACTCCGGCTCGTTCGACACGGTGAATCTTCCGGATCTCTCCGGCACCGGCCTCAGCTGGCAGGACAACTTGATGACCACCGGATCCATCACCGTGGTTCCCGAGCCGCGCGCCGCGTTGATCGGCGCGCTCGGCATGCTCGCGCTGCTGCGCCGACGACGTCGTTAGAACCAGCGGCCCGCCACCCGACCCATCTATGAAAACCGATCGCACCATCCAGGCCGCCATCGGCGCGGCCCTCCTCGCGCTTGTTCCGGCCACTCAGGCACAAGACGCCACCGCCGCACCGGCGAACCTCATCAAGAATGGCGACATGGAAACCATCGCCGCCGAATGGCCCGCAAATTGGCCGAAGCCGAAGGAGGGCGGCAGCCTTGAGGAGGAGAAAGGCAACCACTTCATCCGCCTCAAGTCTCCGGAGCCGGATAAGATGATCCTGCTCTATCATCAGATTCCGATCCCGGCCGGCACGAAGAAAATCGAGCTCAAGTGGAAACAGCGTGCCAGCGACCTGAAAGCCGGCACCGAAGCGTGGTTCGACGCGCGGGTGATGCTCGAGTTCCGCAACGACGAGAAGCAGAAGGTCGGCAAAGCGCCTTCCGCGCCGTATGTCCGCAAGGACACCGCCGGCTGGGAGGAACGCAGCGTCACCGCCGAGGTTCCCGAAGGCGCGACCTGGTTCGTGTTCATGCCCTCGCTGTTCCGTGTGGCTTCCGGCACGCTGGACATCGATGATTTCTCGCTGACCGTGGTCGAGCCCTGAACCCCACCGACGCTCCGGATGAGATCTCTGGTCGCACTCGCTTTCCTCGTTTCCGCGCTCTCCGCCGAACCGTCCTACGACGTCATCGTCTACGGCGGGACATCCGGCGGCGTCACGGCCGCCGTGCAGGCGGCACGGTCGGGCGACAAGGTGCTGCTCATCGCCCCTGAGAAGCACCTCGGCGGGCTGACGTCGAGCGGCCTCGGCTGGACCGACCTTGGCGACAGCGGCATCCTTGGAGGTCTCAGCCGCGAGTTCTACCATCTCATCTATCAGCACTACGCGAATCCGGAGGCCTGGACCTGCCAGACGCGGGAACAATACGGCAACCACGGACAGAAGGGGCCCGCCTTCCATGACGAGGCGCAGATCGCCTCGGTGTTCGAACCGAAAGTGGCGGAGGCGGCCTTCAACCGCCTCGTGAAGGACGCGGAAGTTCCCGTTGTTCATGGTTTCCTTGATCTCGTGCATGGCGTGGTGATGGATGGCAGACGCATCCGCTCGCTGCGGCTCGTCGACGGACGGGAATTCGCCGGACGGATGTTCATCGACGCCAGTTACGAGGGGGACCTGCTGCCCGGAGCTGGTGTCACGTTCACCGTCGGCCGCGAGCCGAACGCGACCTACAACGAGACCTACAGCGGCATTCAGACAAAGCGGGCCTTGAAGAACCAACTGCCCGCCGGCATCGATCCTTACGTCACGCCGGGCGACTCCGCGAGCGGGCTGCTGCCCGGCGTCGAGTCGGGTCCCGCCGGTCCGGACGGCAACGGTGACAAGGCGCTGCAGGCCTATTGTTTCCGCATGGTCCTCACCGACGACACCGACAACCGCGTGGCGATCGGGAAACCCGAGGAGTACCGCGACGCCGACTACGAACTCCTCTTCCGCGCCATCGAGGCCGGTCAGGACGGCAATTTCTTCAAGCTCGACCTGATGCCGAACCGCAAGACCGACTCGAACAACACGGGGGGCATCTCGACCGACTTCATCGGCCGCAACTGGGGGCCGGACTGGGACTGGACCACGCTCGACCACGAGCAGCGCGCCGCCCTCGCCAAGGAGCATGAGAACTGGCAGCGCGGCCTGGTCTGGACGCTCCAGAACCATCCGCGGGTGCCGGAGAAGATCCGCAGGACCTATGCCCGTTGGGGGCTGCCGAAGGACGAGTTTCCCGACAACGACCACTGGCCGTATCAACTCTATGTGCGCGAAGCCCGCCGCATGGTCTCCGACCTCGTGATGACCCAGGCGCACTGCGAACACCGGGAAACCGTGGCCGACCCGGTGGGGCTCGCCGCCTACGCGATGGATTCGCACCACGTCCGCCGCCAGGTGGTCGACGGCATGGTCCGGAACGAGGGCGACGTGCAGATGCAGGTCCGCAAACCCTACCCGGTTTCCTATCGGTCGATCGTGCCGAAACGCGGCGAATGCGAGAACCTGCTCGTCCCGTGGAGCCTGTCCGCAAGCCACATGGCCTTCGGATCGATCCGGATGGAGCCGGTATTCATGACGCTCGCGCAATCGACGGCCATCGCCGCCCACGAATCGATCCAACGTGGCGGCACCGTTCAGGACCTCCCCTACCCGATTCTCCGAACCGCCCTGAAGGACGCGGGCATCGCCCTCGGCACCCTTCCCGAACCCGTCAAACAAGTCACACCGTCGCCAGAACTCTGACACCGCATGAACCCGAAGCGCCTTTTTCTTTCCGCCGTAGCCGCCGCGGCATCCTGCACCCTGCTGCCCGCGGCAGACGATGCTGCGGACGCCACCCCGACTATCGGCCCCTCGCTCATCAAGAACGGCTCGATGGAGCGCGCGAAGGACGGTTGGCCCGAGGACTGGCCCAAGCACAAGTCCGCCGCCTACGTTGATGAGGATGGCAACCACTTCCTGCGCCTCGATTCCAAGACTCCTGGTGAAACCGTGCTGCTCTATCAGCAGATCCCGATTCCGGCGAAGGCCAAGGCCCTGCGCCTGACATGGAAACAACGAACGAGCAACCTCCAGCCGGGCAGCCAACCGTGGTACGACGCCCGCATCATGCTTGAGTTCCGCAACAGCGGAAACAAGAAGCTGCCGGGCAGCCCTTCGGCTCCCTACAGCCGCAAATCGAGCGACGCGTGGGAAACACGCTCGAAGGATTTCCTCGTTCCGGAGGGAGCATCGTTCCTCGCGATGATGCCGTCGTTGTTTCAGGTCAAATCCGGCACCCTCGATCTCGACGATTTCGAACTTCGCAAGATCCGCCCCGAACCGCTGCTCGAGGCGAAGAAGGCCGCCGAGGCTGCGAAGACGGAGAAGGCCGCGGCCGCCGTCGCCAAGAAGCAGGAGAAAGCGGCCTATCAGCTCACCAAATACGGCAATCTGATCAGCAACGGCGACTTCGAATCTCCAGGGCGGACCGATTTGTGGCCCGCCGGCTGGCCGGACCTGAAGGGCAATGGGTCCTGGGAAAACCACCCGGACGGCGGGCGTTTCCTCCGCATGACCTGCGGCACACCCGGCGAGACGGTTCTGATGTTCCGCAACATCGATCTTCCGGCGAACGTCAACGCCCTCGACCTGTCGTGGAAATGGCGCGTCTCCGGTCTCAAGCCCGGCAAGATGCCATGGTTCGATGCCCGGGTGCTTATGGATTTCAAGGACGTGTCCGGCAACAAACTCAAGCCCCAGCCTTCCGCTCCCTACACCCGCAGGGACACACCGGAGGGCACGTGGCAGGAGAAAACCGTGAATTTCCTCGTGCCCGATGGTGCGGTGTCACTCGACCTGATGCCCGCTTTGTTCCAGGTCCAAGCAGGCACCATCGACTTCGATGACATCGTCTTGAAACCCGTGGATTCCGCGCCGGTGCTCGCCAAACAGAAGGAACGCGAAGCGGCGAAAGCCAAGACCATGGTGCCCGCCGAAGAGCCGATGAAGGACAAGTGGCCCAAGGAGATCCGCGTCGTCGGCAACCGGATCCTCGACAGCGACGACACGGAGGTCTGGCTGCAGGGGCTCAACATCCCGAGCCTCGAGTGGAGCCTGAACGGCGAACAGGTGCTCAAGTCCACCGTCGTCGCCATCGAGGAGTGGAAAAGCAACGTGATCCGAATCCCGATGAAGGAGGAATACTGGTTCGGACGCGGAGGCCAGACCGACGGCGGTGAATCCTACCGCAAGCTCATCGACCAGATGATCACGCTGGCCGCCAACCGCGGCGCCTACGTGATCCTCGACCTGCACCGCTACCGCGCGCCAAAGCCGGAATTCGTCGAGTTCTGGAAGGACGCTGCCACGCGCTACCAGAACCACCCGGCGCTGATCTTCGACCTGATGAACGAACCGCACGGCATCAACTGGGAGACCTGGCGCAACGGTGGATGGGTCGGCGACAAGAAGGATGCCGACCAAGCCGCCTTCCTCAGCGACGAAGAGAAGAAGAAGGCGCAGGGATTCGAATCGCCCGGCATGCAGGCGATGCTCGACGCGGTGCGCTCGACCGGCGCCCGCAATGTGGTGCTCGCCGGCGCCCTCGACTACGCCTATCAGCTCGACGGCATCCTCAACGGCTACGCCCTCGAGGACAAGGCGGGCAACGGCATCATCTACGCGTCGCACGTCTACCCGTGGAAGAAGGGCTGGCAGAAGTATTTCCTCGATTGTGCCGCGAAGCACCCGGTGCTGCTCGGCGAGGTCGGCGGTGACGCGAAGAAGATGGATTTCATGCCGCACGACATCCAGGAGGACGTCGACACCTGGGCCCCCGACATGCTGGCCGCGATCCAGAAGTACAAGCTCCACTGGACCGGCTGGTGCTTCCACCCGAAGGCCTCGCCGCGGATGATCCTCGACTGGGACTACACGCCCACGCCGTTCTGGGGCCAACTCGCCAAGGACGCGCTTTCCGGCAAGCAGTTCGAGATGAAGAAGGAGATCCGATGAACCCAGGCCGTCCATGCCCGCCGGCCGGATCCGGGCGCTTCGTCCGCAGGACGCTTGCCCGGTCCGCCATCGCGGCAGCCCTGCTCTCCGGCGCGGCATGCGCATCCGCCACGCTGGTCCCGAACTCCGGATTTGAAACGGATGCGGACGCGAACCAATGGCCTGACCATTGGCCGCACGGCAAGCAGGGGGTGAGCTGGGAGCAGGAGCCGGGAAACCGCTTCCTCCGCCTCCGGTCCACTTCGCCGGGGTCGATGCCGATGGCGTATCTCGAGATACGCATTCCGGACGGAACCGAAGCCCTGGAACTGAGCTGGAAATGGCGTCTCCACGACGTGAAACCCGGCACCAAACCGTGGTTCGACGCACGCATCCTGATGGAGTTCTCCGACGAGGCCCGCAACAAAGTGGATGGTTCGCCGAGCCCACCCTACGGCCGCGGAACCAGCGACGGCTGGCTGCCGAAACGCAGCGCGTTCCTCGTCCCCGAAGGCGCCACCGTTCTGAAGGTGATGCCCTGCCTGTTCCAAGCCACCTCCGGAACCCTCGACCTCGACGATCTCGTCATTCGTCCGACCGATCCCGGCCCCGTCCGCGAGGCCCTGCGGTTGCGGGCCGAGGCCGAGCGAAAGAAACACGTTCCGGTCGAGACCGCGGCCAAGGAGCGCTGGCCCGCGGAACTCCGGGTGAACGGCAACCGTCTGATCGATCCTGCGGGACAGGAGGTCTGGCTCCAAGGACTCAACGCCGGAGGATTGGAAACGCTGCCGCACGATCCGCAACCGGTCCGCTCGACCGTCGTGGGGATCGACGAGTGGAAGGCGAACGCGGTCCGCCTGCCGGTGAAGGAGGAGTTCTGGTTCGGCCGCAGCCCGCAGCAGAACGACGGCGGGGCGTCCTACCGAGATCTGGTCGACCGCTGCGTGATGATCGCCGCAAACCGCGGTGCCTATCTGATTCTCGACCTGCATCGTTTCCGCGCCCCGCGCGCCGAGCACGCGGAGTTCTGGAAGGACGCGGCGGGCCGCTACAAGAACCATCCCGCCGTGTTGTTCGACCTGTTCAACGAACCACATGGAATGTCGTGGGAGGTCTGGAAGAACGGAGGCTTCGTCGGCGAACCAGAGGAACGGGACGAATCCGCGTTTCTATCAGATGCCGACAAGAAGAAGAACCAGGGGTTCCCATCGGTGGGCATGCAGGCGCTGGTCGACGCGGTGCGCTCGACCGGCGCGCGTAACCTCGTGATCGCCACCGGACTCCACTGGGGGCTCGACCTGCGCGGTGTGGTCGACGGCCACGCGCTCGAAGAACCCGGCGGCAACGGCGTGATGTACGCCTGGCACGTCTACAACTGGCACAAAGACTGGGAGAAACACATGCTCGCTGCCTCGGAGAAGTATCCAATCCTCGTCGGAGAGGTCGGTGCCGACGTGAAGAAGATGGATTTCCTGCCCCACGACATTCAGGAGGATCCCGCGACCTGGGTTCCCGACATGCTCGGCTACATCCAGAAACACCGGCTCAACTGGACCGCATGGTGTTTCCATCCCGGGGCCACGCCGGTGATGATTTCGGATTGGAACTACACTCCCACCCCGTTCTGGGGAGTGCACGCAAAGGCGGCCCTCGCCGGAAAATCATTCGAACTGAAGCGAACCCGCTGATCCTCCGCCGTGAATCCACTGCGCAACATCCTGTCCTTGGTGATGAGCACCCTCGTCCTCTTCGCTCCCGCCCGTGCCGACGACCTTCTGGTGGTCCTCAAACTCGACGATCTGAACGCCACCGGCGACAAGGTGCCGGACCGCTGGGCGCGTCTGATCCATTACGTCGAGTCAGAGCGGATCAAGACATCGATCGGCATCATCAACAACTCGCTGGAAGGCGACAAACCCGCGTATCTCGCCGAGATCAAGCGGCTGCAGGCCACCGGTTTGTTCGAGTTCTGGCACCACGGCTACGACCACCGCCGCTGGGACGAGGATGGCAAGACCCTCTGCGAATTCAAGGGCACCCCGATCGAGCACCAGCGCGATCATTTCCAACGCGCCGCGGACCTTGCGAAGAAGAAACTCGGGATCACCTATCAAACGTTTGGCGCGCCGTTCAACGCCACCGATGGAAACACGGTCGCCGTGCTCTCGGAACAGCCCGCGATCCGCGTCTGGCTCCAGGGAGACGCGAAACAAACGGCCGGCAAATTCGTGATCCGGATGGATGACACGCTCAACATCGAGCACCCGGTGCATCATCCGGACTTCACCACCTTCGTGAAGGACTACGAGGCCCAGCGCGACAACGCGCCCCGTTGTTACGTGCTGCAGGGGCACCCGAACAGCTGGGACGAGGCGGCGTTCGCCGAGTTCGTCCGCATCATCGTTTTCCTGCAGCAACAGAAGCGCCGCTTCGTGCTGCCGGCGGAACTCCCCACCCTGCTCCGTTGATCGCACCATGCATCCGCGAACCAACATCCTCCGGTTTTCCGGAGCGTCGGCTCCAAGGGGATTCGCTCTGATCACCCTGTTGATGCTGATGTCGCTGCTGTTGCTTCTCGCCGTCGGCTTGTTGTCGCTGTCCAGCATTTCACTGCGCAACGGCGGCACCGCCCAAGCGGCCTCCGTCGCTCGCGCCAACGCCCGGCTCGCGCTGCAGCTCGCGATCGGAGAGTTGCAAAGGGAAACCGGTCCCGACCAGCGGATCACCACGACCGCCGACCAGATTTCCGCAGGCGGGGAAGGAGTGGAAAGCGCCGCCCTGCCGACCCGAAAGCACTGGACCGGAGTCTATCAGGCTTGGACGGACGAAGAAGAACTCCGCCCGGAACCTGATTTCCTCCGCTGGCTGGTCTCCGGCGAAGACGACAAGCTGAAGGATAAGGAAGGCGCGACCACCCCAGGCAGCGATCCCATCATCGAACTGGTAGGCCACGGCAGTGTCGACGACCTCGAGGACGGAAGAGTCGAAGTGCCGCTGGTGACTTGCGCGGGGCCGAGTGGTGGAGGCCGCTACGGATGGTGGGTCGCCGATCAGGGAACCAAGGCCGCGGTCGCCACTCCGAATCCGGACGAAACGGCCGACCTCGCGGCGACCCGCGCGACACTCCAATCCGCGCCCCGCTATGCGGCGGAGGTGGCGGCTACCGCTGCGGGAGAGGTTCCCTTCGCGGATCTTCCCGACAAGATCGTCCGGACCGCAACCCTCACCGGTTGGAAACAAGCGGAGTTGCTGGCGTCGACCTCGGATTCACCGAAGCCCTTGTTCCATGATCTCGCGGCCCGCTCGGTCGGTCTCCTCACCGACGTCCGCAGCGGGGGATTCCGCAAGGACCTGTCGCTCTATCTCGAGCGCCCGGCATCCAAGGCGCCGAAGGAACCGCTCTACATGATCGATGGCGAGGCGGGCATCAACATGTCCGAACTCTGGGTTTACTACAACCTGTGGCGGGAGTTGGAAACCGGAGCTTCGGTCGCCTACACCACCGGTGGATCGATCGCTCCAGACATCGCACGCCTCCAGATCGCGGAACTCCGCGCGGACATGCTCAAGGATCCGGGGTACATCTACAAGCAGCCTTCGTTTGTTTCGATCCGGACGTTGTTGTCATTCCACGCCCGCGAGGTGAAGGTGAGCGGCAGGATCGTCAAGCGCCTCGCGGTCGTGGCCGACCCGATCGTCACAATGTGGAACCCGCTTGATGTTCCGGTGGTTCTCAGCCCGGCGTTCAACTCGGTCAAATTCTGCCAACTTCCCTACGACATCACCATCAAACGGCCGTCCGGTGATGAAAAGATGAGCCTCTGCCGGATTCTCGGCGGCAGTGACAAGGGCTGGCAGTACATGACGCTGGTGGTCGGCAAGACGCTGCCGGTGGTTCTGAAACCCGGCGAGGTCCTGATGTTCTCCCAAGGTGCCAATACCGAGATCACTTCCTACAAGGCGGGGCTCAACTACATCAACGCCGAACCCGGCTGGAACTTCGGCGGCGGGATCGCCTTTGACGTCAAGACGGTCGACGGCAAGTATATCGAAACGGCGGGCAACGAGACGTTCACCTATGAAATCGAGCCGAATTCCATCACCTCCTACGGCAGCCAGGACTGGTTGCTGACGGGGCACGGACTCTACTACAAAGGCGTCAGCGGCAGCGAATCCTACGACATCGGCGGGCTCGCCATCGACCAGATCCACGGCATGCCGCCCGAGCGGATCCGCGCGGCGGAGCACCTGGATTTCTTCGACAAGATCAAAGCATCCGGCACCCGGCCGCTGAGCTTCGAGCAGCTTGTCGGCCGCAAGGAGGCATTCATGCGTTTCTCTTTCGACACCAAGACCGAGGCGGATTCTGAGCGCCCGGGGCGTTTCCTCAGCCGCCTCAATCCAAAGGCGTTCTCGATCGACATCCAGTCGCTCGACGCACAGGAAGCCGAGACGCTGCCTGTCGAGGTGAAGATCGAGGCGATCAATGACTTCCGGAACATCGCCGTCAATGCGACCGGGCAATCGTATTTCGGCGGAGGCGCCACCGCGGAATGCGGCGGCAACATTGTCATCACCCATACGATCCCGCGCGAACCACCCGCTTCGCTCGCCGCCTTCCAGCACGCGCTCGCCAACGGCTTCCATCCGATCTCGTCTCCGGACAGTCCGCCGCTGCTGCCCCAGATCAGCCATGCGATCGGCAACTCGGCCGCCTGCCCGGTGATTCCCGCGGATCGGACCTCGTCGCAACTCACCGGTCCGCGCGCGTTGGCGGACCATTCGTTCCTCGCCAACCAAGCGCTATGGGATTCCTGGTTCCTCTCCGGCGTCGCCCCGCAAACCGCACCGACGTTCTCCCAGCCCCGCGAGCAGGAGGAGGTCGCCCGCGATTTCCTCGGGGGAACGCGACCGCTGCCGAACAACCGCTACCGTCCCTTCCTCCATGGCGAAACCGCGGACGAGGTGCTCGCCGGTCTGTTCGACACATCGGGTCCGAAGGACGACGCGCACCTTGCGATGGCGTCCCATCTGCTCGCCGACGGCTTGTTCAACATCAACTCGACCTCCGTCGAGGCATGGAAGTGCGTGCTGTCCGGCCTGAAGGACAAGCCGGTAGTCACCCGTGACCGGTCGAGCGGCAGCGAATCGACCGATCCGACCCACGGGGTGCCGGTCCCGTCGCTGGTTTCCCCGGAGGACGAAATCGCGGAGCGCGGCGACCTTCCCGACATCCTCAGCGAGCCGCAATGGGTCGGCCGGCGGGTGCTGGACGATGCCGAAATCACGGCGCTCGCCGAAGCGATCGTCCGCGAGGTCCGAAAGCGCGGCCCCTTCCTCTGCCTCGCGGATTTCGTCAACCGGCGTCCCGGCAACGACCCCGCGCTCGCCCGCTGCGGTGCGATCCAAAGCGCGCTCGACAGCGAGGATGTCCCGATCAACGACGCCTACAACTCGGGGCCGAGGTCGGCGGACATCCAGGGAGCCGACCGTGGCTACACTTTCTCCCAAGCGGAGGAGGGACCCGCCGCCTACGGCATCCCCGGCGTGGTGAAACAAGCGGACATCCTCACGCCGATCGCGCCGTATCTTTCCGCCCGTTCCGATACCTTCGTGATCCGCACCTACGGCGACTGCCTGGACGCAGGCGGCAGGGTGATCGCACGCGCATGGTGCGAGGCGGAGGTCCGCCGGCAGCCCGTTTTCCTCGATCCGTCCGATCCTCCGGAAACCGCCCTCGGTGGGTTGAAACCAGTCAACCAACGTTTCGGACGGCGCTATCAACTCGTGTCCTTCCGCTGGCTTGCCGAAAACGAAGTCTGAAACCCATGTCATGATCCGCCCGCTGCTCACCGCCGGCCTGTTGTTCGCGACATTCCCGATCTGCGCCGCCACCGAGGTCCGCTTTCTCGCGGAGCGCTACCCGCAGGACCTCGGGGCCGTCCGCATGGTGTCCGGCGAGGAACAATCGGAAGCATTCGACCTGCCGACCAAACACCTGTCCGAACCTAGGTTCGCTCCGCAGCGGACGTTCCGGATCCGCACGGTTCTCAAGGACAAGGCGCTGGCGACCGTCGAACTGCCCGCCGGAGGCGACTCGTTCATCGTGCTGTTGGTTCCCGCGGTGAGAGGTGGCTTCAAGCCGGTCGTGCTGCCTTCGGATCGCGACCGTTTCCAAGCCGGAGAGGTCTACTGCTACAACCACAGCCCGAACCTCGTCTTTGGCAAGGTTGGCTCAGCCAAGCTTGCGCTCCAACCATCCTCCGGCGGAATCCTCAAGCCGGCCGGAGCCCGCAAGGAAAACTTCTACGACGTCCTGTTCTACTATCGGAGCGACAAGGGCGACCGACCGCTGAGCAGCACACGCTGGCCGGTCGATGGCAAGGTGCGCTCCTACGCGTTCTTTTATGTCCACCCGGAGAGCGGGCGTCCTGCGTTTCGCACCGTCGACGAATTCCTTCCGCCCCTCACACCCGCCACCGACCGATGAATCCTCAATCCGCCTTGTTTCCCCGCCTTGCCGCCGCTTTCGTGCTCATGATCCACACCTGCCTCGCCGCGGAGGGTTACCTCGAAAAGACATTCGCCGGAACCACGGGGACCCTGCCCTATCGCATCCTCGCTCCGTCCGAGATCCAGCCGGGCACCCGCTACCCGCTGATCCTCTTCCTCCACGGCGCCGGCGAACGTGGCGACGACAACAAACGCCAGTCCTACCACGGTGGGAAGTTGTTCCTCGAAAAGAAGAACCGGGAGGAATACCCGGCCTTCGTCGTGTTTCCGCAATGCCCGAACGGCAAACGATGGGTCGAGGTGAACTGGAGCGCGCCCGAACCTCATGACCAGCCGGAGAAACCCAGCGAACCGATGTCCCTCGTCATGGAATTGGTTCCCGAACTGGAGAAGACCCTGCCGATCGACACCACGCGCGTCTATCTGATGGGCCTCTCGATGGGCGGCTTCGGCAGTTGGGACCTCGCCGCCCGCCATCCGGAATGGTTCGCCGCGGTCGTGCCGATCTGCGGCGGTGCCGACAACTCGACCGCGCCATCTCTCGCAAAACTCCCGATCTGGACTTTCCACGGCGACGCGGACAACGTGATCCCGGCCGCACGCACCCGCTCGATGGTCGCGGCGCTCAGGGCGGCCGGCGGTTCGCCGAAATATTCCGAGTATCCCGGCGTCGCCCACAACTCGTGGTTCAAAGCGTTCGCCGAGCCCGATCTGCTGCCGTGGCTGTACGCACAGAAGCGCAGCCCGTGAAACTCCAGCACGCCCTCCGGATAAGCTGCCGGCTCCGGTCGTTCGCATCGGATCCACGGAATACAAGCCTCCTTCACCACCTGACAGCAGTGCGTCACAAACCCCTTCTCCACACCTCCGCCGCGATCATCCTCGGGCTGCTGGCACCATGTGTCATTTCCCACGCCAGGGCGGAACCGGAAAAGATCCGCGTGATTCTCGACACCGACGCAAACAACGAACTCGATGATCAGCATGCCATCGCCTATCTTCTTTTCAGCGGAGATACGTTCAACATCGAGGGAGTCACCGTGAACCGCACCCGAAACGGGGGTGGGCTGGACAAACATCTGGCCGAAGCCAGGCGGGTCGTCCGCCTCTGTGGCAGCGAGAACACGGTCCCCGTTCTTCCCGGCGCCGACAGGGACTTCAACCGCATCAAGGGAGATCTGGAACGCCCGGATTTCGACGGGGCGGAAGCGGTCGATTTCATCCTTCGGAAAGCCCGGGAACCCGAGAATCGCCAATTGGTTCTCCTCCCGATCGGCAAGCTGACAAACATCGCCCTGGCACTGGCGAAGGATCCCTCCATCGCCTCCAGGGTCCGCATCGTCTGGCTTGGTTCCAACTACCCGGAACCAGGCGAATACAATCAGAACGATGACGAGGCCGCGCTCGATTTCATTCTCCATACGAACGTTCGATTCGAAATCGCCTTGGTTCGGTCCGGCAAACCCTCCGGCACCGCCGCCGTCGTCGCCACCCTGGATGAGATCAACCGGACCATGCCCGGCACAGGTCCCAGGATCGATCCCCCCGTCACCGGACGACACGGCGACCGGTTCTCCTGCTTCGGAGACTACTCCGTGAGCCTCTTCAAAAACATCAAACTCCACGGTTCGCCCCCCGCACGATCGCTCTACGACATGGCCGCTGTCGCCATCGTCAGGAACGCCGCCTGGGCCACCCCCCGCTCGATCCCCGCTCCGATCCTCAAGGATGGGAAGTGGAGCGAACGTCCGGACAACCCGCGCAAAATCGTTCTTTGGGAAAACTTCGACCGGGCCGCCATCATGAACGATTTCCATAACCGGATGGACCATCCCCAGCTCACCGGATCCCGATCCCCCGCGTCATAGGAAATCGTTCGCGAGGACGAACAACGGACTCGCTTGCTCCACTTCTCCAGCCGCCTTTCATCTCGCACCATGAAAACGATTCTGGCCGGACTTGCCTTCATCGTGACCGCCCGCGCCGCCCTGCCGGATCTCAAGGTGGCGGACGACCACCGCCACCTCGTCACCAGCGAAGGCAAGCCGTTCTTCCTGTTAGGAGACACCGCGTGGGAACTGTTCCACCGGCTCACCCGGGAGGAAACGGAGCGGTATCTGGAGAACCGGGCGGCGAAAGGTTTCAACACCATCCTCGCCGTCGCCCTCGCCGAACATGAATTCTCCAAGCCCAACGCCTACGGGGAGATGCCTCTCGAAGAGAACGATCCCACCAAGCCGCGCGACGCGTACTTCCGTCACGTCGATTGGGTCGTCGACCAAGCGGCGGCGAACGGACTCTACACGGCGATCCTACCCACCTGGGGCGACAAGTGGAACATGAAGTGGGGCAAAGGGCCGCTCATCTTCACGCCGGAAAACGCCGCGGTTTATGGCGAGTGGCTTGGAAGACGGTACGAGAACAAACCCGTGATCTGGATCCTCGGCGGCGACCGGCCGGTCGAATCCGAAGGCCAACGTGCCATCATCCGCGCCATGGCCGCCGGTTTGGAGCGCGGCGACGGAGGCAGGCACCTCATGACGTTCCATCCACCCGGGCACACGAACTCGTCCGATTTTTGGCCGGACGAGATGTGGCTCGATTTCCATATGTTGCAAAGCGGTCACGGACAGCGGGCGATCGCCAACTACGACATGAACTCCCGCAATCTGTCCCTGCCGTCCCGGAAGCCGACCCTGGATGGGGAGCCATGTTACGAGGACCACCCGGTGCGTGGGCTGATGAAAGATGGCAAACCCACCGAATGGTTCGACGAGTTCGATGTCCGCCGCGCGGCATGGTGGAGCGTTCTGGCAGGAGCTTGCGGCCACGTCTACGGCACCCACAGCGTCTGGCAGTTTCACGACCTTGCCAAACGAAAGGCCCAGACGGACGCCCGGACTCCATGGCAGGACGCCCTCGATCTTCCCGGTGCCGCACAAATGGGCGTCCTGAAGCACATGATGGAGGGTTGGGAATGGAACCGACTGAGACGGTCCGATGCGCCTCTGTCCGGAACATGGGTCGCGTCCAGCCGCCCGATCGCCGCGGTTGCGGATGATGGTTCCTTCGCCGTCGCCTACCTGCCGGACCCGGGCTCCCATCCGATTCACTTCAATTTCCAGCCTCTTTCCTATGGTGCGGCCGAAGCGACCGCCACCGCCTACAATCCGGCGACAGGTGAAAAAATCGGTTTGGCCTCCATCGAGGGCGAACTCCTTTCACTACCTGCGAGGCCGGAACACCGGTTGCCGCGAGACCGGGTGCTCGTTGTCACCCGAAAGACAGCGGACGGCATCGAGTGAAATTGCCGGAGACGGTCTCGTTCGAGCGGACGACGAGAATGAGGAATCGCTGCTTGCTTCGCGCGCCGAATGCTATAGCATCGCGTTCACACCAGCCACTCAACCCGTCCTCCCACCACCCTTGGCCTCAAAACCCATTACTCATCAGCTCAAATTCAAACGGATTGAGAATGAACTCCGTGAGCTGATCGCCACGCTGCCCCCGGGCTCGAAACTCCTGTCGGAGCGGAGCTTGGCGGAAAACTATAGTTGCAACTTCCTGACGGTCCGCCGCGCCTTGAAGAATCTCACCGACGAGGGATTGATCCAGCGGCGTGTCGGCTCAGGAACCTTCGTCATGGGGACCTCCCCCGTTTCTTCCGCCCCGGTGGTCGCGCAGCGTGAGAACCGTGTCGGCGTGCTGGTGTACCAGCGCGGCAACGACTACTCGCACAAGGTTCTGCATGCCCTCGCCGAGGTCGCGTCGGAAGAGAATCTCGAACTCCGGACCTCATGGATCCAAGGATTCGATCCAAAAGGGGTGGAACAGGCGAAGCAACTCGTCTCGGAAGGCTGCTCGGTCCTCACGCTTCCGTGGTTTCCAATCGAGAGCGCCCGCGAACTCGGGGCCTTCGTTGAATCGCTGCCGGTTCCGGTGAGCCTCCCGATGCCGGTCCAAGGCCTGGAGGACAGGTGTTTCGAGCATCCGAGCATCTATGGCACTTCCTCCATCCGGGTCACCCGCGCCTTGTGCCGCTACTTCCGCCTGCTCGGCCACGAGCGCATCGCGTTGCTCGGACCCGACTCGCCCGGCGACACCGTGTTGCAGCAGAAACTGAGCGGCTACTCCCACTATATGGCATCCGAAGGGCTGGAGAACACATGCGGATTCGTCGATGAAAGCACCGCGGCCATGGATCGCCTCGCCGAGCGCTGGGTGAAATACCGCGGCGAACTGGCGGTCGTCAGCTACGATGACAATCACGCGTTCCGCTTCATGACCTCGATGCACAAGCTTGGTCTCAGCGCTCCGGAGGACTTCGCCATCGCCGGCTACAATGACACGGAGGTCTGCCTTCACTGCGACCCCGCGTTGACCACGGTCCGGCAGGATTTCCTCTACATCGGTCGTTGGCTGCTCAAGTCGGCGCTCGCCATGGGCCGCGGTACCACCGAGCAGTCGATGGCACCGGCCCGCCTGCAAACCATCGTCCGGGGCTCCTGTGGCGGCGCGGGCAGGATCACCAGCGATTTCCGCGAGGCCCTGCCCGAGCTCGAACTCGTCGAGCAAGCGGACATCCGCGACGAAGCCGGAGTGGCCTGAACCACGGGTTTGCACAAGCGCGACTTGCGCAAACCACTATAATAATACTTTACAAAGTTCAGGATCGCGGGAAGATGCCCACGCCTGCCGCGGTGATCGCGCCCGTCGGGTGGGATCTTCAAAGATCCGAACGGGGCGCGACCGTCGCGGGGGTGTTGAAACCCTGAAACCTCCCGGACCCGGAAAACGACCCGTTTCGCCGGTTGTTCCGAGCGAAACCCATGAGCACTTCCGATCAAACCGTTCCTTTGGACCCTGTGGAGGATGAATCCAATCCATCGAATCACCGGATCCGCTCGGACGACAAGGTCCCGACCAGCCAAAAGGCGGCATTCTCAGTAGGAGTCGGCTTCGAAAATTTCGCCATCCAATTGCCGACGAACACGCTGTTCATGCCCTTCTTCAATATCGGGCTCGGCATCAATCCCGGCCTTCTCGGCGTGATTCTGATGGTTTTCCGCATCTGGGACGCGATCACCGACCCGATCGTCGGCAATCTCTCCGACAACGCCCGAACCCGCTGGGGACGCCGCCGTCCGTTCATCGTGGTTGGCTCCATTCTCGCGGCGCTCGTGTTTCCGGCGATCTGGTTCGCGCCCTCGCCGGAAGCCCACGGACTCACGCCCACCCTCGTCTACCTGGTCATCATCGGACTCACCTACTTCGTCTGCACCTCGCTGTGGTCGATGCCCTACTACGGTCTGCAGCTCGAGATGACACCCAACTACGACGAGCGCACCCGTGTGGCGGCCTGGTATACCGCCGTTGGCAAGATCGCCAGTGTCGGCATGGGCTGGGTGATGGCCATCGTCACAGGTCCGTGGTTCGTCGACGCGGTCACGGGCAAACCCGACATCGTGAGGGGGGTGCAGGTGTTCTCGTTCTGCCTCGCGCCGCTGATCCTCGTCTTCGGCATCATCCCGGGGCTCTTCGTCAAGGAGCGCTACTACGCGAAAGAAACCAGCCGACAACAGAAAGTCCCCTTCCTCACCAGCCTCAAGGAGTCGCTGACCTGCAAACCGCTCTGGTGGCTCATCCTCATCTCGTTCTGCCATGTCTTCGGCATCTACTCGATCGGCACGGTGCGGCAGTATGTGAACATTTACTTCATCAACAACGGCAATCTCGCCAACGCATCGGTCATCGAGGGATGGAACTACACGACCATGTTTGTCACCGGCCTGCTCAGCATCCCGTTCTGGGCATGGGTGGCGGAAAAAACCGACAAACGCGTCGCCCTCGCGCTCATTCTGGTGGTCGCGATGATCGGACACCTCCTGAACCTCTTCTGCCTGCGACCGGACATGCCTTATCTGCAGCTTGTTCCGCAGGCGTTCTACTCCGGCGCCTCGGGCGCGATCTGGCTGATCCTTCCCTCGATGAAAGCGGACGTCGCCGATGAGGACGAACTCAAGACCGGATGCCGCCGGGAGGGGAGTCTCAACGCGTTCTACTCGTGGTTCATCAAGTTCGCCCTGACCTGCTCGATGGGGGTGGGCGGACTCGTGCTCAACCTCACCGGCTTCGACGTCCACCTCGACACACAGCCCGAAACCGTGCTGCTCCGGATGAAGGCCTGCTATATCGCGATCCCCATCATCATGTGGACCATCGGACTGGCCATGATCTGGTTTTACCCGCTCGATCGGAAGCGAATGAACGAAGTTCGCGCCGAACTCGAAAGACGCCGCGGCGAGATTTAGCGAATTCAACCGAGTCCATGAGAATCCTCTTCCAAGGTGACAGTGTCACCGACTGCGGCCGCAACCGCGCGAAGTCCGCCGACACCGGCGCCGGTTACGTGTCCCGGATCGCACACGCGCTCCGGGACCCCGGGATTGAAATCCTCAACCGCGGAGTTGCGGGAGACCGGGTCTCCGACCTCGAAGCCCGCTGGCAGGCCGACTGCCTCGACCTCCGCCCCGATGTCGTCAGCATCCTCATCGGGATCAACAACGTCTGGCGCCACTTCGACTCCGGCGAGGAACATGACCTCGAAGTGTTCGAAATCGACTATCAGCGTCTGATCGACCGCATCGCCCCGACCGCACGGCGGGTCATCCTGATGGAGCCCTTCCTGATCCCATCGGCTCCAGACAAGGAACCGATGCGCCCGCTGGTCGATGCCACCATCCAGGTCATCCGAACCCTCGCGCGGCGCAACCACCTCGATCTCGTCCCGCTCGACGGTCTGTTCACCGCCGCCTGCCGCCATCACCCCGCCCGCCACTGGGCGGAGGACGGAGTTCATCCATCCGCCGCCGGCCACCAACTCATCGCCGACGCCTGGCTCGACGCCTACCGCCCCGCCGCCTCCCCCGCCCCACCAGCCAAACCATGACCGCTTCCTCCGCCGCCTCCTGCATTACGCGCCACCCGGCCAACCCCATCCTCAGCGCGAAGGACATCCCGTTTCCCGCCACCCTGATCTTCAATGCGGGCGTGGCAAAATTCGGAGGCCGCTACGTGATGCTGTTCCGCAACGACTACGGCGGCTCCCCAGGCGTCGATCGCTTCGAGGGCACCAACATCGGAGTCGCATGGTCCGACGACGGCATTCATTGGGCTCCCGAGGACCAACCGTGGATCGAATGGAACGAAGGACCCCGAGGTGAAATCCGCCGCGCCTACGACCCGCGCATCTCGGTCATCGGCGACACGGCCTACCTCTGTTTCGCCGTCGATACAAAACACGGGATCCGCGGTGGCGTCGCCGTCACCAAGGACTTCAAGGACTGGGAAATCCTCAGCCTGTCCGCTCCCGACAACCGCAACATGGTGATCTTCCCGGGGCTCGTGAGCGGAAAAATCGCCCGTTTGGAACGACCGTTTCCAATCTACGGCCGAGGCAAGCCGGAGAGTTTCGACCTGTGGTATTCCGACTCGCCCGACGGCAAATACTGGGGCAACACCCAACTCGTTCTCGGCGCCGAGCAGGTGCCGTGGAGCAACTCGAAGATCGGTCCCGGCGCCCCGCCGATCCGGACGGAAAGAGGCTGGCTCACGTTGTTCCATGCCGTGAACCGGGACCCATCCCGCGAACTCCCCGCCTGGCACTCCGGCTGGGACAAAACCTACACGATCGGCCTCATGCTGCTCGACCTCGACGAGCCGTGGAAAATCGTCGGCATGCACCGCGAACCTCTGTTGGTTCCCGAAGCACCCTACGAGCGGTCCGGCTACCGGGGTGACGTGCTGTTTCCCGGAGGCATGATTCTCGAGGACGATGGTGAGGTGAAAATCTACTACGGAGCGGCCGACACCGTCGAATGCCTCGCCACCAGCCGACTGGACGACCTGCTCGCACTCTGCGAATCGCCGCTGGAGGACTGAAAACACCCGACCGCATCAGCACATTCGACATCGGAAGAACCACGGACACTGATTCATTGCTATTGTTCCGCTATACCCTCAACCGTCCAAAATCCGCGGATTTTTCGCCCGATCATAGATTATTGCTTTACTCAAAGCCGCGAAGCGCTATGAGTTGCACACAAACCCATCACAAAGCACTGTGAGCTCTTCTTTCGGCTACTTTGACGACACCCACCGCGAATACGTGGTGACTCGCCCGGACACCCCGCTACCGTGGCTCAACTACCTCGGTCAGGACGATTTCTTCGGTCTCTGCACCAACACGGCGGGAGGCTACAGTTTCTGGCGCGACGCCAAACTGCGCCGCCTCACCCGCTACCGCTACAACAACGTCCCGATGGACCTCGGCGGCCGCTACCTCTACGTGAAGGACGGCGATACGGTGTGGAACCCCGGATGGAAACCGGTGAAAACGCCGCTCGATCACTACGAGTGCCGCGTCGGCCTCGGCTACAGCAAGATCACGGGCGAGAAAAACGGTATCGCCGTCGAACAACTCTGTTTCATCCCGCGCGGCGAAACGCTGGAGCTGTGGAAAACCACGGTCACCAATCACAGCGACCGCAAACGCGAGATCACCCTGTTTTCCTTCGTCGAGTTCTGCTTCTTCGAGGCGCTCAACGACATGACGAACTACCAGCGCACCTTCTCGATCGGCGAAGTCGAGGTGGAGGGGTCCGCGATCTATCACAAGACCGAGTATCGCGAGCGGCGCAATCATTACACCCTCTTCGCCTGCACCCGCGGGGTCGATGGTTTCGACACCTGCCGCGACCGCTTCGTCGGCGTGCACAACGGTCTTCACGAACCCGCCGCGGTGCTCGGAGGCGAATGCACGAACAGCACCGCGCACGGCTGGAACCCGATCGGCGCGCACGAGATCCGCCTCACGCTCGAACCAGGCGAGAGCCAGGCGTTCGCGTTCGTGCTCGCCTACGTCGACCAGGGCGACCTGCCGAAATTTGAAGCGCCGATGACACTCAACAAGGAGAAGGGGCGCGCGATCGTTTCGAAATACAGCGACATCGCCGCGGTGGACGAGGAATTCGAGCGGCTGGGCGAGTTCTGGGATGTATTGTTAGGAAAATTCCAGGTCGATTGCCCGGACGAGGACGCCCGACGGATGGCGAACTGCTGGAACCAATACCAATGCCTCGCCACCTTCAACTTGTCGCGCTCGGCGAGCCTGTTCGAAACCGGCATCGGACGCGGCATGGGTTTCCGTGACAGCAACCAGGACACGCTCGGTTTCGTCCACATGATCCCGGACCGGGTGCGCGAGCGGCTCATCGACATCGCCCGCACCCAGTTGTCCGACGGCACTTGTTTCCACCAATACCAGCCGCTTACGAAGAAGGGCAACGCCGAGATCGGCGGCGACTTCTACGACGACCATCTGTGGCTCGTGCTCAGCGTCTGCTCCTACATCCGGGAAACCGGTGACGCCTCCATTCTTGACGAGCCGGTCGGTTATGCGGACACGCAGGGCGACGAGACGATGCTCCATCATCTGGAGACATCGATCTCCTACACCCTCGCCAAACGCGGCCCGAACGGGCTGCCGCTCATCGGCCACGCCGATTGGAACGACTGCCTCAACCTGAACTGTTTCTCCACCGAGCCGAACGAATCGTTCCAGACCGCAGGCGACGTCGGCGACTCGATCGCGGAATCCGTGATGATCGCCGGACTCTTCCTGCGCGCCACGGACGAATTCGCCGGACTCTACGAATGGCTCGAACGCGACCGCGACGCGTCGCGAATCCGCGGCAACCACGCCGACATGCTCGACGCCGTGGAATCCAATGCCTGGGACGGCGACTGGTATCGCCGCGCCTACGATGCCGACGGGAACCCGGTCGGTTCGAAGGAAAACGCCGAGGGCAAGATCTACATCGAGAGCCAGGGCTGGTGCGTTCTCGGCGGCGCCGGTCTCGACAACGGCCGCGCCGAACAAGCGCTCGCCAGCGTGAACGAACACCTGCGCACACCCGACGGCCTGGTGCTGCAATGGCCCGCCTACAGCGACTACCATCTCGAACTCGGCGAGGTCTGCAGCTACCCGAAAGGTTACAAGGAGAACGGCGGCATCTTCTGCCACAACAACCCGTGGATCCAGCTCGCCTACTGCCGCATAGGCAATGGCGAACGCGCGCTGGAAACCTACCGCGCGATCTGCCCGTCGGCGAAGCAGGACAAGATCGAAACCTACCGCTGCGAGCCTTACGTCTACGCCCAAATGATCGCCGGCAAGGAGTCACCGACCCCCGGCGAGGCGAAAAACGCGTGGCTCACCGGCACCGCGGCATGGACGTTCCTCAGCATCTCCCAGGGCATTCTCGGCATCCTCCCGGACTATGACGGCCTGCGCATCGACCCGTGCGTGCCCGAGTCTTGGGAATCGTTCCGTGTGACCCGCGGGTTCCGCGGCGCCACCTATCAGATCAAGGTTCTCAATCCCCACCGCGTGAGCAAGGGTGTCGCTTCGATGGAGGTCGACGGCATCCCGGTGGAAGGAAACCGCATTCCGCTCGCTCTCGAAGGCGCCATCTGCGAGGTGGTCGTCACTCTCGGCAAACCCATCGCCGCCGAGGCAAACCCATCGTCTTCATGCTCCCCAAGCACCATCTCCATCAGTTGATCCCGCGGCGGCTCGCCTCCGCTCTGGAACGGCTGAAGGACTGCATCTGGACCGCGCCGACACCCGTCGCTTGCGTGCTGGAGGCCTCCGGTCCGACCCGCAAGCTCGCGAAACCCGACGGCCGCCGGGTTTCCACGCCGTTCTACTGGGGCCGGTTGTTCGGCTTCGGCCGCTTCCGCCTCGACGTCCCCAAGGCATCCGGCGATTCACCGCGTTTCCTCCGCTGGCTCGACCAGGCCGAGGGCACGCTCTATGTCGACGGCGTCCCGTATTTCGGCTTCGACGTCGCGCACCGCGAGTGCGAGCTGCCGCTGGAATTCAAGGAACTCACCGTCGAGTCGTGCTGCCTGCAATCGGCCATCTGGCACCCGGAGGCGACGGGACTCGACCGCATCGGCAGCCGCTTCGATGGCGCGTCTTTGTTGGGCCGCGACGAACTCGCATGGGAGATCTACCACGACTTCCTGGTGCTCTACGAACTCGTCGAGCAATGGTGCCTCGCGGAGAACCCGCGCGCCGCAGAGTGGTGGCGCCACAGCGGCACCATGCCCCCCGCCGAGATGCTCGCGCATCCGACTCGCCTCCTGCTGCGCAGGCTCGACGAGGCGGTCGACGCCTTCGACCGCGACGGCATGGCCGAGATGAAGGAGGTACTGGCCGACATCTATCAAAACTTCGTCGACACCGGGGTTTCCATCGACGCCATCGCCACCGGCCACGCCCACATCGACCTCGTATGGCTGTGGCCCGAGCGCGTCGGCGAGATCAAGGCGGTGCATACGTTTTCCACGGTGAACCACCTGATGGACCGGTATCCGGATTTCCGATTCGGCTACAGCCAGCCTGCGAGTTATGAGGCGGTCGAACGCCGCGAGCCCGCGCTGATGGAAAAAGTCCGCGGCCGCATCCACGAGGAGCGATGGGAGGCGGTCGGTGCGATGTATGTCGAGGCGGACAACCTGCTGCCCTGCGGCGAGGTGCTCGCCCGCTGCCTGACGATCGGCCAGCGCGAATTCGTGAAACTCACCGGAAAAGCCTCGCCGTTGTTGTGGCTGCCGGATGTGTTCGGTTACTCGGTGTGCCTGCCGCAGGTGATGCAACTCGCCGGCGCGAAGTATTTCTTCACCTCGAAACAAGGGTGGAACGACACCGTCCCCTTCCCGTTCACAAGTTTCGTCTGGCGCGGCAACGACGGTTCCGAAGTGCTCGGCCACGTCGGCACGGAATGGGTGAACTACTACAACGGCCGCGCCTCGGTGCGCGAACTCGCCGATGCCCAGCGCAAGCACGTCCAGAGCGACGTCCACCCGGAAGTGCTGGTGCCCACCGGCTTCGGCGACGGCGGCGGCGGCCCCACCGCCGAGGCCTGCGAGCGGATCCGCCGGATGGAAAACCTGTCCACCCTGCCGCGCACCCGCTGGGGCGGCCTGCTCGATTTCTTCGGTCGCATGGATGGCATCGCCGGCGACCTGCCGCGCCACCACGGCGAGATTTTCCCGCAGTTCCACCGCGGCGTGTTCTCGTCCAACGGCCGGCTCAAGCGCCGCTACCGCCAGTTGGAAATGGCGATGCAGTCCGCGGAAGCCGCCGCCTGCCTCACCGGCGCCGAACCCGTGCCCATCGGCTGGTGGAAACGCATGGTCTTCGCCTTGTTCCATGACTACCTTCCCGGAAGTTCGATCGCCGAGGTGTATTCCGAGGGGATGACGGAACTGGAGGATCTGCTGGCCAAGGCCAACGAACGCGCGGCCGCGGACCTCTCCGCCAACGAGGGCGAACCCTGCCTGTTCAATCCTACGCCGGTGACCCGCACGGTGGAACACGAGGGCGCTTTCTATCAACTCGCACCGCTCGCGGGCGTCGAATTGTCGAAAGCACTGCCCGTCGACCCCGCGGTGACGGCCGCCGGCATGACCCTCGACAACGGCCGGGTCCGCGCCGAATTCAACAAGAGCGGAGAGATCGCGACGCTTTCGTTCGACGGTCATCCGGTTCCGCTCAAGGAAGCGGCGGGCCAGGTGCACCTGTATCCCGATCAGCCTCACTTGTTCGAGGCTTGGGAAAAACTCCGGCAGAACTACAGCCTTGGCCGGCAGGTGAATGGCAAAGCCGTGGTCACCTACGGCCCGAACTGGATCCGGTTCGACCGCCGGATCAGCGAGCGCAGCACCGCTTCCGTCACCTACAGCCTCACTCCCGGGGCCGGTCAGCTCGAGATCCTGTTCGACGTCGACTGGCAGGACCCGCAGACGATGGTGAAGTTCATCGTGCCGACCCATTACAACGGCAAGCTCGCGCGATACGGCGCCGCGTTCACCAGCGTGTTGCGATCGCAACTACCCGAAGACCTCAGCGATGAGGCCCAGTTCGAAGTCCCCGCCAGCCGCTACGCGGTCGTTTCCGATGATGGCGAACGCGACGGCTTGTTCATCGCCACCGAGGGCCTCTTCGGCTTCACCTGCCGCGAGGGGGTGCTCGCCACCACCCTGCTGACCAGCCCGCGCATCACCGGTGAGGGCGGCGCCTACGAAAACCTGCTGCCGACCGAACTTCGGGACACACCAAAGGAGTGTTCCTTCGCCGACATCGGCCGCCACCGCATCCGCCTGCGGATCGGCCGCGTCCACCTCGACATGCCGCGTGAGGAACATCCCGCCGCGGTGGCGGACCACTCGTTCGTGCCTGTCATCGACTATCACGGCCGCGCCATCGAGGCACCGTTCGCGGACATCGACGGGCTCTCCTCCGTGGTTCCCGGCTGGCTCACCCGGGCCGACGATGGAAGCCCGCTGCTCCGCCTGCACGAAACCTGCGGACGCCGCGGCCGGATCCGCGTGCCGGGAGCCTTCGAGGTCGTCGATTTCCTCGATCAACCAATCGAAAAGGCAATCGATGCGGATGACTCCTTCGAAGTCCGGCCGTATGAGATCGTCTCCCTGAAACTGAAACCTTCCGAGGTGAACGAATGAACCTTGTGGCAACCTCCACCGTCATGACCCCGACCGCCGGCCCGATCGCCTTCGAGGCCGTGATGCGGACCGCCGCCACCAAGCTTGCGGCCTTCGACCGCGCGCACCCGCGGCGGGACTCGTACCCGACGGACGCGAAGGGGCCGCACTGGCGCACGGTGAAGGTGCACGATTGGGAGTCCGGATTCTATCCCGGCTGCCTGTGGTATCTCTACGAATACGCCCGTGATGCCGGCTGGGACGATTCGGACCGTTGGCTGCGACTCGCCAGCGACTGGACGGAAAGCCTGGAAAGCCAGCAGTTCAACAACACGCACCACGATCTCGGCTTCGTGATGTTCGACAGCTACGGCAACGGATTCCGGCTCACCGGCCGCGATGAATACAAACCGATCCTCATCCAGTCCGCGCTGAGCCTCGCCTCCCGGTTCTCGGAAACCACCGGCATGATCCGCTCGTGGGGCGACATCGACGACATGGAGTCTTTCACCGTCATCATCGACAACATGATGAACCTCGAACTGCTGCTCTGGGCCTCGCGCAACGGTGGACCGGAGACCTTGCGCGAGATCGTCGTCCGCCACGCGGACCGGACGATCGAGACATTCTTCCGCCCGGACGGCAGCACCTGCCACGTCGTCGAACTCGACGCCCGGGACGGCTCGTTCCTTCGCCAGAAAACCCATCAGGGGAAAGCCGACGGAAGCACCTGGTCGCGCGGCCAGGCATGGGCGATCTACGGATTCGCCTACCTCTATCAGGAGCTCGGCGAGCGCCGCTACCTCGACGCATCGTTGCGGGCGGCGGAGCATTATCTGGATCGGCTCCCCACCGACGGGATCCCCCCCGCCGACTTCGATGGCGGGCACGACGGCATCGGGTTCAAGGACAGCAGCGCGGCCGCGGTCGTCGCATCCGCGTTTCTCCGGCTCGCCGCGGTGCTCGACGATCCGGCCCAGATCCGGCGTTACCTCGACGCGGCGGTTTCCATGCTCGGAGCCCTGACCCGGCCCCCGTATTTCTCGGAGAGTCCGGCGGACGCCGGCCTGCTTCTCCACGGGGCCCGCAACCACTGCGAAGATTCCGGACATCTTTTCGCAGACACCAGCCTGATCTGGGGCGAATACTACCTTCTCGAATCCCTTGTCCGTCTTCACCAGCAATCGGCGGCTGATCCGCCCGCATGAGCCGTCCACCGGCCTCAACTGAACATCCGAAACCCGATCCAAAAAATCCTCGAATGCATCCCTCAAGAAGAAACCCACCGCGCGGGTTCACGCTCTTGGAAGTCTTGGTCTGCATCGCCATCATCGCGGTGCTGGCCACCATCTTCCTCACGGTGATGAACCGCCTCCGCCAATCCGCCAGCTCCGCCGTCTGCGTATCCAAAATGAACCAGATATCGGGCGGAATCATGATGTATACCCAGGAGAACAACGGCAGACTGCCGACGTCGCCGAAATACAACACGCTCTTCACAGGGCAAGGGCCCTGGTTCAACCGCGACGACCGCCGTCTCCAGCAACCGATCGGCGAATATCTCGGATCGCCCGAATCCCGCACCTGGTCGACCCAAGGCTCGCAGATGACCTTCGACCCCACCTTTTCATGGCCGCAACTCATCAAGGAGGGTCAGGTGGGATCACCCAGCATCGTCCTGAACGCATCCGTCGACATCCGCAACGGCGAAGAGGTGAAGCGGCGCAACCCTTGGACCGGTGAGCGGCTCGGCAACATCGTGGAGGCACGCAAGTTCCCCATGTTCACCGAAGTCGACCAGAAGAATACCAACGCCGGATGGAAAAGCCTCCTGCCACCGGGCCCCATCCACGGGAAGTACCGGAACACGATGTTCTTCGACTTTCACCTCGAGCGGGTGCCGGTCAAATGAACCGACTTCCCCCGGCGCATAACCGCTGAAAGCAGTCGGTTCCGGGAGCCAAGATCCGGCCGCCAGAACCTGCGCTCACCCGGATCCCGGCCCCACATGTGAAACGATGGATTTCTCCCGATGGCACACCCCTAGGGCGGGAGCGGCCGGCGGATCCCGCCTCGATACGCCGCGGTCCGCATCCGAATCATGGCGGAGATCTCCGGTGAGGAGACGGAGCCCCGTGCGATTCCTCGTGTCGATCCTCCTTCTCGCGAGCGCCGCGGCCGACACCATTCCCGCTTCGCTCGATCGGATGAAGCGGAGTGTTGTCGAGACCGAGACGGAGACCACACGTCGCTGGCTGGCAGGTGATCCGGACATGGAGCTGCCAGAAGGTGCGGACACCGGCCAACTCGACATCCTCGCCACGGTCACCCGCCCCGCTCTGGATCGGCTGCTCACCCTGCTCGACAAAGATGGACGCTTCGGCGACATCGACTACACCAGCACGAACCGAGGCAGGTGGAAGGTCGTTCGGCATCTCCACCGCGTCCGCATGCTGGCGATCGCGGCCCGCACCTATCCGGAGAAAGACCAACCCGCGATCCACGGCGCGTTCCACCGCGCGCTCGGATGGTGGGTGACCACGCGCCCGCGGAACGAGAACTGGTGGTATGGCGAGATCGCCATTCCCCGCTACCTCGGCGTGACCGCCATCCTGATGGAGGACGAACTGCGATCCGACGAGAGGGAATTCATCGCCGGCGCGATGAAACCGGCGACGATTTCACGCACCGGTCAGAACCGGTTGTGGTTGTCGGTGAACGTGGCATTGCGCGGCCTGATCGAAGGGGACGATGCGCTCGTCGCCCAAGCGGTTTCCGAAGCGTTCGGGACGGCGGACGTCACCACGGGCGACGAGGGTATTCAGCCGGATTTTTCGTTCCGCCAACATGGAGCGCAGTTCTATCAGGGGAACTACGGGCACCACTATCTCCTCAACATCGCCTACCTGATGAGGTTGGTGGAGGGAGGCCCATACGCCGCCGACAGCAAGGCCAAAACAACCATCGGGCGCCTCGCACTCGATGGCACCCGGTGGATGATGTGCGGCGAATTGCTCGACCACGCGGCGGTGGGCCGGCAGATCAGCTATCCCAACCGCATTCAGGGGCCTCCGCTGGCCTCCGTGTGCGACGCGCTGGTAGCCGTGAACTCGGGGGACGCGGATGCTCTCGTGCAATGGTCCCGTTCGATCCGGACGAACCGTCCGGCACCAGAACCGCAGGGAACCCGTCACTTCTGGCGCTCCGACTTCGCCATCAACCGAGGGATGAACTGGATGGCGAGCGTGAAAATGTGTTCCGAGCGGACTCTCTCCACGGAAACGACCAACGAGGAAAACCTGAAGGGCGCATACCTGTGCGAGGGCATGACGCTGCTATACCGGAACGGACAGGAATACCGCGACATCTTCGCGGTCTGGGATTGGAACCTTCTGCCGGGTGTGACCAGCCGCTCGACCGCTCCCCTCCCCCCGGCATCGGAGTGGGCGGGCATCCCGGGATCCGGACGTTTCGTCGGGGGGGTATCCGGCGACCAGATCGGGCTCGTCGCGATGGAGGCGCGCCGATTCGGAGTTCGCGCGGACAAGCTGTGGTTCAACGATGGCGGCGGGCTGTGGGCATGGACCGAGAACATCTCATCGGATGGCGGCGGGAACATCGTCACCACCGTCAACCAATGTTTGTCACGCGGCCCGGTCCTCCGCCGTGAATCCGCTGGGGGCACCGCCATCTGGCACAATGGATGGGCATACTTGTTTCCCCGGCCCGACTGCGAACCGAGCGTCGGGCAGGCCAAGAAGTCGGGCCGCTGGAGCGAGATCGCCGCAGGTGAAACAAACACGCCGGACGAGCGGGATGTGTTCCTCCTCCGCGTCGATCACGGGGAACACCCATCGGGCGCCAGCTTGTTGTATCGTGTTCAACCGATGGAGCGGAACGAGTTTGAACGCGCCGCGTTCGAAGGAATGGCGAGCGCGGTCTCAGGCAGTGCCGGCGTCCGGGCGATCGAAACCGCCGACCGCGCCGGCGTGGTGTTTCATCAAGCCGGCTCCATCGATCTCGCGGGCTTCGGACGGATCGAATCCGACGGGCCCTGCTTGCTCACCCTGCTACGGAACCAACACCAGGTCGGACTTTCACTGTGCGACCCGACGCAATCACGGACCGACTTGACCTTGCGCGTCGGCGGAAGAATCCACCGGATCGAACTCCCGCGTGATGGCATGGCCGGCAGCACCGTCCACATCAAAAACTGAATCGACATCGTCCCCAACCCCATGCCCATGCAACTCATGAAACGAATCCCTCTTGCGCTCGTCTCGCTTCCCTGTGTCCTGGCCCCCATTGTGGCGGAATGTCTGCACGCCGCCGAGTCGACCGGAGATCCGAAGGTGATTCTCGACACACCGGGCTTGGTCGCCTTCTGGGACTTCAGCGAACCGGGAGGCACGGCACGGGTTTCCCGGGGAGGCGCGCAACGGCACTCCCTTGAGGAGGTCGGCGGCCCGGTCGAACGGGTCAAAGGCGGTCCCTTTTCCGGATTCTCGGCGGAGCTGGACGGGAAACACTACTTTCGAATTCCCTATGCCGAGACCGGAGATCTGAATATCTCCGGCAAGGACGCGCGGATCACGATGTTCGCGGTGGTCCGGATCGTCGATCTCGAGCAGAGCAGGACGATCGCCGGCATGTGGTCCGAAGGCAAGGGCGCGAATGACGACTCGGGGACCCGTCAGTATGCCATGCTCATGAACATGCCGACCTACGGCGGCCCGCGGCAGCTTACGCCGCACATTTCGAGCGAGGGCGGAGTGACCCGCCGCAAGGACGGGAGCCCCCTTCCATGGTGCGCCGACTATGCGGCGACTTCTTCGGAAGTTCCGGAGGAGGAATGGTGCTCGCTGGCTTTCACCTACGACGGCGAATTCATCCGTGCCTACATCAACGGCAGGTGGGAGGAACGAAAGCTCGATCCAGCCAAGGACAAACGCGACGACCCGTATTTCACAACGGAAGGCCCGGGCGGATCCGGCCGCGGCATGAACCCCTACTATCACGGGCGGGGCATCTTTTCCTATGATCCGGCGCGGCATGCCGCGTCGAAACCCAACGGCGGTTCGGACTTCACGGTGGGGGCGCGCTATGCGGTCGGTTCCATGCTTCGCGAAGCGACCATGGGACATTTCGGCGGCTTGGCGGTGTTCGACCGCTGCCTGTCACCGGAGGAAATCCGCAAGCTGCACGACGCCTCGGGTGTTCCCATCATGAATGGGAGGGCGGTACCCGGAGCAGGAAACGACTGAATCGGCTTCATCCAAGAGTCCCCCCCAACCCAATCTGCGTACGGGCATTCGAGAGCGACAGCCCCGTGACCATCAAGAGACACCACCGACGTTCTCGAAGGGGGCTGCATGGTTTCAAACACGACGGAAGATTCTCACCCGGTTGAGGGGGATGACATGGATCGAGAAATCAGGCAGATTGGGTAAACCTCGAAGTGGAGGAAGAATCCATCAACCCCATGCCGTCAGCCAAGGAAGGTGCCCGCCGCCGGACGATCCGCATGCCCTCCGGGATCGTCGTTGGTTTCGCCTTCTCCCTGCTTGCCGCCAACGGACAGGTGACATCGGAGCCGGGTTTCCCCGCGGGGATCCATCTCCCGGCCAAGGCACGCGGCGAGGCGGCCATCGCGGCGCTGGGCGCGAGGTTGCCCGAAGTCGCCGCGTTTCACGGCAAGTCGCCGCAGCAGCTTCGCAAGCATTTCCGTTCCGACCCTTCCCTGTGGGTGGATGAAGGTGGCGAGCTTTTTTTTGCCTGCCCACCCGAATGCGGGGATTGCGCCAAGGCGGAGGCTCCTGAAGCAGGCCCGACCGCTGAAAGCATCGAGCCCACCGACCCGCCGCCGTATGACACCTCCGAGGCATTCCTCCTGCACAGCCGCCCCGGAGCGAACCGCGTGATCTATCTCGATTTTGACGGGCATGTGGACAACACGCCCGGCTGGTGGAAGGATGGCGCATCGGCCCCCGCCTACAACATTCCCAACAGCAATCCCGCCAACTTCAGCGCCGAGGAGCTCAACCGGATCATCGAAATCTGGCAGCGCGTCGCCGAGGACTACTCGATGTATGAAATCGACGTCACCACCGAGGAGCCGGATATCGAGGATTTGAAGAAGACCAGCTCCGACGACGCGCGCTACGGCATCCGCGTCGTCATCGGCGGCAGTGGCAACGACTGGTATGGCAACAATGTGGGCGGAGTCGCCTTCGTCGGCTCGTTCGATCTGGCCAATGACGTCCCGTGCTGGGTGTTTCCCGCCGGTTCCGGATACCCTGCGAAGAACATCGCCGAGGCGGCCAGCCACGAGGCCGGTCACACGCTGGGCCTGCTCCACGACGGCGTCGAAGGAGGAGCTTCATACTACTCCGGCCAGGGCCACTGGGTGCCCATCATGGGCGTCAGCTACGACAAGCCCATCAGCCAGTGGAGCAA
Organism: Akkermansiaceae bacterium; assembly: GCA_024233135.1. Classification (GTDB taxonomy): domain Bacteria; phylum Verrucomicrobiota; class Verrucomicrobiia; order Verrucomicrobiales; family Akkermansiaceae; genus Luteolibacter. Next base: position 183,221 of record JACKPZ010000006.1, on the reverse strand, counting down.
GGGCGAATACGCCGATGCGAACAACACGCAGGACGATCTGGCCGTGATGCTCACCCAAGGCGCGGTCTATCGCGCGGACGACCACGGCGGCACGATTTCCTCCGCGACCAAGCTGAGCTCCGACTCCACCACGGTTTCCGCTGGCGGCGTCATCGAGCGGAGAAACGACCTGGATTACTTCCACATCGAGTCGGCGGGAGGCTCGCTGGCGGTCAATGTCAATCCGGCCCATAATGGAGCCAACCTCCGCCTCGAGGTGAAACTTTACAATGCAAGCAACACGCTGTTGCAGACCGCCAACTCAGCCGATACCGCCGATGGCACGCAACCCGTCACGCTCGAGACCTCTGTCACTCCCGGGGTGTATTACGTTTCCGTGGACGGCATCGGAAATGGCGATCCGCTCACGACCGGATACACGGACTACGCCAGCCTCGGCCAATACACCGTCACCATCACCGGCGTGCTACCAGACGGTTTCACCTGGCTGACTTCCACTGGCGGAGCCCAGCAATGGAACACGGCGAACAACTGGGCCTCTGGCAACCTGCCCACCGGGGCGGCCCCCGTCGTCAGAATCAACAACAACATCTGGTCGAACCAGACGATCCAACTCGCCAGCGCCACGTCGATCGGCCGCTTGTTCCTGGGGGATTCCAACAGCACCCACGGCTTCACCTTCACATCCACCGGCGGGTCGATGGTGTTCCGCTCTCCGGCGGAACTGAGCAAGACACTGGGGGGAAATGACAGCATCACGGCGCCGGTGGCGCTGGTGGACCCCTTGGTGCTCACCCAGTCCGCATCCGGCACACTGAGCTTCTCCGGCGGAATCAGCGGGGCTGGGGGCATCACCAAGGAGGGGGCCGGCATGGTGGTTTTCAGCACGGCGAACACCTATACCGGCGCCACCAAGGTGGCCGGCGGACTGCTGCGGCTCGACAACTCCAATGGCCTGCCCGGCGGCATCGACCACACCGCAGGGGCCGGCGAAAGCCCGCTGCTATTCAAGGGCGGCGTGCTCGGCCTCCATGACGACTTCACACGCCCGCTCGGCACAGGAGCCGGGCAGTTGAATTGGGATCCGCAGGACGGTGGCGCAGGCAGCGGCGGCTTCGCAGCCTTCGGCGCGGACCGGATGGTCAAACTCAACAACAACACGAACCCGTGTTCATGGTATTCCGCCATCATCGGAAACGGCAACACGCTGATTCTCGGCCACTCGACGGCCACGCACACCCTCGATTTCAGGAACGGCGTCAATTTCTCCGGAGGCAAGCGGACCGTGCAGGTGGAGAATGGCGAAGCCGCGGTGGATGCCATTCTCAGCGGCGTGCTTGCAGACTACACGACGCCGCCAGGCAGCTTGAACAAAACCGGCCCCGGCGTGCTCTCGCTGACCAATGCCAACTCCTACAATGGCAGCACCACGGTGGATGGCGGCGTCCTGCGGCTCGATCATGCCGGTGCCCTGCCAAACGGAAACCTGGAACTCGTCGGTGGCGGCATTCTCGGTCTCGGTGCGGGCGATCTCACCAACCGCACCGTCGGCACCGGAAATGACCAAGTCCAGTGGCTCGGATCCGGCGGTTTCGCCGCCTTCGGTGAAACACGCACGGTGAAGTTCAGCGACTCATCCATCAACTGGAACGCCGCGGATTTCATCGGTGGCGGTCGAACGCTCGTTCTTTCGCACGAGACAGCGGACGCCACGCTCGTCTGGCAACAGAAGATCTCGCTGGCGGGCAGCGCGCGCACGATCCAGGTCGAAGATGGCTCCGCCATGATCGATGCGAGAATGAGCGGCGTGATCGCCGGCGGTACCAGCGGCACCAACAATTCCTTGGTCAAAGGCGGAGCCGGAACCCTCGCTCTAACCGCCCAGAACACGCATTGGGGCCCCACCATCGTGGGCGCGGGCACGCTGATGATTGGTGACGGAGGTTCGGCAGGTGGAGTTTCACAGAACTCCCAAAACATCACGGTGGAAACCGGAGCCCTTCTTGCGGTGAACCGGAGTGACACCCTCACCCAAGGGACGGATCCCATGAAACCCGCCATCACCGGCGGCGGCGGATTCTCCCAGGCCGGCACCGGAAACACCGTGCTCATGCTGCCGAATACCTATCTCGGCCCGACGATGATCAGTTCCGGCACGCTGACCCTCGGCGCAAACGGCGTCCTTCCCGACGCTAGCGCGATTTCCATCGGCGACGCCACGCTGGCCACCGGATCCTTCAGCGAAACGGCAGCCACCTTGGAAATCACTGGTGAGGCCACCATCCAGCTTGCCGCCGGTGCCGCCCTTTCCTTCGCCAACAGCAGCGTGGCGGACTGGTCCGGCGGAACGCTCCACCTGACCGGCACCTTTGGCTCCGGTTCCTCCATACGCTTCGGCACCGGCGGGAATGGACTCACCCCATCCCAGCTCGAGCGTATCTCAGCCGACGGCTTCACCGGCTTCGCCCTCGATTCCAACGGGTTTCTCACCGCCGAGAAAACCACCGGTTACACCGCATGGGCCGTCGTTCACGCACCCACCGGAGCCGCCGACGACGATTTCGACCACGACGGCGTGCCCAGTGGAGTGGAATACGTCCTCGGCGGAGGCAAGCACACCAACGACCTGGCCAAACTGCCGAACCTCTCCACAGACGGAGGAATCCTGACATTCACCTTCGAGCGCGACCAGGCATCGATCGATGGCTCGACCTCTTTGGAGATCCAACTCAGTTCGGATGTGATGGACTGGTCCGCAAGCTATCCCGTGCCTGATGATGCGTCTGCGGGCGATCCGGGCCCTTCGGTTACGAAGAACGTCCGCCCCGGATTCGACCGCATCGTTCTATCCCTGCCGATTGGTGCGGAAACAATCCGATTCGTCCGCCTCAAGGTGACGCCCTGAGTCCATGCGGATGCCAGGGCGAGTGCTGCCGGAGTGCCGATGAAGCCCGCGCCTCACACCAACGCGTCCAGAATCAGATTCGTCGATTCGACGATCCGCTGGTCGCGCGGGCGCAGGTCCGGCGTGAACGTTTCCCCGGTGAGGTGCTGCAGGCCCTGGATGTAGCGCACGGCGATCTCGCCCGCTTGTTCCTCGGTGAACTGCTGGCCCTTTTCCTTGACCATGCCGCGGGCGAATTCCTTCGAGAAGGACACCGGTTTGCCATCGCGGGTCAGGAGTTCGCCGTCGTCATCGAGTTTCCAGAAACGAGACGAGTCCATCGTGTAGAGCTCGTCCGCGGCGACGATCCGGCCGTCGGCGTTGATGCCGTGCTCGGTCTTGGTATCCACCAGCACCATGCCCTTCTGCGCGAGGTATTGGGACACCATGCCGAAAGCCATGAGCGAGGAATTGCGGATCTGCGCGTACTGGCCTTCGGTGCAGATGCCGTTGTCGATCAGATACGCCGCGTCGATCGTGCGGTCGACCGCCTCCTTCGTACTGGGAGTGTCCATCAGGTAGGGAAGCCGCCCGTTGGGCTCGAGTTCGGCGACGTTCAGCTCGTGGCCGGCGTAGTGCATCACGCTCAGCCCCTGCTCCTTCGCGGTGATCCAGTGTTGGTAGAGCGAGGTCGAGGTCGAGCTTTCGGCCATGTAGAGGCGCAACACGTTCTCCAGCTTCACCAGTTCGAGGTTCTCGGCGGGGATCACGGTCGACGACGGCAACAGGCCCGCCACGTCGAACTGGGACGACCCGAGCACCGGCTTCACCAGCCGCAGCATGTGGTCGTGGTTGAACGCAAGGACCTGGTCCTTGAACGGGATCGCACCCCGGTTCACATCGTGGGTCGAAATCCGGTTATTGCGGAACATCAACCGCATCGGCTTGCCGGCCGAGGTTTTCAAGGCGTCGCCGAAAACCGAATCCGACACCTTGCCCTCGAGCACGGTGCAGCCTTTCAGCCGGGGGATCTCGCCGTCCTCGATCAACTGACGGATCGGACGGCCCTCGTTCACGGCGCCTCCATGAGCCGCCACCAGTTCACGAATTTCTTTCTCGTTGAGCATGGGATGTGTCGGGCGCAGTGCTACAACCGATTGCCGGCGACGAATAGTGGAAATTTACGCCATTCCCTGCTGCGGAACTTCGCACGAAGTGACGCCGGGCGTCGTGCGAATTGCGCGGCCGCCGCCTCGCTGGAAATCGACGAAATGCCGTGAAACAAGCGATTCCCGGACGCTACCCGGGCGGAACGCACGCTGCTGGATCCTCCGGCGAGCCTGACGCCTGCTCGGCGCGGGTCGAAACGAAATTCCAACCCCGATCCCCACATGAATCCCACCTCACTTTCCGACGATCTCCAACAGGCCGCCCACGACGTGCGCCAGCAATCCTCCGCGACCCTCGACCGCGCCCGCGACGAAGCGCGCGGGATGTGCCACTGCGCCAGCGAGAAAATCCGCGAGTGCCCGATCTCCAGCGTGCTCATCGCAGCTGCGGCGGGTGTCGCGATCGGCTGGTTGCTCGGCACGTCGAGCCGCACGCCGTGGCACGAGCAAGCACTCCACGACCTCCGCGGAAACGCCGGAGACGCCGTTGACAAGCTCCGCCACAACCTGAAGTTCTGGTAAGCCATGAAAGATCCTGAAATCCGACCCACCGTGGACGACCGGATCCGCGGCTTTGCCGAACGAGCCGGCGCGGAGGTCCGGTGCGAATGCCGGCGTTGTTTCGACTACGCCCGCGAGTCGCCCGGCACGGCGATGCTCGCGGCCGGAGCGGCGGGTTACGTCCTGCACTGGCTGCCTCTGCGTGCCCTGCTCGTCGCCAAGCTGCGTCTCACGATGAAGCTGCTGCCGCCCGCGCTCTTCGTCTACGGCGCGGCCAAGGCCTGCGAGATGGCACGACTCTGCGCGCAAAACGCGAAGCGCGGAGACGGTGGAAACCAGGAAGCGGCGCTTGGTTTCACGAATCCCCACAGTCCGTCGTAGCGGACAAAGCCGCGACGGGCGGGGCGCGGCCCACGGAAAGTGGATGCCCACAATTTTCCTTTCCTCAGAATTCGCTCGGAGGTAGGCATGAAATGCGCTCAACCGGCGCGTTTCTCCGGACATTTCCCCACTGCCATGCCCACGCTCGCCACCACCGTCGACGGCCTCCAACTCGCCAATCCGTTCATCATCGGCTCCGGTCCTCCGGGGACCAACTCGAAGGTCATCCAGCGCGCGTTCAAGGAAGGCTGGGGCGCGGTGATCGCCAAAACGGTCAGCCTCGACGCCTCGAAGGTGGTCAACGTCGGCCCACGCTACGCGAAATTGATGGCGGACGATGGCAAGGAGGTCATCGGCTGGGAAAACATCGAACTGATCAGCGACCGGAAGTTCGAGATCTGGCTCGATGAGTTCAAGGCGCTCAAGGACACGAATCCCGATGGCGTGCTGATCGCGTCGATCATGGAGGAGTATTCGAAGGACGCCTGGTGCGAGATCGTCGAGCGTTGTCAGGACGCCGGCGTCGATGCCTTCGAGCTGAATTTCTCCTGCCCGCACGGCCTGCCCGAGCGAAAAATGGGCGCCGCCATGGGCCAGAACCCGGAGATCCTCGAGGAGGTCTGCGGCTGGGTGATGTCCGTTGCCAAGATTCCCGTGTGGGCGAAGATGACGCCCAACGTCACCCACATCGAGGAACCGACGGCCGCCGCGTTGCGCGCCGGTTGCCATGGTGTTTCCGCGATCAACACGATCCGCTCGGTGATGGGGGTGAACCTGGAAACGCTGCGGCCGGAACCAACGGTGGAAGGCTACACGACACCCGGAGGATACTCGTCGAAGGCGGTGAAACCGATCGCCCTGCGGATGGTGATGGAGATCTCGCAGTTGATCAAAAAGGAGTTTCCCGGCCGCACCCTTTCAGGACTCGGCGGGGTGGAGACGGGTTTCGATGCCGCCCAGTTCATCCTGCTCGGCTCGAATACGGTGCAGGTGTGCACCGGTGTGATGAAATTCGGCTACCCGATGGTGAAGCAACTCTGCGAGGAACTGCTCTCGTTCATGGAACGCAAGGGGTTCGAGACGCTCGACGATTTCCGAGGCCACAGTCTGCCATACTTCACGACGCACGCCGAGCTCGTGCGGATGCAGACCGCCCGCAAGGCGGACGAGGCGGCGGCGAAAGAACGCGCCGCGATGGTCGGCAACGATGCGGAGTGGGACGGCGACGACTTCGTGAAGCAGTCCGACGCCCTCGCCCGCAAGCCGACGAGCTGAAACCCGGACCTCCCCTGTCCTCCTCCCGCGGCCTCCGGGCCGACTCGTTTCCAGATTCTATCAGAACCGACTTTCCATGTCCTCCACCGAAACCTGCCCGCTCTACATCGACGGATCCTGGTCCGTCCCCTCGTCCCACCCCACCAGCCCGGTCCACAATCCCTCGCGCGGCAGCGTGATCGCCGGTGTGCCGATGTGCGGCGCGGCGGAGGTGGATGCCGCCGTCGCCTCGGCGAAGAAGGCCTTTCCGATGTGGCGGGACACCCCGCCGAACGATCGGGCCCAGGTGTTCTTCCGGCTCAAGATCCTGTTGGAAGAGGCGTTCCACGATCTCTGCCTCGGCATTGCGACCGAGCACGGCAAGACTCTGGCGGAAGCCCGCGGCGACCTGCGCCGGGGCATCGAGGTGGTCGAGTTCGCCTGCGGAATCCCGACGCTGCTGATGGGCGAGAGTTTGGAAAACATCGCGCGCGGGATCGATTGTCATACGGACCGCCATCCGCTCGGCGTCGTCGCCGGGATCTGCCCGTTCAACTTCCCCGCGCTGGTGCCGATGTGGATGTGGCCGGTCGCGCTCGCCTGTGGCAATTGTTTCATCCTGAAACCCAGCGAGAAGGTCCCGCTCACGATGCAGCGGGTGATCGGGCTTCTGGAAAAAGCCGGACTGCCGCCCGGGGTCATGAACATCGTGCACGGCGGACGCGAGTGCGTGGACGCATTGTTAGAGCATCCGGATGTGGCGGCGATCTCGTTCGTCGGCTCCACGCCGATCGCCCGCGAGATCCATCGCAAGGGCACACTGAACGGGAAACGGGTCCAGGCGGCCGGCGGCGCCAAAAACTTCGTGATCCTGATGCCGGACGCCGATGTCGACCGCACCGTCGAAGCGGTTAAGGACGGAGCCTTCGGCTGCGCCGGGGAACGCTGCATGGCGGGATCGACCGCGGTGGCCGTCGGCGAGGCGGGCGAACGACTGCTTCCCGCTCTTGCGGACTTGGTTTCTTCGATGAAAGTCGGGCCCACCGATCGCGCGGATTCCCAACCGGACATGGGCGCGGTGATCAGCCGCGAACACCGCGACCGGGTGGCCCATCTCATCGATGCCGGCGAGGCGGCCGGCGCGAAGGTGCTCACGGACGGCCGGAAAACCCGGGTCGATGACGCGCCCGACGGTTTCTATCTGGGCCCCACGCTCATCGATCAGGTGACGCCGGACAACCCGCTGATGGACACCGAGGTATTCGGCCCGGTGCTCGCCGTGCTGCGTGCGGACACGCTCGAACAAGCGATCGCCGAGGCGAACAAACAGGCCTTCGGCAACGGCGCCGCGATTTTCACCAACTCCGGCAAAGCCGCGCGCGAGTTCCGCCGCAACGTGAGCGCCGGCATGGTCGGCATCAACGTAGCGGTGCCCGCACCGCTCGCATATTTCCCCTTCACCGGCTGGAACGATTCGTTTTTCGGCGACCTCCACATCCAGGGCAAGGAGGGCGTCGAGTTCTACACCCAGCGCAAAACCACCACCACCCGCTGGTTCGGCTTCGGCGACGGCGAGGTGTGGGCGAAGTGATCCTTTCCCATGCACCTGCTCATCCGCAACGCCGACATCGTAAACGCCGACGACCGCTTCCTCGCCGACATCCTCTGCAAAGACGGAGTGATCGAAAAAATCGGCCCCGACCTCGAGGCGCCGCCCGGCGCCGAGATCATCGACGCCTCCGGCAAGCTCGTCTTTCCCGGATTCATCGATCCCCATGTGCATATCTATCTGCCCTTCATGGGAACCTTCTCGAAGGACGACTGGGCGAGCGGCAGCAAGGCGGCGTTGATGGGCGGCACGACCACGCTCATCGAAATGTGCTGCCCCGGGCGCGGTGACGATCCGATCGAGGCGATCCATCACTGGAAGTCGAACGCGGCAGGAGTTTCCTCGTGCGACTACACGTTCCACATGGGCGTGACGCGTTTTGACAAAGGCACGCCGGCCGCGCTGAAACAAATCGTCGAGGACGAGCGAATCACTTCGTTCAAGGTCTTCCTCGCCTATAAGGGCGCGTTCGGGATCGACGATACCGAGCTCTATCAAACCCTCTCGCTCGCCGCGGAGCTCGGCGTGACCGTCACCGCCCACTGCGAGAACGCGGATCTGGTGGCGGAGACCCAGAAGAAACTCGTCGCCGCAGGCAATCTCGGTCCCGAATGGCACGAGCCGTCGCGCCCGGTGTCCGTGGAAACGGAGGGCTGCCACCACCTCGCGACCTTCGCACAAATGACAGGCGCCTCGATCTACGTCGTGCACACCAGCAACCAGCCGTCGGTCGAAGTGCTCGACGACGCCCGCCGGTCGGGCGTGAAGGCGTCCATCGAAACGGTGATCCCCTATCTCGTTCTCGACCGCAGCGCGGCGGAAAAAGCGGACTTCGAAGGCGCGAAATACGTGATGAGCCCGCCGATCCGCGCGAAGGAGCATCAGGATTTCCTGTGGAAAGCTCTCGCCGACGGCTTGATCGACACGGTCGCCACCGACCACGCGCCCTTTGATTTCCAAACGCAGAAACACATGGGCCATCCGGATCCGGACAAGTGTGTGGACGCCTCGTTTCAACCAACGGGAAAACCCGGGAACTTCACCCTCATCCCGAACGGCATCCCGAGCGTCGAGGAGCGTGTGAAACTGCTCTACACCCACGGAGTCGTCCCCGGGCGCATCGACCTCCAGACCTTCGTCCGCTGCGCAAGCGCCCGCGCCGCGGAGATCTTCGGCCTCTATCCGAAGAAAGGTGTCATCGGCGAAGGCAGCGATGCCGACATCGTCATCTGGGACCCGGACTGGGAGGGAACCATCAGCGTGAAGTCCCACTCAATGGCGACCGATTACTCCGCCTTCGAAGGCTGGCAAGTCACAGGTCGCCCTGAAACCGTGACCGTGCGCGGCAAGATAATGGTGCGCGACGGCGAGTGGTGCGGCGAAGCCGGATGGGGCGAGTTTCTCGCGCGGAAACCCGGGGCATGAACGACTCCCTCATCAACGAGGACCTCGCGCCCGTCCCGCCGGAGAAGCGCACCTGGAGTTCATGGGACATCGCGGCCCTGTGGGTCGGCATGGCGGTTTGCATCCCCACCTACACCATGGCCAGCAGCCTCATCGGTGGCGGCATGACGTGGTGGCAGGCGATGCTCGCGATCCTGCTCGGCAACCTGATCGTTCTGATTCCGATGACGCTCAACGCGCATCCCGGCACCGCCTATGGCATTCCCTTTCCCGTGTTGTTGCGTGCGAGTTTTGGCACGCGCGGCGCGAACATCGCGGCGGTCCTCCGTGGCATCGTCGCCTGCGGTTGGTTCGGCATCCAGACATGGTTCGGCGGCGCGGCGCTGCATTCCACGGCCGCCATCATCTTTGGATTCGATTCCGCAGGTGAAACCCCGCTCCCCGGCCTCGGCATCACCGGAGCCCAACTCGGCTTCTTCCTGCTCTTCTGGCTGATGAACGTGTGGTTCATCTGGAAAGGCATCGACTCGATCAAGTGGCTGGAGAAGCTGTCGGCTCCGTTTCTGTTAGCCATTGGCCTGCTGATGATGATTTGGGGCATCACCAAGGCGGGCGGCATCGGCGAGGCGCTGGCCGCCGCCTCGTCGGAGACCGTTTCCTGGGCCGGTTTCGGCGCGGCTCTCACCGCGATGGTCGGCTTCTGGGCGACGCTCTCTCTGAACATCCCGGATTTCTCCCGCTTCGCGAAGTCGCAGAAGGACCAGATCGTCGGCCAGACGGCCGCTCTTCCGACGACGATGACGTTCTACTCGTTTGTCGGCATCGTGGTCACCGGCGCGACAGTCGTGATTTTCGGCGAAGCGATCTGGGACCCCGTCGCGGTCGTTGGAAAGATCGGCAGCAAGCCACTGTCCGCGCTTGCATTGATCATCTTCGCGGTCGCCACCCTTTCCACCAACATCGCGGCCAACATCGTCTCGCCCGCCAACGATTTCTCGAACCTCTCGCCGCGGCGCATCAGCTTCCGGACCGGCGGCCTCATCGCGGCGGCGCTCGGCATCCTGATCATGCCGTGGAAACTCGTCGCCCTGCCCGATGGATACATCTTCACCTGGCTCATCGGCTACGGCGCGCTGCTCGGCCCCATCGCCGGCGTGATGATCGCGGATTATCACGTGTTCCGCCGCCGCAAGCTCGACCTCGCCGGGCTCTATCGAACGGACGGACCCTACCGCCACACCGGCGGCTTCGGCATCTCCGCGCTGCTCGCCGTGACGTTCGCCGTCCTGCCGAATCTCCCCGGTTTCCTCGCACAAACGCGGGTGATCGCGGAGGAATCCGTGCCCTCCATCCTGCTCGCGAGCTACCGTCAAGCGTGGTTCGTCGGGTTCGCGATCGCGTTCTGTTTGTATCTCCTGTTCCGCCGTATTTCCACCCACTAACCAATCCATCCCATGGCCACACTCCCGCCTTTCGAATACACCCCGCGTCCGTATTCCGGTCCCTCGCCCGACGAGGTGCTCGCCTTGCGCAAGGCCCACGTGAACCCCGGCATCTTCCACTACTACAAGAAGCCGATCATGGTGGTGGAGGGCAAGGGCCAGTATCTCTTCGACGAAACCGGCCGCCGCTATCTCGACGGCTTCGGCGGCATCGTCACCGTGAGCGTCGGCCACTGCCATCCCGACGTCGTCGCGGCGGCGCACGAGCAGAACGAGACGATCCAGCACACGACGACGATCTATCTGCACCCGAACCTCGCGCTCTACGCGAAGGAACTCGCCGACAAGATGCCCGGCGACCTCAAGGTGGTCTATTTCACCAACTCCGGCTCCGAGGCGAACGACCTCGCGATGTTGATGGCCCGCGCCTACACCGGAAACTACGACGCCATCGCCCTGCGCAACGCCTACCACGGCGGCAGTCCGTCGACGATGGCGCTCACCTCGCACCACACGTGGAAGTTCAACGTGCCGCATTCGTTCGGCGTGCAACACGCGCGCATGCCGGACATGTACCGGGGCCCCTTCGGCAAGGACGATCCGGAGGCGGGGAGGAAATACGCCGATGACGTGGCCGACTTGATCCGCTTCGGCACCTCGGGCCGTCTGGCGGCTTTCTTCGCCGAGTCGATCCAGGGTGTCGGCGGCACGATCGTGTTTCCCGATGGATATCTGAAACACGCCTACGAACACGTGCGCGCCGCGGGAGGCCTCTGCATCGCCGACGAGGTGCAGGCCGGATTCGGCCGCACCGGAACCCATTTCTGGGGATTCGAAACGCAGGGCGTCACGCCCGACATCGTCACCATGGCCAAGAGCATCGGCAACGGTTGCCCGCTCGCGGCGGTGGTCACCACTCCGGAGATCGCGCAGACCCTCGCCAGCCGCATCCATTTCAACACCTTCGGCGGCAACCCGGTCTCGATGGCCCAGGGACGCGCCGTGTTGAAAGTCATCGAAAAGGAGGGCCTGCAGCGGAACTCGCACGTGGTCGGCGGACAACTCAAAGCCGGTTTCGCCAAACTCGCGGAGAAACACAATCTCATCGGCGACATCCGCGGCATGGGACTCATGCTCGGCGTCGAACTGGTGAAAGACCGCGCCACCAAGGAACCCGCCAGCGCCGAGTGCGCCGCCGTGTTCGAGAAATGCAAGGACCTCGGCCTGCTCATCGGCAAAGGCGGCCTGTGGGGAAACACCCTGCGCATCAAACCACCGATGTGTCTCACCTCCGCCGACGCGGACTTCCTCATCGACACCCTCGACGAAGCGCTCGCCAGCGCGTGATCCAAAGGTTGCCCGGCCTCGATGAGCCCGGGAGCTGATGGCTCGCAACGGGGACTTCCGCAATCTCCTACCGCTCGCGGTCTCATCGAGACCACGCCACCTTTTTCATTCGCCAGCGGCGACCTTCCCTCACTCTCCGATGTCCTCGTTCCAGAGTTCCGGTTTCTCCCGGATGAAGGTTTCCATCATCCCGATGCAGACCGGATCCTGGACGACCTCGACCTCGACCCCACGCGAGCGGAGGAGTTCCTCCTCGCCCATGAAGGTCTTGTTTTCGCCGACGATCACCTTCGGGATGCCGTAGAGAAGGATCGCACCGCTGCACATGCTGCATGGGGAGAGCGTCGTATAGATCACGCACTCGCGGTAGACCTTGGCGGTTTGGCGTCCGGCGTTTTCCAAGGCGTCCATTTCGCCGTGGAGCGTCGGGCTGCCGCTCTGCACCCGGCGGTTGTGGCCGCGGCCGATGATTTTCCCGTCGTGCACGAGCACGCTGCCGATCGGGATGCCGCCTTCTTCGATGCCCTTGCGGGCCTCATCGATCGCTGCTTGGAGAAATGGGTCCATTCCGGCACGATTTTCGCTAAACCGCCGGGTTGATCCAGCGAATATATCGCGTATCATCTGAAACTGATTCATCCACCATGCCCACCGTCCGCCTCTCCGGAACGATCCTCGGCGCCGAGGATCCCAGCCGCGCCACCCGCGCCCGCATCCTCTACCTGCTCTTCAGCGCGGGTTGGGACATCTACAATTCCAATGGCGACCAGCGGATCACGCTGTCCAACATCGAGAAGAAGATCATCGAATCGGACGCCTTCGTGTTCACACCCGGTCCGTCCATCGAGGACATGTTCAAGGCGGTGTCGATCTTCGTGGGCTATCAGACTCTCGATCCCCATCTTGCCGGAAAACCGACGGTCCTTCTGAACACCGACTTTTCATGGGATCCGTTTTTCAGCGTTCTGAACCACTTGAACCGAATGGGGACGATCAAGCAGGATTTCCGCGAATTCCTGCTCAACACACAGTCGCCGGAAGGAGTTTTGGAGTGTCTGGAAGCCGCTCGTTCCTCCGGCGTGCCCGATGCCGGCCGCCACAAGATGGAGGACAATGACACACCGATACCGAAAGACGTGCCGCCTCCGGATACGAACATCGGAAACGTGTGCGTGTTCTGTTCCGCAAGTTTGGAGGACCCCCACTATCTGGAGGAAGGAGAGGCGCTCGGCCGGATGCTCGCCCTCAACAACCTCGGCTGCGTCTCGGGTGCGGGGAAATCCGGCATCATGGGGGCCGTGGTGCGCGGCAGCGCGGAGGCCGGTGGCTGGGCCGCTGGTTCGAACGTTCCCCACATCATCGAACTCGAAGGGCTGCCGGAAGGACTGTCGCAATTCTGGATGCGCCCCGACATCTACACCCGGATGGAGGTGATGATCGAGAACTCGGACGCATTCGTCATTTTCCCGGGCGGGGCCGGAACCTTCCAGGAACTGCTCGCGCTGATGATCTTCCGCCACCAGGGAAACCCGCTCATGAAAAACAAGCCGGTGGTGATCTACAACCGCAAGAACGCGGCGGGCATCGGTTTCTGGGATCCGCTCATCGATCTGCTGGACGGCATCTGTGTGCCTGGCGAATTCGTCGTCGCGAACACGCTCAAGGACATCATCCCGCAGGTGACGAAGGCGCTTGTGTGAAAGACCGATCGGTAGCCCGGCCTCGATGCAGGCCGGGAGCGAAAGCATCTCGGCGCTCCGCCTTCGGGCACCTGATAGGCTCCCGCCCTCATCGAGGGCGGGCGGTTTTCATCGGCTCCCGGTCTCATCGAGACCGGGCTACCCATGTCATCGGCGCCATCACCCGATGCAGTCTTTCAGCGCGGCGAGCACGAGATCCACATTCGCCTGGGTGGCTGAGTGGCCCATGAGCCCGATGCGCCACGCCTTGCCGGCGAAGGGACCCAGTCCCGCGCCGATTTCAATGTTGTATGCATCGAGCAGGGCGGCGCGCACCGCACCGTCATCGACCCCATCCGGGATGCCGATGCAGTTCAGGGTGTGCAGCGAGTTTTCCGGGATGTAGGAAATGCCGAGTTCCTGCAATCCCTCGCGCAGCCGGTGGTGGAGCCTTGCATGGCGGGCGAACCTGGCCTCCAGCCCTTCCTCCAGAACGATTTCGAGAGCTTCGTGCAGCGCGTAGATCATGTTGACCGGCGCGGTGTGGTGATAGGCCCGCTTGCCGCTGCCTTTGTAGTAATCCTTGAGCATCGAGATATCGAAATACCAACTCTGCACCTTGCGCGTCCGTTGCTCGATCACCTCCACGGCGGCCGGGGAAAACGACACCGGCGCAAGTCCCGGCGGACAGGAAAGGCACTTCTGCGTCCCCGAATAGATCGCGTCGATCTTCCACTCGTCCACCTTCACCGGGTGTCCACCCAGCGAGGTGACGGCATCGACGATCAACAGTTTCCCCGCTTCGTGGACGAGACGCGAGATTTCCTCAAGCGGTTGGTGCGCGCCGGTCGAGGTCTCCGCATGCACGATGCCGAGAGCCTTCGCGCCCGGATGACGGTCGAGCGCCTCGCCGATCTGTTCCGGCGTGAACACCCTGCCCCACTCGATCTCCAGCTTGTGGACGGTGACGCCGGCGCGTTCCATCACATCGACCATGCGGCTGCCGAACACGCCGTTGACGCAGACGATCGCCTCGTCGCCGGGCTCCATCAGGTTGGTGACGACGCACTCCATGCCCGCCATGCCGGTGGCGGACACGGGAAACGTGAGTTGGTTCTGCGTTTGGAACACCTTGCGGAGCTTCACACAGGTCTCGTCCATGATCTCGATGTAGCGTGGATCGAGGTGGCCGAGCGTGGGCGAGCCGAGGGCTCGCAGGACGCGTTGCGATACGGTGCTCGGGCCGGGGCCCATCAGGATGCGTTCGGGAATGTGCATGGAGGTTGGCTTGAAACGATGCGGTCTAGCAAAACGTGGTGCCCGGTGTCAATCCGGCCTTCGGAAACGAATCGTCGGCCGGCTTGCCGGACGGCCCGGGAACTGCTAAAACCGGGCCAATGGCGAAGATTTCGACGCATGTGCTCGACACCCGCTCCGGCAAACCGGCGCAAGGTGTCCGGGTGAGGCTCCTGAAGGATGGCGAACGGGTGACGGAAACGACGACGAATGCCGACGGGCGTTGCGACGGGCCCTTGATCGAGGATCCGCCCGCCGGGACCTACGAACTGGTGTTTCACGTCGGCGATTATTTCCGCGGAATCGGCGTGGAAAGTCCGTTTCTCGACGAAGTGCCCGTTCGTTTCACGATCGCCGGCGGCGAAAACTATCATGTCCCGCTGGTGGTGACGCCGTGGTCCTACTCCACCTACCGCGGAAGCTGATGTCGACTCCGGCCGACACCGCGTGGCAGCGCCTGGAGGAACTCGGGACCATTTCCGACTCCCCGGAGCACCTCGTCCGCACCTTTCTCTCGCCCGCCAACCTCGCGGCGGCCCGCACCGTCATCGGATGGATGGATGGGATCGGAATGCACTGCGACCACGCCGCGGACGGCACGGTGCGAGGCATTCTCGACGGCGCGGATCCGGAGGCGCCGCCACTCCTGTTGGGTTCGCACCTCGACACGGTGATCAATGCCGGAAAATACGACGGCGCACTCGGCATCGTCACCGCGATCGCGGCTTTGGAAACGCTGCGCCGCGAGGAGATCACGCTGCCCTTTCCGGTGCACGTGCTCGGCTTTTCCGACGAAGAGGGCGTCCGTTTCCACGCCACCTATCTCGGATCCCGCGGCATCGCGGGCACGCTCGATGGCACGGCGATGGAAATCACCGACGTTTCCGGAAAATCTCTGTGCCACGCCATCGACTCGGAAGGATGGCATGAGGGCGCGTCGACGATCCTCTATCAACCAGGCAAGGTCCGCGGCTACGTCGAAGTCCACATCGAACAAGGGCGCGTGCTGGAGGAGGCCGGCGAGGCGCTCTGCGCGGTCTCGGCCATCGCCGGGCAGACCCGCGTGATGGCCCGCATGTCCGGCCGCGCCGATCACGCGGGCACCACCCCCATGCCGCTGCGACGCGACGCGCTCGCCGGCGCGGCCGAATGCATCGTGGCGATCGAGTCCATCGCGCGGTCGAGCGACCCACTGGTCGCCACCGTCGGGCGGATCGAAGTATTGCCCGGCGCGTCGAACTCGGTTCCATCTTCCGCCGCCTTCACCATCGACATCCGCCACCCGGAGGATGCCGCACGCGTTTCCGCCGTCGCTGAAATCCAGAACACCTGTGCCGCGGTCGCATCGCATCGCGGACTCGTGTTCGAGTGGAACATCGTGCAGGAGACCGACGCTGTTCCCTGCGATCCGGTCCTGACAGAGTCCCTCTGCAAGGCCACCGGAAACCCGCGCTTGCTCGCCAGCGGCGCGGGACACGACGGTGTCGCGGTTTCCGCGATCGCCCCCATCGCCATGATCTTCGTGCGCTGCCGCGGTGGACTTTCCCACCATCCGGACGAGTTTGCCTCACAGGAGGACGTGGCCGCGTCGGTGGACGCGCTCGTCCGTTTCCTCAAAACCCTCGCCACTTCGGATCATGCCTGACTTCGACCTCCTCGTCCGGGCACGCACGCCCGATGACAGCCCGCTCGCACTGGGCATCACCGACGGAGTGATCGCCGCCGCCGGCCCCGAGCTGCACGGCAGCGCGACGGAGGAGCACGACTTTGGCGCGGCGGTGCTGCTTCCGGGCTGGATCGACGCGCACGTGCATTTCAACGAGCCCGGACGCGCCGATTGGGAAGGGCTTCACAGCGGATCTCTCGCGCTGGCGGCCGGAGGAGGCACCACGTTCTTCGACATGCCTCTGAACTCGACGCCGCCGGTCGTCACACGTGCGACGTTGGAGGAGAAACGCAGGATCGCGGAGGAAACGTCGCACCTCGACTTCGCTCTGTGGGGCGGACTGACACCTGACTCGCTTCCGTTTCTCGAACCGATGGCCGAAGCGGGCGCGGTGGGGTTCAAAGCATTCATGTGTCACTCCGGACTCGACGAGTTTCCCGCGGCGGACGCACGCACGCTCAACTCCGGCATGCGCATCGCGAAGTCGCTCGGCCTGCCGGTCGCCGTCCACGCGGAGCTCCCCCACCCCGTCGATGTTTCCGGCAAGGACATGGCCGCCTGGCTCGCGTCGCGCCCGATCTTTTTCGAACTCGACGCCATCGCTCTGGCTCTGGAGATCGCCGGCGAAACGGGAGCCTCGTTGCATATCGTGCACGTCACCTGTCCGGAAGGCATTGATCTCGTCAGCGAAGCGAAAGCCCGCGGCGTGGATGTCACGGTGGAAACCTGCCCGCACTATCTGCTGCTCGACCGCCAGGACGCCGCGCGCATCGGCCCGGCGGCGAAATGCGCTCCGCCATTGCGCTCCAACGAAACGCTGCGCCGGATGTGGGACAAGCTTCTCACCGGCGAGATCGACACCATCGGATCCGACCACTCGCCATCGCCGCCGGACCTGAAACAAGGCGACGACATCTTCGCGATGTGGGGCGGCATCGCCGGCATCCAACACGGCCTGCCGCTGATGTTGTCGCGAAGCGCCGGCTTCCTGCCGCAGATCTCCTCGAACGTGGCGGAACGATTCCGGATCAATGGAAAAGGCGGGCTCCTGCCCGGAAACGACGCGGATTTTTTCCTCCTCGAACCAACCGACCGCGGGATCGCGACATCCGATCTCATCACCCGCCACGCCATTTCACCCTACATCGGCATGAAACCCCGCTTCGCCGTCACTTCGACGTGGCTGCGCGGCCGACGCGTCACCGCGGAAACCCGCGGACGATTCCTCACACCCACCCGCTCATGATCACCCGCACCTCGATTCAAGCGCGCCACGCCCTGATCGCCCCCGACGGCCACGTGCCTTCCACGTTTCCCGGATGGGACAACGCCACCGGCTTCGTGATGCTCTCGCCCGCGATGGGCGCGAAGCTCTCGCAAATCCTCATCACCTTCGGAGAAGGCGGAGGCGAGGCGCGTTTCCCCGCGTCCGGCCATGAACACGCGATCTACATCGAGTCCGGCCACTGCCGCATCGAGGCGGTGGGCAAAACGCTTTCGTTCGACAAGACCGGATATGCATTCGTCCCGCCGCAAACCGACCTCATCATCGCGGGCGTGGAGACCGCAAGGGTCACCGTGTTCCGGAAAATCTTCGAGCCGCATCCGGACTTTGAGACGCCCCCGCTCGTCCACGGGCTTCCGGACGACGTGAAAGGCGAGCCGTTTCTCGGAAACCCGCGGGCCATCCTCCAGACGCTGTTGCCGATCGATCCGCGCTTCGACCTCGCGATGAACATCTTCACCTATCAGCCGGGCGCCACCCTGCCGTTTGTCGAAACGCACATCATGGAGCACGGCCTGCTGATGCTCTCGGGGCAAGGGATCTATCGGTTGGAAGACGCATACCATCCCGTCTTCGCCGGCGATGCGATCTGGATGGCGCCCTACTGCCCGCAGTGGTTCGCGGCCATCGGCGACGAACCGGCATCCTATCTCTATTACAAGGACATCCACCGTCTGCCGTGAGCGCCGCACCCGACATCAACCCCGACCGGCTGCACGCCGACCTCGCCGAACTCGCCACCCTTTCCGCCCACCCGGCGCCTGCGGTGACCCGCGTGCTGTTCTCGAAGGAGGACCTCGCCGCTCGGGAGTGGCTCGTCGGGAAAGCGAAGGCCGCCGGGCTCGATGTCCGCCATGACGCGGTCGGAAACCTGTTTTTCACGCTCAACGGAAGCGACCCCGGACTTCCCGCGGTGGCCACCGGTTCCCACACCGATGCGATCCCGAACGCGGGCGCGTATGACGGGGTGGTCGGCGTGCTCGGCGGACTGGAGGCGCTTCGCACGCTGCGGGAAAACGGCGTGACGCCACGGCGATCGATCGAATTGATCATGTTCACCGCCGAGGAGCCGACCCGTTTCGGCATCGGCTGCCTCGGATCGCGCATGCTCGCCGGCACCACCAGCGCGGAAGAAGCCGCGTCCTTGCGCGACGCTGACGGGCGATCGCTCGATGAACTCCGCCCCGCCGCATACGCGGGCGACCTCGCTTCGGTGATACTTCCCACCGGTTTCTATCAGGCGTTCGTCGAGTTGCACATCGAACAAGGGCCGATGCTGGAGAAACAGGGCATCGACATCGGCATCGTCACCAGGATCGCCGCGCCCGCGGCATTCCGGTTGCGCTTCACCGGCAGCGGCGGTCACGCCGGCGCGGTGCTCATGCCGGATCGCCACGATGCGTTTCTCGCCGCGGCGGAAACCGCGCTCGCCGTCGAACGGGCGGCGGTCGATTCGCCATCGTCGGACACCGTGGGCACCACCGGACTCGTCGAGGTGCGCCCAGGGGCTATCAACTCGATCCCCTGCGACGTGCGGATGGAAATCGATTTCCGCGATACCGACGTCGATGCGCGCGACGCGGCGATCGATCAGATCCGCAGCGAAGCGGATGCCGCCTGCGGACGCCGTGGCGTCACCTTGGAATGGTCCTGCATCAACATCGATCCTCCCGCGATCTGTGATGAGGCCCTCGTGGAATGCGCGGAGAAACACGCCGCGGCGCTCGGATGCGGCCACACCCGCATGATCAGCCGTGCCTATCACGACTCGTTGTTCATGGCGCGGATCTGCCCGACGACGATGCTTTTCATCCCCTGCCGCAACGGTTGGTCCCACCGGCCGGACGAATACGCCTCGCCCGAGGCCATCGCCAAGGGCACCAACCTTCTCACCCGCATGCTGCTCGATCTCGCCCGATGAATCCCCCCTCCATTCTCGTCAACGGATCGCTCATCGGGATCGGCGACGCACCGGCGCACGCGACGCTGCTCGATTTCCTCCGCAACCACGGAATCACCGGCAGCAAGGAGGGATGCAACGAAGGCGACTGCGGTGCGTGCACGGTCCTGTTGATGGATCGGAATAACGCGCCCCGCGCGATCAATTCCTGTCTCGCGCTGGTCCATTCTCTATCAGGCAGGGAAATCGTCACCGCGGAAGGTTTGCAGGGGGCGGACGGCGTCCTCCATCCCGCGCAGCAAGTCCTCGCCGAAGCCGGTGGCTCACAGTGCGGTTACTGCACACCGGGCTTTGTCTGCTCCCTCGCTGAGGCTTCTGCCCGCGGTGTGGCCCATGATCCGTCCGCCGCTGCCGACCAGTTGTGCGGAAACCTCTGCCGCTGCACCGGATACCGTCCGATCCGCGAAGCCGCGGCCCGCGTCGGAAAGACCGGCGTCCCGGTTTCAGACACCGCGGCCGACGAGGGAAACGCCCCGTGTTTCCTGAAACCGAAGTCCCTGGCGGAAGCGCTCGAACTTCGCGCGAAACACCCGGACGC
Source organism: Akkermansiaceae bacterium (assembly GCA_024233135.1). Taxonomy (GTDB): domain Bacteria; phylum Verrucomicrobiota; class Verrucomicrobiia; order Verrucomicrobiales; family Akkermansiaceae; genus Luteolibacter. The sequence goes on along the minus strand of JACKPZ010000006.1, from coordinate 162,806 downwards.
CCCCTTCGTCGCGGGTGCCACCGAACTCGCCGTTTTGTTCAACAAACGCCACCAGCGTCCGGCCTTGCTGATCTCGCTCGAACAGGTCGAGGAACTCACCCGGATCGTTTCTGACGAAACCGCATGGCACATCGGCGCGGCGGTTCCGCTCACCGACCTCGCCGACGCGCTGGGCGGCGAGTTTCCCGCCATCGACACGATGCTCCGGCTCTTCGCCTCGCGGCAGATCCGCCACCGCGCGACGCTTGGCGGCAACCTGGTGACCGCATCGCCCATCGGCGATTCCGCACCGGTGCTGCTGGCGCTCGATGCATCCGTCACGCTCGTTTCCGCGGATGGATCGCGCATCGTGCCGCTCGACGGGTTCTTCACGAGCTACCGCAAGACGGCAATGCGCAAAGGCGAGATTCTCGCCACCATCCACATCCCGCGCGACAAGCCGGGGCGCTGCACGTTTCACAAGGTATCCAAACGCCGGGAAATGGATATCTCCACCGTGGCCGCCGCCATCCGGATCGCCACGGACGAAAATGGAATCATCCGCGAGGCGCGCCTCGCCTATGGCGGAGTCGCCGCGACACCGGCGCGGGCCACGGAGGCGGAACGGGCTTTGTTGGGAAAACCCGTTTCGGATGCCACATCGCCGGAAATCCTGGAGCTTCTGGACCGGGCCTTCACCCCGCTCGACGATCTCCGCGGCAGCGCGGCCTATCGCAAGGCGCTCATCCGCGAACTCTATCAGAAACACCTGCTGGCGGATGATCCGCCGTTGTTTCTCGATCCCGCGGGTTCGGATTTCCCACCCACCGGCAGGGACCTTCCCCACGAATCGGCGGTGGGCCACGTCACCGGCGGCGCGCTGTACACGCGGGACATCGCGCTCCGCGGCGGGACGCTGCACGTGTGGCCGGTCCGCTCGAACGTGGCGCGGGGGAAACTCGAAGGCATCGATGTTTCGAGCGCCCTTACCGCGCCCGGGGTGCGCGCGGTGCTGACGGCGGCCGATGTTCCGAGCATGAACAACACGGGGCCTTCGCGGCACGACGAACCGTTGTTCGCGGAGGAAATCATCGAGTTCCGCGGCCAGATGATCGCCGCGGTGATCGCGGAAACGCTGGAGCAGGCACGTGCGGCGGCGGCTATGGTCGAAGTCCGCGTGGAGGAACTTCCGCCGGTGATCGGGATCGGGAACGCCATCGCCGCGGGTTCTTTCCACACCGATCCGCATGTCTTGAAGCGCGGCGATGTCGATGCCGCGCTGGCTGCTTCGCCGCACGTGATCGAAGGCAGTTTCTCCATCGGCGGGCAGGAGCAGTTCTATCTGGAAACCCAGGCCGCGTATGCCGAAGTCGATGGCGAAGGCGGCGTTTTCATCCGATCGTCCACGCAACACCCGAGCGAGACGCAGACCATCGTCGCCGAGGTCCTCGGCTGGGCGAAACACCGGGTGGTCGTCGAGTGCCCGCGCATGGGCGGCGGCTTCGGCGGCAAGGAGTCGCAAGCGAATCCATGGGCCGCGCTCTGCGCCATCGCCACGTTGCGCACGGGACGACCGGTGAGCATGCAGCTCGATCGCGACATCGACATCGAGACCACTGGCAAGCGCCATCCGTTTCTCGCGAAATACAAGATCGGCCACCATCCCGACGGCCGGATCGAGGCGGCGGACATCGAGTTGTTCTCCGATGGTGGCTGGTCGCTCGACCTGTCGCTGCCGGTGAACGACCGGGCATTGTTCCACCTCGACAATGCCTATTTCATTCCTCACGTCCGCTTCCGCGGGCGGGTCTGCAAGACGAACGTCACGTCGCACACCGCGTTCCGCGGATTCGGCGGTCCACAGGGCATGCTGGTCATCGAGGAAGTCGTCTCGCGCATCGCCGAGGAAACCGGACTGCCGCCGGAGCAGGTGCGGGCGCGGAATTTCTATCAGGGCGAGGGCGAGACGAACACGACGCACTACGGCGAGCCCATCGAGAACAACCACCTCGGCACGATGTGGGGGAAACTCCTCGTTTCATCGGACTTCGCCGCGCGCCGGCAGGAGATCGACGCGTGGAACGCGGCTCATCCGTTCCGCAAACGCGGGCTCGCGATCACGCCGGTGAAGTTCGGCATCAGCTTCACGTTGAAACACTACAACCAGGCCGGCGCGCTGGTGCTCGTCTACGCCGACGGCTCGGTGCAGGTGAACCACGGCGGCACCGAGATGGGCCAGGGGCTCCACACCAAGATCCTCGGCGTGGCGATGCGCGAACTCGGACTGCCGAAGGAAAGCATCCGGCTGATGCACACCCGAACGGACAAGGTGCCGAACACCTCGGCCACCGCGGCATCCTCGGGCTCCGACCTCAACGGCATGGCCGTCGCCGACGCCTGTGCGCAGCTCCGCGCCCGCCTCTCTCCACTCGCCGCGGAGAAACTCGGCGGCGAGATTTCCGACATCGTATTCGAAGACGGCGAGGTCCGCGGACGCGACGGAACGATGCCGTTCTCCGAACTCGCCGCCCTCGCCTACACGCGCCGCATCCAGCTCTCGGCCGCGGGTTTCTACGCCACGCCCGATCTCGAATGGGACTGGAACCAGGACAACCCGAAGGGGCGGCCGTTCCATTACTTCGCTTTCGGCAGCGCGGTGAGCGAGGTGGAGGTCGATGGGTTCACGGGAATCCATCAACTCCGGCGCGTCGACATCCTCCACGACGTCGGCGACTCGCTCAACCCGCTGGTCGACCGCGGGCAGATCGAAGGTGGTTTCTTGCAAGGCTACGGCTGGCTCACCTGCGAGGAACTCAAGTGGGACGACAGCGGCCGCCTGCTCACCCACAGCGCGAGCACCTACGCGATCCCGGCGATCAGCGACGCGCCCGCGGATTTCCGAGTCGCGCTGCTACAGGACACCGCGCAGCCGCGCACCATCCACGGATCGAAAGCCGTCGGCGAACCGCCGCTCATGCTGGCCATCTCCGGCCGCGAGGCGCTTCGGGACGCGATCCATGCCTTCGGCGCCACGCGCACCGACCTTCCCTCACCGCTCACTCCGGAAACCGTGAAATTGGCGATCGGTGCGATGAATGCCACGGGCACCTCCAAAGCGTTCGACCGTGGACTTATGGAAAACCCCGGGTAGAAGATCGTCTCAGCCCTTGTAGATGTCTCCGCGCGGACCGATTGCGTCCACATAGAGCACTTCGTCGATCTCGACGATGGTCACCTGTAGGATCGCCCGGTAGCTACCTACCCGCAGCCGAGACCAACCGGCCATGGCGCCAGCCATCGATTTGACCGCGGGATGGCTCGAAATGTCGTCGAGAGCGGCAACCTCGCGCAAGGCGTCGCGCACTTGGACGGCACGGTCGCGTGGCATGCGACTCAGGTAGCGGGCGGCGCGGCGGTGGAAGACGATGGAGCGCATCTAAAGTCGTCCTCAGAGGCCGAGATCCTTTTCGAGGTCCTCCAATGCGACGAAATTTCCGGTTCGTCCGGCCTCACGGTCTGCCTTGGCCTCGCGAATCGAGTCCTTTTCCTCGTCGCTGAGATCGAGTGCGTATGTCTCGATGAAATCAAGGAACTCCTCGTATGGGATCACCACTTCGACCGGCTTGCCGCCCCGGTCATACCGAACGCTCTTCTGCAATATCGTCACCGCGGTCATGCATGGAAAATAGACCCTTCCCACCGGAAAGCGAGTCTGAGTTTACCAGCTTCCCGAATGGCCATTGGTGATGACTCCCGACCCCAGCCCTATCGACACCCATCATCCACTCCCCCGCCGTTCCAAAAGCTGTGCGGCCACGCTGATGGCGATCTCGGCCGGGTCGTTGCCGCCGATCGGCAGGCCGAGGGGGCAGACGATTGTTTCGAGCAGGTCGCGGGGGATGCCGTCTTCGCCGAGTTCGCGGAGGAGCACGGCGCGTTTCGACGCGCTGCCGATGGCGCCGAGAAACGGAATGTCCGGATGACGGCGGAGCACCTCGCGAAGCACCGGACGGTCGGATGAGTGGCCCTTGGTGATCGAGAGGACGAACGACGATGGTCGCACGAACCCGACACCGTCTTCGAACTCCGCCACCGCATGGAGGCGGACGTTCGGCGCGGGCGGGATGCGCTCGATCCACTCCGGGCGCGTGTCGATCACATCGATCTGGCAACGCAGGGTGGACAGCAGCGGCAGCAGGGCTTGGGAAACATGGCCCGCACCGAAGACGACGATGTGCCAGTCGTCGGCGGGGTCGATGCGTTCGAAGAGAAAGCCCATCTCGCCGCCGCAGGTCATGCCGATGTCGCGCTGGAGGTTCCAGGTGCGGAGCCGGCAGCGGTCGCCGCCGCTTTCCAACAAATCCCTCGCCTCGGCGATGGCGCGGGCCTCGACCTTGCCGCCGCCGAGCGTGCCGGACACCAGGCCGTCGGATGTCACCAACGCCTTGGCGCCCGCCTCGCCGGGCACGCTGCCGCGGACCTCGGCGACGGTGACAACCACCACCGCACGGCCGTGCCGGCGGAGATCGGCGAGTTTCTCCCACACATCCATGGCGGTGAGCATCGGTGAGGCGGCCGCCGCCGGCAATCCCGATTGCCAAAGCGCCCGACGTGGGGAAACTCATGGGCCATGAAGACCATCGCCGAAGTCAACGGCCTCAGCAGCGTCGGATTCATCGGAGCCTTCGGCGCCGTGTATGAACACTCGGCCTGGGTCGCCGGACAGGCGGCCGATGAACGCCCTTTCGACTCCCGCGACGCTTTGGTGGCCGCCATGCGTGACGTTGTCGAGGAAGCGAGCGACGAGCGGAAACTCGAACTCATCCGCGCGCACCCGGACCTCGCCGGCAAACTCGCCCGCGCCGGCGCGCTCACCGCCGAGTCCACCCGCGAGCAATCCGGCCTCGGCCTCGACCGTCTGGGCGACGAGGAATACGATCGTTTCACCGACCTCAACGATCGCTACCGCGCGCGCTTCGGTTTCCCCTTCATCATCTGCGCCCGCATGAGCACCCGCGACAGCGTGCTCGAAGCTTTCGAGAAACGGCTGACCCATGACCGGGACGAGGAAATCGCGGAGGCCCTGCGGCAGATCCACCACATCGCGCGGCTGCGGATCGAGGATCTTGTCGAGGGGTAGGTCGCGCTTTGGGCACCACGAAAACACCGAAGACCGCTGGGGGGATGAAGCGGAGGGCTTTGAATGGAGAGGGTCGAACCACGAAAGACTCGAAATGGCACGAAATTGAATGGAGCTGGCAGATGAGTGCACTAGCGAGTGAGAGCGCCTTTTGCAGAGAATTCTGATTTCGTGGTTTTCGTGCGTTTCGCGGTTTCCATTTTCAGGCGTGGACGCGCGGGGCATCGGCTTCCTCATGGACATCGGCGGACATGTTCCGCCGCTCGTTGGGGCCGCCGGTTCCGCCCCATCCGGAGCTTGCTAACTTTCAACGGAAGTTGTAGCGGTGAGGAGTTGTGAAAGGATATCTGCCACACGGAATGGTGAAGTCGGTGGTTTTCTGGCTGCTGGCGATCTGCATCGCGGGATCCACCATCGGGGGGATCCTCCTTTCTTGGGGCCTCATCGCGGAGGCGACCTCCCAACGCATCCTCTGGACGGGAGTCATCCTCGGCATGGGCAGCGCCGGTTTCCTGCTGCTCAACTCGCTGTTCGGCAGCCTCGGCGGCGAGCTCTTCGCCAACCGCCCGCCTCCCACCCTGCCGACGATGGACCCAGCATTCACCGAGCGTCTGAAGAAGGCGAAGGAGTTCCGTGAGGAACACGGCGGGAACAAGGCGGGGTGAAGGAAACATATCCTACGATTGGAAAAATCCCTGCGAGGAGGTGAACGAACTCCGTCCGTGTTTTCCTCAGAGGCTCTTCTGTGTCGGCAGGAGGGCGTTGGAAAAAAGCAACCCGGCGATGAGGGCGATGAAGACCATGAGCGCTTGGTTGCCGCTGCTGGCGCCGGGAAGGATATCTTGTCCGGAGACCCAGTGGTTGAGGATCATGTAGGTTTTGCTTCCCGGGACGAGCAGGATGATGCCCTGCGTCATCAGGATCGATCCGGGGCCACGGGTGAGGCGGGAGAACAGGTTGCTGTAGAGTCCGACGGCGAGGGCGCCGAGGAACATGCCCGCGTACATGCCGAACCAGGATTCGCCCAGGCTGGCGGCTCCGAAGGCGATGGCGGCGGACAGCAGGCCCCAGAGCATCTTGCGCGGCGGGATGTTCAACGCGATGCCGATGCCGAACGACAGCCCGGCGATCGCGGGCCAGGTTTTCCAGTCCGGCAGCAGCGGCAACCATTCCACGGGGCTCTGGATCCCTTCGAAAATGAGCTTGGCCGCGGCCATGCCGCCGATGGCGCCGAAGAACAGCTTGAGAAGCAGCATCACGGCATCGACGAGGCGGGAGCTGCCCGAGATCAGGTGACGGGCCGAGATTTCCGTGAGGGCGACGGTGAGGGCGAGGCCGGGAATGAAGATGATGATCGAGGAAAGGATGACGAAGGGGACGTTGATGCCGATGCCGAAGGCCGCCGCGCTGCCGGCGAGCACGCCCGAAACGAAGGGCGCGAGGATGGTGACCACCGGCCCCCAGGAGGAATGGCGTGCGGCGGAGCGGTCGATGAAACACAGGACGAGCGACAACAGCGCCGCGGCGATGCAGTCCAGCGGATTGGCGGAGAGCAGTGCGGAGAAGGAGCCGCCCATGAGGGCCCAGGAGAAGGCGTTGGCCCCGAACGAGTAGTTCAGCGGTGCATCGGCGAGCCGATCGAGTTCGTCGGCCCCTTCGGAGAAACTGAGGCGCCCGTCGGCGATGCTTTCCACCAGACGGTCGATCTCCCACAAGCGGCCGAGGTTGTTGTCCGCAGGTTCCACTCGTTCGATGTGAATGAACTGGTCGAGCGGGTCCTCGTCCCAGAAGGCGCAGGTGAAGGTCGTGGGGCTGATGAGAAAGCTGCCGTTCAGCCCGAGCATGCGGGTGACGTTCATCAGGTGGCGCTCGGTCCGCTGGCTGGTCGTCCCGCATTCGTGCAGCGCGCGGCCCAGCCTCACCACGAAGCGGGTCTTCCGTCGGAAATCTGCGGGATCCATCGCCACAACGGGCGGATGAATGGCAGGTGCCGGCCCGCCCGGCAAGCTGCGGCTTCGCTGCATGCCAAAGCGACCTCGGTTTGGAAACAACCTGCGAACCACCGGCACGTCATCCATTCTGGAAAGAAAAACAGAAACCACGAAAAACACCAAAGTTCACGAAAACGAAAGAGTTGGAAACCGCGAGGCTCTCATTCTGTGGGTGATTCACCCTGATCCTGCTGGATCACCTTCCTTTCGTGTTTTTTGTGCCTTTCGTGGTTTCCATTTCCATTCGGAATTCAGGTTCATCTGCCGGGAAGCTAACAGAAACGCCGCCGCTCCCGGGTGGGAACGGCGGCGTTGGGAAAAGCGGGAGTTCGGTCGATTACTCCGCGCAACCGTTGCGGATGATCTCCATGAAGCTCTGGGGCTCGAGGGAGGCACCGCCGATGAGGGCGCCGTCGATGTCCGGGCAGGCCATGAGTTCGGCGGCGTTGCCGGGTTTCACGGAGCCGCCGTATTGGATGCGGATGCGGGCGGCGATGTCGGCGCCGTAGAGGTCGGCAAGGACGCTGCGGACGAAGGCGTGGGTTTCCTGCGCCTGCTCGGAGGTGGCGGTGACGCCGGTGCCGATGGCCCAGACGGGTTCGTAAGCGATGACGGTCTCGAGCATGTCTTTCTCGGAGACGTCCTTGAGGCCCTCGGTGATCTGGGTGCGCAGCACGGTTTCGAGTTTGCCGCCCTCGCGCTCCTCAAGGGTCTCGCCGATGCAGAAGATCGGCTTGAGGTTCACCTCGCGGGCTTTCTTGATCTTGGCGTTGATGACGGCGTCGGTCTCGCCATAGATCGAGCGGCGCTCGCTGTGGCCGAGGATGACGTAGTGGACGTAGAGCTCGCGCAGCATGACCACGCTGACCTCGCCGGTGTAGGCGCCGGCGTCGAACTGGGAGGCGTTCTGCGCGGCGATCTGGATGGCGTGGGCGTTCTGGACGGCGTTGGCGTTGTGGAGCAGGTCGGCCAGCTTCGGCAGGGAGACGAAGGGCGGCGCGATGACGATTTCGGCAGGGAAATCCTGGCCTTGGATCTTGGAAAGGAAGCTCTTGATGAAGTCCTCCGTTTCGGAGACCCCTTTGTTCATTTTCCAGTTCGCGGCGAAGATCGGTTTGCGGTTCATGTCGGGAATTTGTTGGTGAGGAATCGGGTGCGGGGAAACGTCAGGCCTCGCTGAGGGCGGCGACGCCGGGGAGGGTCTTGCCTTCGAGGAACTCGAGGCTGGCCCCACCGCCGGTGGAGCAATGGGTGACCTTGGAGGCGACGCCGAATTTCTTGGCGGCGGTGGCGGTGTCGCCGCCGCCGACGACGGTGATGGAGCCGGCCTCGGTGGCCTTGGCGATGGCGTCGGCCATGGACTTGGTGCCCTCGGCGAAGGCGTCGAACTCGAAGACGCCGGGAGGGCCGTTCCAGATGATGGTCTTGGAGGCGGCGATGACGTCGGCGAAGAGCTTGCGGGTTTCCGGGCCGGCATCGAGGCCCATCACGCCGGCCGGGATGCCATCCGCGGCGGTGGCGGAGGAAACGGTGGCGTCCGGTGCGAACTTGTCGGCGGTGACGAAGTCGACGGGCAGGTGGATGTTCACGCCCTTCTCCTTGGCCTTGGCGGCGAGGTCCGGGATGATCTTGGCACCCTCGGCATCATAGAGCGAGTCACCGATTTCCATACCGTCGAGCACCTTGCGGAAGGTGAAGGCCATGCCGCCGCCGACGATGATGTCATCGGCCTTGTCGAGCAGGTTGGTGATGAGCGGGATCTTGTCGGCGATCTTGGCGCCGCCGAGGATGGCGAGCAGCGGGCGCTTCGGATTGTCGAGGACGGACTCGAAGGCGTTGATCTCGGCCTCCATCAGGAAACCGGCGGCCTTCTGCGGGAGATCGACGCCGACCATCGAGCTGTGCGCGCGGTGGGCGGTGCCGAAGGCGTCGTTGACGAAGATGTCACCGAGCTTGGTGAGGCTGGCGCGGAAGGCGGCGACCGCATCGGGATCCGCCTTGGTGGACGAGCCGTCATCGTTCTTGGCCTTGCCTTCCTCCTCGATGTGGAAGCGGAGGTTTTCGAGCAGGACGACGTCGCCGGGTTTCAGATCGGCACAGGCGGCCTCGACTTCGGAGCCGACGCAGTCGTTGAGGAAGGTGACGGGTTTGCCGAGCAGCTTGGAGAGTTCGTCGGCGACGGGTTTGAGCGAAAACTTGGGGGTCGGCTGACCGTTCGGGCGGCCGAGGTGGGACATGAGCACCACCGAGGCGCCTTGGTCGAGCGCGTGCTGGATGGTGGGCAGCGCGGCGACGATGCGCTGGTTGTTGGTGATCTCCCCGGTGGTCTTGTCCTGGGGAACATTGAAGTCGACACGGATGAGAACGCGCTTGCCGGCGAGGGTGACGTCGCGGATGGAGAGCTTGGCCATGGGGCGGAGATCCCGCCCCAGAGGGGCCGATGTGTCAAGACATGCCTCGCCGGGAAGCAGAATGCGCGGGGACTTTGCTAATCCGGGAACGGTGCGGAATGAAAGCGCTCGTTCTGTTTCCGGAGCATGATGTCGTCCGGCGAATGGGCGAGCGCCTCGTCCGACCAGCGGATGGCGGCCTTGCGATCCTTGAGCGCGAAATGAACCTCCGCCATCGTGTCGAGGTAGGCGGCCTGGTCGGGGCGCAGGCGGAGAGCGCCTTCGAGCTGCCCCTTGGCCTCTTCCAGATGAAGCCCGGCACGCGCGGCGAGCCAGGCGGCGGTGTTGCGCGAGTTGTCGCAGGCCGGATAGCGGTCGATGATCGCGGTCGTGCGTTTCCATGTGTCCTCGAACCACTCGTCGTGACGGTCCCGCAGGCCGGCCATGCGCAACGAGGGAAAGAAGAAATCCGCGAGCGAGCCGTCGGTGGCGAACTGTTGGTGGCAACGGGACAGCAGATCCATGGCGTCGGCGCGGTCGGCATCCAAACGGGACAGGGCGCGCGCGGTATCCGCCTGGAGACGGGTGCGGACGAGGGTGGTGAAGGGCGCGCCGTATTCGTTGTTGATGCGGACGAGCACGGTCTGCAACTCACCGAGGGAGGCGGCCGCGAGCCATGAGCCGGAGTCCATCAGATCTCCAGCGTAGCGATCCAAGGCATAGGAAAGGATCGTTTCCGAATCGCTCCAGAGGGCGGCCTTCCGCCACCATGGGGCCGCGCGTCCGGACTCCATGCAGGTGGTGTAGCGCAGGGCGACCATGTAGGCGGCGGACGAATCGCCGAGGACGAGTCGCTCGAGCCGTTTGTCGTGATCGGCGGCCGCCTCGGCATCGCCGGTGTGGCGGAGGCAGGCGGCGGCGAGCGCGTGAAGGTCCGGTGGAGCCCACTCGGTTGTTTTCTCGAAACGCGAGATGACGTCGAGCACGATGTCGAGCGCGTCCTGCCAGCGTTTGGCGGCGGTGAGCATCTCGACGCGCTCTTCCCAGCGGATGCCGCCGCGGCTTTCGGCGGGCATCTGATCGTAGGCCTTGAGATAGGTGACGACGTCGCCGGTGTAGGACGCGCAGCCGGAGACCCGTTGGAGCATACGCTCGCGTTTCCCGCCTTCGGCAGCGTCGATGGCTTTCCAGATGCGCTTCATCCAGACATCGCGGAGCCGGTCGGGATCCGGAGCGATGCGGAACATGGCGAGCAGCCCTTGGAAGCGCTCCTCGTTTCCGGCATCGGGATCGAGGGAATCGAGCCAGCCCCACCATTCCTTGCCGACCTCCTCTTCACCGAGGGCCTGAACGGCGAGGGTCTCCCAGCGCATCGCGTTGTCGCCCGCCCAGCGCGCGCCGATGCGGCCTGCCAGCCTCGGAGCCACCGAGAGCTTGCTGTTTCCGATCTCATCCCCCGCACGGAACAGGCTTCCGAGCAACTCTTCGAAATCGAGCGGCGACTCTTTCGAGAATTTCTCCAGCGGCGCCGAGTAGAGATTCCACGCCTCGTCGTCGAGACCGCGGCGTTCGAGAAAACCGGCGAGGGTGACCAGCTCGTCGACCGGTTCGACCGGCTCGCGCTGGTCTTCGATGTCCTCCTGCTTGAGCTGCTTGATCCGCTCGTCGATCCAGCCGGCGTAGTCGGGGTTTTCGGCGTCGAGTCCGAGCGCCGCGAGGGCCTCCGGCACGCGGTCCATCGCCTCGAAGTGAGCAAAGGCCGCCAAGGGGGAAAGTTTTGCAAAGGCGTCGGCCGAGCGTTGCCCCTCGCCCAAGGCGGCGAGCGCGAGGATCGCGGAAACCCGGGTGGACTTGGAGCGCGAACCCAGGGCTTTGACGAGCACGGCGACGTCGTTTTTCTTCAGCACCTCACCCTTCCATTTGCGGACGGCAAGGGAAGCGTACGCCGCGCCAACCTCCGAGTTTGCCGAAATCCTCGCGGCGTGGGATTCGAGCCATGGGAGCGGGTCGCCATCGAGCGCGGCGATCACCTCGGCGACTTCATCCTGCCCTGCCTCCCTGGCTACCGGAAGGGCCGCTGCAAGGTCGCCCTTCGCCCGTAGCAGCGCGAGCCGCCACATCGCCCGGCGGTGCCCCTTGAGGGTCCCGGATCTCTCCCACTCGGCGTCCCAAGTGCCTTGGCTGAGGTGGAACGTGGCGAGAGCGAGCAGCCCGCGGTTGTCCACCGGGCCCATCTCGAGAAACTCGCGTGCCCCGGCCGGATCCTCGCGCGAGATCCGCTCGCGGGCGGCGAGCACCGCGACATCGTCCACCAGGCCCTGGAGTTTCGCCTGCAGGGTGGGATCGGTCTCGGTGGAGAACAACTTGAGCATCTGCCGCCAGGCGCGCTTGGCCTTGAGCATGCGCATCACCGCAAATTTGCCGTTCGGCGATTCCTTCACGTAGCGTTCGACCAGGGCGACGACCTCCTCGTCGGTGTCGGCGGTGAGGAACAGCTCGAGCTTGCGCACGAGACTTGCGGCGCGGTAGGCGATCTCCGGGTTGTCACCGGCGGCCGCCTCGCGCAGGGCTGGAAGCATCGAATCGCCGCGTTCCCATAGGTCGCGGGTGGCTTTCTCGCGCACCTTGTAGCTCTCGTCGCCCATCCGGCGCACCAGTTCCTCGGGCGCGGGCGCCGGCGGATCCGCCTTCTCATCGACCGCGGCCGCCGCCGACAAGAGCCCCGTCGCGCAGAACGGCAGGACGCATTTCCAAACCCGGAGCATGGGCAGGGAAACGGTGCGGGCGGGAGATTGTTTCAGCGGAATCATGGGGCGGACGGGACATCAGGCGGCGAAACTCTCGCCGCACGAACAGGTGACCACCGCGTTCGGATTGCTCACCTTGAAACCACCTTGCTGCAAATCATCCGAAAAATCCAGTTCGCTGCCGCTCACAAACAAGGCGCTCTTCGGGTCGATGACCACGTTCACACCGTTGCTGGGCACCAGGATGTCGCGGTCGCGCGGGCCGTCGACGAGGTCCATCTTGTATTGCAAACCCGAGCACCCGCCGCCGACCACCGCGATCCGCAGCGCGCCGTCCGGCCGCCCCTGGCGTTCCAACAACCCGCGCAGATGGGCCGATGCGTTGTCGAGCACGCGGACGAGTTTCTCGTTTCCGATCTTGTAGTTCACCGCGGACTGCACGCGCGGAACCTGCATCCCCTTCCCCGCCGCGTCAATCCGCCATCGGCGGGCGGCTTGCCGGGCGGATACCGATATGATTGACTATCCGGCATCGTGAAATACCAGCCGTCCGGTCGATTCCTGATGATCGTGGGTCCGTTGCTTCCGCTAGTCGTTGCGCTCGGCTTCGCCTTGCACTCGGAAAGGCCCGCGCTGGAGGGCAGGCCGAATCCGGGATCGGGACCTCCACCGCCATCGGCTTGTGTGACCGGTGGGATCGGCATCGGCGGGTGGAGTTCCTTCAATGAAGTCCGGGATTTCCTCGAATACCGCTACGAAGACCTGATGACGTGGGACGAGAATCCATGGAAACGTCCAAGGAACAACAGCTTCGGTGCCCACTATTTCATGCTTTCCGGATCCTCCGATCCGATCGATCGGGCGAGGGCGGAGGAACTCCGGCGGCTCGCGCGGGTGTGGATGGACCGGCTCGTCGCCACATACCCATCACTGGGCACGGAGACGCGCGTGGTTCCGGATGAGACGAACGGTTTCCTGCAATGGCTCGATTTCTTGGAACGGCACGGAGCGGGACCGCCATGGACGAATACATCCCTTCTCAAACTTCCCGCCAATCTTCAGAACGACGGGTGGAACCGCGAGGAGGCGGAAACGTGGCTGGCGGCCAACCAGACGATCCTGGATGAGGTCCGCGCCATCGGATTGCTGCCCGACCGCTCGACCGCCGGCATACCCTTGGACCGATGGCATTTCGTTCCCGCGCGCACCATGAAGGAATGCACGGACGCCCTTCTCATCGAAGCGCGTTTGCGGGCGGAGAATGGCGACGCGGAGGGCGCCATCGAGTCCGTGGAAGCCGTTCGCGGACTCCCGTCCCATCTCGCCGAAGTGGAAACCCCGTCGCTGCTGGCGGCGACCGTCGACATTCTCGTCCAGCGGAGCCTGCAGCATGAGGTTCTGACACACATCCTTCCGGCACTGCCGCCGGATCGCATCGACCTCGACCGCTGGGAGCAAGCGGTCCGTGCGGAGGTCCGCGGTCCGGCCGGCTTCGCGCGGTTGATGCGCGGCGAGTGGGAGCTGACATCCGGCTACTGGATCATCCCGATGTTGTGCGACCCGGAGGAAACCCGGCTGCCATCGGACCCGGATGCCTTGGTCGATTTCCACGCTTCGTATTTCGACGAGGTGATCACCCGCAACGCGAGCGATCAACCCGGAGACCTCAGTCAAACCGATCCCGAACCGACGCCCGACTTTTCCCGGCTCTCACGCCGCAGTCGTTCGGTCGCCGAAATGATGTACGTAGGTGCCGGCGCGTGGCGGCGCGGCTGGGCACAGGCACAGTCCTCCTCCGCCCTCACCCGCGCCGCGTTCTCAATGATGCGCGGCGAACCGGTGCCGAAAGACCCCGTCCGCGGCCTGCCCTATCGCTGGGATCCGGCGACGCGCGTCCTCTCGATGCCCGACCACGCCTCATTCGACGAGATGCGCATCGAGCCCATCGTCGTCCCCCGGAAATGACGTGGATCAGCCACTGATCCGGTTCCTACCGAACCACCTCCGCCTTGAAGAACACCCGGGCCTTTTCTCTCGGATCGCCGCTCTTCACGGTGAACGAGAGATTGAGCCCATCCGGAATGGGACCGACCGTTCGCTCCTGACGGTCCACCGCGTCATCCGCCGGCTTTCCTGTCACCTGAAGGAGTTTGGAGTCTTCCGAGGCGACCACCTTGAGTTCGAAACCCGGGAGCGCCTTCCACGGAGCGCGCATTTCGTTCAAGGGGATCTCGACGGTTGGGAACTCCTCGATCTTTGAAAAGATCACGTCCTCCCAAAACTCATCCGCATTGTTAACCAAGGGATAGTTCAACCCATCGTCCATCTTGCGATATCCTTTTGCTCCTCTGATCTCTTCAAATGGAACCTTCTCGCCTGCTGGAATGCGGATCCGTTTCCCGCTCACACGGACCATCCCCTTCACTTCGGGCGACGGCAGCCTGACGACGTTCCCGCTGTAGGTGCCCACATCGCGGTTGTCCGCTGTCTGAGGCACCGCCATTGAAAACGACTGTAGAAACACACCCGGTTCCACCTCGCCGAAATCGGCGCAGACCGCCTCTCCGATCTTCAGCACGGCGGAAGCCTCCGCCTTTTGGTAGCGATAGCTCCGGTCTTCATCGACCCGATATGGCATCTTGTCCGGACTCGGAAATCCGCTGCCGGGAACGAACGCGTACCGCCCCTTCACCTCCAGATGCGTCTCACCGTCCAGATGTTCGAATTTCAGCGAAAAACGAACAAAGCTCCGCAATGAGAAATCCATGGAATAGTCACGCCCTCCGATCCAGCCGGATCGTCCTTTCTCACGGTCATAGGTTTGGGAAATTCGGATCTCTTCTTCGTGCCCCGGCTTGATTCGCGACATCGTCCACGCGGCGATTCCTCCCTGTTCTTTCGAAGCTGCAACGTAGGAATCCAGCTCGCCGTCCTTGAAGACCGCCCCATTCCGAACGCTTGGTTTCGTTTTGGAGAACACCAGCCATTGGCTGACTTCGATCTGCGCAACCTCCTGCGGTTTCCCGGCAGGTTCCTCGTGCCGGGAGATGTCCGGTTCCGGATCCCGGACAGGCTCCGCCGCGCCGATCCGGAAACCAGAGGTCACCCCCGCTGCCGCCAATGCCACCACAACGCTCGCAACCCGGAAACGCATCCCCGCCCGGCGGCCGGCTTCCGGCGCGGCCCCTAACAATGCCACGATCCTTCGTTTCATCCGGAGGCCGCCCGCCCGCCGTGCCATCGCGACACGGAGCCGCCGCCTCGGCCCGACCTTCCGGGCGATTGCGATCAGAAACGCACCGTAGTCCGAACGATCGTCCGGATCCTCGCACGCCGCGAGATCGCAAAGCTCCTCCCGAGCATCCGCCCAGCAGGCGACCAGGCGATGAACGAACGGATTCCACCAATGGAGGCAGCGCACGAGCGCGAACACCATCATCCATCGCGAGTCGCCCGCCTTGAGATGAGCCAGTTCATGCCTCAACCCCCAGTTCAACTCCTTCTCCGACCCGGGAGCGAAAAGGAAATCCGGCAGCACGATTCGCGGCTTCCGGAATCCGACCACGCAGGGACTCGCCGGTCCCGCGCTGGTTCGAACCCCATCCCTCCCGGGGACATCCGGCATGATGGACTGGAGCGCGTCCCACGCCCGGTCATCAAGCGGCGAAAGCGAGTTCCGCCAGGCTAGGACTCTCCTCCACGCGATCCCGATGAGAATGAGTCCGACGCACCCGCCGGCGAGCCAGACCTCGCGAACCACTTTCATCGGATCGAGCGGCTCCCGTTTCTCCGGAGAAGCGGCGGGATTCCCGGCCACCGGAATGGTCGTTTCAGACTGCACGACCACGGCCTGCGGCAAGGTCGCAACCGTCCAACTTGGCAATGGATCGGTGGCGACATCGGCCGGCCGGGTTTCCGCCGGACGGAGGGGCCGCAGGGCGGAAAACCACGGCAGGCAGGAAACACCGAGCAAGCCCGCCACCGCAGCGACCGAGCGATGCCGCGCGCTGCGGAGAAACGCGACCAACAGCCAGGCCAGACCTGATAGAATCGCGGCGTGAAGCGCCACATGAAGGAAATACGATAACGGAAGGACACTCATGATTTCCGTCCTTTCCGATGTTCCGCGATCAATTGATCGAGCTCCGCCATTTCCTCGTCCGTCATTTCCCCCTCCTCCACCAGGCAGCGGATCAAGGACATCCCGGAGCCTCCGAAGAAGCGTTCCTTCAACTCGGCGAGCACTTTCCCCCGCCCGCCTTTTTCCGACGGTGCGGACCGGTAGTGCCTCACCCGCCCGCTGTCATCCGCGAGCAGCCATCCCTTCGCCTCCAGGCGCGTGAGCTGCGTTTGCAATGTGCTGCGGGAGATCGACTCGACGCGGTCCTGGTTCACCGCGCGCAGCAGGTGTCTGACCGACACCGGCTGAAGCCGCCAGACCAGATCCATCAGGGCCTGCTCGGCAGGCGACAAAGGAACAAGACCACTCGTCTCTCGCTCTTCCATGCCATTCCTGATGACAAATGTCGTCAGCGTCGTCAAGCCGCTTGTTTACATTTGTCATCAACCATCCCCCCACACACACGCGATTCTCCGCTCGGCATCCTTCGCCCCGATGAAAAAAACGGGCCGCCCGGTGATCCGGACGGCCCGTGAAAAGAACAAGTGGTGAGGAAGCTCAGGACTCCTTGGTTTCTTCGCTTTCGGCGGGTTCCGGAGCGCTGGTTTCGACCGCTTCAATGGTTTCCTCGGTCTTGGCGGCGACTTCCTCGACGGGAGCCTCCTCGACCTTCTTGGCGGCCTTCTTGGCGGGAGCCTTCTTGGCGGCGGCCTTCTTCGCCGGCGCCTTTTTGGCGGGAGCTTCCTTCTTGGCGGGGGCTTTTTTGGCGATGCCTCCGAGTTTCGCCTGCTCCTTCTTGCGCTTCAGGTAGTTCGCGCGGCGGCGGCGTTTGATGACTTTTTTGTTTTGCTGACCCATGGTTGGTGGCCATTGGCTAGGTGGTCGCTCCGGTGGGATCAAGAGGAAATCTTGCGGATTCCCGCCGGTGAGTGGTTTCGCGGTCGACAAACGGATTCCGCCGGCCGCACAGTCCGCGCCCCATGGCAGGTCTCGTCATCGCTCCCCGCGCCCGCATTTTCCACGGCCACGAGTGGGTCTATGCCACCGAAATCAAGAAGTCGTTCGGAAACCCGCAGCCCGGCGATGTCGTGACGCTCAAGGATTTCCGCGACCGGCCGCTGGGCTCCGCGATCTACAATCCGCAGTCGCAGATCGTCGCCCGTCGATTCTCCCGCCGCCGGCAGGATCTGGACCTGGATTTCTTCGTCCGCCGCATCCAGCAGGCGATCGAATACCGCGAGCGGATCGGCATCGACCCGCGGCTCTGCCGGCTGGTCTGGAGCGAGTCGGACGGCATCCCGGGGCTGATCGTGGACCGCTACGGCGACCACCTTTCCGTCCAGACGCTCACGCTGGCGATGGACATGCGGCGCGAGCTCATCCGCGAGGCGCTGGTCTCGTTGCTCGCGCCGGCGTCGATCGTCCTGCGCAACGACTCTCCCGTCCGCCGTGCGGAAGGGCTGGAGCCGGGAATCGAAATGCTGCACGGCGAGAGCCCGCCGCCCTTCGTGGTGCGGGCGAACCAGCTCGATTTCGAGATCGACCTGATGGACGGCCAGAAAACCGGTCTCTACCTGGACCAGCTCCAATCGCACGCCGAGGTCGCCCATCTGGCCGCGGGCAAGCGTGTGCTCGATTGTTTCAGCAACCAGGGCGGCTTCGCCCTCGCCTGCGCGAAAGCCGGCGCCGCCAAGGTGACCGCCGTGGATGTCTCCGCCGGAGCCTGCGAATCCGCCCGCCGCAACGCGGCGATGAACGGGCTGGAAATCGAGGTGCTCGATCACAATGTCTTCGATTTCCTAAAACACGCGGAACCCGAATACGACCTCATCGTGCTCGACCCGCCGAGTTTCACCCGCAACAAGAAGACGCTCATGGACGCCATGCGTGGCTACAAGGAGATCCACCTGCGCTCGATCAAGCTGCTCGAAAAGGGCGGCATCCTTTCGACCTTCTGCTGCTCCCACCATGCCAGCCGGGAGCTGTTTCTCGGCAATCTCGCGGACGCCTCGGTGGATGCGAAGAAATCGCTGCGGCTCATCGCCGAGCACGGCCAGCGCGCCGACCATCCACAGCTCGTGACCCTTCCGGAGACCGGATATCTCAAGGGTTTCACCGTCGAGGTGATCGCCTCACGGTGAGGTTCGGGTGAGCACCCCGAGGGCGGGCAAGTAGGAAAAATTCTCGTTTTCCTGAGCGGAATCGTGCCGTTGAGAGGTCGGATTTTGAGCCGTATTTTTCTTCGGATCTTTCTTACGATCAGCTAGTTGCGAATTCTTTCAGCTTGGGGGAAATTGTGCCGCGTTTGGATGCCCGCATCTCGTGCGACCCGGCAGCCGGACGCGCCAGAAAACCCACTGAAAACCCACATGCTTACGTTCAACCTGTTTCGAAAGTATTTCCTACCCACCCTCCCAATCCTAACCCTCCTTGCCGGCCTGCCGAGTGCGGCCAGCGCACAAGTCGCCACCGAGCCACCCACGATGGTGGCGACGTGGGCGGCGAATCCCGAAACCGACATCCATTCCTACATCGTCCACTTCGGCAAAGATCCCGAGGCGCTGAGCCACCAGGCGAACGCAGGAAACACGACGAGTTTCGAGTTCACCGACCTCGAACCGGGTGCCGTCTACTACTGTGCCATCGTCGCCGTGAACACCTCGGGCATGAAGAGCGGAATGTCGGCCCTCGTGCCCTTCTGGTCGCCCTCGGGCGGCTTTTTCGAAGGCGCGGACGAGTGGCTCATGACCTTCGGGTTCGAGCCGGGCTCGCCGATGGCTGTCGATCACAACAGCGACGGCGTCACGCTGCTGACCTCGTACGCGTTGAACCTGAATCCGCTCGACCGGCCGCTCGCATCGATGCCCAAGGCCCGCGTCGTGGGCGACAAGCTCCAGATGCGATTCTTCGCCGGGCGCGACGACGTCAGCTACCGTGTGGAAGCCAGCGCCGACCTGAGGAATTGGTCGGATGCCAACGTGTCGCTGAGCCCGCGGGACAACCTGCTTTATCGGACCGCTTCGATCGTGTTGGGAGGAAACGAGCGTTTTCTCCGGTTGGTGGTGAGCCGCTGATCCCGCGTTCATGGCGCGGGAGGGGCCGCGGAGGATTTTGCTACCCTCCGCGGTCCCGAGCGACTATCCCCGCTGCCGCCCGCCTTGGAATACGCCACCCTCATCGCCAAACGCCGCGAACGCTTTCTCGAACTGGAGGAAGCCGTCGGAGATCCCGATTTGTTTTCCGACCCCGCGCGCGCGACGTCCATCCTGCGCGAGCACCGCAAGCTCCGCCAGACGCTCGACCTGTGGGAGAAACTCGAGGACCTGCGGCGCCAGCTCGCCGACAACGAGGAACTCGCGAAATCCGACGACCCCGAACTCGCCGCGATGGCCGCCGAGGAAATCCCCGGCTATCAGGGCGAGATCGAACGCCTGTCCGAGGACCTGCAATACGCCCTGCTGCCCTCCGACCCGTCCGAGGACCGCGACGCGCTCATCGAGATCCGCGCCGGCGCGGGCGGTGACGAGGCCTCGCTCTTCGCCGCGGAGTTGATGCGCGTCTATCAGCGCTACGCCGACACCCGCGGGTGGAAATGCGAGCATCTCGAAAGCAGCCCGTCGGAAGTCGGCGGCTTCAAGGAGGTGATCCTGAAAATCACCGGCGACGAGGTGTTTCGTTTCATGAAATACGAATCCGGCGTGCACCGCGTGCAACGCGTGCCGGAGACCGAAACCCAGGGCCGCGTGCACACCTCGACGGTCACGGTGGCGGTTTTGCCGGAGGCCGAGGAGGTGGACGTCGAGTTGAAACCCGACGACCTGCGGATCGAAGTCTGCCGCTCGGGCGGCGCGGGCGGCCAGCACGTCAACCGCACCGAGTCCGCCGTGCAGATCTTCCACCTGCCGACCGGCATCTACGTCCGCTGCGAGGAAGGCCGGTCGCAGATCAAAAACAAGGAACTCGCCCTGCAGATCCTGCGTTCCAAACTGTACGAACGGAAGCTCCACGAGCAGCAGGAGGCCTATTCGTCGCACCGCCGTTCACTGATCGGCTCGGGCGACCGCTCGGAGAAAATCCGGACCTACAATTTCCCCCAGAGCCGGGTGACCGACCACCGGATCGGCCTCACCTCGCACAATCTCGCCGGCGTGATGGCCGGCGACCTCGCCGAATTCACCGAGGGACTCCAGAAGGCGGAAATGGCCGAGCGCCTCGCCGAAGCGGGTCTTTGACCGGCCGGAGTGGTGTGCACAAGGAGCGGCGGAGCATGTCCGCCGATGCCCATGAGAAGCCAGTGATCCGCGCTTCGACTCTTCTCATCGTCCGACCATGGGCATGGGCGATCATGCATCGCCCCTCCTTGGGTCCTGGCCCGCGACTTCCAGCTGCACGCCGGCCGTTCCCGGAAGTTGACAGCACCCCGGACATCGGGCACCCTCCCGGTGTTCTGTTTGTTGTTATGGTTACCAATGTTCAATTTCTCGTATTCGAGAGTCCTGCGGCCGCGTGCCGCGAAGTGGCGGGTGAAATCGCCGCGTTGATCCGCTCTCGCGATCTCATCGGCCGCCGCGCCGTCCTCGGCCTCGCCACCGGAAGCACTCCGATCCCGCTGTACCGCGAGTTGATCCGCCTGCACCGCGAGGAAGGCCTGTCGTTCCGGAACGTCACCACGTTCAACCTTGATGAATACCTCGGCCTCGAGCGCAATCATCCGGAAAGCTACTGGTCGTTCATGCACCGCAATCTGTTCGACCATGTCGATATCGACCCGGCTTGCGTGAACCTGCCGTCCGGCACCGTCAGTCAGGAGGAAATCCTGCGGCATTGCCGCGACTACGAGGACGCCATCCGCGAGGCCGGCGGCATCGACTACCAGATTCTCGGGATCGGGCGCACGGGCCACATCGGGTTCAACGAACCGGGAACCCCGATGGACGCGCGCACCCAGAAGATCCACCTCGACCCGATCACCCGCTCCGACGCCGCGCCCGCGTTCGGCGGCATCGACAAGGTGCCCACCGAGGCGATCACCATGGGCTGCGGGACGATTCTCGAAGCGCGCCGCATCGCCCTGCTCGCATGGGGCTCGAAAAAGGCGTCGATCGTCCGCCAGGCGATCCAAGGCCCGATCACCGACGAGGTGAGCGCATCGTTTCTCCAGACCCACGCGGACGCCACGTTCTTCCTCGACAACGACGCGGCATCGAAGATTTGCGACTGACATAGCAATCGGGACCCGTAGCACGGTCCCCCTCGACACGAAAACGGCGCGGTTGGGAATCCAACCGCGCCGTTCTCTTCGGGATGAAATCGATTCTCAGTGCGAGCAGCCGCATCCGCCGCCGCCACCACCGCAGCAACCGCCGCCCTCGGCCTCGGCGAGGTCCTCGTCGGTCGGCACGCGGCCGAGCTCAAGCGTGAGTCCGACGTACTTGCTGATCTGCTTCTGGAGCTTGGTGAGTTGTTCCTGCGCTTCGAGGAAACCGCGGGCCACTTCGTTTTCGAGCAGCGCGTCGCGGGCGGCCTCGAACTCGCGGATCTCGGCGGCTCCGAGCTGGATCCCGGCGTGTTGCTTCTGGTGAAGCTCCTCACCGCGCTCGTGCACGCTCTGGTATTGGAGCCGGGCGGAGTCGTCGTTGAGGAAGGTTTCGACGGACTCCTGGAGGCTCTTGACGGTCGGGTCGTTGGCGATCTCGGCGCACAATTCGCGGGTCTTGGCGAGCACGGCGGTCTCTTCGGCGGTGATGGACATGCGGGGAGCCGTAGCGCCGGGCGCGGCCGGTGGCAACGATCATTTTCCCGCATGGAATCGCGCCGATGAGGTGCCTTGGCTTGCGCCCCCCGCCGCGATGGGCCATGAAGCCCGCGATGACGGGCAGGGAAATCAAGGAGATCCTCGATCATGCGGGTGTGCTGCCGAGCAAACAACTCGGGCAGAATTTCCTCACCGATCCGAACATGGCGCGCTGGATCGTTTCCCAGCTCGACGTCCACGAGGACGACGCCGTCGTCGAAGTGGGTCCCGGTTGCGGGTCACTCACCACCCATCTCGTCGGGCGGGTGCGGAAACTGATCCTCATCGAGTTCGACGCCCGTCTCGCCGCGGCGCTGGCCGAGCGCTTCCGCGGCGACCCGACGGTGGAGGTCCATCACGCGGACGGCGCGAAGTTCGACCGCCGAGTGCTTTTCCAACACCGGCCTCTCAAGTTCCTCGGCAATCTCCCCTACTCCAGCGGCGGGGCGATCCTGAAGAACCTGCTCACCCGCCCTCAGCCCTTCGAGCGCGCCGTGGTGATGCTGCAGAAAGAGGTCATCGACCGGCTCGCGGCCAAACCCGGCACCAAGGACTACGGCATCCTCACCCTGCGCACGCAGGTCGATTGGATCGTCGAGCCGCAGCGCACGGTGCCGCCCGAAGCGTTCCACCCGCGGCCGACGATCGATTCCAGCGTGGCCGTGCTGACGCCGCGGGTCGATGGCATGCCGGTGTTCGACCGCCGCCTGTTCGACGAACTCGTGCGCCGCGGCTTCGCCCAGCGCCGCAAGCAGCTCAAGAAACAACTCCCCGACGGTACCGACTGGCCGGCCATCGCCGCGGAACTCGGCGTTCCCGAAACCGCCCGCGCCGAGGAACTCACGCTCGGCCAGTGGATCGAGATCACCCGCTCCTGCGATCCCCATCCGCTGAAAGACCTGCCGCAGAAGTCCGCCGAGATCTTCGACGTGGTGGATGAAAACGACGTGGTCACCGGCCAGCGGACCCGCGGCGAGGTTCATGCGCAGGGTCTGCTGCACCGCGCGGTGCACGTGTTCGCCATCAACAAGCGCGGCGACGTCCTGCTCCAACAACGCTCGCACCTCAAGGACCTGCATCCGTCCGTCTGGGACTCCAGCGTTTCCGGCCACCTCGACGCCGGCGAAGACTACGAGAGCGCCGCCATCCGCGAACTCGACGAGGAAATGGGCATCCGTGTGGACGCCGCTCCGGAGGAAATCGCCCGCATCGCCGGCTGCGAGGAAACCGGTTGGGAACACGTGCGGCTCTATCGGACAGAGTATTCCGGCGCGCTGCGGTTTCCGGCCGCCGAGGTCGAAGCCGCAATGTGGTTTCCCGTCGCCGAGATCGACGCGTGGACCAGCTCCCGCCCCGGGGATTTCGCGCCCGGTTTCCTGAAATGCTGGTCGCTCTATCAAGAACACATCCGCTCCGAAGCTCCATGAGACTTTTGCTGCCCACGCTCGCCGCCGCCCTTCTCGCCGCCTGCGGCAAACCCTCGCAACTCGGATTCAAGGTCGTCTCCACCGTGGAGCACGACGCGAATTGTTACACCCAGGGCCTCGAACTGCTCGACGGCCGGATGTTCGAGAGTGGCGGCGGATACGGCTCGTCCACCCTGCGCGAGGTCGACCCGAAGACCGGCGGGGTCCTCCGCAAGCGGCCGATGGCGCGCACCGTGTTCGCCGAGGGCATCACGATCCTCAACGGCGAGCTTTGGGTGCTCACATGGCAGGAACACATCGCCTATGTCTTCGAGCCGGACAGCTTCAAATACCTCCGCCAATACAAATACGACGGCGAGGGCTGGGGCCTCACCAATGACGGCAAACACCTCATCATGAGCGATGGCTCGGACGTGATCCGGTTCATCGATCCCGATGGTTTCAAGGTCGTGCGGGAACTCGCGGTCACCAGTTCCGGCAAGACTGTCGAGGAGATCAACGAGCTCGAATTCACGCCCGCCGGCATTTACGCCAACATCTATCAGACCGACCGCATCGCGCGCATCT
This sequence comes from Akkermansiaceae bacterium, assembly GCA_024233135.1. Classification (GTDB taxonomy): domain Bacteria; phylum Verrucomicrobiota; class Verrucomicrobiia; order Verrucomicrobiales; family Akkermansiaceae; genus Luteolibacter. The sequence continues at coordinate 138,651 of JACKPZ010000006.1, read as the reverse complement.
CGCCGGACAACGGCAATGTCACCGGCTGGCTCGATTGCTCCGCGCTCCGCAAGCAACTCCCGCCGCCGCACCGCGCGGAGGTGCTCAACGGCATCGCGCTCGACAAGAAGACCGGACGCTTCTGGATCACCGGCAAGCTCTGGCCGAGGATGTTCGAGGTGGAGATCACCGAGTAGGTCCGCGGGCGATGGCGCCCTTCGTTTCCAGTCCGTCGAGCACCATGCCGCGCAGGTGGGCGGGCAGCCGTTCGATCTGCCGCCCGGTTTCCACCTCCGGATCCACGCCGGCGCATCGCATGGCGCGGATGGCGTAAAGCGCCCCGCCCAGCGAGTGGTCCGCCATGTGCGCCGTGGCCACCGCATGCCCCGCCGCGCGGGCGGCCGCCACCGCCGCCGGGTCCTTCGTTTCCCTCGCAGCGGCATGGGCGGCCACCGAGGCCTTCCGCGCCTCGCCGACCGTCGCGTCTCCCTCCGCCCAGCGACGGGCCGTCGCGATCGCCTCCCGCGGCCGGCTGTCGGAGGAAACGGCCTCAAACAACGGAAGAACCCTCTCCGCACACTCCGCGGCCCAGCACGCGAGCGCCCGGTGGTCTCCCTTGCCTAACAAGCCACCGCGGTGGGCGGCGATGAAACGCGGGTCGCGCATGGAGGTTAGAGCTCATCGTCATCCGGAAACTCGCCGTCGTAGTCCGAGCCGCGTCCCGTGTTCCGGCCCACCAGCCACAGCAGCACGCCACCGATGGCGAGGCCGAGAAACACGATGCCCCAGAACAGGTGCTTGATGAACTGCGGAAGGTCCACGTTCATCCCGAACAAGCCGCCGAGTGCGACGAGCGGCAGGAAGAATCCGGCGAGCAGGTTGAGGCGGAAGGCGATGCGGTTGAGCCGCGCGCCGGACAGCGCGTGCTCCTCGGCCCGCTCGGCCCGCCAGAACTCGAGTGCCATGCGGCCGTCGTTGTTGAGCAGGTCCGCGGCGCGTTCGATTTCCCGCGCGCGGTCGCGCAACCCGCGGATCTCGCGGTCGTCCGGGTCGATGGAAAGCACTTGTTCGAGTGCGGAAACGAGGTTGCGGGTCGAACGGCAGAGCGGCCCCGAGTGACGGAGAATGGAGAAGATCACCTCGGCTTCCTCGGCCTCGTCCACGACCTCCTCATGACCGTCGATGACCTTCTCGTAGCGGTCCAACAGATCGGACAGCCCGCCCAATCCCGGCCCACCGGATTGGAACCACGAGCCGTCATGGCGTTTCCAGAAAAACATCGCTTCGCGCTCCGGCACCCGCGGCTTCGGCACCTCGTGGACGACGAGCAGCAACTCCCCCGCCCCCTCGACGCAGCGCTGGTGCCCCGGCCGGTTGCTGAGCTGTTCGAGCAGCTCCGGCTCGAGCTGGAAATGACCGGGAAGTTTCAGCGTTTCGGTCTTCGCCATGGCCGCGATGGTAGGCGGCGGGAGACCGGCGGGAAGCGGAAAACCCGACCCGTGCTTGAGTTCGCGGCCCGGCTTGCGGAGACTCCCCGCCGCCATGAAGAAATCCGACGGCACATTCACCTTTGAGAAACCGAATTGGAACATCACGCCCAAGGTGCTGCTGCTGGTGCCGCTGGGCATCCTCGCCGTGGTCGGCGTCCTGTCGTCCTACTACACCGTGAGCCCGGAATCGGTGGCGGTGGTGCAGAGATTCGGCCGCTATGTTTCCACGCAGGAGCCGGGATTGCACTTCAAGCTGCCCTTCGGCATGGACACGGCGACGATCGTGCCGGTGAAACGCCAGTTGAAACTCGAGTTCGGCTTCGGCACACCGGGTGCGAGCAACCCGGACCAGATCGGCACCGAGCCGGATGCCGAACGCGACATGGTCACCGGCGACCTGAACACCGCGCAGGTCGAGTGGATCGTGCAATACACCATCACCTCGCCGTCCGACTTCCTCTTCAACCTTCGCGACCCGGCGCCGACGATCCGCGACCTGTCGGAAAGCGCGATGCGCGAGGTCATCGGCGACCGCACGGTGGACGAGGTGCTCACGATCGGCCGCAGCGGCATCGAGGTCGAGGCGCTGGCGAAACTGCGCGAGATGATCGAACTGATGCAGCTCGGGGTTTCGGCGGACCAGCTGCAGTTGATGGCCGTCCATCCGCCGCGGCCGGTGCAGCGGTCGTTCGAGGAGGTGAACCAGGCGCAGCAGGACCGCGAGACGCTCGTCAACCAGGCGAACGGCGAATACAACCGGGTGATTCCGAAGGCCCGCGGCGAGGCCGACCAGCGGATCTCCGCCGCCGAAGGCTACGCGCTGCGGCGCGTGAACGAGGCGAAAGGCGACGTCGCGCGATTCGAGGAACTTCTCGCCGAGTACCGCAAGGCGCCCGAGATCACCAAACAGCGGCTCTATCTGGAATCGATGGCCGAAGTGCTGCCGAAACTGAAGTCCAAGATCATCCTCGACGAGGATGCCAAACAACTCCTGCCGCTGCTCAACCTCGGCCAATAGCAGACACCCCGTTTTCGTCATGAAATCCGTTCTCGTCATCGTCGTCGGCCTTTTCGCGCTGATCATCGTTTCCAACGGCCTCTACGTGGTCGATCAAACCGAGCAGGTCTTCATCACCCAGTTCGGCAAACCCGTCGGGCAGCCGATCAATTCGGACCCCGCGAAAAACGAAGCGGGCCTGCATTTCAAAGTGCCCTTCGTGCAAACCGTCAACCGCATCGAGAAACGCACGCTGCAGTGGGACGGCCCGGGCATCGAGATGCAGACGCGCGACAAGCTCTACGTCACCGTCGATACCTTCGCCCGCTGGCGGATCACCGACCCGCTGCAATACTACAAGAGCCTGCGCAACGAACGCAGCGCGCTCTCCCGCCTCAACGACGCCATCGGCAGCGACACCCAGAAGGTCGTCGCCCGCCACGACCTCATCGAGCTGATCCGCAACGACAAGGAGCGCGAACCGGAGCGCGACGAAGCGCTCGTCGCGGCCGACGCCTCGCTCGGCAAGCTCCCGCCGATCCGCCTCGGCCGCAACGCGCTCGCCCACCAGATCCTGCAGCTTTCGAAACCGAAGGCCGCCGAGTGGGGCATCGAACTCATCGACGTCCGCTTCAAGCGCATCCACTACAAGCAGGTGGTCGTCGAGAAGATCTACGCGCGGATGATTTCCGAGCGCATGCAGATCGCCGAGCGCTTCCGCTCCGAAGGCGCGGGCGAGGCGGCCAAGATCATCGGCCGCAAGGAGAAGGATCTGTTGGAGATCGAGTCCGGAGCCTACCGCACCGAGCAGGAGATCATGGGCAAGGCGGATGCCGAGGCCACCGCGATCTACTCCGCTGCCTACAACTCGAGCCCGGAGGCGGCGGATTTCTATCTCTTCACCCGCACGCTGGACACCTACAAGAAGACGCTGTCCACGGACACCACCGCGGTGCTCACCTCGGACAGCGACCTGTTCCGCTTGTTCAAATCCATCGACGCGAAACCCGCGGGCGAGTCAGGCGCGCTCGATCCTTGATCGCCCGCGCCGGCTGACGGATCATCCGCCGCATGGCATGGTGCGCGCTCGGCGACTCCGCGTGGTTGTTCGAACCCCTCGACGGGGGGCGGATCGACCGCCGCGAGGCCGTGCTGCGCATGGCGCGCCTGCTCGAATCCGAGCCCATCCCCGGCATGACCGATGTGGTCACCGCCTACGAAACGGTGGCCGTGCACTTCGACCCCGCCGATGGCGAGGAGGTGCTCGAACGTCTCCAGGCGCTGGCTCCGCCAGAGGCATTCGGCGGCGCCGCGGCCACGGCTGCCAAAGTGGTGGAAATCCCCGTGGCCTACGGCGGCACCGATCTGGAGGAAGTCGCGGAACGTCTCGGCCGGAGTCCGGATGAAATCGCCGCCCTCCACAGCGGCGCTTCCTATCAGGTGGCGGCGATCGGTTTCTCGCCCGGCTTTCCGTATCTAACGGGACTGCCGGAGCAATTGCGGATCGGCCGCAAGGCGAGCCCTGGAAAAGTCGAAGCCGGATCGGTGGCGATCGCCGGCGGGCAGGCGGGCATCTATCCATTCGACTCGCCGGGCGGCTGGTGGGTGCTCGGCCGGACCCCGGCGCTCTTGTTCGACCCCGGGCGCGACGAGCCGTCCCTGCTGAAGGCGGGAGACCGCGTGCGCTTCGTTCCGACGGATTCCCCACCGCGCGTGGACATTGCGGAAGACACCCCGATGCACGGCTCCTGCGAAGTGCTCGATCCCGGAGGTCTGTGCGTGATCGAGGACCTCGGGCGACCCGGTTTCCAACACGCGGGCGTCTCGCCCGGCGGCGCGGCCGATCCGGTCTCCGCGCGGGTGGCGAACCTGTTGTTGGGAAACCCGGAGGACACCGCCGTGCTCGAATGCTGCCTGCGCGGGCCGAAGCTCTTGTTTCACGAAAGCACCCGGGTGGCGTGGACCGGCTGGAACGATGGCGGACGCCCGGTGCGCATCGCGGCCGGAGAAACGCTCGATCTCGGCCGGCCTCCCGCTGCTGTTCGGGGTTATCTCGCGGTGGACGGCGGCTTCGGCATCCCGTCCCAGCTCGGCAGCCGGTCGACAGATGTGCGCGCGGGTTTCGGAGGACTCCAAGGCCGGACCATCGCGCCGGGCGACCGCCTGCCGGTCGGAGCGGTGAAGAACGACCTTGCGAGCGCGGACTGGAAAGTCGGCTGGCCGCGGGCTCCGCGCCCGGACATGCCGCTGGAAATCCGCGTCCTTCCCGGCATGCAGGCGGCGTGGTTCGCGGACGAGGCGTTCGAGATCCTGCTCCATGCCACCTATCAGATCGGCGCGATGTCCGACCGCATGGGCCTGCGGCTCGACGGGCCGAAACTCACCGCCGGCGCGCGCGAGATGACGTCGCAACCGGTCGTCGCCGGGTCGATCCAGGTACCGCCCGACGGCACGCCGATCATCCTGCTGGCGGAGCGCCAAACGCTCGGCGGCTACCCGCAGATCGCGCATGTCGTTTCCGCCGACCTGCCGGCGCTCGGCCGCGCGTGGCCGGGCACCGCGCTGCGTTTCCGCCAGGTCACCCTCGAAGAAGCCCGCGACGCATGGGAGGAACTTCAGCGCGAACTCGCCCTGTTGCGGACGGGACTCTCGTTTCACACGAAACCATGAAGCGCATCGATCTCAACGCCGACCTCGGCGAAGGCGGACCGGACGACGCGGCGCTGATGGCGTTGGTGAGTTCGGCGAACATCGCATGCGGCGGCCACGCGGGAAACGCGGACACGATGCGGACGGGCATCCGGCTGGCGATGGCGGCGGGAGTTTCGATCGGCGCGCATCCGGGCTACGAAGACCGGGAACATTTCGGCCGGCGGCCGCTGGACCTGCCGTCGGAGCAGGTGCGGGAAATGGTGGAGAACCAACTCCGGAGTTTCCGCGAAATCGCCCGAGGCGAGGGAGCCGATGTGAACCATGTGAAACCTCACGGCGCGCTCTACAACCAAGCGGACCGATCACCGAACCTCGCCGCCGCGGTGGCGGAGGCGGCTCGCTCGGTGTTTCCGGAAGCGGCGCTCTTCGGTCCGCCGGCGGGATGTCTCGAAGCGGCAGCCCGGACAGCGGGACTGGAATTCGTTGCCGAGGGTTTCGCGGACCGCCGCTACCTGCCCGACGGCTCATTGGTGCCCCGTTCGGAGCCCGACGCGGTGATCGAAAACCCGGACGAAGCGGTCGCCCAGGCACTCGACATCGCCCGCGAGTCCAGCGTCCGGACACGGAACGGCCCACGGATTTGCCTCCCGGCTAAAACTCTCTGCGTTCACGGCGACGGCCCCGCCTCCGTGGACCTCCTGAGAAGCCTGCGGAAAGCTCTGGAATCCAACGGGTTCACCATCGGCCGTTGACCCGCTTTCACCCGCCCTCCTCCACCGTGACGCACACGCAACCCGAGGAACGAACCGCCTCCCCCAGAGATTTGTTGGCAAATCGTTGGTGCGGCCGCATCGATTGTTTGCCGCAGACTGGATCTTGCGAGGAGGTCGGTGGTTCCGCCGGGTGAGGGCGCGATGGGAGCGGGTAGGGCCGGCCGGTGCGGGTGAAGCGCTGCGACCCGAGCGGGGTGCCGGAATCCGGGCTTTCAGGTGGCTTCGGTTTTCCCTTTGCGCATGGGGCGGGGATCGCCTACCTAGGGCGCCCGCCGGCACGCATGAGAATTTTCCGCATCCTCACCATCAAGGAACTCAAGGGGTATTTCCTGACGCCGTTCGGCTGGGTGATCCTGGCGTTTGTGACGGTGATGCACGGGATTTCGCTATCGACGGCGATGAAGGGGTTCCGTGATTCGCCGGTGAAGGACAGCCTGGTGTATGTGACGTTCCACACGCCGCTGTTCTGGTTCTATTTCCTGTTCATTTTCCCGCTGATCACGATGCGTTTGTTTGCGGAGGAGGAACGCAGCGGCACTTTGGAAACCCTGCTCACGGCACCGGTGCGGAGCTGGCAGGTGGTGCTCTCGAAATACACGGCGGCGATGGTTTTCTACGTGGTGTTGTGGATTCCCACGATCATCCAGTTCCACATGATCGGCTGGATCACGGGGCTGCCGGATGCGTGGAACCCCGGGGCGATGGTCGGAGCATTCACGATCCTGCTGCTGCTCGGCAGCGCGTTCACGGCTGTCGGCTGCCTGTGCTCCGCGCTCACGCAGAGCCAGATCATCGCCGGGCTGCTGACGATCGGCTTGCTGGTGATCCAGTATTTCGTCGGCTTCGTGACGATCATCTGGGGCGAGTCGTTCGTGGGAGCGCCGTTTTTCAACCACATCTCGTCGCAGCGGCACCTGCATTATTTCGCAAGCGGGCTGCTGGACACCCGGCCGGTGGTGTATTTCCTGAGCGTCGCGGTGTTCGTGTTGTTCCTCACCTATCAGGTTGTGGATTTCCGCCGTTGGAAACGCTGAACAAGAAACGCCCGCTTCATGTCCGAACCGACTTCCAAACCCGCCCGCCCGGTGAGCCGCTGGGGCATCGGCACGCTCTCGGTGCTGCAGACCGTGCTGCTCGCGCTGATCCTGGGGGCGGTGAACTATCTGGCTCTCCACCATTTCACCCGCAAGGACCTGAGCCGCGACGCCGACTACACGCTCTCGCCGGCGACGAAGAATTACCTCGCGAGCGACGCGGTGGGGAAACGCGAGAAGCCGGTGAAGTGGATCCTGATGTTCCGCCGCACCTCGCCGTTCTATGAACGCACCCGCGCGCTGGTGGAGGAATACGAACGGCTGGCGGACGGCGGCATCGAGCTGGAGGTGGTCGACCCGATCCGCAGCCCGGACCGGGTGCAGGAGCTCAACGCCACCTACGGCCTCACGCTGGTGAAGGACCCGCTCATCATCGACGCGCGCAGCGACGACAGCCCGGCGGTGAGCGAGGATGCCAACAAGGTCCGCAGTTTCCACCCGCATGTGAAACTCGTCTTCGCCGAGGAACTCGGGGTCTTCTCGACCGCCGACGGAATCCGGCGGGTGACGGCCTATCAGGGCGAGGATGTGATCACCGCACGGTTCGTAGAGGCGATCGAAGGCAAGCCACGGGTCATGGCCCTGCTGGCGGACAAGAGCCGGCTCGATTCCGGCACCGCGGAGGAGTCCCGGCGATCGCTCGAAGACCTGCTGCGCTATCAAAACGTGCAACTCGCCGAACTGCGGCTCGCCGATGCGGGCGAGGTGCCGGAGGAAGTGAGCGGCCTGGTGATCGCGGCGCCGAAATACGACCTGAGCGACCAGGAAATGGAGGCGCTGGAAGCGTATTGGACTCGTCCGAAGGCCGCGATTCTCGTGTTTCTCGACGGCGGCGAGGTGCCGCCGAAACTGCGCGCTTTCCTCCGCGGCAACGGTGTCACGCCGCGCGACGACCGGGTGATCACGCGCATCGACGGCAAACTGGTGACCAACGCGCGCGGCGTCTTCACCCGCGGCATCCCGTTTCTCAGCGACCTCGCCGGGCAGACCGGTGAGTTCCGCGGCGCGACGTCATCGCTCGAAGTGCGTGAAGGCGCCGAGGATTTGCTCAACCGCAAGGTGTTTCCGATGGGGCTGTTCCGCATCGCGGACGGCTTCTGGGGCGAAACCGAATTCGGCAAAGGCAAGGAGGCCTTCGACGAAACGAAGGACAACGGTCCGCCGATCTTCGGCGCGGCCTGCGTGATCCGCGGCGCGGAGTCGAACGACCGGTTCGCATCCGAGAGCGCGCGCATGGCCGTCGTTTCCAACCTCGACATCCTGCATCCGGATTTCCAACAGCCGCAGAACCTCGACTTCCTCGCCTCGACGGTGAACTGGTTGGTCGGCCGCGAATCACTGGCCGGCATCGGTGCGCGCTCGCTCGGCACCTTCAAGATGCCGGTGCTCGACGCGCAGGTCAGCTTCATCAACCGCGTGAACCTCATCTTCCTTCCCGCCGGGCTGCTGCTCATCGGTGCCTTCGTCTGGTCGTCCCGCCGCGTCTGAGATCATGCGTTCGCTCGGATTCACCCTGCTACTCGTCTTCGCCGCGGCGGCCGCCTGCGTGCTCGCGGGATGGCAGTGGAGCCAGGGAAACCTGAACTCGATCCTCGGTGCGCCTCCCACACCGGTGGGCGAGCGGATCTATGATTCGTTCCGCGCCGAGGACGTGAAACACATCCGCATTTCCACCACCGGAAACCGTGCGTCGTTCGAACTCACCGACGATGGCTGGCGTGCGCTGACGCCATGGAACGACCGCATGGACCCACGGGCTGCGACCGCGATCATCGGATTCACCCTCGGGCTGCGGGTGGAGGACAGCGAGCGGCTCGACAAGATCGACCGCACGGCCACCGGACTCGGCGACACGGCGGTGACCGTGCGCCTCGAGGACGCCGACCACCAGCCGCTCGCGAAATACCAACTCGGCCGCGCCACGCCGTGGATGGCGGAGTTCGAAGACCAGCCCGATCCGGTTTCCACGACCTACATCCACCCGCTCGACTCGAACCGGAAGCGCCACGTCTACATCGCCTCCGGTGATATCAACTCGGCCTTCAAGGACAACCTGCGTTTCCTCCGCGACCACCATCCGTTCTACTTCAATCCGGTCCTTCTGCAAAAGGTCGTCATTCGTTCTCCGCAAGGCGATCTCACACTCGGCCGCGAGACTCCACGGAGCCCGTGGCGTATCGTCAAGCCGCTCGATCTCGCCACCGACAAGGCGGCCGTCCGGACGCTCATCGAAGGCATCTACGAGCTGCAGGCCGTCAAAGTGAGCGACCGCACGGCGGTGACGCTTCCCGCCAACGACAGCGTTGTGAAGACCGCGCAGATCGGCATCCAGTCCTTTGGCTCGGAAACGGAGACGCTGCTCGATGTATACCCTCCGGAAGCACCCGAGGCCACCGAGGTCCATGCGGTGGTGAGCGACCGGCCGGACACCGTGTTCGACCTGCCGGTGAAACCGGAACCCGGACTGGTCTCGCTCGCCGACCTGCCGCTCACCGTCAACGAACTGCGCGACCCGACGCTCACACGGCTCAACATCGCATCGCTGCGAGGCATCTTGATCGAGCCTTCGACGGGCCCCGCCATCACGATCACCCGCGAGCCGCCGGCGCCGTGGATGGCCAGCGTCGGCGACCAGACTTTCGAGGCGAACGAGCAGAACCTCTACCGCCTGCTCAAAGCGGTGACGGAAACGCGCGCCATCGGATTCGAGAGCGACGCCGCCACCGACTTCTCGCCGTGGGGCCTCGACAAGCCGATCCTGACACTGCGTTTCCTCGCCGCCGACAACCAGGCGCTTGAACTCCGTTTCGGCCTCGACGCCGGCGGCCAGGTGTTCGTCAACCGCCTCGGAACACCCACCGTCATGCGCGTCGACCGCTCGATCCTTCATGAGATCCTCGTCCGCGCGCACGAGTGGCGCCACGCGCGGCTGTGGTCGGTGAACCGCGCCCACCTCATCGGCATCCGCCGCGACACCGGCGATGGTGAACCGCTGTTGCTGCGCTATCAGTTTCTCGACGAAACGTGGAACGCCGAGCGCGACGGCAAGGACCTGACGGGAGAACTCGATCCCACCCGCGCGAACTATCTGCTCGGCGTGCTCGAAGGCATGAACGTGTCCCGCTGGCTCGGCACCGAGGATGACGAAGCGGCCGAGGCGCTGATGAAGCCATCGCTCGTTCTAACCGTTACCGAATTCGTCACCGACGACGAGGAGGAGGTCACCGGTGTCCAGGACCGCACCGTTGCCTTCGCGCCCTCGGAGGCGGGCGACGAACCCGCGTTTTACTTCGGCAAACTCGATACCGAGCCCCACTACTTCGTGATCGACCGCGCGATGTATCGGAAAATCTCGATCTCTCCGCTCGACCCCTGACACCTTTCCCACGAATGACATCACCCGTTCACATCGGCACCCGCGGCAGCGAGCTGGCGCTCGTCCAGGCGGACGCCACCGAAGCCGCGCTGGCGGAGCGCCATCCCGGCATCGCGCTCGAACGCCGCATCATCAAGACCACCGGCGACCGACGCACCGACGTATCGCTCGCCGAGGTGGCGAAGGCCGAGGGAATCTTCGACAAGGGAGTCTTCATCAAGGAACTCGAACAGGCGCTCGACGACGGTTCCATCGACATCGCCGTGCACAGCCTCAAAGACATGCCGACGGTGTTGGAGGATCGTTTCCAACTCGCCGCCGTGCTCGAGCGCGCGCCCGTGCGCGACATCCTGCTCACCCGCGGTGGCGTTGGGTTCGACGAACTTCCGCAAGGCGCGCGCGTCGGCACCAGCAGTGTGCGCCGCGCCCGCCAGGCCCTCTTTCTGCGGCCGGATCTCGAGATCCTCGACATCCGCGGCAACGTCCCGACCCGCCTGAGGAAACTCGCCGATGAAGAAACCTATGACGCCGTCCTGCTCGCCGAAGCCGGGCTCGTCCGTCTCGGTTTCCTGCCAGCCGCCCCGCCGGTCGATGGGGCGCCGGAGCCCATCGCGGGCATGGAAACCCTGCACGCCCTGCGCCTGCCGGAGGATGTCTTTCTTCCCGCGGGCGGCCAGGGTGCCATCGGCCTGGAGATCCGCACCGGCGACGAGCGCGCTCTTGGTTTCGCCCGATCGATCAACCACGAGGCCACCTGGCAGCGCATCACCGCCGAACGCGAGTTCCTCCGCCTGCTCGACGCCGGCTGCCACACGCCGGTCGGCGTGTTTTCCTCGATCGAAAACGAAACCCTCCACATGACGGCCCGCGTGTTTCCCGAAGGCGACGGCGGGCCGCTGGTCGCGGAGGTTTCCGGCACCGACCCCGTCGCCACGGCGCTTTCCCTCTATCAGAATCTATCATGAGCAGCACAGGCATCTGTTACCTCGTCGGCGCGGGCCCGGGAGACCCCGGCCTCGCCACCTTGCGCGCCAAGGAATGCATCGAACGCGCGGACGTCATCGTGCACGACGCGCTCAGCAGCGCCGAGCTGCTGAACTGGCGCAAGCCGGGCTGCGAGCTCATCCACGTCGGCAAGCGCGCCGGCGACCACACGCTGCCGCAGGATGAGATCAACGACCTCATCGTGGAGAAGACCAAGGCCGGCAAGATCGTCGTGCGCCTCAAGGGCGGAGACCCGATGATCTTCGGCCGCGGCGGCGAGGAAGCCGCAGAGCTTGCCGAAGCGGGCGTGCGTTTCGAGATCGTTCCCGGCATCAGTTCCGCCATCGGCGGGCCGGCCTACGCGGGCATCCCGGTCACCCACCGCGAGCACAACACCCAGCTCACGATTTTCACCGGCCACGAAGACCCGACGAAGGGCTACAGCTCCATCGACTACACCCAGCTCGCGAAGACGCCGGGTACCAAGGTCTTTCTCATGGGCATGGCCCGGCTGCGTGAAATCACCGCCAAGCTGGTCGAGCACGGAGCCGCGTCCGACACCCCGATCGCCCTCACCCGCTGGGCGACCACCGGCGCACAGAAGACCCTCACCGGCACGCTGGCCGACATCGCGGACATCGCCGAGCGCGCGGAGTTCGGCTCCCCCGCCGTCGCAGTCATCGGCACGGTCGTCAACGAACGCAAGGCCATCAACTGGTTCGAGACCCGTCCGCTTTTCGGGAAACGCATCGTCGTCACCCGCACCCGCGAGCAGGCCGGCAAGCTCAGCGCCGAACTCCGCGAACTCGGTGCCGACGTCATCGAGCTGCCGACCATCCGCATCGAGGCGCCAGAGGACAAACACGAGTTCGCCCAGATGGTCACCCACGCGCACGAATACGACTGGCTCGTTTTCACCAGTCCCAATGGCGTGCAGCGTTTCTTCGACGCCTTCTTCGCCGTCTACGAGGACGCGCGCAGCCTCGGCAACCCGCGCATCGCCGCCATCGGCAACGGCACCGCCGCCAAGATCCGCGAATACCGCATCGGCGTCGATTTGATCCCGGAGAAATTCGTCGCCGAAGGCCTCATCGAAGCGTTCGAAAAGCAGTCGGTCGAAAACCTGACGATGCTCTGGGTCCGCGCCGCGGAATCGCGCGACATCGTCGGAGATGGGCTCACCAAGCTCGGTGCCATTGTCGACGAATGCATCGCCTACCGCACCGTGCCGGAAACCGAGGATCCCACCGGTGCCAAGGCCCGCCTCGCGGAACACGGAGCCGACCTCATCACGTTCACATCCGGCTCGACCGTCGACCACTTCATGGCGCTCGGCCTCGAGTGGCCGGAAGGCTGCGTGGCCGGCAGCATCGGCCCCGTCACCAGCGACGCACTGCGCAAACACGGGCTGAAACCCGCCTTCGAAGCCAGCCCCCACGACATCCCCGGACTGGTCGCGGCGACCGTGCGCCATTTCTCCGCCGACCGATGAACGGTGGAAACGCCGCCCCCGCGTGCAAAAATGGGACTTGCCGGAATATCGGGATTCCCGTAAACATCCGCCCAGCCGCGCGGTTCCGGACCTCCTTCCGATTTCCGATTTCCGCCGCAGGCTCCCCCGGCCCTCGCCGTGCAATGATTTTTTCGGAACGATCCACATTTGAAACCACCACCGGACGCTTGTTCCGGGGCGGCCACGCCGATTTCGTCATTTTTTCATGACCTTGCGTCCGGCTGATCGTTTCCCTGCCATCTTCGCACCGTTTCCGCGCAACGGCCATGTCGCGGCGCGCAACGGTTCGTCGCACCCACCCATCGGAGGACAAAGCCATCGCTAAGCCAAAAAAGAAGCAACCCAGGGGTCGATTCCGCGACATGACTCGCGTGAACGACCGGATCCGCGCCCCGCGCGTTCGTGTCGTCACCGCCGACGGCCAGCAGCTCGGCGTCATGAGTTCGCGTGAAGCGCTCGCCAAAGCCCAATCGATCGGCCTCGATCTCGTCGAGATCGCCGGCCAGGCGGACCCTCCGGTCTGCAAGATCATCGACTACGGCAAATACAAATACGAGCAGTCGAAACTCAAGAAGCAGAAGTCGAAGAGCGCGACGAAGATGAAGGAGGTCAAGTTCCGTGTCGGCACGGACCAGCACGACTACAACATCAAGCTCGGACGAGCGGAAGGCTTCCTCGACGGCAACCACAAGGTGCGCTTCGTGCTCCAGTTCCGCGGTCGTGAGAACGCCCACAAGGACCTTGGTTTCGTGGTGCTCAACCGCATCATCGAGGACCTCAAGTCGATGGCCGCGGTGGACCAGCCGCCCAAGCTCAACGGCCGTGCGGTGGCGATGATCCTTTCCCCGCTGCCGTCCCACCAGCGCAAGCGCAAGTTCCAACTCTTCCACGGCGAACTGCTCGAGGAGGACGACGATCACGACGACGAAGAGGAAGAGGACTTCGACGACGACATCCCGGACGACGACGAAGAGTCCGAAACCGAGAGCTCCGAAGAAGAAGAAGAAGAACGCGCCTGAGCGGGCGCCGGCATCAAGACGGATGCTCTACCTCTTCGACATCGACGGCACCCTGGTCGATACCGGTGGTGCCGGCATGGCGGCGCTGGTCGAGGCGACCCGCCGGGTGTTCCGCACCGACGGGCCGCCGCTCGATCTCGCCGGCAGCACGGACCTCGGCCTGGTGCGCGACATCCACCGCCATTTCGGTGTCGAGGCCACGCCCGGAAGCATCGATGCCTACTTCGCGGTCTATCAGGAAATCCTCGACCGCAACCTCGCGGCCGGCACCTTTCCCGGCCGCGTGCTCGACGGGGTGCTGACCATCCTCGACTCGCTGGCGGCCGATGCGGACCGCTCCGTCGGCCTGCTCACCGGCAACATCGCCGGCGGCGCTGCCTCGAAGATGCGGCACTTCGGGCTCGACCACCATTTCGCCTTCGGCGCTTACGGCTGCGACGACGCGGATCGCAACAAACTCGGTCCGATCGCGCTCGAGCGCGCCCGCGCCCACACCGGCCGCTCGTTCCGCGCCGAGGAAGTCTGGGTGATCGGCGACACGCCCAAGGACATCGCCTGCGCCCGCGCGCTCGGTGCGAAATGTCTCGCGGTCGCCACCGGATCGTTCACCGCGGAGCAACTCGATTCCTACGGTGCGGACCTCGTCGTTTCCTCGCTGGAAGACGCGGTGGGGGTGATCTGAGAGTCGATCAGGCCGCGCGGCGGCGGCGGAAACACAGCGGCAGCGCCGTGGCCACAAGCAGCAGGGCCGAGGGTTCCGGCACCGGCAGCACCGTGACTTCCAGCGTCTGGATCTTGAAGCGGTCGAAGTGCGCGTCTCCGTTCACCCGCGCGCCGAAAAGCAGCGCGTTGAGGCCGCCGGTGTTCGAGTTCACATCCACCCAGCGCGCGCCGTTGCCGACCGTCGAGTCGTTGTCGATCCGCGGACCGAAGCCGAACGAAGCGAGATCGGAGAAACCGGAGCCCGTGAGATCGAGCGAAGTGTCGATGCTCCCGAGCCAGTAGGAGACATCGCGGTCGAAGGAGTTTCCGCTGGGATGCACCCGCAGGCGGTCGATCTCCACCGGACGATCAAAGACGAACAGCACAAAGTCATAGGACGTTTCGTTGTCCGTGTAAAACGGCACGAAGGGCACGTTGGTAATCACCTCTCCTTCGCTTTTCACGCCGATGCCCGGGCTCCACTGTGCGAGTTGCTCTTGCTGGAACGTGCCGCCGCCTGTCGGGCTCGACCATGCGGTGGCCGTCGCGTTGAGGTCGCTGCCGGCGAAGACCAGCATGTCCGTGATCGTCTCGCCGGATTGGCCGAGATTCATGCTGAGGCTTGCCTGCGCACCGGCCCGACTCACGAGCACGGCGAGACACATGAAAAGAATGGAAACAAGTTTCTTCATCCGGGGGGAATGAAAGAGGACTTTGCGGGGGGAGTGGGGGAATCGAAACCCGACCGGGGGAGATCGGACTTCGTTGTCAGGAAACCACGAAATCTCGGAATCTTCAAATTTCAATCTCCACGCGATCGCGTGGGGCCGACGAAGAATCGCCGCGACATCGCAACGGCCATTGTGTAGCCAATGCGGCGATGAGTTTACTCGATCGATGGAAACTGGGCTGGGGAATCGTCATCCGTTTGATCCTCTTCGCCGTGGCCGTGAGCGTGCTCCTCGCCCCGCTCTATCTGCTGCATCTGTGGGGCCGCCCTGACCACACGGACGTCGTGGGTTTCGGACTGCTCTACCTGCTTCTCGTCTTTCCCTGCCTGCTTCCCGGAGCCTTGGAAACCTGCGGCCTGAAGAGCGACCTCATCGGCAGTCTCAGCGAAGAGGAATATCTGCGCCAAAGCTCTCCCTCCGGACGTTCCGGTGACAAAGCGAAATCGTGAGCTAGGCGAACAGGTCCGGTTGTTCGTTCTTGTTCGGATCGTCAAAACGCACGCCCGCGCCTAACAAACGCACCGCCCGTCCCCTGCCCCGCTTCCATGCCTCGGCGAGAAGTTCCTCGAACACCGCGGCGTCGAGTCGGTCGCCCGCTCGCTCGGCGGTGGTGCGTTCGAAATCGGCGAATTTGAGTTTCACCACCAGCGAGCGGATCCGGCGTTTCGAGTGGCGGGCCGCGAGATCCTCCGCCAGCCCTTCGATGATGCCCCGCAGCGGCGGCACCAGGCCCGGCAGGAGCTTGATGTTTTCCGAAAACGTCATCTCGCTGCTGAGCGACTTGCGGATGCGGTGCGGCGTGACCGCCCGTTCGTCGATCCCCTGCGCCAGCTCCCACAGTTCGGCTCCGGAGCGGCCGAACTTGCGGGCCAGTTCGATCTGCCCGACGCGCAGCAGGTCCGCGCAGGTTTCAATCCCGAGGGCCGCGAGCCGGGCGCGCGTCTTGCCGCCGACGCCCCACAGTTTCCCCACCGGCAGCGCGGCCATGAACGCGGGCACCTCCTCCGCCGTCACCTCGAACTGCCCGTCCGGCTTGTTCCAGTCCGACGCGATCTTCGCGACGAGTTTGTTCACCGAAACTCCGGCCGACGCCGTGAGCCCGGT
Source organism: Akkermansiaceae bacterium (assembly GCA_024233135.1). Taxonomy (GTDB): domain Bacteria; phylum Verrucomicrobiota; class Verrucomicrobiia; order Verrucomicrobiales; family Akkermansiaceae; genus Luteolibacter. The sequence goes on along the minus strand of JACKPZ010000006.1, from coordinate 122,237 downwards.
TTCCTCGCGGATCTGCGCGCGGATCTCGCGGGCCACCGCCGCGGCGCCGCTCCGCAGGTGCGAAACATCGAGGTAGGCCTCGTCCAGCGACAGCGGCTCGATGAGCTCGGTGAAACGCGCGAAAATCGAGCGGATCCGCGAGCTCTCCGCGCGGTAGACATCGAAGCGAACCGGCACCAGCGTGAGCTGCGGGCACAGCTCCATCGCCTTGAACACCGGCATCGCCGAGCGGCAGCCGAACTTGCGCGCCTCGTAGTTCGCCGTCGTCAGCACCCCGCGGCGCGAGCTGCCGCCCACCCCGATGGGTTTGCCGCGCAAGGCCGGGTCGTCCCGCTCCTCGATCGCGGCGTAGAAACAATCCATGTCGATGTGGATGATCTTCCGCATGGCTGCACGATGCCGGCGGGCGCCTCAGTCGAACTCCGAATACTTCCGGTTGTTGCCGCGCGCTTTCTCGACGGGATAACGGTGCTCGTTGTGTTCCATTTTCGCCGCCATCACATCGCCCAGCTTGAATCCGAGATTGTCCGCGAGTTCGAAAAGCAGGATCCCCACGTCGGCGATCTCCGAGGCGATCTCGTCGCGTTTGTCGCGCACCCGCGCCTCGATCTGCCCGTCCTGCTGCCACACGAAGTGCTGCATCAGTTCGCCCGCCTCGGCGGCGATCGCCACCGCGAGGTCTTTCGGGTTGTGGAACTGCCGCCAGTCCCGTGCGTCCACGAAGGCCTGGATGCGCGTCGTCAGATCGGAAATCGAATCATTCATGGAGCGAGGATGGCCCGCCCCGATGCGGGTGGAAGGAAAAACCGGAGAGCGAACCAACCGAACGGACGCAGCCCGCGCGGCGGCTTGCTGCCTTCAGCCGGCCTGACGGAACAAGATGCCGGCGGAACGAGCGCAAAAAGCATCCCGCGCGGTCGCATTCCGCACCCGGACGGCGCTCTTCCGAAGCTCCGGATCTCCTCGCCCTCCTGCGCAGGTTCTCGGCGTCGTTCTTCCTCGGGCTTGAAGCGACCGTCCTGCCGCGGACGAGCCAAGAGCGCGCCCACGCCGCTCCCGAAACACCGCCACCACACATCGAGCGCTCCGACCGACCTCGCGGAACGGAAACCGATGACCCCTCGCCGCCGCTCGAAACCTCGCACCTTTCGTCCTCCCGACGATGGCCCTCATCAGCGCGAACGAAGATTCCGGATGGTTTCGCGGAACTCCCGCCGATGCCAACGGATCTCGAACATCGTCGACCACTCCTTGCGCTCGGACGGTCTCCGCGAGGGAAATCGACCCAGCCGTGTGGAGGGAGACGCGGGCGAGGCGCGCGTATGGATCGCCCGCCGTCTGGAGATCGAAGAGTTTCTCGAACTTCCCGGTGCCTTGGTGCCGTGCGCGATCTCGGACACTCACCATTGCCCAGCGGGACGACGACGATCGGTTGCAACTCGCCGCATACGGCGACATGGGCGGAGGCTGCCAGTGCCCGACCTGCAAGGGCGAGGCACCGTAAGCCGCCGGACCGCTGGTGCTCAACGGCATCGATTCCAGGCCGTCCCGCCGGGTCGGGGTGGTGATCACGCGAAGATGAAAAGAACCGGGCCCCTTCCAGCAAGAGCCCCGAGCGCTCGAATCAGCCCTCCGGTTTCCCCGCCTTGTCCGGATGGAAGCGGTCGAGCGAGCGTTTCGAATCGAACAGAGCACCGCCCGATTCCAACGTGACGTGGCCATCGACCCACACCACGCAACCGACGTCCGAGCCCGGCCGCGCGGCGGGTAGATCGTCCATCGTTCCGGCGAAATACTGCGCCATCAGATGGTCCTCGCGCCCGTGGGCCATGGCGAGCAGCACGGTGGACGCCGGAGCGGAAACCGCCGACGGCACGCGCCACGTCGCAGGCGCGCCTTCATAGTCGTCGTAGTCCGGATCGAGCTCGAAATAGACATTCAGCATCGGCGAGCGCGGCGGATCGGCGTCCGGGTCGATCCCGAAAACCGGTTCCTTGGCGGCGGCGAGCGTGTCCCGGTCGGTATCGTCGTAACCGAGGCGGGGCAGGATTTCCCGCATCCAGCCGAGCTCGCGGTGGCCGATGGCCGAGTGGCTGCTGCGCGGCGCGCGGCCTTGGTGCTCGGACGCCCAGCCGTGGATCGCGAGGCCAAGGCTGCGCATGCGCGAGACCTCGCCGAGGTCCGCCGCCTTGGCGCGCATCCGCTGGAACGCGGCGGTGGCGACCGCCGCCAATCCGGCGACGATCGCGATGACCACGAGCAGTTCCACGAGGGTGAAGCCCCTGCGTTTCGTGGATGGGAGGGCTCTCATGCCAGCGTGCGTTTGCGGCGGGCCAGGAGCGCCAGCGACGCGGTGCCGAATACCAGCGCCGATGGCTCCGGCACGACGGTGAAGTTCAGCGTCGCGCTGGTGGCATTGTAGCCGGCGAGCGGCACGCCGCCGGAGTCCGTGAGCGTGAAGCTCAATGTCGCGGTGGCGGCGCCGGAGGAACCCGCGGGCATCACGAAAAGCGGATGCATCATGCCGTGGGATACCGTGCTCCAGTCCCATTCGGTGGAGGAACCATCGGTGCCGAGCATCGGGTTGAAAGCCTGCACCGCGGTGTTTTTCCACTGATAGACATCGAGGTTCGCCGTGCCGGAGACCCAGCCGACCATGATCTTCGATCCGTCCGGCAGCGGATCGGTGGACCCGGCGTCGATGAGCAGTCCGAACTGGCTGTTGAACAAACCGGCGGACTGCGAGGGATCGAGCGTGGAATACCACGGCGAGGCGGCGTCGAAGGTATCGCCGGGACTCCAGGCGGCCAGCGGCTGGATGACCGGCGTGCCGGATTCCGGGTGCGCGACAAGGTCGCTGCCCTGAAGCGAAATGTTGATGTGAATCATGCCGCCCTGCTGCACGGGGGTGGGCAAGGTGGTGAGAACCGCGGCTTGCGCGGAAGAAACGGCGGCACAGGCCGCCACTGCGAGATTGATCGATTTCATTTGTTAGAAAGATGTCGGATTCGGGTTGTCAGGAAACGGGACGTCGTTCCGGCCGCGCGTGGATTTCACGGCGCGGTCACGGTTCATCCCGGCTCACCGCGGCACGGCGCGGTGGTTCGCGGACCGCGATGACGCGGTCTGCGGGGGTGGCATTCACGATTCGGCTCTCACCCGATCCACTCCGGCGGCGGCAGGGGCGGCGCATCCGCCGCGCGGCCACCGGGTTTCCACACACGGATCCCGGCCGCGGGATCCGGCAGCGTCCGGCTCTTCAGACCGGGCAGGAAAAACATTCCTGAGGCGAGCATCTCGGTCCACACGTGGCGACTGCGGAGTTCCACCATCGGCTTCTCGTCGCGCTGCGGCGCTCCTTCATCGCGGCGGAGTTCCGCCGCCTTCTTGCAGAGCGCGCACGGATGCTCGCCGTCGAAAGTTTTCCTCACACCGGACACCACGCCCTGCGAGCGGGTGTAGTTCACGAGCATGCCCGCCCACGCGAGTTCCTGCACGAAGGTGGCGGGGCCCTGCATGAGCATCACCAGCAACAACGCGAGCGCCTTCACCGCCACGCGCCGCCACACCGGCCCGGTCTCCCGCGGCGGGGAGTCCGAAATCGATCGGTGTGACCGGTCGGAAGTCATGGTTTCAAACGATCCTGCGCGACGGCGCGCGGGTTGGATATGCGATCCCCGGGCGACGGCCAAGCATTACCGCACTTCCGTGAATCCACCGCTTGTTTCGGATCGACGGTGGGGGGACGTGGTTCCATCGTCGCGACATGCTCAGCTACAGCAAGGTGGCGCAGGCGGGGATTGCCGCGGTGAGTTATCTCGCATCGGTGGCGGGCGAGAACCGACTCGCGGGCAGCGCGGAGATCGCCGAGTCGCGGCGGATCTCGCGGCAGATGATCGCGAAGGTGCTGACGATGCTGTCGCGCAAGGGACTGGTGGAGGGCACGCCCGGGCCGTCGGGTGGCTACCGGCTTTCGCGCCCGCCGGCGGAGATCAGCCTGCTGGACATCGTCACGGCGTTCGACGATCCCGAAGAGCGGGTGATGTGCCCTTTCGGCCCGCATTGGTGCGGAAACGGAGCCCCCTGCCCTCTTCATGACCGCCTGATGGAGATGCACCAGCAGACGCTCGACCAACTGGCGGCGGAGAGTTTCGCGCAGTTCCAGTGAGCATGGCGGAATCGCAGGTTTCCCCGGCGCGGTGTTCGTGTTAGAGTGCGCTTGTCATGCACCACCCCGTCACACAGGAAAAACAGGAGGCCCTGCGCGAGCGGATGGAGTCGCTCGGTGTGACGGAGGGCGATCTGTTGGAGAAATTCGTGCGCGGCTCCGGAGCGGGTGGCCAGAAGATCAACAAGACGAACAACTGCGTGTTTCTCAAACACCTGCCGAGCGGCGTGGCGATCAAGTGCCAGATGGACCGCTCGCGCGAGTTGAACCGTTTCCTCGCGCGGCGCGAGTTGTGCGATCAACTCGAAGCCATCCGCGAGGGTCGCGCGGTGGCGAAAACCCAGGCGATCGAGAAGATGCGGCGGCAGAAACGCAGACGATCGCGCAGGTCGAAACAACGGTCGATCGCCGACAAGCGGATGCTCTCGACGAAGAAGTCGCTGCGGCGTCGGCCGGGTGAGGATTGAAGCTCACACGAAGGCTTGCGGCACGCGTCCTCGGAGGTAGTCGGCGGCGGTAATCCGGCGCCCGCCGTCGGGCTGGACGTGGAGCAGTTCGAGCGCGCCCTCGCCGCAACCGATCACGAGGCGGCCGTCGTTCGTCCGGAGTTCGCCGGGCGCGAACGTTTCGTCGAGGCACCGGACCGGAGGAAAGACCTTGAGACGTCGTTCGCGGCCGTTTTCCAACGCGATGGTGAAGGTGCCCGGCCATGGATCGTAAGCGCGGATGCGGCGCTCGATGGCGGCGGCGGGCATCGACCAATCGATGCGGCCGTCATTGCGATCGAGTTTCGGAATGTAACTGACGAGATCCGGGTCCTGCGGTGTGCGGGTGTCCGTCCCGGCATCCATGAGGGTGATCGTTTCCTCCATCACGTCGGCGGCGAGATCGGCGAGTTTGTCGTGCAACGACCCGCCGGTGTCGTCGGGCGCGATGGGAATCGAGCGAGCGAGGATGATGTCGCCGGCATCGAGTTCGCGGACGACGTGCATGGAGGTGACGCCGGATTCCGCGTCGCCGGCGTCGATGGCGGCCTGGATGCAGGCGGCGCCGCGGTATTTCGGCAGGAGCGAGGCATGCAGGTTGATGATCGCCTTGCGCGGAAGCGTGAGGATGTTTTTCCGCAGGATCTGGCCGTAGGCGACGACGATAAGCAGGTCCGGCTCCAGGGCAGCGAGGTCCGTGGTGGCGTCGCCGATTCTCTCCGGCTGGAAAACCGGGATCCCGGCGGCGAGCGCCTCGGTCTTGATGCGCGGCGGGGTGGGCGTCATGTGGCGCCCGGCCGGTTTGTCCGGCTGGGTGACAAGGGCGAGCGGCCGCGGGCCCTTTTCGAGCAAGCGGCGGAACGACGGCAGGGCGATGTCCCCGGTGGCGATGAAAACGATGCGCATGCGGGGCGAGGATGCACCTCAGATGTTGAGGGACGCCAGCTTCTGATAGACCGGCAGTTCCATGATCCGCGTGAGGATGCGCGAGATCACCTCGAGCGGCGGCAAAGCGGCGTCGATATCCATCACGATTTCCGGACGGTAGAACTCGAGGATCGGCTTGGTTTCCTCCTCGTAGGTGGCGAAGCGCTGGGTGATGACACGTTCGCTGGCGTCGTCGATGCGGTTGTCCTTGAGGGCGCGCTTGCGCATGCGGCGGGCGAGTTCCTCGCGGTTCGGGCAGGAAAGGTGGAACACATGGAGCACCTCGAGGTGCGCCTCCAACAACTCCGCCTGGCGGACATTGCGCGGGATGCCGTCGAGCACGAGGAAATCGATATCCGGCTTGTAAAGGTGGGTTGAGGCGAGGTTGTCGATCTGGGCTTTCCAGAGATCGACGGTGAGTTCGTCGGGGACCAGTTCGCCGCGGCTGGAGTATTCGATGAACTTCTGGCCGAGCGGCGTGCGGGTGTCGAGGGACCGGAACACATCGCCGCAGGCGCAGTGGAAGAAACGCGGGATGCTGCCGAGAATTTTCCCCTGGGTTCCCTTGCCGGAACCGGGCGCGCCAAGAACGAGGAACGCGGGTTTTCTGATATCGTGGAAGGCTTTGCTCATACGGACGGAGCGAAGTCTAGAAACCGGGCATTCCGCCGCAAGTCCCAATCGATCAGGCGCCTCGGGCGGCGACGAACACAAGCACCGGTGCCAGCACCGCGCAGTCCGCGAGCACGCGCAGGCCGTCGAGCGGGAAGCGCGCACGGTTGCGATTGAGCACATACAACAACGCCGCACCGGTGAGGATGGCGTAGAAGAACGGGCGGGCCGTTTGCTGTTCGTCCCGCAGGGCGAGCATCAGCGAGGCGCCGCCCAGCAGCAGCAGCGGCAGCGTGAGGGCGATCTCGTCGAAGGCGCGGGTCTCGTTGTCACGCGCGGCGGCGGCGTGTTCCCACAGATCGATCGCGGAGATATTCAGGATGCACAGGACCGCGAAACAAAGGAATTCCTTCGAGATCACCATTTCCTGGATGCCATACTCGCCGCGGTAGAGGTGGGCGGTCATCGCTGTGCCGAACGCGAAGGTCGCGCCCGCGAGAACATTCTTCGCATACGGCACCTCGCCGGACTCGCGGTTGGTCAGCAGAGACATGCCGAAGAATCCCGCCACCAACACGCCGCCCAACAACAGATAGGAGAAGATGGCATACGGCAGACGCGTGAAGAGCAGCACGAGAGCCGTCACACCCGCGATGATGATACCGAGACGGAACTTGCCGCGGTGGCGGGCGTGGAACTCATGGCGCGGCTCGACGCGGGCGCCGGGCATCGACGTCGAGATCGAAACGTCCAGCAAGCGGTCGGTGGCATAGATGATCCACACGACGAGTCCGAGGCAGGCGTATGCCTCCCACTGGTGGTAGCCGAGGCGCCATGTCTTGGCGAAGACGTAGAGCCACGCCACCGAGACCAGCGGAGCATCCAGGCTCAGCAGGTTCGGATAGAGCCACCACGGTTTGCGATCCGGGGAGTTCACGACGCGCGGAACATCCCCGGGATGCCCGGGAATGGCAAGAGGTTTGCGGATGCCGGGTGGACCATTCGGAATCTCTCAGACCATGATTTCCTCGGACACCCGGACGGCGGTGGTGCTGCCGGCGAGCGCGGCGGCGAGGGCCAGCGCGAACTCAAGCGCGGTGCCCGCGCCACGCGAGGTGATCAGGTTCCCATCCTCGACGACGCGGGCCTCGACCACGCCGGCGCCGAGTTCGTCCCGCACGCTGTGGAACGCGGTGAAACTGCGGCCTTCGAGCAGTCCCGCGTCCTTGAGGATGAGCGGTGCGGCGCAGATGGCGGCGACCAGTTTCCCGGCGTCGTGGAAATCGCGGGCGATTCCGGCGGCGCGGCCGTCCTCTCGCAAGGCGCCGACACCCGGACCGCCGGGCAGGAAGAGCAGATCGAACGAGAGCGGATCGACATCATCGATCATCACATCCGCTTCAATGCGGATGCCGTTGCGTCCGGTGGCCATCCGCTCCTTCATGCCGGCGCTCACGACCTCGACACCGGCGCGGCGCAGGATATCGACGGGAGTGACGAACTCGACTTCCTCGAAGCCGTCCGAAAGCAGGCAGAGAACTCGTTTTTTCATGGTGTCCGGGATGAAACCCCAAGCAACACCCGGATGCGGCGTCACGCAAGCCCGGTGGCCTTCCGCACGCGGGAGAGCACCTTCGCGGCCTCCACCCGGGCGCGGGCGGCGCCATCGGCGAGCACTTGGTCGACGTATCCGGGATCGGCGAGGATCTCGTCGCGGCGGGCGCGCATCGGCGCGAAGAAATCCCAGTAGGCGTCGGCGAGGCGTTTCTTGAAGTCGCCATAGCCCACCCCGCCGTTCTGATGATCGGCAAGCATCGTCTGATAGTCGCCTTCGGAGGCGAAGAGCTTGTAGAGCGCGAGGATGGAGGAGTCTTCGGTGGGTTTGGGCTCCTCGACGGGTGTCGAGTCCGTCTGGATGCGCATGATCATTTTGCGCAGCGGTTTTTCGTCACCAAAGATCGGCAGGGTGTTGCCGTAGGACTTGCTCATCTTGCGGCCGTCGAGACCGGGAACGACGGCGGTGTCGTCGCGGATGATCGACTCGGGCAGCACGACGGTTCCCTCGCCGAAGGTTTCGTTCATTTTCACGGCGAGGTCGCGGGTGACTTCGAGGTGCTGTTTCTGGTCCTTGCCGACGGGCACCTGGTTCGAATCGTAAAGCAGGATGTCGGCGGCCATGAGCACCGGATAAGCAAAGAGCCCGTGGCTGGGCGCGATGCCCTGGGCGACCTTGTCCTTGTACGAGTGGCACTTGTTGAGCAGCCCCATCGGGCAGACGGTCGAGAGGATCCACGCGAGTTCGTTGACCTCGGGCACCGCGCTCTGGCGGAAGAACACGGCGCGTGACGGATCGAGCCCGCAGGCGAGGAAATCGACGGCAAGGCCGCGGACATTCTCGCGCAGGGCCGCCGCGTCGTGCGACGAGGTCATCGCATGGTAGTCGGCGATGAAATAGAACGCCTCGCCCTGTTCCTGAAGGCGCACGGCGGGCTCCATGGCGCCGAAGTAGTTGCCGACGTGAAGTTTTCCGCTGGGTTGGAGACCGGTGAGGATGCGCATGGGCCGGAGCATGAAATCCGGCGGTTCCCACGGTCAAGCGCGGCGCGCCCTCACATCTCGGAGAACAAGGCGGACACCATTTCCATGCACTTCACGCCGGGCATCACGCTCAGGTCCATCTGGTTCATCACGTAGGCGAAGGAAACGCCGGACTCCGGATCGCCCAGACCATGGCTGCCGCCGGCGCCGGGATGGCCGAAGGCGCGGAACGACGGGCCGTAGATCTGCCGGACCTTCTGGTCCGCAGAACCCACCGGATCCATCTGCGCGCCGCAGGTGAACGTCGTGCGCCGCAACAGGACGCGGTCGTCCGCCTGCGATTGCGGCGTGGCGAGCGCATGGAGGATCTTCGGGGAGAACGGACCGGGCAGAGCGCCGATGACGACCTGATAGAACTTCGCCAGCGCCGACGCGGTGCCGACCCCACCGAGCGCCGGCAGGCCGGCGGACCACGCGGCCGGCGTGTTCATCTCGTGGATCGAGTGGAGGCCCCGCGGCGAGGAAAACGCGCGGCGGGTGAAGGTGCCGGACGTGGTGAGCTGCTTGTAGAACGCGTCGGCCAGGTCGTCCTTGTCCGCCTTGCCCGGGTAAAGCGTGGCCACGCGGTGGTGTTCGGTTTCCGGCAGGCCGATCCAGAAATCGAGCCCGAGCTGAGCGGCGATCGTCTCGCGCCACCATGCGCCGAGGGGCTTGCCGGTGAGACGCCGGACCGGTTCGTCGAGCAGCGCGCCGAAGGTTCGCGGGTGGTAGCCATGGCCGTCGCCGAATCGCCAGTTCGGCACTTGTTCCTCGATCGCCGTGACCACATCGGCGTGATCGAAGATGGAGGCGCGGTGGTCGAGAACAGCGAGTCCGCACTGATGGGACAGCAGGTGGCGGAACTCCGCATCCGGCACGGGAAACGCCGGCCAAACCTCGCGAACGCGCGTGTTCTCGTCGAGCCCGCGGGTCTCCAAGGCGAGCAGCAGGCTGGCTGCCGACGGCACCTTGGTGGCGGAATACACCGGCACCAGCGTCTCGGTCGTCCACCCGCGATGGTGGTCGCGCTCGCACCAGCCGTGGCCGATGGAAAGCAGCTCGCCGCCGTTCCACCAGACGCTCACCGACGCGCCGAGTTCGCCACGGTCACGGAAGTTCCGCTCGAACACCTCCACCACCTTGCCCAACGCCGAGGGACTGATCGCCATGCGGCGGCGGTGTGTCCGATCCCGCCTTTGCTGGCAATGAGGAAATCGACTTGTCCGGGTTTCCATCGATCCAACCCGAGCCTCGTGACCATTCTTCGATCAAGCGGAACGCGACAGCCAGCAGCGTGGGACCGAGAAACACACCGACCAGCCCGAAAGCGAGCGCACCGCCGATCACGCCGCAGAAAATCAGGGCGAAGGGGAGTTTCGTCCCCTGGCTGATGAGGAAAGGGCGCAGCACGTTGTCCACACTGCTGATACCGAGCATGCCCCAGATGAGCATGAACAAGCCCCAGCCGGGACGATCCTGCGCGAAGAGCCAGAAGGTCGCGGGAATCCACACCAAGGGCGGACCGAAGGGCACCACCGCGAAGAAAAACGTGAGCACCGCCAGCAGGACCGCGCCGGGCACCCCGGCGATCCAGAAGCCGATTCCGGCGACGAAAGCCTGGGCGATAGCCGTTCCTAGGATGCCGTAAATCACGCCATGCACCGTGTCGCCGGCGACCTTGATGAGGTGCTGCCCGCGTTCGCCGGCGAGCCGTTCGACCGCCACGCCAAGCCGCTCGGACAGCTCCGTGGCGTCCCGCAGCATGAAGAACGCGAGAAACGCGCTGAGCAGCACCTGGGTCACACCCTGCCCCACGGCGAGGCCGGCGGCGATGAGCCCGTCGCGCGCCCAGGCAAGGAACTTTCCGAGCCATGAAACCAGATGCGGTGGATCACGGCGGACATTGGTGTCCGCGGCGTCATCCGTTTCGTCCGCACGGACCGGCGGCGCATCGAGCAACTCCGCTTCCTCGCCGTCCCGCACCACGATCTTCGGCCGGGGCGCGTTGACCACTTCCTTGTCGAGCTGGGCCATCCAGCGGTCGCGGTCCTCAGCGAACTGCGTCCAATAGGTTGCCACCTCATCGCCGACGATGGGAATGCCGCGGGCCCACTCCGGAGGCTCATCGGAGATCGAAATGAACCACTTGCGCGTCGCCAGCGCGAGATCCTTGCCGTCCTGGGACAGGCTGAGACCGACCAAAACGACGGGTCCCGCCACCAGCACCGTCACGGTGAGGGTCACCAGACAGGCGGCCAGCGTGCGCGAACCGCGGAACCAGCGGGTGAAAAGCCGCTGCAGCGGATACAGCGAGTAAGTCAGGATGATCGCCCACATCAGGGCGGTGAAAAACGGCTTGATCACCCAGACGCAGCCGGCGAGCAGGAGCAGCAGGGCGAGACCGCCGAGCCACGATTCCGCCTTCCAGAACTTCCTGACGCTCTGACGTTTCATGCCTGAAACGAAAGCTAACGGCTCACGGGCCGTTCCGCCAGCAGCAATCCACACCGCAGGCCGGCGCAAGCTCCCGGTTTCCCCGCTTGCAATCGCCCGGATGCCGTGGAATGACTGCGCGAGTCAGGCTCGCACGAGTTCGATGCCTCGTTTCCCGAAGGAATTATGAAGATCCGCCCCGTTCTCGCCATCGTCGCCACGACGAGCCTGCTGACGGCCATCCCGGCTCATTCGCAAGCCGTCCCGGTCCCCGTCCCCAGCGGGCCGGTCGAGGTCAACGGCATCGCCGCCAAGGTCAACGGCCGGGTGATCACGAAGAACCAGGTTTCCTTCATGCTCGCGCCGCTCTACGCGCAGCTCGCCACGAAGTATCCGCGCCGCGGGCCGAAATTCGAGCAGGAGATGAAGAAGGCGAAGGACGAGATCCTCAAGGAGCTGGTCGACCGCCAGATCATTCTCGACGAGTTCAAACAAATCGGCGCCGAGATCAAACCCCACGTCGTGGACGAGGAGATCGACCGCCAGATGCACGAACTCTACGCCGGCGACGAGGCGAAGTTCCGCGAGGAACTGAAACGAAGCCGCCTGACGATGGAAGGCTACCGCGAGATGACCCGCGAGAAACTCGTCGTGCAGGCGATGCGGGCCCAACAGTTCAACGACGCTCCTCCTCCCCTTCCCGACGAGGTCCGCGCGGAATACAACAAGGTGAAAAACACCATGCGGGACACCAGCAAGGACGTCATCACCTTCCGCAAGATCTTCATCCCCGCCAGCGATCCGAACAACCCGCTCGCCACCCCGGACAGCCAGTTGGAGCTCGCCGAGAAGATCGCCAAACAACTGGAAAGCGGCGAGGATTTCGCCGAGCTCGCGAAGAAGTTCTCGAAGGACGCCTACGCCGAGGACGGCGGCCTGCAGGAGGATGTCCCGCGCACGGATCTCGCGCCGGAGTTCGCCGCGATCCTGTTCGATACGCCCGAGGGCGGCATCGCCGGGCCGCTGCTCGACCCGGCGGGTTTCACCATCATCAAGCCGGTGGACATTCAATACGGCCCCGCCCCGCCGCTGGGGGAAGTCCGAAAGCTCATCGAGGAAAGCGTCCGCAAGCAGAAGTCCGCCGTGCAATACGAGCGCTGGATCGAGTCCCGTCGCAAGCGGGCGATGGTGGACGTGCGGATCTGAAAAACCCCGTCGTTTCCGCGGCGAAATTGCATTGCCCCCGGGGTTCCTCCGGTTAGGGTGCGAGCGTATGAATTGGAAACACGCCGCCTTCCTCGCCGCCCTCGCGGTCGTCCCGTCGGCCGACGCGGCCGAATCCAGAATCTGGATGTCACGCAAGGGCACCACCCTCGAAGCCGAACTCGGCACCGTGCAGCCGCCCGAAGTCACCTTGATCGACAAGAACATGAAGTCGATCACCCTCAAGATCGAGGACCTCAGCCTCGCGGACCGGCAGTATCTCATCGAGTATGGCGACGCGCCCGAAGACATCCTCGCCAGCGGGAAACCGGGGCTCGTCGAAAAGGAAATGCGTCTCGACACGTCCGCGTTCGAAAAACCCGACAAGGAGTTGATGATCCCGGAAGGTCCCTCCGAACCGCTTGAGCTGTTCAAGACTCCTCATTTCCTCATCGCGAGCGCCGGCAAGGTGCGGCCGCAACCGATCGCCGAAACGGCCGAACGGATGTGGTTCGGCATGGCCTTCGAGCACATGAACTTCCGACGCGACTGGGGCGACAAGCGCATGCTCATCATCCTTGCCGAGGATCGCGACATGTATGCCGCGCTCGGCAAGTGGCAGGCGGCCGTACTCCGCAAGATGGGCCAGCCCGATGCCGCCACCAACCGTGAAGCCATCTGGGACCGCATCGGATCGAGCGATGTCTATCTCGACGATGCCTTTGCCAAGGAGCACGGCGTCTTCGATACCGCGCGCATTTTCAACATCCGGGAGCCGCGCCAGTTCCGCAAGGACATGGCGCCCTTCCTCGTCCACTGCATGGCGGACGCCCTGCTCACCAAGCAGATGGGCGGCGTCTCATCCTACGGATCGGAGGGATATTTCTCCCTCACCACCGGCCATTCCTACTACAAGGAAATCAGCCTCGCCGGAAAATCCGAGACGCAGCTGCTGGCCGTGGAGGAATCCAACAAGGACGAGATCTCCTCGAAGAGCGGCTTCGACGACGGCAGCTCGTGGGCGCGTTCGCTCAAGCCGCTCGTCCGCAAGGGCGTCGTGGCCCTCAATCTCGAACACATGCTTTCATGGAAGTCGGACGATCTCGACCCGGCGAAACTGGTGACAATCTATTCCTTCGCCTGCTACATGGAGGGCGACTCGAAGCGGCTTGCTCAGTTCGCCAAGCTGATCCGCCGGATCGAATCATCCAACCAGATTCCTGTTCCGCAGGAATTCGCGAGAATTTTCGGCTTCGAGACCGTTGAAGAACTCGAAGCGGACTGGAAGAAATTCATTGTCGAAGGTGATTTCAAATGAAGACCCCCATCGTTTCCCAACTGTTCGCCGCCTGCGCCGCGGGTCTGCTGCTCGCCCTCCCCGCCTTCGCGAAAGAAGCCGAGCCATCCGAATACCGCGACTTCAAGAACTCCGCAGGCACAGTCATCCAGGCGGTGCTCATCGACAAGACGGACACCGAGGCGCAGCTGCTGCTCCGCAACGGCAAGAAGGCCAACGTGAAATTGTCCGACCTCAGCGAGGACGATCAGGAATATGTGAAATCGTGGTCCAAGGAAAAGGCGGTCTTCATCCAACAGTGCCGCCGGCTCACCATCCGCCAATGTCTCGAACTGCGCGGATACGAATCGTTCCCCTTCCGTTTCGAGAACAACTCGATATTTGTGGATGCGAAGATCAACGGCAAACCGGCGAACCTGCTCATCGACACGGGAGCGGGAACCAGCCTGCTGCACGTTCCCTACGCGCAGGGGGTCGGCTTGGAGGTAGGCCCGATGGACGAGAAGATCTACGGAGTGGCGGGCGAGGCGCCGGCGGGATGGACACCGGTGCCGACACTCCAGCTCGGCGAGGCGGTGTTCCGCGACCGGAAGATCCTCGCCACCGACCTGATGAACGGCAAACCCGAGGGTGTGGTGTCCCGCGAGGACGGCATCCTCGGCGCCGAGTTCATGAGCAAGCTCGATGCCGTGATCTCCTACCCCGAGCGGCGCATCTTCCTGCGGCCCGACCAATCCGATGACGACGCGCGGGATGGCGCCGAAGGCCATGACTTCCGGATTTTCAAAACCAAGGACGGCAAGGTGTTCCGCGGCAAGGTGGTCGAGAAAACCCCCACGGTCGCCACCATCCAGGGACCCAACGGCAAGAAACTCCAGTTCGCCATCGACCGTTTCCGTCTGGACGACATGGAGTTCCTCCGCTCATGGAGTGAGGAGGGTGCCTTGTTCCTGGAACATTGCCAGGGACTCACCGTGCACGATCTGTTGAAACTCCGGAAATACCAATCGTTCCAGTTCGAACGCCGCGGCAATCACATCTTCGTCGACGGCACGCTCAACGGCAACGATGTCACCTACATGATCGACACCGGCGCCGACAACAGCCTGCTCAATCTGTCCGACGCGAAGGAGAACAACTGCAAGGTCGGCCCCATGGACGAGTTTGTGTGGGGCATCGGCGGCAAGGCACCAGCGGCGGTCTGCATGATCGACAAGCTCACCCTGGGAGATGCAATCCTCACCAACCGCAAGGTTCTCGCCACCGACATGACGCGCGATGGAAAGTATGACCACAGCGGCTATGTCGGCCTCTTCGGCGCCGACTTCATGCGCGAACTCGACGCCGTGATCACCTACACGGAGAACCGCATCTTCCTCATCCAGCGCTGAGGTTTCCGGCTTTGCCGGGATTTCACGACAGGTCGAGGAAACCGCGGCGGATCGCCTCGCTCACGGCGGCAGGCAGGCTGCGCACGTGCAGTTTGTCGAAGCTGCGCTTGATATACTCGGTCACCGAATACTCGCTCACCTGGAGTTCCTCCGCGATCTCCTTGCGCGTAAGACCTTTCGCGGAAAGCTGGAGCACCTCGCGCTCGCGGGCCGAGAGCGACTCTGACTCGGGAATCGGACTCAACTGCCGGAACGTCTGGAGGATCATGCCCGCGATCTTCGGGTCGAGCGCCGTCCCTCCCGCCAGCACCTCCTCCAGCATCTCGATGAGCCGGCTCGCGCTGCCCGCCTTCACGAGGTAGCCATGCGCGCCGGCCTCGAGCGCGGAGAAAACCTTCGCCTTGTCGGTGAATGCCGTCAGCACCAGCACCCGCGACTCCGGAAGCAGCTCCCGGATCTTTCGGATCCCGGCGATGCCGCTCATCCCGGGCAATCCGAGATCGGAGAGCACGACATCAGCCTCCAAACCGCCGCGGATCGCTTCCAGCGCATCCTCCATCGTCGAAAACCCGCCCACGCACTTGTACCCGGCCCGTTGTTCCAACACCATCGTCACGGATTCGCGGAAATCCGCGTGATCCTCGATGAGAACAATCCGGATCGGCGGGTCATGAACAGGCAGCTTCGAGGACATCGCCAAAAACCCTATGCCACGAATCCGGATCCGGAAAGCGCAGGTTCCAACCAATCCACAGCCTTTCTCCCTCACCACCACCGATCCCGTCCGCAAAGTTCAACAAGCGCGATTGCATTCAGCGACAGATCCCCGATGCGGCCGCACCGATGATTCGCGATCCGCGGGACCGATGTCCATGGTTCCCGCGACGTGCGATGAAGGAGCCGGGGTCAGGCGTTGGATTGGGGAGAGGGCGCTGCCGGGACTTTGGGGCGACGTTTCCGATCGAGGGGCACCGACAGGAGGAGACGGGTCCCCTCGCCCGGAGTGCTGGTGACATCGAAAGAGGCGCCGAGGGCATCGGCGCGCTGGCGCAGGGCGCGCTGGGTGGACGGGCGCTGGAGTTTCGTTTCCTCGATGCCCACGCCGTCGTCGGTGATGATGAGCTTGAGCCGGCCCTCCGCGGATTCGGCGCGGATGAGGACGTTCTCCGCCTTGGCATGGCGGAGGATGTTGTGGAGGGCCTCGCGGAAGTAGAGGAAAAGGTCGCGGTTCGATTCTTCGGGCAGCTCGGTCGCCCAGGCGGCTTCGTTGGCGGTGAACTTCCACTCGAGGCTTTCGAGCATGATCGAAGCGGTCTCGCGCAGGTGCTCGACGGTGGCGATGCGGTGGTCGCCGCGCGGGCGGAGCAGCCACACGATGTCGCGCACGGCACTCACGGTTTCCGCGGCGATGCGCTGGATGCGCTTGAGTTCCTCGGAGGGTCCGGAACGGCCTTCGGCGAGATCGGCGAACATCTGGATGCTGCCGAGGTTGCTTCCGACCTCGTCGTGGAGGTCGCCTGCGATCCGCTCGCGCACCTTCTCCAGTTCGCGGCGGGCGTGGATGCGGTAACGGATCGGCAGGGCGACGATCGCGAAAGCACCGGCGAGCCCCAGCAAGGCGAAACCGGCGAGCCCGGTGCGACGCCAGCCGTTGATCAACCGCACCGACTCGGCACGAAGGTCGTGCCGACGGGTCTCGATTCCGAGGCGCTTGTCGAGCAGCCCGAGCCACTCGCGGGTGGGAACAAGTTTCCCCTCGGGGCCGAAGCCGTCGGTGAGCGCCGCGCCGCTCCAGTAGCGACCGCCGGAGGTGATCAGGTTGAGCATGCTGTCGACCGAGCGAACCGGTTTGCCGAGAGCGAGATTCTCGCTTCCATCCAACACCTCGACCTCGCTCAAGGCGAAGAAGGCCGGGTAACTTTCATAGACTTTCCACAACTCGACGGCCTCGAATTTCACATACCTGCCGGTCGTGGCATCGAACGGGATGGTCACCGGATTGTGGCCGGGATTCCGATAGGCGGCGTCGGAAACGACCCGCCATGCGCCGCCGCCGGCATCCTCCAGCGTGTCGGAGACGAGCACCTTCAGGCGTTTCGGAAATCCGAAACCGCTCGGCAGGTCGGACGTCGGCCGGCGGGCGGGAAAGAGCCGCACCGCGTCGATCTCATTCGCAGCCCCGAGGTCGATGGTGAGCGAAGCGCTTTCGAGGGGATCCTTCCGGTCCTTCGAGAGCCAGCCGATGTTGCGATGATCCTCGCCGGGGATCTCCGGCAGGCCAAGAGGCGTCTCGCCATCGACGAGGAACGCGGGCTGCCACTGCCACGGGGCGGTGGGCGCGGCGCCGCCGACAATCTTCACCTCGCCGCCCCACGCAACGTCGCGCTCGCCTTCGAATGCGAAGGCCTCCGACCATGCGTGGATGAAGACCCCGTCAGAATCCGGATCCGGATGAAGCCGGTCCGCGACGATCCGCAGGCCCGCCGCCGGGACCGGTGGATCGACCTGATAGAAAAACGGATGACCGCGGCGCACCGGATTTCTCCGGGCATCCGGTTCCACGGCAACCACGGCGGTGGTTTGCCCCGCGGCGTCGAACAACTCGACGGAAAAGGAGTCCGGCAGCCCGTAATTCGCATCGAGCCCGCGGGCGTCGTAGCGCCGGGCGGGAACGAGCGACACGAGGTCCACGTTTCCCGGCTCCTTGAAGCGGATCTCAAGAGCGCAACGGGTATCACCAGCAGGAGACGCGCTCAAATGCACGCCGACGCAGCCGCCGGTGCCGCCCTGGTCCGAAATCGGGATGTCGGGAAGCCCCTTGAGCTTCGGCCCGAGGCCGGCGAGCTCCCGATCGATCGCCCGCAAGCGCAGTGACAGCGCGCCGGCGAGTTTCTCCTCCCAGCCGCGCGGCTCCGCGCCGATGGCAGGGGCGGCGAGCGGGAGAAACGACAGCCCGCAGGCGATGACACGGTTGCACATCATTCGAAATAGGTGTCCTCGTGGGCGTAGGGCGGCGCGCAGCAGCAGAGGAAACGCAGCGGCTCAGCGGCGGTGATCTGGTGCCAGGCACCGGGCGGAATCAGGATCGCATCGCCGGGGCCGACCTCGCGGGTTTCCCCATCCAGTTCCATGGTCCCCCGCCCTTCGAGCAGGTAGTAGATCTCCTCGCTTTGTTTGTGATAGTGGCGGTCGGTCGCGGCGCCGGCCGGCAGGCTGGCTTCGGCGAGGCTCTGGTTCGCGACCGGCGCGTTCGAGAGGTCGAGCAGGCTGCGGATCGTCGATCCATCCTTGGTGGTGAACGGCGCTTGCTCGTCGCGGTTGCGGATCTCCATGCCACAAGCCACCAGATGCGGCGGCCTCGTGCAAGCCGCGAGGGGCGATCCGGAATGGACAACGAGCCGACCTGTTTCCCATCCTCCGGGCATGCCCAACGTCCATGTCGACCTCGCCGAACGCTCCTACGACGTCCTCGTCGATCCCGCCTTGCTCGGCAGCGCCGGCTCGCTCGTCCGCTCCGCGGTTCCGGGCAGGACGCGCGTCGCGGTGATCAGCGACAAGACAGTGGCCACGTTGCACGCCGGGACGCTTCTCGAATCGCTGAAATCCGCCGGTCTCGATCCGACGCTCCATGTGGTCCCGGCCGGCGAGGCATCCAAGTCGATGAGCCATGTGGAAACCCTGTGCCGCGAGATGACCCGTGACGGGCACGACCGCAAGTCGCTGGTGATCGCCCTCGGCGGCGGGGTCGTCGGCGACCTCGCGGGTTTCGTCGCGGCGGTTTTCTATCGGGGCATTCCGTTCGTGCAGATCCCGACGACGATCGTCTCGCAGGTCGATTCCTCGGTGGGCGGGAAGACCGGCGTGAACATCGCGGAGGGCAAGAACCTGCTGGGCGCGTTCCATCAGCCGCGGCTGGTGCTGGTGGACCCGGAAACGCTTTCGACTCTGGCGGATCGCGAGTTTCGCGAAGGCTTCGCCGAGGTGGTGAAACACGCCGCCATCCGCGACGCCGGCATGCTCGACGAACTCGCGGGGCTCGACCCCTCGTCGCGCGATGTCCCGGCGGACCTGATCGCCCGCAACATCGCGATCAAGGCGCGCATCGTCGAAGAGGACGAACACGAGACGCTCGGTGTCCGGGCGCTGTTGAACTTCGGCCACACGATCGGCCACGGCATCGAAGCCGCGGTGCCGTATGGCGAGCTGCTGCATGGCGAGGCGATCTCGCTCGGCATCCGCGCCGCGTTGTTTCTATCCGAACGCCGGGCGGGCCTGGATGCAGCCGTTTCCGCGAAAATCCTCGGCTTGCTGGACCACTTCGGACTGCCCGTGGTGCTCGCGCCGGAGATCGGCACGGACACGATTCTTGAAAAACTCGCCCGCGACAAAAAGTTCTCTTCCGGGTCCATCCGCTTCGTCGTCCTGCGGGCCGCCGGTGATGCCTTCGTCACCGACAAGGTCACCGCGGACGACCTGCGCGACGCCATCGAACACCTGAGAACTTCATGAGATTGCTGCCCACGCTCGCGACCGCGCTTGTCCTTTCGTCTTCCACATTTTCCTCCGCATCGCCGGAACCACACGGCGCGGTCCCCTCGCCGCGGCAACTCGCGTGGCAGCGGATGGAGTTGTATGCCTTCGTCCACTTCGGGCTCAACACCTACACCAACCGCGAGTGGGGATATGGCGACGAGGATCCGAAACTCTTCAACCCATCGTCCTTCGATGCCCGCGCCATCGTGCGTCACTTCAAAGAGGCCGGAATGAAAGGCGTGATCGTCACCGCGAAACATCACGACGGCTTCTGCCTGTGGCCGACGGAAACGACGGGGCACAACATCTCGAAAAGCCCGTGGAAAGGCGGCAAGGGCGACGTGATCCGCGACTTCGCCGACGCCTGCAAGGCCGAGGATTTCAAACTCGGCATCTATGTTTCCCCATGGGACCGCAACCATGCCGAATACGCCCGCGAGGGATATGTGGAAACGTTCCACAAGCAGGTGCTCGAGGTGCTCACGAACTACGGGCCGGTGTTCGAGATCTGGTTCGACGGCGCGAACGGCGGCGACGGTTCCTACGGCGGCGCGCGCGAGCGGCGGACGATCCCTCCCAACTACTATCGATTTTCCGATCTCGTCGAAAAGATCCGCAAGGTGCAGCCGGAATGCGTCGTCTGGGGCGGCGGCGGCGACGCCCGCTGGGGCGGCTCGGAGCAAGGGCACGTCGCCTACCCGCATTGGCATACGATGGACTCGAAACGCGGCGGCAACGGCGCGACCGGCGTGCCGCACGGCGACACGTGGATGCCCGCCGAGGGAGACACCTCGATCCGGCCCGGATGGTTCTGGCACGCCCATGAGGACTCGAAAGTGAAGTCCGGCGGGAAACTGCTGGATGTGTGGTTCGACAGCGTCGGACGCGGCGCGAACCTGATCCTCAACGTGCCGCCCAACCGCGACGGGCGGATCGCCGAGCCGGACGTCCGCTCGCTGATGGAGTTCAAGCGCCTGCGCGACGAACTGCTCGCCACCGACTTCGCCCGCGGAGCGAAAACCGTGGGACCCGCGCCCGATCCAAAGCACTCCGCCCGTGCGCTCGTCGATGGCGATATCGAGACATTCTGGTGTCCCGGATCGTCCGATGAGGCACCCGCGGCCGCGATCGGTCTGCCGGTTTCCGCGACCTTCGACGTCGTCCGCATCCGCGAACAGATCCGCCTCGGCCAGCGGGTCGATTCCTTCGCTCTCGACGTCTGGGAAGACGGCGGCTGGAACGAGATCCACCAAGGAAAAACGATCGGAAACCAGGTGCTCGTCCGTCTTCCGCAAGCGGTCACCACCGACCGCGTCCGGCTGCGCGTCACGAAATCCGTCGCGCCGCCGTGCATCTCGGAGATTTCCCTGCTGAAAATGCCGGAGCTTCCGGTCGATCCGAAAATCGCCGCCATGTTCGAGGGCGAGATGCCGAAAACCGGCTGGAAGATCGTCGCGAAGACCTTCGGAAACGCCGAAGTCTGCATCGACGGCGATCCGAACACGCTCTGGAACACGCACCCGCTGAGCGGCGAACTCCCGCCGCCGCAGGGGTTCACCATCGATCTCGGACGCGAGATCCGCATCGAAGCGCTCACCTATCTGCCGCGTCAGGACGGCGTCGCCCACGGCATGACCGACCGCTACCGCTTCGAACTCAGCGGCGACGGCGAGACCTGGCGGACGGCGGCGGAAGGCGAATTCGCGAACGTGCGAGCCAACCCGATCCGGCAGGTCGTGCCGCTCGCGGAACCCTCCGCCGCTCGTTTCGTCCGCTTCACCGGGCTCCACGCCGTCGAGAAAAACCACATCACCGCGGCCGAGGTCGGGGTGATTCCCGCTCGCTAGTCGCCCGCCCGGCATTTTGGAAAAAATCCGTGCCACGGGGGGCCGATTCCCGTTGAATGCAGCCGCATCGCGGTCCCGAGCGCCATCCATTCCCATGTCCTCCGCAGCCATCCAGATCCTCCACAAGGAACGCATTCCCGGCAACGGGGTGCTCGTCATCCCCGGCCGGCTTCCGTTCGAGGCGTTGCTCCAGTTCGAGAAACTCTTCGCCGGGCGTCCGATCACGTGGCTCATCGAGGAAAAGGCGCAGCACGATCCGTCGGTGCTGGCCCACCTCGAGAAATCGGATTCCGGCGCGATGTTTTCCGCCGATGACGCCGCTCCGGAGGCGGCGGGCCAGCAGTTGAAGCCGTTCCTCGACCAGAACGGCGTGCTCATTTTCGTCCCCGGCCGCGCCGCGGCGCGAAACGCGACGCCCTGCCACATTCCGGCGTCCCACCTGAAAGCCCTCACCTCGTTCGGCCTGCCGGTGCTTCCGGTGGCGGTCGATCTCCCGCGTGAATCAAGTCTGAGCACCGAGCGCCGCGGCTCGCTCCCCGCGGTGGTGATTTCCTTCGCGAAAACCGTCCCTGCCGCCGAGGCGAGCCCGGCGGCGTTTCACAAGGGCCTGCTGAACGCCGCGGAAACGGCCTACTCCGCGCGGCCCTTGTTCAAGAACTCGCTCGCGATGGTCCTGCTGGAAGGGCTCAAAAAACACGGGCGAAACCGGATTCTCGACGGCTCCGACGATTCGGAGCTTCCTTATTCGAAGATCCTGCCGGTCGCCATCGCGCTCTCGAAGCACATCCGCGAGGAAACGGACCAGCCGCGCGTCGCCATCGTGCTGCCTCCCGGAAAAGCCGGCCTCATCGCGAACCTCGCCGTGCTTTTCGCCGGCAAGACCCCGGTGAACCTGAACTTCACCGCCGGGCCCGAAGCCGTGCGCTCGTGCATCCGCCAGTCCGGCGTGGACCGATTCATCACCGCGGACCCGTTCGTCCGCAAGGTGTCCAGTTTCCCATGGCCGCCGAACCGCGACCTAATTCTCGTCGAGCGCGTCCTTCCCGGCCTGAAAAAGCAGATCATCACCTGGGGCATCCTGTCGAAACTCCTGCCCGCCGCGGCGCTCGGGACGCTGCTCGGACTGCGCAAGCGCTCCGGCGATGACGAGGCGCTGCTGCTCTTCACCTCCGGCTCGTCCGGCGAACCGAAAGGCGTGCCGCTCACCCACCGCAACGTGCTCGGCAACGTCACGCAGTTCGCCACGCGGCTCGATCTGCATACCGGGTCCTCGGTGCTCGGCTGCCTGCCCTTGTTCCATTCCTTCGGCTGCACGGTCACGCTGTGGTTTCCCGTCATCGAGGGGATCGATCTGGTGACTTATCCGAGTCCGCTGGAAACCAAGCGGCTCGCCGAGCTCATCGCGCTCCATCAGATCACGCTCTTGCTCGCCACGCCGACCTTCCTGCGCGGCTACATGAAGCGCATCGACCCGGCGCAGCTCTCGTCGTTGAAACTCGTGGTCACCGGCGCGGAGAAGCTCCCGCAGAATCTGGCGAACGCCTTCGAGGAGAAATTCGGCATCCGCCCGCAGGAAGGATACGGACTCACCGAGACCTCGCCGGCGACCAACGTGAACCTGCCCGATCCCGAACCCGAATCCGGTGCCACGGTCATTCCATCGTCGCGCAACGGCTCGGTCGGCCAGCTCCTGCCCGGCCTCGCGCTCAAGATCATCGACCCCGCTACCGAGCAGGAGGTGCCGATCGACCGCCAGGGCATCATCTGGTTCAAGGGCTGCAATGTATTCACCGGCTATCTCAACGACCCGAAGCGCACCGCGGACGTGCTGCAGGACGGCTGGTTCCGCACCGGCGACGTGGGACGCATCGACGACGATGGGTTCCTCTACATCGAAGGGCGGATCTCGCGTTTCTCGAAGATCGCCGGCGAAATGGTGCCTCACGAGACCGTCGAGGCGGCGGTGAACAAGGCGCTCGGACTCGATCAGGAAACCGAACGCCGCATCGCCATCGTCGGCGTGCCGGACGAACAAAAGGGCGAGGCGATCGTGCTGCTTTCCACCATCGCCGGCCCGGCGCTGGAGCAGGAATGCATCGACCTCCGATACAAACTCCTCGACGAAGGCCTGCCCTCGCTGTGGTGTCCCAAACTCATCATCCCCGTCGCGGAGATCCCGGTGCTTGCTTCCGGCAAGCTCGACATCAAGGGTTGTGAGGCGGTGGTGAAACGGGATGTCTGAGCCTGGATTCTGAAACGGGAACCACGAAACGCACGAAAAAGCACGAAAGAAAGGTGATCCCGCAGGATCGGGCTGATCACCCGCAGGATGAGAGGCTCTCAAGTTTCAACCCTTTCATTTTCGTGATCTTTGGTGTCTTTCGTGGTTTCTCTTTTCCTTCGTAAGTTGAGCGTTCCCAGCGGCGCTTTTCCCCTCGCTCCCGGCCGCGGATTCGTCACGATTCAAACGATGGAAACACCGCCGCTCCCGCAAGCCGCCTATCCGGTTCCCCAGCGGAGTCAGGACGAGGAACACCTCCGGATCCTCTCGGTCTGCCATTGGGTCGGCGCGGGATTCGCGGGACTGGGGCTGTTGTTCCTGATCGTCCATTTCCTGATCATGCGGACCGTCTTCATGAACCCGGAGATGTGGAACAAGAAACCCGTCGCGGAACAACCGCCGGAGAATTTCTTCCTCATCATGCAGATGTTCTACCTGGTCGCCGCGCTTTTGGTCGTGGCGTTCCTCATGGCCAACGTGATGTCCGCCCGGTTTCTCGCGATGCGGAAAAACCGGATGTTTTCGCTCATCGTCGCGGGACTGAACTGCCTGCAGCTCCCGCTCGGCACCGCCCTCGGCATTTTCACGTTCGTCGTCCTGTCGCGGCCGTCGGTGGCCCGGCTCTACGATGACGCGCGGGGAAACATCTGACCCTGGATTCTGAAATGGGAACCACGAAACACACGAAAAAGCACGAAAGGAAGGTGATCCGGCAAGATCGGGTGATCACCTACAGGATGAGCGTCTCTCAAGTCTCAACTCCTTCATTTTCGTGAATCTTGGTGTCTTTCGTGGTTTCAGTTTTCCTTTGTAGGCTAACGTTCCTCGCCGCCGACGAGCGTTTTCCAAACGGAGAAGTCGTCGTTGAGGATGGCGATGTCCGCGTGGTAGCCGGCTTCGAGTTTGCCGAAGCCCTCGATGCCGAGTGAGCGCGCCTGGTTCCACGAGGTCGCCTTGACGATCTGCGGGAGCGGCAGCCCGGTGAGTTCCGCGACGTTGCGGACGCCCTCGTTATAGAGCAACGCGGAGCCGGCGAGCGCGCCGCCCTCCTTGAGCACCGCCTTGCCATCGGAAACGAGCACGTCGAGACCTCCGAGTTTCACCTCGCCCTCGCCGATCCATGAGGCGGCCATCGAGTCGGTGATCATCATCAGCCGGTCGATCGGCACGAGTTGGAAGATGAGCTGAAGCATGTCCGGACAAAGGTGGATGGTGTCGCAGATGAGCTCGAGCATCAGCGAGTCATCGGTCAGCCCCGCGCCGACCACGCCGATCTCGCGGTGGTGCACCGGCGTCATCGCGTTGCAGAAATGGGTGAGGTGTTTGAGTCCGTGCTTCTTCGCCTCGCGGATCTGCGCCGCGGTGGACGAGGTGTGCGCGGCGGAAGAGGTGATGCCGGCCTCGGCGGCTTTCGCGATGACCTCGTTGGCACCATCGACGTCCGGCGCGATCGAAACGATCAGTGCGGGCGCGATGTCGTGGATGCGCTTGAGTTCGCCAAAGTCGGGCGGACGGACGAACTCGGGATTCTGCGCGCCGGCGTTCTTGCGGTTGATGAACGGCCCCTCGACGTGCAGGCCGGGAGTCCGGCAGAACTCGGGGTTCTTCATGTATTCCGCGCATTTCCCGGCGATCTCCTCGAGCTTGTCCTGCGGCTGGGTGAGCGTGGTCGGAAGCCAGGTGGTGACGCCCTCCTGAAGCTTGCGCTTCGCGATGTGGCGGATGGCCTCCACCGAGTTGTCGCAAACGTCGTTGCGGTCGGCGCCGTGGCAGTGGATGTCCCAGAAACCGGGCACCACGAGGCGCCCCCCGGCGTCAATCTCCTGGTCCGCGGCGGGGGCCTCGGTCCCCTCACCCGCCACTCCGGCGATTTTTCCGTTTTCGATCCACAGGGACCCCTTGGGAATCTCGAGATCGGGCGATACAATGCGTGCGTTTCGAATCAACGTTTTCATAAGCCAAAATACCTAAACAAGGAACGCTCCGATGATTTGTCACACGATCTCCGCTGACAAGTCCGTAGCGACTTTTCACACTGCGCCCATGATCGCTCTCACCAAAGAGCAGGCGAAGGACGTCCGCACGCGCCTGACGGATGGCTGCGGGAAATTGAAATCGATGATCGAAGGCCTGCTCGACTCGCAGGGCCGGGTGGCCGACGAGGTGCACGCCATCCGCAAGCTCGGCAAGTCGCTGCGCGGCGGCTGCGCCCTGCTGGGCTTGCAAAAGAACGCGGGGCGCGAGCTGCAATGCATCGGCCGCCTGTTGTCGAGCCCGCGGGATGCGGTAGCACGCCTGGAAACATGGAACAAACTCGGCTGGGACGAGGACAAAAACGTCGCGGCGGCGATCCGCGCGCTGCTCGAACAAGGCACCCACGCGGCCGCCCGCCGGCCGCCGCGCGAGACGGCGGACTGGTGCCTTGCCCGGGTGGACAAGGCGCTGAAGAAGATCGAAGCGCTCGATGCTGCGGATCTGGCGGACCGTGCGTCGGCGGGTTTCCGGAAACTCGACAAGCGGGCGTTCAAGCGCTGCCGCAAGCTCGACCGCAGGCGCGCGGACGACTTCCACCAGACCCGCAAGGCGCTCAAGGCATGGCTCGGCGCGGTGGACTATCTGCCGGCGGAGTCGAGTCCGTACGACCCCGGTTTCCACGGTCTCGCAAAACAACTGGGCGACGAGAACGACCTGGCGACCCTCTCGCTGTGGCTGGATGGCCACGGGTTCACCCGGCGCTTCGCCCCCGGCCTGTGGCACGCCATCGAGAGGAACCGCAAGGACCTCCAACTCACCGCCGTGGCCGCGGCAACCGCGCTCTGACCGCGCGCGGGGCGAAAATCGTGTTTCCGGGCGCGCCGGGGGTTGCGCGTCCGGTGATTTCCACTATGCAGGGGGCGCCGTTTTTTGGATTCCGCCTGATTTTTCGCCCACCCCCATCCTCATGCCCGCACGCACTGATTTCCGCAGCCGCCACCTTGGTCCCGTTGGTTCCGATCGCGATCGGATGCTCACGGATACCGGATATGCCAATCTCGACGCCTTGATCGACACCGCGGTGCCCGGCGGCATCCGCTCCACCGAAGCGCTCGACCTGCCGGCCGCGCTTTCGGAACAAGCCGCCCTTGAGAAACTGCGCGGCATCTTCGCGAAAAACAAGGTGCTCAAGTCGTTCATCGGCCAAGGATACCATGGCACCCACACACCGGCGGTGATCCAGCGGAACATCCTGGAAAACCCGGGTTGGTACACCGCCTACACGCCCTATCAGGCGGAGATCGCGCAGGGCCGTCTCGAGGCGCTGCTGAATTTCCAAACGATGATCACCGACCTCACCGGACTCGCGGTGGCCAACGCGTCGCTGCTCGACGAGGGCACCGCGGCGGCGGAGGCGATGAGCCTGGCGCTCTCGGGGAAACCGAAAGGCCGCACGATCTTCGTTTCGGACTGCTGCCATCCGCAGACCATCGATGTCGTCGCTACCCGCGCGGAACCGCTCGGCATCGAGGTGGCCACGGGCGACTGGGAAAACTATGAGTTTCCCGACGACGGCCATGTGTTCGCCGTGCTGGTGCAATACCCGGACACCCGCGGCCGGATCGATGACTTCGAAGCATTCTTCGCGAAGGCGAAAGCGGCGGGCGCGGTGACCATCGTCGCGGCCGATCCGCTGGCGCTGACGGTGCTGAAATCGCCCGGTGAATTCGGTGCGGATATCTGTGTCGGATCGGCCCAGAGATTCGGCGTTCCGATGGGTTTCGGTGGTCCGCACGCGGGATTCATGGCCTGCGCGGACGCGCTGAAGCGGAAGATGCCCGGACGTCTGATCGGCGTCTCCGTCGACAGCCGGGGAAAACCCGGATACCGGCTTTCGCTGCAGACGCGCGAGCAACACATCCGTCGTGACAAGGCGACCTCCAACATCTGCACCGCCCAGGTGCTTCTCGCCGTGATGGCCTCGATGTATGCCGTCTATCATGGCCCGGACGGTCTGCGGGCGATCGCGCGGGATGTGAATTTCAACACCCGCCGCCTCAAGACCGCGCTCGAAGCGGGAGGCATCGAAGTCGAAGGCGGCCCGTTCTTCGACACGCTCGTCGTGAAACCCACCGGCGGAAGCGATGCGAAAACCGTATGCGCGGCCGCCGTTTCCCACGGCATCAACCTGCGCCCGATCGAAAACGACCGCGTCGGCATCAGCCTCGACGAGACCGCGACGACGGCCGATCTGGAGGCCATCTGCGCCGCCTTCGGCGTGGAGTTCCGCGACGCCACGAATCCAGATCCGTCGTGGACCGACTCTCACGAGCGGACCGGCGAACTGCTCAAGCAGCCCGTGTTCAACTCCTATCATTCCGAGACCGAGATGCTCCGCTACCTGAAGCGGCTCGAATCCCGGGACCTCGCGCTGAACGAATCGATGATCCCTCTCGGTTCCTGCACGATGAAACTCAACGCCACCTCCGAGATGATGCCGCTGAGCTGGCCGGAGGTCGCGCACATGCATCCCTTCGTACCAGAGGACCAGAGCGAGGGATACCGCGGGATGCTCGCCCAGCTTGAATCATGGCTCGCCGAGATCACCGGTTTCGCCGCGGTCTCCCTGCAGCCGAACGCGGGCTCACAGGGCGAATACGCGGGCCTGCTCGCGATCCGCCGCTACCACCTGTCCCGCGGCGACAAGGATCGGGACGTCTGCCTGATCCCGGTCTCCGCGCACGGCACCAACCCCGCGTCGGCCGTCATGGCCGGGATGAAAGTGGTCGGCGTGAAATGCGACGAGTCGGGAAACATCGATGTCGCCCACCTTGAGGAACTCGCCGCCCAGCATGCGGAGAAACTTGCCGCGTTGATGGTGACCTATCCCTCCACCCATGGTGTGTTCGAAGACTCCATCCGCCACATCTGCGAGGTGATCCACCAACACGGCGGGCAGGTTTACATGGACGGTGCCAACATGAACGCCCAGGTCGGACTCACCAGCCCCGGCCTGATCGGTGCCGATGTCTGCCACCTCAACCTCCACAAGACTTTCTGCATCCCTCATGGCGGCGGCGGTCCCGGAGTCGGCCCGATCGGCGTTGCGCAGCAACTCGTTCCATTCTTGCCCGGCCACCGGGTGCTGGAGCAGACCGATGGCGTCGTTTGCTCCGCGCCGTGGGGCAGCGCGTCGATCAACACGATCTCCTGGATGTATGTCGCGATGATGGGCGGCGCCGGCCTCACCGAGGCCACAAAGATCGCCATCCTCAACGCGAACTACATCGCCCGCCGCCTCTCGCCGTTCTATCCGGTCCTCTACACCGGCAACGAAGGACTCGTCGCCCACGAGTGCATCATCGATCTTCGCCCGCTTTCCGCGCAGAGCGGCATCACCGTCGAGGACGTCGCGAAGCGGCTCATGGACTATGGCTTCCACGCGCCAACCATGAGCTGGCCGGTCGGCGGCACGCTGATGATCGAGCCGACCGAGTCCGAGTCCAAAGCCGAGCTCGACCGCTTCTGCGACGCGATGGTTTCCATCCACGGAGAAATCTCCGCGGTGATCCGTGGCGACATGGACGCCGAGGACAATCCGCTCCGCAACGCGCCGCACCCGGCCGAGGTCGTCTGCGGCGACGGCTGGACGCATCCCTACAGCCGGGAGCAGGCCGCCTATCCGTTGCCGTATCTCCGGCAGCACAAGTTCTGGCCGTACGTCGGCCGCATCGACAACGTGCACGGCGACCGCAACCTCGTCTGCACCTGCGACTCGGTGGAAGCCTACGCCCAAGCCTGAACCGTCCCGATGTCCGACTCCCCGATCGACTGGTCCCGCTGGCAGGGCGAGATCCATGCCACGCTCATGTTCGTGGTGCGCGACGGGCGGATCCTGCTCATCGAAAAGAAACGCGGCCTCGGCGCCGGCAAGATGAACGGCCCGGGTGGGAAGATCGACCCCGGCGAGACCCCGCTTCAGTCCGTCGTCCGCGAGTGCATGGAGGAACTCCACATCGAGCCCGTCGGCATCCGCAAGATGGGCGAGCTATGGTTCGTCATGTCCGATGTCCCGGACATCCTCTGCCATGTTTATCGAGCCGATGACCATCTCGGCACCCCCACCGAGACCGACGAGGCGAAACCCTGCTGGACCGCCCTCGACGAGATCCCCTACGCCCAGATGTGGGAGGACGACCGCCATTGGCTTCCCCTGCTGCTGGAGGAGACCACCTTTCACGGACGATTCGTCTTCGACGGCGAGTCGATGCGCTGGATGGACATGCGCACCGGCGTCGATTGGGAGCGGACGGACGGCTGAAAACAAAAAAGCCGCACACGGGATCTCCCGCATGCGGCCTTCTTGATTGGAATCGGTTGGAGGTTAGATCGAGGAGCGGATCTGCGCGCTCAGCGCGTCATACTTCGCACGCAGCTTGGCGAGTTCCATCTCGGTCTTGCGGATCTCATCGGAGACATCGAGCAATTGGCCGACCTTGTTGGTGATCGCCGGAGAAACGGCGGGAACATTCGGAACAACACCCGCGCGGATCAGTTTGGCGGTGCGGCCACCGGTGCGGATGCCCGCACGCTTGAGCCACGCGGCCACGGTGATGGCCGAAAGATCGAACTCGCGCACGGCGGCGCTTTGTCCGCCACGGCCGTGCTCGGCGTTGTAGGTGTTCACGAAATCGACGATCTGTTGCTTCTGCTCCTCGCTGTAGCGGGTGCCGCGGCTCTTGCCGGTGGACCGGGAGTTCGCGTCGGAAACAATCTTGGACGAGCTCTTGGCAGCTTTCTTCGCAGCCTTTTTGCCAGCTTTCTTGGCGGCCTTTTTCGCAGCCTTCTTGGCAGCCGGTTTCGCGGCTTTCTTGGCGGCTTTCTTGGCGGGCTTCGCGGACTTCTTGCCAAACTTCTTGAGCCATGCGCTGATCGTCAACTGCGAGATGTTGAACTTGCGGGCCGCGGCACTCTGGCCACCGCGCCCGTTGTCGGCGTTGTATTGGTTCACGAAGTCGACGACTTCCTGCTTCTGCTCCGGTGTATATCGTGTGCCTTTGGAGGCCGCTTTCGATTTGGTACTCATGACGCGACGAGGTTACGGGATGGCCGGGTCATCGCAAGATAAATATATCGCCATCCGGGAATCCGGACCATCTCCCGTGTCGAACTCCATCGGCACCATCTCGAGATTTGGAGATATCCTAATTGATTCGCCCGATCCGATCGCACTACGACAAAGCGGACGCCGGGGCGTTCAATCTTTTCCGTAAACAAGCCCCCCCTCCCTGACGTCGCCGGTGATCACATCCCCCTCCTGAAAGCGCCCGTCGAGAACATCGAGGCTGAGTGGATCGAGCAGCAGATGCTGGATGGCGCGCTTCAAGGGCCGCGCCCCGTAGACCGGATCGTATCCGCGGTTGCCGATGAATTCCTTCGCCGCCGGCGTGAGGGCGAGCGCAAGTCCCTGCTTGGCGAGGCGCTGCCGCACACGGTCGAGCTGGAGATCGACGATGGTGGTGATCTCGTCCCGTTTCAAACGGTCGAAGATGATGATTTCGTCGACACGATTGAGGAACTCGGGGCGGAAGTGCCCGCGGAGTGCTTCCATCACTTTGGCCTCCCGCTGTTCGGCATTCTCTTCGTTGAGGATGAACTGCGATCCGATATTGGATGTGAGGATGAGTACTGTATTGCGGAAATCGACGGTCCGTCCTTGCCCGTCGGTGATGCGCCCGTCATCGAGCACCTGCAGCAGGACATTGAACACATCGTGATGCGCTTTTTCGATTTCGTCGAAGAGCACGACGGAATAGGGTTTCCGCCGGACGTGTTCGGAAAGCTGTCCGCCCTCCTCGTAACCGACGTATCCAGGAGGCGCGCCGATCAAACGCGCGACGCTGTGTTTCTCCATGTATTCCGACATGTCGATCCGGACCATCGCACCCTCGTCATCGAAGAGAAACTCGGCGAGCGCCTTGGACAATTCGGTCTTACCCACGCCCGTCGGGCCGAGGAACAAGAACGAGCCGATCGGCCGGTTCTCATCCTGAAGACCGGCGCGCGCGCGACGAACCGCGTTGGACACCGCGGAGATCGCCTTCCGCTGGCCGACGACCCGTTCTCCGAGCCGCTCCTCCATGTGCACGAGCTTCTGACGCTCGCCCTCCTGAAGCCGGCTGACCGGGATGCCCGTCCACGATGAAACGACCCGCGCGATATCCTCCTCGGTGACCTCCTCCTTGAGGATGGCTCCGTCTTTCTGCAGCGCCTGCAACTCGAGATTCGCCTCTTCCAGCGCCTTGCTGGCTTCCGGCAGGTCGCCATAGGTGATCTGCGACGCGCGCGTGAGATCTCCGATGCGCTGGGCGCGTTCGGCATCGCCTTTCAACACCTCGATTTCTTCCTGCGCGCTGCGGACACGATCGATGACTTCCTTTTCGTTCCTCCATTGGGCCATCAACCCGGACGACCGCTCGCGGAGATTCGCCTGCTCCTCCCTCACCTTCTCGAGCCGCGCCTCGGACGCCTTGTCCGTTTCCTTCTCCAGCGCCTTTTTCTCCATCTCCAGCTGCATGATCTGCCGCTCGAGCACATCGATCTCGGTCGGCATCGAATCCAGCTCGATCTTCAGCCGCGATGCCGCCTCATCGACAAGATCGACCGCCTTGTCCGGCAGGAAACGGTCCGAGATATATCGATCCGACATGGTGGCCGCCGCGACGAGCGCCCCATCCTGGATCCGCACGCCGTGGTGCACCTCATACCGCTCCTTGAGACCGCGGAGGATCGCGACGGTGTCTTCCACGGATGGTTCACCTACCAGAACCGGCTGGAAACGCCGTTCGAGCGCGGCATCCTTCTCAATGTATTTCCGGTATTCATCGAGCGTCGTGGCGCCGATGGTGTGGAGCTCGCCGCGCGCGAGCTGGGGCTTGAGCAGGTTTCCCGCGTCAGGGCTTCCCTCCGTCTTCCCGGCTCCGACGATGGTGTGGAGTTCGTCGATGAACAGGATGATCTGGCCTTCGGCCTCGGTGACCTCCTTGAGGAAGGCCTTGAGACGGTCTTCGAACTCGCCCCGGTACTTCGCACCCGCGAGCATGCCTCCGAGGTCGAGCGCGATGATGCGTTTGTTCTTCATCGAGTCCGGCACATCGCCGGAAACGATGCGGCGCGCCAGGCCTTCGACGATGGCCGTCTTGCCGACGCCCGGCTCGCCAATCAGCACCGGGTTGTTCTTGGTGCGGCGCGAAAGCACCTGAAGCACCCGCCGGATCTCGTGGTCCCGGCCGATCACCGGATCGATCTTCCCTTCGCGGGCGCGGGCCGTCAGGTCGCTGCCGTATTTCTCAAGAGTCTGGTATTTCCCCTCGGGATTCTCGTCGGTGACCTTCTGCGAACCCCGGACTCCCTGGATGGCCTCCATCGCCTTCTTCCGGTCGAGCCCGGAGTCCTTGAGAAGCTTGCCGGCCGGCGAATCCCCTTCGAGCGAGCCCAGAAGGAAATGTTCGACGCTCAGATAGTCATCGCCAAGCGACTCGCGGGCGCGGTCCGCCGCATCCAATGTGGCGCGAAGCCCGACGCTGATCTGCGGCTGGGTGGTCGCCCCCTGGACGCTCGGTTCGCGGGAAAGCGCCTCGGCCGTGGCGGCCTTCAGGCGGGGCACGTCGACGCCGGCCTTCTGCAGGATCGGCACCGTGATGCCGCCCTCCTGCTGGAGCAGCGCGAGCAGGACGTGGGCGCTCTTGAGTTCGGGGTGGGAGGATTTCGAGGCGAGGCTCTGGGCGGATTGGAGTGCCTCCTGGAGCTTTTGCGTGAGTTTATCTAGTCCCATGGCGGATGATTGGTTGATAGATGGTAATGCGGCTTCCCGACGATGCAACGGACGGATTGCATTTTTCACGCTGCAAGACCCGCTTCCCGTGCTAGAAACCCGCGCATGGAAATCCGGCAGTTGAGGAACTTCGTGGCGGTCGCGGACGCGGGCGGGATCAGCGCCGCGGCGAGGGCGCTGCGCCTCACCCAGCCGGCCCTCAGCCGCCAGATGAAGGCGCTGGAGGAGGAGATCGGCGCGGCCTTGTTCGAGCGCACCGCCCGCTCGGTCCGTCTCACGCCCGCCGGCGGGTTGCTGGCTGCCGAGGCACGGAAACTCCTGCGCTTCGCGGACGGTCTGCCGGAGAAGATCCGGACCGCGGCGGGAGGCATCCCGCTGCGGGTCGGATACGCGCCTTCGCTGGCCGGCGATTTCCTGCCGGTGGCCATCGAACGCTTCACCCAGTGCCACCCCCGCGCAAGGGTCAGGCTCAGCGACCTGTCATCGGCCGAAATGATGGACGCATTGGCCGAGGACAAACTCGACCTCATCGTCGCCGCGCCGACCTCGACCCATGATGCGATCCGCTGGGTCCCGCTCCGTTCCTATGGCTGGCAGGTCGTGATGCACATCGATCACCCGCTGGCGAAGCTGGACCTCGTCTCGCCGGGCGACCTCCATGACCAGCGTTTGCTGCTCTACGACCGCGCCGACTACCCGGACTACTGGGAGCGCATCCAGTCGTTTTTCCGCGACCGGGGCCTCCAATCGAAAATCGCCGGGGAGTTCGATGGCGTGATCAGCCTCATCGCGGCGATCGAAGCGAACCTTGGCATCGCGTTGCTGGCGGAAAGCAGCCACCCGGACCCGACCGGCCGCGGCCGCCTCACCAGCCGTCCGCTCCGCGAGTCCCCCGCCCCCATCAAGGTCGCCGCCGGCCTGCCGACGGCCCGCGAGACCGAGCCCCCGGTGCTCGCGTTCGTCGAAGAACTGAAAGCGGCGGCCAGGAAAGCCCCCGAGGTCAATCGATGATCCGGCGCATCGGGATCATGTTCGAATACTCGAAACCCATCTTCCGGAAAAACTCCTGGGACTCCGCCCCCATCTTGTCCGTCAGAAGAGTGATCCGCTTGAAGCTCTTCTGTTTCGCGAAGTCGACCACGTAGTCAACGAGCATCGCGCCATAGCCCTGACCACGGTGGTCAGGGTGGATGACGACGTCCTCCATCAGGATCACGAAGCCACCGCGGGCGGTGGAAATGGTGAACAACAGGTTCACCATGCCGAAGATCTTCTCGTTGTTGCGGACCACGAAAATCCGGCCGCGGTTCGGCTGTTCGAGGATCAAACGCAGGCCGCGTTCCTGGAGAATCTGATCCGGCGTGAAGTCGCCGGAATGGGCCATCAGGTCCATCACCAACTCGGTGAGCGCCGGAAGATCCTCGATGGTCGCGGGCTCGACACGGGGCGCATCCTCGGCTGGCGGGCGGGCATCGGAAGTCGGCGCTGGGTTTCTCACGCCCGGGAGCCTGACATGATTCAGCGGGATTCACACGAAATTTTCCGTGATCCCCGGAAAGCTCCGTCATTCCATGAGATCCGGCCGGTTCCGCCGCGTGCGCTCGACCGCCATTTCCTCCTTCCACGCACGGATCTTCGAGTGGTGCCCGGACAGCAGCACGTCCGGCACCTTCATCCCGCGAAACTCGACGGGCCGCGTGTACGCCGGAGCTTCAAGCCGGTCCGGGACCATGAACGACTCCTCTTCCGAAGACCGTTCGTCCCCAAGAGCCCCGGGCAGGAGCCGGATCACCGCGTCACAGACCACCGCCGCCGCGATCGCTCCGTTCGTAAGAACGTAATCGCCGATGGAAATCTCGTCGTCCACCAGGGCTTCCACCACCCGGTGATCCACGCCCTCGTAGTGCCCGCAAAGAATCAGGAGGTGGGAACAAGCCGCGAGTTCACGGGCAACCGCTTGTTTGAATGGCCGTCCCTGCGGAGTCATCAGGATCACCCGGGTGCCCTCGCGTTTCAACGCCTCCACCGCAGCGAACAAGGGCCCCGGCTGCAGCAGCATTCCCTGACCACCACCACACAAGGTGTCATCCACCCGCCGCCACTTGTCCTCGGACCAGTCGCGGAGCTGGTGCGCTTCCACCTCGGCGATCCCCGCCGCGCGGGCGCGCTGGATGATCGAGTCGCTCAGCGGTGCCAGCGCGACGTCGGGAAACAAGGTGACGATATCGATCCGCATGCCAGGCAGCCTAGCCAATGCGGGAGACTTGCCAACCGTCTTCACACCTACAACCGCCTGCCCCCGCACAGCGTTTTAGACAATCCAGCGGCGCCCGGGAAATTCGAATTCGGTTTGAGGCGTTGCCGCCGTCGGATGCGCCACCATGTCCGGCTTGGTCCGCCCTGCGGAGAATCGCCCCCATGCAGTCGCAACCGCAACCGCCGAAGATGCTAGGTCTGCCTATCCTGCCTGCCCGCTACCATCTCGTTCTTTGCTTGGCTTGTCGTATGGGGTCTCGAATCGTTCATCGGGTGAAACAGCCATCGGATCCAGCCGAATGTGAGGAACAGAACGCCAACGATGCAGGATGCACCTGCTGCGAAGTTGCAGAAGGCGATCAACCCGTCGCGCTCGCTATACCCCATTCGCACCCCTTCCAGCAGAATTCGTCCGTGGAACAATATCGCGCTCGCTATGATGAGAAGTGCTCCAGTAATCTTGTTCATCGCTTGTTGTATTTCTTGCCGAACGTATGGGCAGTTTCGGCCACACCCTCAAGCTCCGATTCATAGAACGCCGTTGCCGCCGTCGGAGGCGGCGGCTTTTTCGACGATGGATCGTTGCCAGTTCAGCTCCGCCACAGAAGCGTCGCTTTCTCAAAAACCCAACGCCCATCGACCTTGCTCGCGTGAACGATGGGGCCGCCCCCCATTGGAGACCACGAACGTAGCCCGCGGTGATCACTACCTTCCTGTCATCGCCAACAATTTCCACAAAATACCGCGGTCGCGAGCTTGGTGAGAATAGGCATGAAAGAACCGTTGCTAATTCCCCACGGCCGTAGAACGATCGCTCCCTCTCAAGGTGCTCAACAATCTCCGAAACATCGGACTCCGACACACCAGCCTCATTCCTCACCGCGACCTTCGCAAGATGTGGCCAGACGATCCAGATCACGTAACCAATCGCAATCGTCACGAGAATGAGCGTTACCCTTCGGAACCGCTTCATCACTTTCCCTTCGAGTGTCATAGCACAACAACCGTCTGACGGCAACCGCGTGTTGACTGTGGGTTCAGGGTTCAAATCACGGTGAAAACTCGACCTGGAGAAGGTCAGGCGCTTGTGACGCTGCGACCTGTGGCGCCTCGATAGTTACCAGAAAAACAGTCGGGCCTCGGACGAGCCTTCGAGAATCTGACGTGCATCTCCGCGGGCTCGCTTGCAGCGCCAATGGTCCGCCTCCGGGCACGTCGCGTCAAGCCGCCCGCAGACCCACTCGGCGTGCTTCCGTCCGATGAAGAATGCCGCCTGAAAAAGGAGAAACAAAGCCTCACTCCTCGACGAGATCGGCTGAACCCCTTCCGCCACCGAGACGGCAGCCTTCAGGGTTCGTTCCGCGTGACTCGGTTCATCCCGCTCGGCAAGTGCGGCCACCTCCCAGGCTCGCACCGCAGATCGCTTGTAGTCATCGTCACACTCGGATGCCGCCTTCGCCGCGAGCTTGGCGATGGCAACGGGATCGGAATCCGTGAAACGTGCGACCCACGCCAAAGCTTGAGCGCGGAACCATGGCTCGCTGACATCCTTAGCCTTCGCAAGCGCATGCTTGGGATTCGATTTCGCAAGCGCGCTCGCCTGATCTCGCTGGAGATTCGAACTCATTTTTTTGCAACGTCAGAGCTGTGGCAGCGGCGGAAAGGAAGACCGGATTCAAGGAAGATCGTTGCCGCCGCTTGCCACCAGCGCCTTCGTCGCTATTTGGTGTAGTGGTAGCGGGCTTGAGCAATCCAAAGTTCCCCTTCCATCACCTTGTAGACCAGACGGTGCTCATCAGTAATTCTTCGAGACCAGTATCCGGAAAGATTCTCTCGCAAGGGCTCCGGCTTGCCGATCCCTTCAAATGGAGAGACTCGGCACTCGTCGATTAGTCGAACAAGCCGTTTCAGGATCTTCCGGTCAGTCGACATCCAATGACAGACATCCTCCCAACCCTGATCTGCGAAGATCAACTTGAGCTTCATTCTGCCGTCGGAAGCGCTCTCTCTTGCCCACGCCCCGATTCGAGCTGGGCAACCGCTGCATCAAGTCGCTCGGCATTCGCCGGGGAGCGACGCAAATAGGCCGTCTCCTGCATCGACTCGAAGTCGTCGAGTGAAATCATCACCACTGCTTGGTCGCGCTTCCGGGTAATGATTACCGGCTCTCTGTCGTCGCACACTGATTGCATGGTCGCAGCGAGTGTCTCTCGAGCGGCCGTGTATGAAATCGCCTTCATGCGGACAGGATCGCGTACAGGGGTTGTCCTGCAAGCTAATTTTCGGACGTCCGAGGTGTGGCACCAGCTACCGGGAGCGCTCTTCCGATTCACGGTAAAGGGTTCTGATCACGGATCAATCTCCGACTAGTGGCGGGGTAACGGGTCATTTGCGTCAAGCTAGCGCTGTAACACGCAGAGATTCAGACATCTAAAACGGCCGCTTTCAACAAAATAGTATTGACATCCACACCAGTCCGGCAGGCTGGACATGCTTGAAGCATCTCTTCTGCCGAAGGCCGATCAGCTGGATCGGATCGCCCGCGAGTCCAAGCTCATCCAGCGTTCCTCGCGCAAGTTCACCGCGGCGGGTTTCCTCACCGCCCTGCTCAAGGCGGTCATCAAGGGGGATGCCTCGTTCAATCATCTGGTGATGCATCTCGCCGGGTTCGTCCCGAAAACCATGACCCGGCAGGGCATCTTCCAACGTTTCGGCCCGGCGAGTTCCGCCTTCCTGCTCGGTGTCATCCGACATGTCCTCTCGCAGCGTTTTCCCGAGACCATCGCAGCCCTCCGCGCATCGCCGTTCAAGCGGGTCATCGTAGAGGACTCCACCGTTGTTTCCATGGCCAAGTCCAACGCCGAGAACTTCCCCAACAACGGCAACCGCCACGAGATGACCGCAGGTTGCAAGTGCCTCCTCATCGCAGACCTGCTCTCCGGAAAACCCCTTGGTTTGCAGTTGCATGCCGCCCGCGAGGCGGATCAGGCGCTGGCGTTCGAAGCGGTCGATCTCTGCCGCAAGGACGACCTTATCCTCCGCGACATGGGGTTCTTCAGCCTCGCGGCACTGCTGGAGATCCAGGACCGCAAGGCGTTCTGGATCAGCCGTTTGCCCGTCAGCGTATCCGCCGCCGGCATCGATGGGAAACCTCTCGCCAAGATCCTCGCGGGAACGGACGGCGACCGCATCGACATTCCCGTGGTCATCGGACGCGGAACGCTTCCGTGCCGACTCGTGGCCATCCGCCTCGACCCGGCGCGGGCCGGAGCGAACCGCCGCCACATCCGCTCGGAAGCGAAACGCCGCGGGCGCGGCACACCGCGCAAGGAGAGCCTGGCGCGGGCCGGATGGCGAATCCTCGTCACCAACGTCGGGCCCGAGCGCCTGCCGCCCGGAAAGGTCTCCGACATCTATGCCCTTCGCTGGAGCATCGAGATCAAGTTCCGCGCCTTCAAACAATCCTGCAAAATCAGCCACGGACTCAAGCACCGGAGCGGTTTCCATCATATCGAGGCCATGGTTCTCGCCGCCATGCTCTATCATCTCCTGACCCTGCGGGTCCACGCCTGTCTCGCGAAACGCAAGGCGTTCGCCGGATGGATCAGCATCGAGAAGATAAGTGATCTTGTCTCGATTCATCTCCTGGCACTCTCGCAAGGCTCATCCCCCTCATTGCCGCCGCCCGACCCACGGCACCTCAGATATGAGCGCAGGAAACGCACAAACCACTGGCAGGCAATCACTCACTCCTTAGCTTGATGGGATTGGGTAGCGGGTTGATCATCCGCGACTTCCATGAGAAGGCAGTCAAACCGAAATTGAAGTTCACTTCAACACGGATTCCGTGAGGTGTTCGGGTTCATGGGCTTGGAGAGATGGGGTTGTGGACCGTGAGGCATATCCCCCCGCTCCCCTGGGGGGACGGGAGGGGCGAAGCCCCCGGACGGGGGTTTGGGGGCGAACCCAAATGTGGTCGAGCTGACCTCAGCTCGGCGGGGCGTGGGGTGGCAAACCCCACCGGGGAAACAGTGGTCGCGGGCTTCCATCCGCACTCGGCGCCACGACGGGTCGGTCGCTTGGAAGGGCGCGGTGCATGTGTCGATCCGAAGTTTCCATGTCTTTGGGAAAAGGTGGAACGTCACCTTCTTGTTCGCGCACTCGGGCGGATGCCCGGTGGCCGCCGTGGGGCCGTGATCGTTCAGGAATCTTGTCGGTCTTGTTTCATCGAAAGGGTTCGCGAGGTCAGGCGGCGAGGCGTCCGGGTTCGTAGATGCTCTCGTCATACCAGATGGCCAGCAGCAGGACGGCGAGCTTGCGGGCGACGGCCACCACGGCTTTCTTCTTCGCGCGCGGCCCGCCGCGCTCGGCGAGCTTGAGCCCGTGGCGGCGCAGGTCGGTGTCCGGGCCGTGCGGGCCGAGGATGTATTGCGCGGCGCTGACCAGCAGTTTCCTCACATAGGCGTCGCCGCATTTGGAGATTCGCATTTGTTTGTCGGTGTCACCCGACTGGTCGCGCTTGGGAACCAGGCCGAAGAAGGCGGCGACGTCGCGCCGGCGGTTGAAACGCGTGGGATCGCCTACGGTCAGGAGAAACGCGAGGGAGGTGATGGTTCCCACACCCTTGATCTGGGTGAGCAATTCGACCTCGGGATACTTGGTGGCTGCCATCTCGTCGATGGCGCCCTCCAGGACGCGGATCTGCGCGGTGATCTCCTCGATGACGCGGAGCATGGGGTCGACCAGTCCGAGCAGGTCCGGGTGCTCCGCCTCCAGCAGCCGCCGTGCGTACTTCGCGAAGCTCTCGGTGTGTGGCGAGGGCAACCGGACACCGAGGCTCTTGAGGGTGAAGCGCACCGAGGAGATGAGGTCAACGCGCCTCCGAACGAGGTTGTCGCGCAGCTTGATCTGGAGCATGTCGCGCTGCATCTCCTCGCTTCCATGTTTCACGGGATGGAGCAGCGTCTCGTCGGCGCGGGCGATGCGGGCGAGCATCTCGCAGTCCCGGCGGTCGCTCTTGCGCTCGTTTTGATAGATGGCGCGAACCTTGCGCGGATTGGCCACCAGCACCCGGTGGCCCAGCGACTCGAACAACCGCGAGATCCACGGGCTCTGCGTGCCGACCTCCATCACGACAAGCGCCCTGCGGTGGCGGCGGCTCAGCGCGGTGAGCGCGGCGCGGGTGTTGGCAATCGTCTCGATCCGGATGACCCGGCCTTTCGCGTCCAGGACGCAGACCGCGTGCTTGCGGTCGCCGAGGTCGATTCCGATCGTGTTGGCGGATGATGTGGTGGGTTTGGTTTTCATGGCAGCGGAGAGTGTATCACCCCGGGCGAGTCAGCGCCCTGCTGCCTTCTCATCTATTCTTGTTCGCCGTTGTGTTTGTCGGGGAAAAATCGGCGTTCGAACCAATTCAAAACGGGACCAAATGGGGCTATGATGAGGACGAGCAGATAATAATACCAGAAGTCGTCCTCAGGGAGATACTTCGCGCTCAAAGAAATCAAGAGGACAAAAACAGAAAGGAACGCTGCGTATCCAATCATCTTCCATACGGGAGGGCGTCGCTGACCGGATAGTCGATAGAACAATAGCATCGCCGGAATCAGAAAGACTGTTTGCAGCCACACAGGCAATCCAAGTGCGCTCCCTGCGGAGAATCCGATGGCTACCGCGACCGTCACGATCGTTGCCTTCGCGATTGTCGCTGAGAGATCTCGAATGGGATTCATTTTGTGGCGAACGTAGAGCTCGTGCGCCACTACCCGCGGGGGCGGAAGACGAACTCGGGGTAAAGGGTTAAATTAGGAAAAAACATCTCTAACACAGCGGCGGGTAGTGGTTGCACGAAGCGACTTGTTAGCTTTCTGGTTTTAGTGGAATAACGAAATCGCCCTCAAAATTCTTCTGTAGCCTGAACCCATCTGGTAAATTGGTCAACATTGACTCTGTTATGGTAAAATCTTCATCTGTACGATTGGCAATTCTCCAAATCGCAACCTCATCAATATGACCATACCTGCCTGACCCCGACGAGCCAATTCTCTCTGCTCTGATTCCGTCTACAGCATCGACATCGATCTCAACCCTCTGCCCCGTAAAGTCCCCCATCATCATTCTCTGCTCAATCATCACCAATTGCGTGTCATCACGTCTCAAGTGAGTCACCCTCAATTCAGGCTGATCTAGAAGAGATATAATCTCTTGTCTGCCTTGTTCAGCTCCCATTCTGTATAACTTGCTGCCGATCAGATAGCTTGTGTTACTCATCGTGAATAACCAGAACACGCCCCACAAAATATTACGGCGAGTGAATTTTCTCATTTTCTTTAGCTAACGTAAAAGGCCACCCACCCCGCTACCGGAAGCGCCAGCCAGATTCAGAATACAAACCACTCACCTACCCTCAAGCTCCGACTCGCTGCGGGTAGCGGGGTTGGGTGCGCCGTCTTGTTCGTCTTTCTTTTGCCGGTGCCGCCCGCTCGATGAGCCCGAACCGCTATCTCTTCTGCGGAAACGAACGATTCTCGAAATTGTCTCACCCATCCGCATCGTGCGTGCCGGAGGGTCGGGAAGCCCGCCTGCTCTCCTTCATCGGTCGGGCCGCAGCAAGGGAAAGTCCGCCCCGCCAACGTCCTCAACCGCGGCCGCAACCCAGCGAATCGTCCCTGACACTCCGCCCAATGCTTCATCCAAAACGAGCTCAAATCACCTGGGATCACACAACGGCTGCGATTCTTTGGACGAACGCCTGGCATCACCCGGTCACCGACCCAACCGAAAAATGATCACTTTCCGCAGGACTTTCGAAGTGCGCCACGGCTCGCCCAACTCGGGCGCTGTCGGTGATCGGGTGCATGCGCTTGTTCTGCGTTGCAGTTTTGCCGCCAGCGTAGTCACACGGCCTCACGGCGACCCCAGAGCCCAACGCTCCGCGTCGGGTGTGGACGGGCGACCTGTGTGGCGAGGTCGGGAAGCAGGCCCTTCGGGGAGTAAAGAGGATCCGGGAAACCGGACGACTGGCGACCCTGCGAACCTTGGGAACCCGTGCGCTGAAAAGGAGTCGCGAATCCGTCGCGGCAATACCAAAGGAGGGAGCGGTGGAGAACTCGTCCGCGCAGCTCTGGCAGAGCCCCGTAAAAGCGGGAGGTCTTCGGTAGCCAATCCGAACCGGCTTGCTCTGCCGCTCTCTCCAATTCTTTCGCAGAACGCCACAGTGGAGCTACCGCCGCAAGGTGGCTCCGAATCCAACTCAGGCGCGGTCGGCGGTTAGCTCACACGCCTTGTTCGCAGACGAATTATCTATGAAGCCATACAAAGTCAGAATCGAATGGGAAACCGTGATCCTCGCACGCGACGAAACGCACGCGATGATGCAAGCAGAATCAGTGATCCGCGAGGGTGACGATGAATGCGACATGGTGGATGCGACGGAAATCAAGAGCGTCGAAGAACTGCCGCCAGGATGGAACAAAAATTGCCGCCCTTGGGGAGAAACCGACCCGATGGACAGGACGCTTGGGCAGATGCTTCCTGCGAACGTCAGAGAACAGGCGGCCCCGACCCTCATGGCGGCGCTCCGATTCCCGTTGGCGGATGGAACCACCGGAACGGAAATTCGACAAGGCCGCTGTAAGGGGTCGCCCTGCTTCGGCTTGTTGGCCGATTAGGTTTGGTCAGTCCCGTTGCGAGCTTCCTTGGACTTCTTCGCAGCAGCCTCGACACCCTTCGCAACGAGTCCGACAACGAGAGAGATCAGAAACGCGACGAATCCACCTACCAGGCCCAATGCCGCGACCATCGCTCCAGCCATCCAGCCAAACTCTGGCTCTTCCAACCCCATGCGGCAACCGTAGGCCAACGCCGCCAAAAAGATCAGGCTGCCAACTACTCCTCCGGTGGCTAGGCTCTTCGCGATCATTTCATGGCCAACGTATAGATCATACTCGCCGGATTGGAAGCTGGAAAACCACGCTGGACCCTGTTCCGGCGAGTGTGCATCGCCTTGTTGAACCTCTTTTTCAGCCGGTGTCGGGCGGCCCTAGGGAAAAGCGTTTCAGCTCCCCCGGCGCACTTGGCGCGACAGCCTGAGAAAGGCCGCTGAAAACGTGGAAGAACTTCAGGTAGCGCCAGTCGCAGCCT
Source organism: Akkermansiaceae bacterium (assembly GCA_024233135.1). Classification (GTDB taxonomy): domain Bacteria; phylum Verrucomicrobiota; class Verrucomicrobiia; order Verrucomicrobiales; family Akkermansiaceae; genus Luteolibacter. The sequence continues at coordinate 78,277 of JACKPZ010000006.1, read as the reverse complement.
CCACACTTCCGGCAGGCCGGACGGGGGCGTCGCGCCGCCTTCTCGCCGATCGCGGACTGTGGCGCTCCGGGCAGCTCGCGATGCCTGCCTTTCGTTCCCGCGAGCAAGCCGAAGTAGCGCACCCTCCGAAATCCCTTCGGCACCAGGTGCCGCGCGAAACTCCTCACGAACACCGCTCCGGACATCGTCATCTCCTTGGTCGCCGCGCCGTCCGCGTAGTCCTTGTATTCGAAGGTCACGGTCCTCTCTTCCTCGTCGATCCCCTTGATGCGCTGGTTGCTCATCGCGATGCGGCTGGTGTAGCGGGCGAGGTAGCGCACCACCGCGCGGGTGTTGCCGAGGGTGGCGCGGCTGAAGATGTTCCAGTTGCGACCCGCGAGCGTGAGGCGCCAGTCGCGCCGTCCTTCGAGCGTGTCGAGCCGCTCCGGCCAGCGGATCCGCGGATCGGCTTCGAGCTCCTCGAGCCTCCGCAGCATGATCGCACCAAAAACCTTCGACATCGAGCGCACCGGAAACAGGTAGTTGGGCCGCGCCTGCCGCCAGCGGCCGGTGGAAACATCCCGGCCTCCCGCGCTGACGAGCACATGGAGGTGCGGATGCCAGTTGAGCGCCCGTCCCCAGGTGTGCAGCACGCCGAGGAAGCCGCCTTCGGTCCGCCAGTTGTTGCGCTGGAAAAGCTTGAGGGTCTCGGCCGCGGCTCCGAACAACGCGTCGGCGGCGATCCGGTAGTTGAGCTTGAAGAAATCGTGGAACTCCTTGGGAACGGTGAAGACCACGTGGAAGTGCGGGCAGTCCGGAAGCCGCTCGCAAACCTTCTCCGACCACTCCGCCTGCCGCGGCCCGAGGCAGTTGGGGCAATGACGGTTGCCGCACGAACTGGCATACCATTCCTGATGCCGGCAGCCGCCGCAACGCGCCTGGTTGTATCCAAGCGCACCCTGGCGGCAGTGGGCCATCAGGTTGAGCGTCGAATACTCCTCTTCCCGAAGGCCGCCGGGCCATAAGTCGCGCCACTCGCGCAAGATATCATTGACAGTCGCCTTGATGCTGTTCACCTGAACCCAAGGAACGTGCGCAGGACAAGACATTTATGGTCCCCTTCGGCACCGTCGAATATTTATATCCTCAGATATTTCGTTCAACGTAATAGCTGTGGCACCGGCGGCCGGGAAGCTCCGAATTCGAAGAAACGCGCTGCCCGCCGGTTGCCACCAGCGACTTGTTGTGCATTGGGGATTTCCGGTTCGTCCTGTGGATCGCACCGGTGAATCGGCAACCCCGGCGATCCGGCTCGGGACGACTGCGGGGAAACGTTCGCGGTCATGGTGAAAGCTCGCCTCGTCATGGATCGGCCAGAAACATGCGCGACCCTCACCGTAGCGCACCGATCCAGGACGCCTGCTCTGTGGCTCTCCCCATCCTCCGATCCCGAGGCTCCGGCGCCCTCACCCCGGCGCATCGCTTCCGGTCGCCTGCCCAAAGCCGACGCGGCTGTCTTCCGAACATCAAGGCCCCACACCACCCATGCATCAGCCCGGTCTTCCATTCTGCACAACGTCTAGGCCATCCACGGCGGAGACGGAAGCCCGAATTCAAAGAAAGACGTTGTCCGCCGTTGGATGAGCTGGCTTGTTGTGCTTATTTATCTCGCCGAGTTCAGCTTCGACTGGTGATAATCACCTCCACCAACATCACGGCTATCGGCACCGCGCTGAGAATAACGAGACTCCATGGCAAAACCCTAGGCCCTTCATTCCGTCGTAACCCGATGAGACCAAAAATGAATGATACTGGAATGGTCGCCATCAGGATCATTAGGACAGCGAAACCTGCAAATCCACCAAACTGCGGATCGGCCCGTATCGAAGTCTTCATTGTCCATATAGCCCACCCGACACTGGCGACTAGGATCAAGAGTCCGACAATGGAGAATCCAGGGATCTTATGGGAATCCTGTGGCGTCGCGGACATACTTATTTTGGCACAACGTATAGATCATACTCGCCGGATTGGAAGCTGGAAAACCACGCTGGGCCCTGTTCCGGCGAGTGTGCATCGCCTTGTTGAACCTCTTTTTCAGCCGGTGTCGGGCGGCCCTAGGGAAAAGCGTTTCAGCTCCCCCGGCGCACTTGGCGCGACAGCCTGAGAAAGGCCGCTGAAAACGTGGAAGAACTTCAGGTAGCGCCAGTCGCAGCCTCCACACTTCCGGCAGGCCGGACGGGGGCGTCGCGCCGCCTTCTCGCCGATCGCGGACTGTGGCGCTCCGGGCAGCTCGCGATGCCTGCCTTTCGTTCCCGCGAGCAAGCCGAAGTAGCGCACCCTCCGAAATCCCTTCGGCACCAGGTGCCGCGCGAAACTCCTCACGAACACCGCTCCGGACATCGTCATCTCCTTGGTCGCCGCGCCGTCCGCGTAGTCCTTGTATTCGAAGGTCACGGTCCTCTCTTCCTCGTCGATCCCCTTGATGCGCTGGTTGCTCATCGCGATACGGCTGGTGTAGCGGGCGAGGTAGCGCACCACCGCGCGGGTGTTGCCGAGGGTGGCGCGGCTGAAGATGTTCCAGTTGCGACCCGCGAGCGTGAGGCGCCAGTCGCGCCGTCCTTCGAGCGTGTCGAGCCGCTCCGGCCAGCGGATCTGCGGATCGGCTTCGAGCTCCTTCGAGCCTCCGCAGCATGATCGCACCAAAAACTTCGACATCGAGCGCACCGGAAACAGGTAGTTGGGCGCGCCTGCCGCCAGCGGCCGGTGGAAACATCCCGGCCTCCCGCGCTGACGAGCACATGGAGGTGCGGATGCCAGTTGAGCGCCCGCCCCCAGGTGTGCAGCACGCCGAGGAAGCCGCCTTCGGTCCGCCAGTTGTTGCGCTGGAAAAGCTTGAGGGTCTCGGCCGCGGCTCCGAACAACGCGTCGGCGGCGATCCGGTAGTTGAGCTTGAAGAAATCGTGGAACTCCTTGGGAACGGTGAAGACCACGTGGAAGTGCGGGCAGTCCGGAAGCCGCTCGCAAACCTTCTCCGACCACTCCGCCTGCCGCGGCCCGAGGCAGTTGGGGCAATGACGGTTGCCGCACGAACTGGCATACCATTCCTGATGCCGGCAGCCGCCTGCACGCGCCTGGTTGTATCCAAGCGCACCCTGGCGGCAGTGGGCCATCAGGTTGAGCGTCGAATACTCCTCTTCCCGAAGGCCGCCGGGCCATAAGTCGCGCCACTCGCGCAAGATATCATTGACAGTCGCCTTGATGCTGTTCACTGAACCCAAGGAACGTGCGCAGGACAAGACATTTATGGTCCCCTTCGGCACCGTCGAATATTTATATCCTCAGATATTTCGTTCAACGTCGAAGTGGTGGCACCCGCTACCGAGAGCGCCACTCTGCAACAGGGTAAAGGGTTCTAATCATGGTTCAATCTCCGACTCGCGTCGGGTAGCGGGTCATTTGCGTCAAGCTAGCGCTGTAACACGCAGAGATTCAGACACATGAATAAGGTGATTTCAACAAAATAGTATTGACATCCACACCAGCCCGGCAGGCTGGACATGCTCGAAGTATCTCTTCTGCCGAAGGCCGATCAGCTGGATCGGATCGCCCGCGAGTCCAAGCTCATCCAGCGTTCCTCGCGCAAGTTCACCGCGGCGGGTTTCCTCACCGCCCTGCTCAAGGCGGTCATCAAGGGGGACACCTCGTTCAACCATCTGGTGATGCATCTCGCCGGGTTCGTCCCAAAAACCATGACCCGCCAGGGCATCTTCCAACGTTTCGGCCCGGCGAGTTCCGCCTTCCTGCTCGGTGTCATCCGGCACGTTCTCACCCGGCGATTTCCCGAGACCATCGCAGCCCTCCGCACCTCGCCGTTCAAGCGGGTCATCGTCGAGGACTCCACCGTCGTTTCCATGGCCAAGTCCAATGCCGGGAACTTCCCCAACAACGGCAACCGCCACGACATGACCGCCGGGTGCAAGTGCCTGCTCATCGCCGACCTGCTCTCCGGAAAACCCCTTGGTTTGCAGTTGCATGCCGCCCGCGAGGCGGATCAGGCGCTGGCGTTCGAAGCGGTCGACCTCTGCCGCAAGGACGACCTCATCCTCCGCGACATGGGGTTCTTCAGCCTCGCGGCACTGCTGGAGATCCAGGACCGCAAAGCGTTCTGGATCAGCCGTTTGCCCGCCAGTGTGTCCGCCGCCGGCATCGATGGGAAACCTCTCGCCAAGATCCTCGCGGGAACGGACACCGACCTCATCGACATCCCCGTGGTCATCGGCCGCGGAACACTTCCGTGCCGACTCGTAGCCATCCGGCTCGACCCGGCGCGGGCCGGAGCGAACCGCCGCCACATCCGCTCGGAAGCGAAACGCCGCGGGCGCGGCACACCGCGCAAGGAGAGCCTGGCGCGGGCCGAATGGCGAATCCTCGTCACCAACGTCGGGCCCGAGCGCCTGCCGGCCGGAAAGGTCTCCGACATCTATGCCCTTCGCTGGAGCATCGAGATCAAGTTCCGCGCCTTCAAACAATCGTGCAAACTCAGCCACGGACTCAAGCACCGCAGCGGATTTCATCATATCGAAGCCATGGTCCTCGCCGCCATGCTCTACCATCTCCTGACCCTACGGGTCCACGCCTGCCTCACGAAACGCAAGGCGTTCGCCGGATGGATCAGCATCGAGAAGATAAGTGATTTTGTCTCGATTCATCTCCTGGCCCTCTCGCGAGGCTCGTCCACCTCATTGCCGCCGCCCGATCCACGGCACCTCAGATATGAGCGCAGGAAACGCACAAACCACTGGCAGGCAATCACTCACTCCTTAGCTTGACGCGATTGGGTAGCGGGTTGTCCACCCACGCCTTGTTGGCCGTTGAATTTCTGCTGTGACCAGTCTCCGATCCTCCGATTCCGCGCCTTGAGAAATTCCACTGCGTGTGTCCGATAGTCGAGGTATTCGCCCTTGGTTGTTGGAACGGGTAGTGGCGACTCAAAATCATCGAAGGGTGTGAAAAACCTCACGCCGTCACAAGCATCTGTGACGATGTCCTGAAGATGGAAAAACCCGACAAAACCCTGAAAATCTCTAAACAACGCAAAAAAGTCTGAGTATCGGCCCAGAACATCGCTCAGCGGGCTATCACCGCCTGAGTAGTGGCGGCGGATACACTCCACTGTATGATCAAATCTGTCGCAGATCTTCTTGGTGCAGCCGCGGGCTTGATTGATCGTCCACTTCCCGTCGATCTGGTTGGCTGGGAATATCATCATTCCGCCTATCGTGTACCCGAGACCGCCGAAATGCATCTCATCCTTCGTTACGCCTTCAATTACTCTCTTCTTGAACGTGGGAATGACTGTGTCACTCGACAAGCAGAAGTTCCCGAGGCTGGAACGATGACGCAGGTAGAAAGGCGCGTTCTGGTAATCGAGATCAAACATCTCACCGTTCGGAAGTGGCTTACTCCATAGTGCCTTGTGGTATCGGGAGAGTGTCGGGCTCCATGTGTCCGGATCCTTCCCAGTCGGCGTGTCGGTGCGAAAATCGAAGGTTGTGTCTATCACGCTGAAAGGAGTGTTATTATTTCGTTCAACGATCAAACGCACCCACCCGCATGAGCGCCCTAGACGATGGAATCACCCCGGAGCAACCCGCGAATGCGGGTTGCGGTGCCGTGCCTTGTTCGCGGTTGTCGATGCGCTGGAGACGGAAAGCAGCCGACCTCTTCAGTCAAGCAGGACGCATGGGCACGGGATTCTCCCAACTTCCGATGCTCTGGCGTGCCGTTGGATGCGCGCTGGAAGACTGCGCCAAGGAACTAGAGGACGCCGGGAAAGGCGATGCGAGTGCCTGCCGAGAACTTAGGAACGAAAACGCGCAACTCAGAATCATCATGGCGATGTGGGTAGAATGGACGCGGACTCACGGACATACAGATCATGCACACGGATTGATTGTTGATTCGCTGCGCCACCTTTCTTCCGCGAACGTCGAAGTCCACACACCCGCTGCCGGGGGCGCGACTCCGACTCAGGTTGAGGGAGGTAGTGATCCCGAGAAATTCGACTCGGAGCGGGCAGCGGGTTGTGGTGCGACGCCTTGTTCGGTTTGGATTTTTTGCCTTCGGAGCACTTCCTGCCTAACCAATAATGAACCAAGAAAGAGACACCCAGAATAGCCCAAAGTGAGAACCACGAAGGAAACTCTGAAGATGGGGTGCCATGCACCGGCACACGAATACCGGTAATCCACCTTGGTCATGATGCCATCTACGAATAGGTAGGCGGGCTTCGCCAGTGGCCTACCAATCTCGACCAGCGGGCGAAAGTGAACCTCATCGGCAGTGATCGGAGGCCATCGCTCCGAATCAGTGGTCGCCTTGAACCACGCGGCTAGAGGCAAGGCTGGAGCTGCCAAGCATGCAACGATCAGGAAGATCATCCGTGCGAGTCTCATTTTCTGCCGAACGCCAAAGGATAGCCAGCGTAGTGCTGGCGGTCAGCGTGCAGGCCGGAGCGCAGCGGAGGCAAGCACGATGAGTGACAGCACGTTAAACGCTTGGCTACTCCGACTTGTTCGGCACGGTGCCTGCCGGCGGGGCGGCACACCCAAGTCCGGGTCACTTTCCGATCTATCCACCGCAACGGCGCAAAGACAATGCGGCACAAGTGATGGAAGAATGGAGGATCGTCCCAAGTGTGCGGGCCTGCTACGACCAATCGATCAACGTCGCTTTCGCGCATGCCCAACCAACACGTTCCCTTCCAGCTTGGATCAAACGGATCAGGACTGTAAGTGACCGAGGCGAGCCGCAGAATCACATACAGTAGCAGGTACATGAACGCAACGCACGCGGTGGTAGATCCTAATCTGGACCGGGTACGCATAATGAGTATTTCTTAGCCGAACGTAATAGCTGTGGCAGCGGCGGAAAGGAAGCCCGGATTCAAAGAAGAACGTTGCCGCCGCTTGCCACCAGCGACTTGTTCTGCTTCTTCATTCGCTCGGAACGATTCTGTGCTCTCCAGAGAAGGGAAAGGAACGCCGCTCACCGGTGCTGTCAAGGAAGTAGGCATCGATCATGACTCGATCTTCAGAAATCAGTCGCAAACTACCCTTCATGTCACGCAGCCAAGCAACTTGCCCGCCTGCCGGATACTCGGTGTCATCAGTGCGGCAATTCAATATCGATATGTCTTTGAATGCCTGCTTCGCGGGAATGGCTTGACCGACTGGTGGCAACGCAGCGTCTGCGTGAATCATCAATGGGAAAAGGAGGCGATATTCACTCCAGCCGACATGAATCCTTCCCTGGGGATACAACGAGCGATTGTCCTCCGCGACGCGAGTGACCGTTGTGGCGGAACATCCCACAAGGAACACGAGAAACGCGGTGCTGAGAAAGCGGAGCATCATTTTTGGCAGAACGTATAGATCATACTCGCCGGATTGGAAGCTGGAAAACCACGCTGGGCCCTGTTCCGGCGAGTGTGCATCGCCTTGTTGAACCTCTTTTTCAGCCGGTGTCGGGCGGCCCTAGGGAAAAGCGTTTCAGCTCCCCCGGCGCACTTGGCGCGACAGCCTGAGAAAGGCCGCTGAAAACGTGGAAGAACTTCAGGTAGCGCCAGTTGCAGCCTCCACACTTCCGGCAGGCCGGACGGGGGCGTCGCGCCGCCTTCTCGCCGATCGCGGACTGTGGCGCTCCGGGCAGCTCGCGATGCCTGCCTTTCGTTCCCGCGAGCAAGCCGAAGTAGCGCACCCTCCGAAATCCCTTCGGCACCAGGTGCCGCGCGAAACTCCTCACGAACACCGCTCCGGACATCGTCATCTCCTTGGTCGCCGCGCCGTCCGCGTAGTCCTTGTATTCGAAGGTCACGGTCCTCTCTTCCTCGTCGATCCCCTTGATGCGCTGGTTGCTCATCGCGATGCGGCTGGTGTAGCGGGCGAGGTAGCGCACCACCGCGCGGGTGTTGCCGAGGTGGCGCGGCTGAAGATGTTCCAGTTGCGACCCGCGAGCGTGAGGCGCCAGTCGCGCCGTCCTTCGAGCGTGTCGAGCCGCTCCGGCCAGCGGATCTGCGGATCGGCTTCGAGCTCCCTCGAGCCTCCGCAGCATGATCGCACCAAAACCTTCGACATCGAGCGCACCGGAAACAGGTAGTTGGGCCGCGCCTGCCGCCAGCGGCCGGTGGAAACATCCCGGCCTCCCGCGCTGACGAGCACATGGAGGTGCGGATGCCAGTTGAGCGCCCGTCCCCAGGTGTGCAGCACGCCGAGGAAGCCGCCTTCGGTCCGCCAGTTGTTGCGCTGGAAAAGCTTGAGGGTCTCGGCCGCGGCTCCGAACAACGCGTCGGCGGCGATCCGGTAGTTGAGCTTGAAGAAATCGTGGAACTCCTTGGGAACGGTGAAGACCACGTGGAAGTGCGGGCAGTCCGGAAGCCGCTCGCAAACCTTCTCCGACCACTCCGCCTGCCGCGGCCCGAGGCAGTTGGGGCAATGACGGTTGCCGCACGAACTGGCATACCATTCCTGATGCCGGCAGCCGCCGCAACGCGCCTGGTTGTATCCAAGCGCACCCTGGCGGCAGTGGGCCATCAGGTTGAGCGTCGAATACTCCTCTTCCCGAAGGCCGCCGGGCCATAAGTCGCGCCACTCGCGCAAGATATCATTGACAGTCGCCTTGATGCTGTTCACTTGAACCCAAGGAACGTGCGCAGGACAAGACATTTATGGTCCCCTTCGGCACCGTCGAATATTTATATCCTCAGATATTTCGTTCAACGTAATAGCTGTGGCAGCGGCGGAAAGGAAGCCCGGATTCAAAGAAGAACGTTGCCGCCGCTTGCCACCAGCGACTTGTTCTGCTTCTTCATTCGCTCGGGACGATCTTGTGCTTTCCAGTGAACGGATAGGAACGCCGCTCACCGGTGCTGTCTAGGAAGTAGGCGTCGATCATGACCCGATCTTCAGAAATCAGCCGCAAACTACCCTTCATGTCGCGCAGCCAAGCATCTTTCCCTCCTGCCGGATATTCGGTGTCATCACTTCGGCAATTCAATATCGAGATGTCTTTGAATGCCTTCTTCGCGGGAATGGATTGACCGACCGGTGGCAACGCAGCATCTGCGTGAATCATCAATGGGAAAAGGAGGCGATATTCACTCCAGCCCACATGAATCCTTCCGTGGGGATACAAAGAGCGATTATCCTCCGCGACGCGAGTGACCGTTGTGGCGGAACATCCCACAAGAAACACGAGCAACGTGGCGCTGAGAATGCGTAGCATCATTTTTGGCAGAACGTATAGATCATACTCGCCGGATTGGAAGCTGGAAAACCACGCTGGACCCTGTTCCGGCGAGTGTGCATCGCCTTGTTGAACCTCTTTTTCAGCCGGTGTCGGGCGGCCCTAGGGAAAAGCGTTTCAGCTCCCCCGGCGCACTTGGCGCGACAGCCTGAGAAAGGCCGCTGAAAACGTGGAAGAACTTCAGGTAGCGCCAGTTGCAGCCTCCACACTTCCGGCAGGCCGGACGGGGGCGTCGCGCCGCCTTCTCGCCGATCGCGGACTGTGGCGCTCCGGGCAGCTCGCGATGCCTGCCTTTCGTTCCCGCGAGCAAGCCGAAGTAGCGCACCCTCCGAAATCCCTTCGGCACCAGGTGCCGCGCGAAACTCCTCACGAACACCGCTCCGGACATCGTCATCTCCTTGGTCGCCGCGCCGTCCGCGTAGTCCTTGTATTCGAAGGTCACGGTCCTCTCTTCCTCGTCGATCCCCTTGATGCGCTGGTTGCTCATCGCGATGCGGCTGGTGTGCGGGCGAGGTAGCGCACCACCGCGCGGGTGTTGCCGAGGGTGGCGCGGCTGAAGATGTTCCAGTTGCGACCCGCGAGCGTGAGGCGCCAGTCGCGCCGTCCTTCGAGCGTGTCGAGCCGCTCCGGCCAGCGGATCTGCGGATCGGCTTCGAGCTCCTCGAGCCTCCGCAGCATGATCGCACCAAAACCTTCGACATCGAGCGCACCGGAAACAGGTAGTTGGGCCGCGCCTGCCGCCAGCGGCCGGTGGAAACATCCCGGCCTCCCGCGCTGACGAGCACATGGAGGTGCGGATGCCAGTTGAGCGCCCGTCCCCAGGTGTACAGCACGCCGAGGAAGCCGCCTTCGGTCCGCCAGTTGTTGCGCTGGAAAAGCTTGAGGGTCTCGGCCGCGGCTCCGAACAACGCGTCGGCGGCGATCCGGTAGTTGAGCTTGAAGAAATCGTGGAACTCCTTGGGAACGGTGAAGACCACGTGGAAGTGCGGGCAGTCCGGAAGCCGCTCGCAAACCTTCTCCGACCACTCCGCCTGCCGCGGCCCGAGGCAGTTGGGGCAATGACGGTTGCCGCACGAACTGGCATACCATTCCTGATGCCGGCAGCCGCCGCAACGCGCCTGGTTGTATCCAAGCGCACCCTGGCGGCAGTGGGCCATCAGGTTGAGCGTCGAATACTCCTCTTCCCGAAGGCCGCCGGGCCATAAGTCGCGCCACTCGCGCAAGATATCATTGACAGTCGCCTTGATGCTGTTCACTTGAACCCAAGGAACGTGCGCAGGACAAGACATTTATGGTCCCCTTCGGCACCGTCGAATATTTATATCCTCAGATATTTCGTTCAACAGTCTTTATTCGTATGACCTGAGCGGGTGATATCCGCCGTGGTCGTTCAGGTCGGATCGTGGGCGGAATCGTTGAGAATTCAAGGATTTTTCGTTCTCCGGGTGAGTATATCAGGCGAGTCCGAGAGCCTTTTGGCGGGGCGGGCTGCCGGCTTGGATATCATCGGGGGCGGATTCCCGCGCGTTCACATAAAATGTTCATGAGAACACTTTTAGATTGACTTCACCAAGCGGCCGGTGTTTCTAGGACGGTCATGACCGCGACCAAGAAAGCGCGTTGGTGCTGGAGGAACGATCTGGCGGGTTTCCGAGGGCTTACCGACATGGAGCGGTCGGGATTCCTACTGGTTCTGGAATGGTTTGAGAATTTCCGGATGCGGCATGAGCTGGAGGCCGGGAGGGAGGCGGCCAAGTTGTTTTGGAAGACGGAGGTGCTGCGCGAGGACCGGGAGCGGAGGCAATGGCAGTTGGAGCAGTGGAGCGACGCGCTGAAATGGTATCTGGGCTGGCTGGATGCCTGCGCGGAGGCCGGAGCGGACCACCGGAGCCTGGCGGAGCGGGTGAGGGCGGCGGTTCACTCGGCCGGAGGGCGGCGTGGGCTGGCCCTGCGCACGAAGCAATGTTACGGGGCCTGGGCGGCCCGCTACGCGCGCTTCGCCGGCGGGGAGAGGGAGGTGATGGAACTCGGGACGGCGACGAGGTTTCTCGGGGCGGTGGTGGAGGACGAGGATTGCGCGTATTCGACACAGAAGCAGGCGCTCAACGCGCTGGCGTTCTTTTTCAAGCATGTCTGCGGGATGGAGGAGCCGGTGTTCGGAGTGAAACTGCGCAAGACGGGCACCCGGGTTCCTGTGGTGTTGTCGAAGCCGGAGGTGGGGCGCTTGATTGTGGAGCTGGAGAAGGAGAACGAGCGTTACGCGCTGGCGGCGCGGGTGCAGTACGGGGCGGGTTTGCGTTTGTCCGAGGTGATGCGCCTGCGGGTGCAGGAAGTGGATCTCGAACGCGGAACGCTGACGGTGAGGTTGGGAAAAGGAGACAAGGACCGGATGACGGTGCTGCCGCGCAGCCTGCGGGATGCGGTGGCGGGGCAGATCGATCGGGCGCGGGAAGTGTGGCGGGCTGACCGGGATTCGGGATTGGCCGGGGTTTGGCTGCCGGGGGCCTTGGCCCGCAAGTTCCGCCGGGCGGCGGAGAATTTCGAGTGGTTCTGGATGTTTCCCGCCAGGCAAGCCTCGGTGGATCCCGAGAGCGGCATCCGGCGGCGGCACCATGTGCTGGGGAAGGTGTACAACGAGGCGATCAAGCGCGCGGCGGCCGCGGCGGGGATCGAGAAACGGGTGACGAGCCATGCGCTGCGGCATTCGTTCGCCACACATTTGCTGGAGGATGGCACGGACCTGCGAACGATCCAGGAGGTGCTCGGCCACGAGGACATCACGACAACCGAGATTTACCTGCACGTGGCGACAGGAGTGAACGGGCTGGGGGTGGTGAGCCCTCTGGACCGGTTGGGGTGAGGAGCGGGGAGTTGCGAGACGAGAGCAGGGAGATGCCTTCGGACTTTTCATTGGCATCGTCGCTCGCAGAGCGACGCTACAGGCGGGTCATTGGCTTGGCCCTTCCGGCGTTTCTTTTCCGTGTGTTCGGTCGCTTCCGTGGTCGGATTTCTCCGTTTCGATCTTTTCGATTATTCTGTTGTTCGCCCGATCGAAGGGGCGGGGTCTGGAGCATGTCATTCTCCGCGCATTCGCATGCGGTCTGGGCCAGACCGCGCTACCGGAGACGCTGCCGCCCGTGGTCGGAGGGGCCGGGCGGGGCCGATGACCAGACAGGGATTTCCGAAACTGGTGATAGATAGGGCAAGAGGGTTGCAGATGTCGATGCGGAATGTCGCGTCGCGTACAAGGCTGCGCTTCACGCGATCGGCGCGTAGAATGCAGGGACTCACGCGATCGGGCGCGTGAAATGGTTTCGGAGATGAGAACCACGAAATTCACGAAATGGCACGAAACAAGAGAGATTTGTGACCGAATCCCCTTTGTTCCCATGGATGAGGACATGGTTTCGGTGTTTCGGTGGCGGGATCAAGGGCGGTTCGTTTCACGAGGGGGTCTTGGCCGCCATTCCGTCTTCGCCAAGGCTACGCCGGACAAGCCGGCGGTGTGGTGGGTTGCAAGGACTTGTGCGTGGCGCAGGGGCGGGAAGAATTCGGGCCGCATGGATGGGGATGGAGTTTCCGGAGGTAGCGCACGATGCAAGGGTGCAAAAAACCCGGGACGGACGGATCTGGATCGGGTTTCTGGAGCCCGTACGCGATGGAAGGGAGGAAGAAACCCGGGACGGATGGGATGGGATCGAATTTCCGGCGGGATTGGAGCGCGTATCGGGAGCATGTGCGCGATGCATGGGCACAGGAAACCCGGTCCCGAAGGATGCGGCCTTGATTTCCGCGAGCCGGGTGCGATGACAGGGGGAACCGACAAGAGATCATGGAAAAACTGCGTGGCGCGCATATTCTGAAACGCGGCGAACATTTCATCCGGTGTTGGAAGGCACAGGTGGCGGAGGGGCAAGGCTTTGGCGGGATCGACCGCACGGACCTTGAGGACGAAGTGGAACGGGCGAAGCAGGCCCGGGAGCGGGTGCGGTCGGTGGAGAACTGGCTGCGGAGCCTGCGCTTCGAGCGGGACAAGGCGGACCGGAAGCTGGCGAAGAAGCTGATGAAGGTGGCCGCCGGGGTGCGGGCGGAGCCGGAGTTCGGGGAGGACTGTCCGTTCTACCGGGCGCTGGGTTTCGTTCCGTTGAGCGAGAACCAGAGCGGCCGGCCAAAGAAAAGGAAGACAAAGGGCGGGAAGTAGGTTTTCGAAGGAGGTGTCCCCTTCCCTTGTGGGGTGACCGCGGAGGCACGGCGAAGCGCCTCGTGGAAAGCGCCGTCGCGGCCGGCGCACTCCGACACATGCGCTGGATCACTTGGTGGCCCGGAGGCTGGAAGGACCGGTGCGACGTGAGATTTCGCTCTTTGCCCGGGACGGAGGATGGTTCAGAAACCCGCATGTCGATTTTTGAAAAGGCCCGCGAGCTCGCCGTCATCCACTCGGTTTCCTCGATCGTCGGCTGGGACCAGGAGGTGCATCTGCCGCCGGCGGCGACGGAATACCGGGCGTCGCAACTGTCGTGGCTGGCCGCGCAGGGGCATGAAATGGCGACCTCGGACGAGTGGAAGGCGGATCTGGAGGCGGCCGAGGCCGCAGACGACGGCAAGGACCCCGTGCGCACGGCGAACCTGAAGGAAATCCGCCGGCAGTTCGACCTGGCGACGAAGCTTCCGGTGGAGTTCGTGAGCCGCTGGTCGAAGGCGGCGTCGCTGGCCAAGCCGGCGTGGGCCGCGGCGCGGAAGAAGTCGGATTTTTCGATGTTCGCCCCGCATTTGGAAACCCTGCTGGGGCTGGCACGGGAGAAGGCGGAGCTGTGGGGCTACGAGGACGAACCCTACGACGCGTTGCTCGGCGCCTATGAACGGAACGCGAAAACGCGCGAGGTGGCCGCGTTGTTCGACGGCATGCGGCCGGAGTTGGCGGAGATCGCCGCGGCGGCGGTCGCGAAGTCGAAGGAGGATGCCCCGCGGCTGCCCGCCGGGCCGTATCCGGTGGAGGCCCAGCAGAAGTTCAACCGGATGGTCGCGGCGGCGGTCGGCTTCGAGTTCGACGCCGGGCGCATCGACACCAGCACCCATCCGTTCTGCACCACGCTCGGCCCGCGCGACGTGCGGCTGACGACGCGCTACGACGAGGCGGATTTCACCTCCTCGCTGTTCGGAGTCCTTCACGAGGCGGGCCACGGGATGTATGAACTCGGGCTGCCGGAGAGCGACTTCGGATTGCCGTCCGGCTCGTCGGTTTCCCTCGGCATCCACGAGTCGCAATCGCGCTTGTGGGAGAACCACATCGGCCGCTCGCGGGAGTTCTGGGAGCATTGGTATCCAGCGGCGCGCGAGGCGTTTCCGGCGCTGGAAAACGTGGCGCTCGACGACTACCTGCGGCATGTCCTGCGTGCCGATTTCTCTCCGATCCGCGTCGAGGCCGACGAGGCGACGTACGACCTCCACATCCTGCTGCGTTTCGAGATCGAGCGCCGGATGCTCCGCGGGGAGATCGCCGTCGCGGACGTGCCCGGCGCATGGAACGATTTGTTCGAGGCCTCGTTCGGGTTTCGTCCGGAGGACGACGCCCACGGCTGCCTCCAGGACATCCACTGGGCGATGGGCGGGCTCGGGTATTTCGCCACCTACACGCTCGGAAACATCAACGCCGCGCAGTTGGCCGCGGCCGCGAGGAAGGATGAGGCGATCGACGCCGCCATCCGGCGCGCCGAATACGCCCCGCTGCTCGGCTGGCTGCGCGAAAACGTCCACTCGCACGGCGGCACGCTCGACCCCGCCGACCTGATGGAACGCGCCACCGGCCGCAAACCGGACACCGCCGACTATCTCGCCCACCTCCGCAGCCGATATCTCTGACCGCGACGACGGAGGTTTCCGGCCGTCACGTCCGGATGCATGCTTGCCGCAGCAGGAAGGCGGTGGTATCAAATCAAAAAATGGAAGTCGCTGAAATCATGCGGGAAGTCCGGAAATTGCCGGACGACCAATTGCTGGCCCTGGCCGCCGAAGTCGAGAAGGCGGCGGCGCGTGCCGTGGACCAACGTTTCGCGGACAAGGTGGGCGGAGGCGTGTTTGCCCATCTGGCTGCGGACGCGCTGCGCGAGGACAAGGAAGGCAGGACGAGCCCGTTGCATGAAGTCCTCGACGAGCACCGCATTTCGTAGGCAGTTCGCGGAACTGGAGCCCGAAGTACGCCGGCGCGCCACCAAGCAGTTCCGCCTATGGTTGGAAGATCATTGGCATCCGTCATTGCATTTCAAACGCGTGGGGCCGTATTGGTCGGCCCGCGTCGATCGTGACCACCGGGCGCTCGGCGTCGAAAACGACGGAAAGATCATCTGGTTCTTCATCGGGAAACACGATGAATACGAGCGGCGGATCTAACCGAAAGGTTCCCCACATTCCCTGACCCATGCAGAAACCCGGACTCCTCATCATTCTCGAAGGCATCGACGGCACCGGCAAGTCGACCCAGGCGAAACGGCTCGGCGAGTGGTTCGAGGCCCGGGGCCGCGAGGTCGTCCTCAGCCGCGAACCGACCGACGGCCCGTGGGGGCGCAAGCTCCGCGAGTCCGCCGCCACCGGCAGGCTCTCGCCCGAGGACGAACTCGAGTATTTCCTCAAGGACCGCCGCCAGCATGTCGAAGAGGTCATCCAGCCCGCCCTCGACGCCGGCAAGGTGGTGATCCTGGACCGCTATTATTTCTCCACGATGGCCTATCAGGGCGCGCGCGGTTTCGACCCGGCGGAGATCCGGCGGAAAAACGAGGAGTTCGCCCCGCGGCCGGACCTGCTCGTCATTCTCGACCTCAATGTGGACACCGCGCTTGAGCGGATCGGCGCCCGCGGCGACACCGCCAACGAGTTCGAGAAACGCGAGTCGCTGCAACGCTGCCGCGAAATCTTCCTTTCGCTAAAGGACGAGCCGTTCGCGCGGGTGGTGGACTCGGGACGTTCGCTGGATGACGTGGCCGCCAATCTGCGCGAGATCGCCGACGGGATTTGATTGAAGCCGGAACCACGAAAGACTCGAAACGGCACGAAAGGAAGGTGGGTCGACCGCCGGAGCATCTGCATGTGAGGTCATTTCACCGCAACGACACAAAGGCAGCAAAGGGTCGCGGAAAACAAGGGGGTCCTGGCTTTGAGTCAGAATTTTGATTGTTGCGACTTCCGCCCCCTGCCCCGGCTCGATCCGAGCGTCATTCCCGGGAAATGGTGCGTTCCGTGGTTTCTGTTCTTCCTGCGAAAGGTTGCTTTGCGAGTCAAAAGCCCCCTTGCGCCATTGGGTGGGTGGGTCTAGGGTCGATATCGGATAGAAAATCCGTGCAGACCATGAATTCCCCGATCCACGACCCACGCGCCGGCGACCTGCTTTCCCGGGTATCCAACGACATTTCGCTGCTCCGGCAGGACATCGGCAACCTCATCTCCCATACCCGCCGCCACACGATCCCGAGCGGGGCGCGCGAGCTGGCGGACACCGCGCGCAGCCGGTTTCTCACCGGGCGCGACCAAACCGCGGAACACCTGCGGGCCCTCGGCACGCAACTCAACCGGCCGTCCACCGCATGGGTGGGTGGCGCGCTCATCGTCGGACTGCTCGCCGCCGGAACCTATTGGTTCATCAAGAGCGATTGCTGCAACGGCCAATGCGACAGCGAGGAAGGCGTGGACCTGTAGCTGATCTAACGACCCGCCCATTCCGGCGCGGGAGCTTCGAATTCCATCGTTTCGTCGCGCAGCGGATGGCGGATGGCGAGTTTCCACGCGTGGAGGCACATCGGCGGTTCGCCGGTGGCGAGCGTCTGGCGGCTCTCGAGTCCGCCGCCGGGCTGATAGGTCGGATCGCCGACGATCGGGTGGCCGAGACTCCAGAGGTGGACGCGGAGCTGGTTCGTGCGGCCGCTGCGCGGGCGGGCTTCCAGCAGCGCGGTGCCGTCGGGCAGGCGCTCGATCACGCGGAAGTCGCTGCGGGCCGGCAGGCCGTTTTCCTCGTCGATGTCGCGCGTGCCGGCTTCATCCGGTGAAGAGGAAACCGGGGCATCCGATGAGAACGCGTCGGCCGCGGGGTGGCCGTGGACTTTCGCGAGATAGACTTTTTCCACGCGGTCCTCGATGAACTCACGCTGGAGCAGGCGCGCGAAGTGCCGGGTGCGGGCGAAAACGACGACGCCCGTGGTGTTCGCGTCGAGCCGGTGCACCGCGCGGGCGACGTGCGGTTCGCAGGCGAGATTCATCAGGTTCTGGAGCGTATTGCGGTGGTAGCGGCCGCCGGAATGCATCGGCAGCGGCGCGGGTTTGTCGATGACGATGAGGGCCTCGTCCATGTGCAGCACGCGGATGTCGGTGGCGACATCGGGTTCGACAGCCGGCGGGATCACCTGCAGGACCCGCTCGCCGGCACGAACGACGTGGTCCTTGCCGCGCACATCACCCTGATAGTTCACGAAGCGCCCGGCGTCGCAGCGGCGCTCCCATTCGTCACGCGGTGTGCCGGGCAGCAGGGCGGCGAGCCCATCGAGCAAGGTCCGCTGGTCCATCGCGGCCGGGATGTGGACCGGCCGGCGGTTTTCCGCGGGGACGGAACCGGGCAAGGGGGTCGACACCCGTTTCAGCGCAGCCTCGAGGTCCGCGATCTCCGCCGCCATGCGCTCCGGCCCGCCTTGGAAACAAAACGGGCAGCTTTTCCCCTCCACATGGCGGGGGTCGGCCTGGTCCTCCTCATCGAGCGGCGCCAGGCAGGCGAAACACACGGCGTGGGACGACTCGCGGAGCGCGGGATCGACGCCGACGCGCTGGTCGAAGACGAAACAATCGCCGTCGTAATGATCGCCGCCGACCTCCTCGAAGTATTTCAGGATGCCGCCGTCGAGCTGATAGATGTGTTTGAATCCCTCCAGCTCCATGAAGGGGCCCGCCTTCTCGCAGCGGATGCCGCCGGTGCAGAACATGACGACCGGCTGGTCCTTGAGATCCGCTGGCAGCTTGCGCACGGCGTCGGGAAATCCGCGGAAGGTGCGGATGTCCGGATCGATGGCGCCCTTGAAAGTGCCGAGTTTCACCTCGTAGTCGTTGCGGGTGTCGAGCAGGGTGAGCGGCCGGCCTTCGTCGAGCCATTGCTTCAACTCGGCAGGCTTGAGCTTCGGCGAGGTGTGGCGCGCCGGGTTCACGCCCTCGACGCCGAACGAGATGATCTCTTTTTTCAGCCGCACGAGCATGCGGTTGAAGGGCTGGCGGTCGCTGACGCTTTCCTTCGGCTCCAGTCCTTCGAGGCCGGGGATGGCGCGCAGGCGGACGAGCAGCCCGTCGATCGACTCCCGCCCGCCGGCGACGAACAGGTTGATGCCCTCGTGCGCGAGCAGGATGGTGCCCTTGAGTTCGAGACGGCGGCAGGTTTCCAGCAGATCGTCGCGGAGGGCACGGAGTCCGCTGAGCTCCGCGAAACGATAGGTCGAAATGTTGATCACCTCGGGCACGGGGCAGCACTTGCACGATCGGCCGCCGGCCGGCAAGGGAAACCCACGCTCCGTCATCCGGTCTTGCGGGCCGCGGATTTCCGGGTTCCAGTTCCCCCGCCCATGACGATTCCGGAGAAACAACAGGAACTGCTCAACGAACTCGGCCTTTTTCAAGACTGGACCGAGCGCTACGAATACGTGATCGGCCTCGGCAAGAAGCTGCCGCCGATGGACGACGCTGCGAAGGATGCCGAGCACCTGATCAAGGGATGCCAGTCGCAGGTGTGGCTCGACGCGCGGATCGAAGACGGAAAAGTGCGCTACGCGGCGGATTCCGACTCGGTGATCACAAAAGGTATGATCGCGTTGTTCGTGCGGGTGCTCGATGGCGAGGCTCCGGACGCGATCCTGACGGCGGACATGTCGTTCGTCGACCGCACGGGCCTCAAGGAGCACCTCGCGCCGACGCGTGCGAACGCGCTCACCCTGATGGCCACCCAGATGAAACAACGGGCGCTGGCACTCTCCCACCCGGAGGGCTGAGGCAGCGGAGAAATCGTTTCCCCACCGCGCACGAATCCTGCTTTCGCGAAACGGATGACCGAGGAACACCAACGACTGGCGGAGGACCGTGGCGCCGGCAACCGCTGGCGCCGCTGGGGACCGTTCCTCAGCGAACGCCAGTGGGGCACCGTGCGTGAGGACGACAGCGACCACGGCCACAGTTGGGCCGCGTTCCCACACGACCACGCGCGCCGCCGCGCCTACCGCTGGGGCGAGGACGGACTGCAGGGGTGGTGCGACCGGCTCTGCCGCCTTTGTTTCGCGCCCGCGCTCTGGAACGGGCGCGACCCGATCCTGAAGGAGCGCTTGTTCGGCCTCGGCGGCCATGAGGGAAACCACGGTGAGGACGTGAAGGAGTGTTACTACTACCTCGATTCCACACCGACGCATTCCTACACCAAGGCTCTCTACAAGTATCCGCACGCCGAGTATCCCTATGTCGCCATCCGTTTGGAAAACGAACGGCTCGGGCGGTCGGGCCACGAGTATGAACTGGCCGACACCGGGATCTTCAAGGGCGGACGTTACTTCGATGTCGTCCAGGAGGTGGCCAAGCGGACTCCCGAGGACATCCTGTGGCGGATCACGGTGACCAACCACGGACCGGTGGCGGCGCCGATCCATGTGCTTCCGACCGTCTGGTTCCGCAACGTCTGGAGCTGGGGCAAACATCGGGAACGGCCGCTCAAACCACCGCGGATCCGCGGCGCCGACGGACGGCTGCACATCGAGCACGAGACGCTCGGCAAGTTCGTGTTTCACGCCGACTCCCCCGACTCGGACGGGCCCACACCATTGTTGTTCACGGAGAACAACAGCAACATCGTGAGTCTCGGCGGGCTTGCGAACGAGACCCTGCACACGAAGGACGCGTTCCACCGGCATCTCATCGGACGCGAGAAAGGAGCGGTCTCCAACGAACCCAGCGGCACGAAGGCGGCGCCGCATTTCCACTTCATCGTGCCGCCCGGAGGAACGGTGACCGTCCGCTGCCGGCTCCACGCCGTGGGCGAAGCGAACGGACTGGATGGATTCGACCAATTCGAAGAGACCTTCGCGGCACGTGCGAGCGAGTCGGACGAGTTCTATGAGGAGGTCGTCCCGAAGGACATCTCACCGGACGAACGGCTGATCTGCCGACAAGGTTATGCCGGACTGCTGTGGACCAAGCAGTTCTATCATTTCGTCGTGGACGACTGGTTGAACGGCGGAGCCACCCAGCCGCCGTCCCAACAGCGGCTCCACGGGCGGAACTCCGACTGGCCGAACTTCCACGCGCGCGACATCCTCTCGATGCCGGACAAATGGGAATACCCGTGGTTCGCCGCGTGGGACACCTCGTTCCACATGATCCCCTTCGCCGCGCTGGATCCGGACTTCGCCAAAGACCAACTGCTGCTGTTGCTGCGCGAGTGGTACATGCACCCGAACGGCCAACTGCCCGCCTACGAGTGGAACTTCTCCGACGTGAACCCGCCGGTGCACGCATGGGCGGTCTGGCGGGTCTACAAGATCGCCGACGCGAAGGGCAACCGCGACCTGCTCTTTCTCGAACGGGCGTTCCAGAAACTGCTCATCAATTTCACATGGTGGGTGAACCGCAAGGACGTCGAGGGCCGCCATGTCTTCGGAGGAGGTTTCCTCGGGCTGGACAACATCGGGGTCTTCGACCGCTCGCAGGCGCTGCCCGGCGGCGGACGGCTGCACCAGGCGGACGGCACGGCGTGGATGGCGTTCTACTGCCTGCACATGCTGGCGATGGCGCTCGAACTCGCGCTCGAGAAACCCGCCTACGAGGATATCGCGTCGAAGTTTTTCGAGCACTTCGTCAACATCAGCGACGCGATCAACACCCTCGGCGGCACCGGACTCTGGGACGAGAAGGATGGTTTCTACTACGACCAGCTCATCATCAACCACGAGTCCCCCATCCCGCTGCGGATCCGCTCGCTCGTCGGACTTCTGCCGCTGTGCGCGGTGACCGTACTCAAGCAGAAGACGATCGACGCGCTGCCCGGATTCCGGAAACGAATGGACTGGTTCCTGGTGAACCGGCCGGACCTGCTGAAATATGTATCCTTCCGCCGGGTGCCCGGCAGCAAGAATCCAGGACGCTGCCTGCTCGCCATCGCCAGCGAAAAACGGCTGCGAAAATCGCTCACCTACATGCTCGACCGCGCCGAATTCCTATCCGATTTCGGCATCCGCTCGCTCAGCAAGGCGCATGACGAGACGCCGTTCGTCTTCGAGCATCACGGCCAGAGGCACGAGGTCTGCTATACGCCCGGCGAGGCGACCACCGACATGTTCGGCGGCAACTCGAACTGGCGCGGCCCGATCTGGTTTCCGACGAACTATCTCATCATCGAGGCGCTCGAGAGTTATTACTATTTCCACGGCGACTCGTTCAAACTCGAATACCCCACCGGCTCCGGGAAGAAGAAGACGCTTCGGCAGATCGCGATGGACATCTGCGACCGGTTGCTCTCGCTGCTGCTTCCGGACGGCGACGGCTACCGCCCTTGTTTCGGCGCCGCCAAACGCTACAGCGACGATCCAACCTGGCGGAACCTCCTGCTCTTCCACGAATATTTCCACGCCGAAACCGGCGAGGGCCTCGGCGCGTCCCACCAGACAGGCTGGACCGCGTTGATCGTGCGCCTCGTCCGCGAGCGGCGCGAGAAACTCGAAGCGATGAAACCGCCGACCCGGCGGAAGACCAAAACGAGCACCTGAGCGCCCCTCATTCCCTGCCCTCTTCTTTCACCCGGATGAAACGTCTGAGGAACAACAGACCCACCGGCGCCACGAGGACCATCAGACCGATAAGAAGCCACATCATGCCCGGTTGGCGAGGGCCATCGGCGGGCACATAGCGGTCCAGCAACCCGGCGAAGGACAGGCCGGTCGCGACCTTGCCGATGAGCAGCGGGATGTACGAGAGCGACGAATACGATGCCTCCTGCCCCGGCGGTGCGATGGACGCCGCGTATTCGTAAACCCGCGGCGAGTAGAACGCCTCGCCCACGGAAAAGACGACCTGCCACAGGAAGATCATCACGAAATACGGGTGCACTGCGCCGATGATGCCGAGGTAGCCGTTGCCGACGGCCTTGCCGAGCCAGCCGTCTGCGATCCCTTGGAACGCGGACGCCGGCATCGCCATGAATACGAACGACGCCGCGGTGATGAAGCCGCCGAGGATGACCATGGTGTAGGACGCGTATTTCCGGGTCATCATGCCGACCATCGGCGCGAGCACGAGGATCATGATGCTGTTGGTGGCGTTGAGGCGGCCCACCTTGCTCACCGCGTCCTCGTCGATGACGCGGGCGGTGAACGGATTGAGCACGTAATCCATCAGGTTGAAGACGATCTTCAACAGGCCGATCATCAGCAGGAAGACCAGCAGTTTCGAGAAACCCGGCGAGCGGAAGAGCTTCCCGAGCATGTCGAGCGTATCGGACGCCGCGTTGCCCGCGCTGCGCCAGAGCCGCTCCACGGTTCCCATATCCGCCGGAAAGGTGTGCTCGTGCCGCGGCAGATCGACGAATCCCGTCTCGGTCATCTGCACGCCCGGTCTCAACAACGTGATGAGCGGCAGCATGAGCGCGTCGATCACGAGACTGGCGAGGATCAGCGCGCCGTAGGGTGTGACGGTCGTTTGCAGCAGCGGAACGGCGATCGTGGACCCGTCCGGGAGCCAGTTGTGGATGCCGTCGGAAATGAAATATCCGAACATGAATCCGAAGTTCATGAGGCCGTAGAACAACGAGAAGGCCACGGTGCGCTGCGACGGTTTCGAGTAGAGCCGCATCGCCGCCACCAGCACCGGCGTGCACAGCGCCTCGCCCACCGCCAGCGGCAGGAGCCCGAGCGCCAGCGCCAGATAAGGATGCGGGGCCACCACCATCATCAGCCGTGTGACCACACACAGGACCACGCCGATCAACAAGGTGCGGCGCAGCCCGAGCACGTCGGTCAGCGAGCCCGCCACGATCGTCGCCACGGTCATGAACAAGCCCCAGACGACGATCACGATGCCGGCGGACTGTTCGCCGAATCCGAGGTCGCGGATCAGCCACATCGAGAGCGCGAAATTCAGGATCTTGTAGGCGGTGACGCTGAAGAACTTGAGACCGAAGGTGAAGCCCATCTCACGCGGAGCGCCCCGCAGTTTCAACATTGAGAACAAGCCGACGCCGAAGATGCTCAGTCCGAGAATCGCGGCGGGAATGATACCGAGCTTCAGCTTGTAGTCCGCGACAAAAGCCACCAGCGCGCTGAAAACCAGCAGGGCCACGGATTTGAGGATCAGCGGGCCGGGCCCTCCGTGCGGGGATTCTGTCGGGGATTCGCTCATGGATCGGTGAAAGACCCGCCGAGACTTTCACCGAACGGGATTTCCGCAAGATGGAAACCATCCGGCGGCAATTTTCGCCCCCGGCGGGAGTATCCGATTGCCGAAGGCGGAAATTCCCCACACAAATTACCCGTTCAACCGCGTTTTTGATCGAATGACCTGTCGACTTCTCCTGCTCCTCGGATGCCTGCTCCCGCTGCTGGGAGGCTCGAAACTGGAAGCGGCGCTGAAAGTGGGCGACCCCGCCCCGAAAATCGCGCCGAAGAAGTGGGTGCAGGGCGAGGCGGTGAAGGAGTTCGAGGGCGACAAGGTGTACATCGTCGAGTTCTGGGCGACCTGGTGCGGACCCTGCGTGGCCGCGATTCCGCATGTGAACGAGGTGTTCAAGAAACACTCGAAAAAGGGCCTGGTGGTCGTGGGCCAGAACCTCGGCGAGGATGAGAAGACGGTTTCCGCATTCGTGCGCAAGATGGGTTCGAAAATGACCTACCGCGTAACCGTGGACGACGAGAAGGGTACGATGGGCAAGAAGTGGCTCGAAGCCGCCGGTCAGAAAGGCATCCCCCGCGCGTTCGTGGTGAACAAAAGCGGTAGGATCGCCTACATCGGCCATCCGATGTTGCTGGAGGAGTCGCTGCTGGTGAAACTTCTATCCGAACCATCGACGAAACCCGCCGCGGCGGCCGCGGCTCCGGTGGCGACCGCGCCGAGCGAAAAGGCGGAGGAACTCGCCGCACGGGCGGGCACGTTGTTGCGGGAAGGAGAGACCGACGAGGCCGAGAAGGTGATCGCGAAACTGCATGAGGAACTCGGTGACAAGTTCCGCTACATCGGCGGACTGTTGGAACTCGACCTGATGCTCGCCCGCGGGGAAACCGCCGACGCTCCGGAGCTGGCGAAGATCCTCGCCGAGGATTTCGCCGAGCAAGAGGCGATCGGAGTCGCCGCGGCGGCGCGGCTTTCCTACGCGGGATCGCCGGATGAAACGATGCTCGCCACGGCGGAGAAACTCGCGGGTCCCGCGGCGCAGTCCGAAGGGCCGGCGCGATGCGGCGCGCTCTCCGTCCTCGCCCGCGTTTCCTTCCTCCGCGGGGAGAAGGACAAGGCGGTCGGTTTCCAGAAACAAGCGGTCGACTGCGCGTCACCCGCCGAAGCCGCCGCAGCGAAAGACGCGCTTTCCGCCTATCAGGAAGACAAGCTGCCCTGATCCATCGTTTTCCCAACCACCCATGATCGCCACCAAGATCCACTTTGTCAGCGCCGTTCGCGAACGAGTCGCCGAGGTCGTCGTCGGACAGGACGTCGTCGTCGAGCGGATGATGATCGCCCTGCTCACCGGCGGCCACCTGTTGTTGTTAGGCGTGCCGGGAACGGCCAAGACCCTGCTCGTGAACACCGTGGCGAAAGCGGTGGATCTGAAGTTCGGCCGCGTCCAATTCACCATCGACATGCTGCCGTCCGACATCCTCGGATCCGAGCTGCTCGACCAGGCGAGCGGCCAGTTCCGCACCCACAAGGGTCCGGTTTTCACCAACCTCCTGCTGGCCGACGAGATCAACCGTGCGGCTCCGAAAGTGCAGAGCGCGCTGCTCGAAGCGATGCAGGAACGCAAGGTGACCATCGGCAACACGAGCCACCCGCTGCCCGTTCCGTTTCTCGTCATCGCGACGCAGAACCCGATCGAACAGGCCGGCACCTTCGAGCTTCCGGAGGCGCAGCTCGACCGTTTCATGCTCTGCCACCGGATCGGCTATCCCACGCCGGACCAGGAGGAAACCGTGCTGCGCCGCCAGCTCAAGATGGGCCTCAAACAAGTAGATGGCGGCGCCGTTCCGAAGTCCGCGTTCGACATGATCTCCGACGAGCCGGTCTGCGGGCTCGACGATCTGGTCGGGGCGATGCGCACCGTGCAGGATGTCCATGTGAGCGACGTGTTCATGAAACACTGCGTGGAGATGGTGCGACTGACCCGCGAGCACCCGGCGATCGAGCTCGGTTGCTCGCCCCGCGCCGGGCTCGCGCTGGTGCAGGCCGCCCGCGCCCGCGCCTTCGTGATGGAGCGCGACTATGTGATCCCCGAGGATCTGTTCGAACTCGCGGAGGACGTCGTGCTGCACCGCATCCGCCTCAGCTACGAGGCGCTCGCCGAGGGCCGCAAGCCGGAGCAGGTGCTCGAGGAAATGCTCCACCAACTCGGCTGACCCGATGAGCGACGGCGAGGCACCACTCCCCCACGATCCGCTCGACGCGCGGCAGTTCGAGATCGTCGTGCGACGTCTCGCCGACGCGCTGGCGTATGGTCAGGAGAGTTCGCCGTTTCTCGGAGCCGGCATCGAGTATGTGCAGTCGCGTCTCTATCAGCCCGGGGATCCGGTGAAATTCATCGACTGGCGGGTGACCGGGCGCACCGGCCGTTTCCACGTGAAGGAATACGAGGCGCCGCGCCAGATGCCGGTCTATCTGTTGGTGGACACCTCGGCGTCGATGCGCGTGGGCATGTGCGCGCCGGGGAAATACGCGTGGGCCGTGCGGATCGCCGGCGGACTGGCGCTCGCCGCCGTGGAACACATGAATCCAGTCGGCCTGATGGGTGTCGGCGAAAGCGGCCTGCACCACACGCCGTCGTTGTCACGCGGATCGATCCTCCAGTGGCTTCACCAGTTGCGGCACGAGAAATCGGGCGGCGCCACCGCGCTCGGACGCCGCGTGCGCGAGCTCATCCCACGGGTCGAACAGCGCTGCCTGTTCTTGGTGATCAGTGACCTGCACGACCCCGACGCGATCCCGGCGATCAAGTTGATGGCGCAGGACCATGATTGCGCGGTGATCCATCTGGAAGACCCCGCCGAGCGCGGCGCGTTGAAGGCGGGCATCTTCCAAGGCGTCGAGGCGGAAACCGGACGCTCGTTCACCGCCCACGGCCGCACACGTTTCCGCAGCACCGGCGACAGCGGGAAACTCGCCCGCGCGGGAATCTCCTATCTCCACCTGCCGATCGACGAGCCGGTCGTCCCGCGGCTCCGTCATTTCCTGAAGAACCGCTCCCGATGAAGTTCCTCCGCGTCATCGCCGTCTGCCTCATCGCATCCACCCTCGCGGGGGCGGAGGACGCACACCCGATCGGCATCGAGGAAGGCACGAAGATCGTGCTCGAACGCGGCGACTACCTCCCCCGCCCGCTCGACGACCGCACGCCGTTGATCGTCCGGCTCGGATCGGTGGAGAAGTCGGACGGTGGATTCACCTATCAATTTCACTTCATCGGCTTCGAACCCGGCGACCACCGGCTTGCGGACTACCTCATGCACCCGGACGGAAGTCCGGCGGCGGAACTCGGCGACCGGACCTTCCACGTGGCCACGATCCTGCCACCGGATCACGACGGGGCGCTCACGCCCTACATTCCCTCGGCGTTCCCGTGGTTCGGCGGATACCGCGCGCTGCTATGGTTGTTAGGGATCGTATGGATTCTCGGATGGGGCGCCTTCCTCTGGTTCGGCCGGCGTAGAAACGCCGTGGCGGAGCACGCTCCCGAAGCGCCCGCGCCGACCTATGCCGAGCGCCTGCGGCCGTATGTGGAAGCCGCCGCGGAGGGGAAACTCGACAGCGCCGGCCAGGCGGAACTCGAACGGCTCATGACCGCCTACTGGCGCGACAAACTCGGACTCGGCGATCAACGCATGGCCGACGAACTCGCAAGCCTGCGCGAACATCCGGAAGCCGGTTCGCTGCTCCGATCGCTCGAGCGCTGGCTGCACCGGCCGGGCGGCGCGTCGCCGGCGGAAATCGAAAACCTGCTGGCACCCTATCGCGAATCGACGACTCACGCGGGGAAGGAGGTGATGGTTTGAGTTTCCACCATCCGGCGATCCTGTGGTTGCTCGCCCTGCCCCTGCTCTGGGGTTACTGGCAATGGGCGCGCCGCGGGCATTCCGTGGTGCTGCCGTATGACCATGGCACCACGCGCGAGGGCCGCGGACTTCGTTTCCTCACCCGGCTCGCGGGAACCCTGCCGGCCGTGCTGCTGGCGATCGCCGTGTTGATGCTCGCCGGTCCGCGTCGCCCGTCGCCGCCGAAGGACGAGCGGGTTCTCAACAACATCATCCTGTGTCTCGACGTGTCCGGCTCGATGGGCATCAGTTTCGGCCCCGGCGAGAACCGCTTCGAGGGCGCGGTCGCGGCGGCGAAACAGTTCTGCAGTTTCCGCAAGGGCGACGCGTTCGGACTCACCATCTTCGGCTCCGAATACATCCACTGGGTGCCGCCAACCCGCGAGTTGTCAGCCGTGGTGAACGCGATGAAATACGTGCGCCCGGACAACATGCCGCCGTGGATGGGCGGCACGCTCATCGCCAACGCGCTGCGCGGATGCCGCGAGCAATTGCTGCGCGCGGAGGAAGGCGACCGCGCCGTCATCCTCATC
Organism: Akkermansiaceae bacterium; assembly: GCA_024233135.1. GTDB lineage: Bacteria > Verrucomicrobiota > Verrucomicrobiia > Verrucomicrobiales > Akkermansiaceae > Luteolibacter. The sequence continues at coordinate 50,178 of JACKPZ010000006.1, read as the reverse complement.
AGCGACGGCGGCAGCGGGGACTTCGGAAACGGCGGCGACCGCGCCGTGGCGGAGGAACTCGCCGCCGCAGGCATCCGCGTGTTCTGCATCCTCATCGGCAACGACGACATGGGCGGATTCGGATCGGGCGGTCTCGAAACGATTTCCTCCGGCACCGGAGGGCGCACCTTCACCGCCGGCGACCCGGCCGCGCTCGACGGCGTGTTCCGCGAGATCGACCGCATGCAGAAGGCGCATTTCAAACAATCGTCCGCCGAGTGGGTCGATCACTACGCACCCTTCGCCCTCGCGGGTGTCGCGACGGTGCTGCTGCAATCGCTCACATTGTTAGGTCTCCGTTTCACTCCCTGGTAAAATGCCGAATCCCGAACAACTCCCCGCCATCGCGATGTGGGCCGCCCTGGCGGCGGCCGCGGTCGCGGCGTTCGGCGAATGGCTTCACGCCCGGCGCGTCGCACGCATCGGCCCGCTGGCGTTCGGCCCGAAAGGCCGGCCGCGCCTCTGGACGAAAGCCGTCCCCATCCTCCGCGTCGCCGCGATCGGCGCGGCCGCATGGTCGCTCGTCACCCTCGTTTCCTACGACAACCGGACGCGCGAGCGCGAACTCGGCAACAACATCAACCGCCACCTCGTCGTGCTGCTCGACGTTTCGCCATCGATGCTGCTGAAGGACGCGGGTGACGCCGGCGACATGACCCGCAACGCGCGCGCGTCCGCCGTTCTGAAATCCGTGATCGACCGCGTGCCGGGCGACAACATCCGCTTCACCGCGGCCGGGTTCTACACCGAGGCGCGCATGCTGGTGGAGGAGTGCCGGGACCGCGAGTTGATCCTCCATCTCGCCGGTGGCACGCCGTTTCACATCACCTACAAACCCGGCAAGACCGACATCCTCGGATCGATCAACCAGACCGGCGAGTTGATCAAACACCTTCCGCGCAAGTCCACCACGCTGCTCGTTCTATCCGACGGCGACAGCCTGCCGCCGACGGGCCTGAAACCCCTTCCGTCCGCGGTGTCCCGCGTGATCATCGCCGGCGTCGGGGATCCCGCGCGCGGATCGTTCATCGACGGCCACCAGTCGCGCCAGGACACGGCGAATCTTTCGCAACTCGCGCGCCGGCTCGGCGGAACGTATTACGACGCCAACCTCCGCCACATCCCGAGCGACGCGTTGGAATCGCTCACCAGCGAGTCCCCGGGAGCGGCGAAATGGCGGGTCGACCGGCGGCTCGCCGCACTGATCCTTCTCGGCGCGTCCACCGCGCTGCTTTGTCTGCTGCCCATCCTTCTCGACCTGTTCGGCAGTCCGTGGCGCCACCGCCCGGCCGCCTCCGCCATCCCCCAACCCGCATGATCCCATGAAACGATTCCTCGTTCTGCTCTGGTTGCTGCTGCCTCTTCCGGTGGTGGTCCTTCATTTCAGCCGCGGCCAGAAATGGCTCGCCCTCGATGAGGCACGCGTCCTCGTCACCAAGGGCGAACAGGCGGAGAAACAGGAAGACTGGGCGAAAGCCGACGCGTTCTATCAGGAAGCCGCGAAACTCGTCGGTGCGAACCGCCCCGACGCGAAGATGCGGCTCGACCTCGCCCAGGTGCGCACGCGTTTCCGCAAGGGCGAGGCGGTCGCGGCCATCGACCTCGCCGACCAGCTTCTCAACGACCCGACGATGACGAACATGCCCGGCGCTTTCCAAAACGAGGCGCGCGAGCTGGCGGGACGCATTCACTACTATGCGGCGTGGGTGATGCGGCTCGAGGGCGCGCAGAAGGAGCTGTGGATGGAGGAAGCGGAGCTGGCCCGCCAGAACTACCGCATGCTCGTCGAGGAAAGCGGGGTTTCCGCTGGAACGAAGGATCACCAGAAGGACCTCGAATCCGCCGTGCAGCTCCAGCGCCTGAGCCTCACCGAATTGATGGCGCGCCCGCTGCCGAAAGAAGGACAGTGCATGAGCAACCAGGGGCTCAGCGAACAAATGGCGAAACGCCGCGGCCAGCGGGGCAAGAAACCCGGCACCGGCCAGAACAAACAAGGTCAGCCGGACAAGGGCGCGGGCATCAGCCGGTTCCAACCGGGATCCGGGTCCTGATATCTTCACATCACTTTTCCATGAAACCGAGTATCCGAACCAAGGCTCTTCTCTCAGGATTGGCTCTCTGCACATCATTGCAGGCGCAGGTCAACTTGCCGCCCGGCGTGAGCATCCAGATTGTTCCCGTTCCCGGACAGGCCGCGGAGGAAGCGAAACCCGATGCCGCCGCGGCGGAGAAAGAAAAGCCCGCCGAAGAGGCGGCACCGAAAGAGGAAACTCCGGAGGAAAAGGCGAAGAAGTTCGCGGAGGAACTTCTCAAGCTGAAGTTCAACCGCTCGCCCGAGGCGATTCTGGAAGTCACTCGAGCCCGTCGGAAAGACGAGGAACTCACGCCGGTCGAGGAGTTCAACCGCGCGGTGATGTTCGGCGACTGGAAAGCGGTCGGAACCACGCTCGCATCGCTGCCGCCGGAAGAAGCGAAGAAGGTCTATCACAAGCTGATCACCACCCTCGGCGAGCAATCGGTTCCGGTCGGCATGTTGTTGCGCGAGCCGGACCGGGGATCCGATGAAGAGGATCCATTCGAAACGAGAAACCGTCTCCAACAAGAGCGCCGTGAATTGGAGAAACGTCCGGCACCCCTGCTCAGCGAGGATTTCTACGCGCTGGTGGATGCCGCGCCCGGGGAGATCACCGAAGACGACATCGGCGCGATCGCGAAGCTCGCCCAGGTGTCCCTCGGCGAGGGCGGACGCGGCAGTTTGAACGCGAAACTCAAACCGGGATGGCAAGGCATCGGCGGCGAAACCAAGGAGGGCGGCCTGCTGGCCACCCGCCTTCTTTCCGCCCTCGGATGGATCCGCGACGCGGCCCCGTTCCTTCCGCTCGACGAGGCGAAGTGGGACGATGCGGACGCGACGCAGTTGGTCTATGTGATGGAGTATTTCACCAAGACCGGCATCGAGGATCGCGACGAACGCCTGCTCGCCCGCGCGGCATCCGCCTGCGCGAGGCTGATGAAGTCGTCACGCATCGGCAACTACACCCGGCCGCAGTTCCGTCTCGCGATGGAGCGACTGGTGAACCTGCTGCCGGCGCTGGATCCGGAGGCGGCGAAGACGCTCATCCGCGAGCAGTTGTTTTCCCAAAGCGCGTCGCTCGCGGACCTGATCTCGTTTTTCGGCGAACAGGGCCAGAAGCTGGCGAAAGAACAGGACCTGCAAGCGCGCGCCGCCAGCCTCGGAACGCAACACCTCATTCTGGAATCACTTGTGCCGATGGAGGGCGCCCTGCCACCGAACGTCGCGGTTCTCGCCCTCAACTGGCTGGCGGAGGCGGAAGGATGTTATCGCGCCGGCGGGGTCGTCGCCACCGACATGACCCAGGCGCAGCGGATGATGATGCGGAGATATGGATTCGGACGTCAGGGCGAGGTGGACACCCTTTCGACCGAACAGATCATGCGCACGGCGCCACCCGCGGATCTAATCCCGCGGCTCAACCCGGGGCTCGGCCAGCGCGTGCGGCTCACCCTGCTCAAGCTGGAAGTTCTCGATTCCGAGAAACTCGATCTTTCGATGCTGCGGCAGTATGTGAAGGACCATCCGGGACTCGAACGGCAGATGTGCCAGGACATTCTGGCGGCATGGGTTTCCAAACAAAGCAAGCCGGCCGAGAGCGAGCAGGTGAAACAAATGCGCGCCTACGGTTACTACATTCCGCCGCAGATGCTCCAGGCCGGCGCGGGCATCCCGCTCACCCGCCTGCGGCAGAAACAAAACATCGAGCAACTCAAGGACCTGCTCGGCGAATTGCGCAAGATTTCTCCCGAACCGCTGGACCCCGCGCTCATCGTGGAGGCGTTCATGGCGCTCCACAGCGGAGCGGAGGTCTATCAACTCGACGACATCATCGCGATCTTCGGGCCGCCCGAGTCGATGGTCCGCGCCGAGCTTCTCACCTTGCTCGAAGGCATGCGCGGACGGCTCGGCGAGGAATGGCGCGACCCGCAGGCCCAACAGCAGGCGGGCACCAAACGCACCGAGAAGGAGATGAAGGACGAGGTTTCGCGCGGCTACCGCACGGCGCTCGAACTGGCGAAACGCGGGGTCCGCGAAGAGGACTCGGATTGGAAATCGTTCATCACCCGCGGCCGGTTGTTTTATGACGCTTCGCAATATGAGTTCGACCGCCAGATCAAGCTCACCGACTATGTCGAGCTCCGCGACGAAGCCTTCGGCAGCTTCCGCAAGGCGGCGGAACTCTACGCCGGCCAACTGCCTTCGATGCCGACCGGACAATGGACCATCGAGCCCTATCAGTCGTGGTTTTTCGTCATGCTCGGAGCGAGCGACCTCGCCCAGCTCACGAGCAACACGGCGCGCACGGATCCGGGGCTGCAATCGATCGGCGACGCGATGCGCGCGCTGCCGGGAGAGGCGGCGGAGAAACATGTCGCGATGTTCGCGGAGATGCTCGGCACGGTGTTTCCGCAGGTTCCGGCCAACGTCCGGCAGCGTTTCCTCAACTCGGGCCTGAAGATCGTCGGGGAGGACAATCCCGCGGCCGCGGCGGCCACCAAGTCGCTCGACTACTACCGCGAGCTTCTCGACGAGATCCAACTGCGTGTCACCGTGGACGGCCCCACCGAGGTGGGGCATGGCAGACCGTTCGGACTCTTCATCGGACTCGAAACGACCCGCCAGCTTCTGCGCGAGAGCGGCGGGTTCAACAAATACCTGCAGAACCAGGCGAACCAGATGCAGGCGATGATGGGCGGCGGAAGTCCCGACGCCCGCAACCTTCGCGACGACTTCACCAAGAACATCCACGCCGCGCTCGATGAGACGTTCGAGGTGGTTTCCATCACCTTCCACGATGCGAGTGTGAAGGCAGTTGATCTGCCACGCGAGGGATGGGTCGAGACTCCCCTCGCCTACGCCGTGCTGCGTTCGAAAAACGCCGCGGTGGACCGCATTCCATCGATCCAGATCGACATGGATTTCGTCGATCAACCGGGCCAGGTGGTGCTGCCGGTGCTGTCGCAGGTGCAACCGATCGACGCGCGCGCCGACTCGCCGCCCGAACGCCCCTGCCCCGAGCTCACGCTTGCGGTCACGATGGACCAACGCGAGTGGAAGGACGGCTCGTTGGTGGTTGAGATCGCCGCCAGCGGCCAAGGGATCATCGGGGAGTTAGGCGATCTGTTCGACTACGAACGCGAGGGATTCGAAGCGGAAGTCGTGGACAGCAGCCTGGCGATCACCGAGTTCACCAGCGACGGAAAAAGCCGGACGCCGCATGCGGACCGCAACTGGCAGGTCACCTACCGCCGCAAGGCGGACCCGCGTGGCGGCGTCCGTTTCCCATTTCCCACGCCGAAAAGCGCCGCGGAGAACGCGGCCGTCGAATACAAACTCTATCAGGATGCGGATCTGGTCGAGGTCTCACCGGAGGATGCGAAACGCGGCGTCGCTCTGGACGGTGCCGCGACCTCCTACGGGAAATGGATCGCGGGCCTGGTCATACTCGGTCTCGCAGGCGGAGGAGCTTGGCTCGCACGCCGTGGCAGCGGACCGGCGAAGGCGCAAGCCCGGCAACTCTCCGCACCGGAGGATCCCACACCGTTCTCAACCGTCGCGTTTCTCCGGCGGGTGCGCAGCACCTGCGCGGACCTGCTGAGCGAAGCGGAAAAGACCGAACTAACGGCGCAGATCGACGAGATTGAGGCCACCTGTTTCCGCCCCGGGGAAACACCGGCGCCGGACCTGAGCTCGATCGTGAAGCGATGGGGCGATGTTTCCAAGCGTGCCGCGTGACGAAACGGGATCGTGTCTTGCGGTTCCGGCATGCATTCCGCTAGGCTCGCCGCAACCACGATTCCCCGTTTCATGTCCCTTCACATCGGAGTCCTCACCAGCGGCGGCGACTGCCCCGGCCTCAATGCGGCAATCCGCGGCCTCGGCCGCACGGCGCGCACCCAGTACGGAATGCGCGTCACCGGTTTCCTCAACGGTTTCCGCGGCATCGCCCTCGGCCAGACGGTCGAACTCGACGACCAGATGCTCTCCGGCATCCTCACCGACGGCGGCACCATCCTCGGCACCAGCCGCGACAAACCCCACCGCATGAACATCGGCGGCAAGGTCACCGACATGACCGACGCGATCGTCGACAACTATCACAAGCTCCACCTCGACATCCTCGTCTGCATCGGCGGCGGCGGCACGCAGAAGAACGCGAAGCGCCTGATGGACGCCGGGCTCAAAGTCATCACCCTGCCGAAGACCATCGACAAGGACATCGGCATGACCGACAGCACCTTCGGCTTCGACACCGCGCTGCAGATCGCGACCGAGGCGATCGACCGGCTGCATTCGACGGCGACGAGCCACGAGCGGATCATCGTGCTCGAGGTGATGGGCCACCGGGCCGGCTGGCTCGCGCTGGAAGCGGGCATCGCCGGCGGCGCGGATGTGATCCTGCTGCCCGAGATTCCCTACGATCCGAAGAAGGTCGCCGAGTCGATCCGCAACCGGACGATGAGCGGCAAACGTTTCAGCATCGTCGCCGTCGCGGAGGGTGCCATGGCACTGGAGGATGCGAAGGTGGTGGAGGCGCTGCTGAAGGAAAAGGAGGCCGCGGATTCGAAGAAAGAACGGGCGGCGGTCTCCGCGAAACTGGAGAAATTCCACGAGGAGCACGTCGGCCACACCATCCGCCTCACGCGCCAGCTCGAGGAGCTCACCGGGCAGGAGACTCGTCTCACGATTCTCGGTCACCTCCAGCGCGGCGGCACTCCTTCCGCGCACGACCGCGTGTTCGCCACCTGGCTCGGCGCCCGTTGCGCGCGGGCGATCCACGAGGGCGAGTCCGGCGTGATGCTCGCCCAACAGGGTTCCGAGCTGAAACTCGTGCCGCTCAAGGATGTCGCGGGAAACAAGAACCTGGTGCCGCCGGATCACCCGTTCATCCGCACCGGCCGCGCGGTCGGAGTTTCCTTCGGCGATTGACGCGGAATCAGGGCAGCTCGAGCGCGAGGTAGTCGTACATCACGTGGCAGGCCGCGCCCGAGGTCTTCGTCTGGACGAGCGTGATCGTGTTGTTTCCCCGCTTGAGATGGGAGACGGGGAAGTCGATGTGGTTGAACGAGTATTTGGCGTGGATTCCCTCGCGGAGGAGCGCGTTGCCGCCTGAGAACGCGGGCATGATGGAACTCACGCCCTTACCATTGACCTCGACGTTCACCCGCGCGCTGTCGGCGCTCGCCCATGCGATGGTCAGGCGGGCATCGCCCTCGCGAGGCACGTCGTCGAGCCGGAAACGGATCTCCCACGGCCAGCGCTGGCAGCGGTCGCGCTCCATGTAGGCGCCTTGGGCGAAGTTCCAGTCGCGTTTCGGATCCGAGCGACCGATCTGATAGACCAGCGGATTGCGGAGGTCTTTCGAAAACTCCGTCCACACGTAGCCGTGGAAATAGTCGTCGCCGAGGCGGAACTCGGAAGCCTTGCGGTCCGGCACGCCGATCTCCCAGGCGATGGATTTCCCGCGTCGTGGGATTTCCCACTCGATGGTTCCGGCCTTGTTTTCACCGGGTTTCACGACGGCGCCTTCGAGTTCGAACTCACCGACGGCGCCATCGACGAAGGCGCTGAACGTGTAGGTCCCCGGGCGGACGTGCGGGATCGAGAACGATCCGTCCTTCCGCACCTTCGACCAATACTGATAGTGGTTCGACTCCATCTGCCAGTTTCCGCCCGGCGGCGGCTGGGACAGCCCGACCCACGCGCCCGCGGACGACAATGCCGGCTTGAGGCGATCCTTCACCACCAGGTTTCCGCTGACGCCGCCCCGGGCATCGTCCTTCGGATAGATCGTTTCATCGGACACCCACCCGTAGGGCCACTTCTTCCGCTCGGCGGCGGCCTTAGCGCGCGCGTCGTCCCACAACCGGTCCGCGTTTCCGCCCTGATTGCAGTATAGCAGATAGGGACCGTAGATCTTGCTCCACTGCTCCCCGGCTTTCAGCACGGTGCCGGAACCGTTGTAGTGGTTCATCCCGAAGTGGATGTGGATGATGCCGGACGCGGACGAGAGGTCTTGTTTGGTCGGCCCGTCGTTGAAGAACTCGTGACTCGCGAGGACGATCCAAGCTCCGACCTGGTTGCGGTCGCTGGCGTGGCCCCAACAGCCGACGGAGTAGTATTCGAGGTTGAAGTCGTATTTGCAGTCGAATTCTCCCGCCCGCGGACCGCGGGTGATCTCGATGATCTCCTTGATGCCGGTCGGTTTCGCGGAGGCGAGATCCGACGGCGACGGCATCTCCCATGCACGCAGTGGATCGACGCGGATTTTTTCCATCAACCAGTTCCGGTCGTTCTTCGGCGGCATGCCCCAGACCATGCGCCACTCGCCGACGCCCGAGTCCGGATAGTCGGCCGGATGGGACAGGGTGGCATACGTGTAGATGCCGGATTCGCCGCGATGGAGCACATAGTGCACCTCGATATCGACCGCTTGCGGGTTTCCGGGAGTCCATTTCTGGAGGAACGCGACGTCCACCACGTCGGGTGTTTGTTTCACGACACGGAACTGCGCACCGGTGGGCTGGCGATACGACTTGCCGCCTCCCATGCTGTAATAGACCGGCTTACCGGGGGAAACGAACTCGTTCCGTCCCATCTTCATCGAGGTGATGCGGGAGCCGCGTTTGTCGATCGCGACACGAACGATGCCGTTGTCGAGTCGTAGTTCGTTCCCGCTGTCTTTCATCTCGACCGGTTCGTCCGCAGAGGCGACACCCGACAGCAGAAGCAGCGCGCACGCTGCCTGTGCGAGGCGGGATTTCATCGGGTCGATTCGGGGCGGCACGCGCATGTGCCTATTACTAAACCGGAACCGGTGCTCGTTTGTCTACCCCGCTCGGGTGACCCGCGACGTATGGCCGCGAGGTTTTTGCCTTCCCGTTCCGATTTCACCGCGGATGATCCGGAGCATGAAACGGGTTTTGATGGTCGTGCTCGATTCGGTCGGCTGCGGCAACGCGCCGGATGCGGCTGAATATGGCGACGAGGGTGCGGACACGCTGGGGCACTTGTTCGAGCGGATCCCGGATTTCGAGCTTCCGAACCTCGCATCGCTCGGGCTCTACGATCTGCTGCCGGGCCGACCGGAGGTGAAGAAACTCGACGGCGCGAAATACGCCCGACTCACCGAAATTTCGGCCGGCAAGGATACCACGACCGGTCATTGGGAGTTGCTCGGCAGGCCACTCGACGAGGCGTTCGCGACCTTTGAATCCTTTCCCGACGATCTGGTGGACGAGCTATCCCGCCGTGCCGGGACCGGGTTTCTCGGAAACCTGGCCGCGTCCGGCACCGAGATCATCCAACGGCTCGGCGAGGAGCACATGGCGACCGGCAAACCGATCCTCTACACCAGCGCCGACAGCGTCCTGCAACTCGCCGCCCATGAGGAAACCTTCGGACTGGAACGGCTATGGGAGCTCTGCGGAACAGCCCGCGCGTTGCTCGACGAGCGCGGCATCCGCATCGGCCGCGTGATCGCTCGACCGTTTGTGGGCAATTCGAAGGACGACTTCCAACGCACAACCAACCGCCACGACTACTCGCTCGAACCTGGCGAGACCGCGCTCAACCGCCTCCAGGCCCGCGGTGTGAAAACCATCGGAATCGGGAAAATCTCCGACATTTTCGCCGCCTCGGGTATTTCCGAGTCCCATCCGACGAAATCGAACGATGACGGAATGCGGACGATCGAACGACTGTGGATGCAACAGCCGGACGAGCCACGGTTCCTGCTGGCGAACCTGGTCGACTTCGACAGTCTATACGGCCACCGGCGAGATCCGGACGGCTACGCGCGGCGCCTGAGGGAGTTCGACCATTGGCTCGGCAGCTTCCTGCCAAAGATCCAACCTGGCGACCTCATGCTCATCACGGCCGACCACGGAAACGACCCGTATCACCACGGCACCGACCACACACGCGAGCAGGTGCCATTCCTCACGTTGGGGCTCGACCAGCCGTTGAACGACGGCGTGTTCTCCGACGCCTCCCGCATCGTCGAGACGGCCTTCGGCTAGGCGGAGCTTGCGATTCCACTCCCTGTCCGCTACCGCCCGGCATGCTCTGGAGCGACCTCTTCCTCACTCTCTTCGACCGCTGCTGCGAAACCTATCACGCGGGCAACCGCGACTTCGCGACGTATTACTCGCCGGACGACCACGCGTTCCTCGCCTCCATCGGCTACCAGCCGCGCGAGTTCTTCGACTTCATCGAAGACTACTGCGACGAAGGAAACCCGAGTCCGGCGACGGCGCTGCTGGTCGCCGCCGTGCGCCGCGATTTCTTCCTGATGGTTCAGAACGGCGCGGTCGCGACCGGCCCGGTGCTCGGGCGGGACGACGTGCCCACCTTCGGCGACGAATTGGAAGGCATCGCCTACCTGCCCCGCATCCTCGCGAAGGCGAGGGCGAAGCTCGAAGGACGACTCGACCCCGACCTGATGTTCGGCTGCGGCGGGGACCGGAATTTCCTCCGCAAACACGGAGGGATCCACCCGGCCGATTTCCTCCGCCGCGTGTGGGCCGCCGGAGACGATGATCTGGCGATGGCCGGATGGATCCAGCTGAGGAGCGCCGGCGTGGCCGCGAGCGGTTGAAATTCCGGACTTGCCACCCCGCGGCGTGCCACCTATCCCCGGCCCGTCACCATGCCCAGCGTACCCGCCATCAGCCTCCGCAAAGGACACGCCGTCCGCCACAACAACGAAATCTGCCTCGTCACCGAGACCGAGCTCAAGACGCCTCCCCGGATGGCATCCTACGTCCAGATGTCGCTGCGCAGCGTGGCCACCAAGAAGGTATTCAATCTCCGCCTTACTTCCAACGACTCGCTGGAAGGCGTCGTCCTGGAGCGCACCCCGCACGAGTACTCCTACAAGGACAGCTCCGGTTACCACTTCCTCAATCCGGACAGCTACGAGGACATGATCGTCTTCGATGATCTCATCGAGGGGGTGAAGGATTTCCTCATCGAGGGCCAGCTTTACACCCTGCTCATCGCGGACGGCGCCGTGGTTTCCATCGAACTCCCGCTCACGATGACCATGACGGTCACCGAGTCCTCCGAAGGCGTGAAGGGCGACTCCGCCAACAACGTCTACAAACCCGCCACGATGGAAACCGGCCTGATCGTCCAGGTCCCCCTCTTCATCAACCAAGGCGAGAAGATCAACGTGAAGACCGAGGACAAATCCTACCTCGGCCGCGCCTGAGGCCCCTCTTTTCAACTGCTGATTCTCCCATACGGGCGGCCGGTCATCCGGCCGCCCGTTTTTCGTTCGAGAATCCGAGCTGGTAGAATCGTCTCGACCGAACCGACTCGGCACTCCGCACCGGAAGCAACCGGAAGCGGCACGCCCTCATCCTTTTGCTTAAGCTTTGTTGATTTCTTCTTGCCCTTGACTAAAAAATTTGAAAAATCGGCCGCAAGATGAAAGCGAGCTTGTTGTTGGGAACACTGACGCTATGGGCGGCCACCGTGCCGACGATGGGCAGGAGCGAACTGGAACAGCTGCGCGAACGTTGCGCCGCGCAGGAAGCGCAGATCCAGAAGCTCCAGGCCGAGTTGGGAAAAGGCCAAGCCAAGACACCGGCTTCCGCTTCCGAAAAATCCGTCAAAGAATCCACAAGCGGTGAATTTTCAACTTACACAGTCAAGAAGGGCGACAGTCTTGAGAGGATTGCCAATCGCTTGAAAAGCACGCCTGAATCGATCGCTCGAATCAATCGCTTGAAACTGAGCTCCGTGATTCATCCCGGACAGAAGCTTCAGGTTCCGGCCGGTGGTTCCGCTTCGGCACCGGCCCGGAGCCGAGCAACTGCGGAGACCTATCGGATTCGTGAAGGCGACACGTATTTCAGTATTTCACGTCGCCACGGTATTCCGGTCGACTCGTTGATGGCGGCGAATCCCAATGTGAAAGCGACCTCGATGCGCCCTGGTCAGACGATTCGCCTTGCCAGCGCCCCCGCGACCTCGCCGAAGCCTGCCGCCGCGCCGGCCCCATCGAAGCCTGAGGCACCCGCGATGGCTGCGACGCCGAAGACCGAGGAGCCGAAGACCGCTCCCCAGGAGACTCCCGCGCCCGCACCAGCGGAAAGCAAGGCGTCGGAAGCGATGGCGAACCACCCCTCTCCCGCATCCGCGGAGCCCGCTCCCTCCCCAAGCACCGCGGAACCCACGATCCAACCGGTGATGATCAACGGCGAGATGACCTACGGTGAATTTGCTTCGCAGCATGGCACCGACATCGACCGCCTCAATGATCTCAACGGCCTGGATCTGACCAGCGCGACAGTTCTGGCACGAGGATCGGAACTCTACGTTCCCGCCCAGCCATAAGCGAACGGTTTTCCGAGACCTCCAGAACGCCAAAAACCCGTCCGGATGACGTCCGGACGGGTTTTTTGTGATCGGGAGAATCTCAAAGCAGGCCGGGAGCCGGCATCCGCACCGGCCGTGCGCTGCGGGGCGCCTCCCCCACCATTTCGTCCATCATCGGAGATGGCATCGAACCGGGACCGACCCGGCTCGGCTCATGGGTGATGGTGACCGGAGTGCCGACTTTCACCGAGTCGAACAAGGTCGGCACGAATTCCTTGGGCATCCGGATGCAGCCGTGCGAAGCAGGTTTTCCCGGCTCCGGGATCAAGCCGCCATGCATGCCTATGCCATACGACGTGAGCCGCATCCAATACGGCATGGGTGCCGGGACGTAGACCGCCCCGGCGGGAACCGCGTCGCCCGGCGAAGCGTCGCCATCGATGACATTGCCGAACTCATCCTCGATCCAGCCGTAGCGGTTCGAGTATTTGTCCACGATCTTTTCGGTAATGCGGTAGGTTCCATCGGCGGTGGAATGGCCTTCCTTGCCGGTGGCGACGTAGCACCAGCCGATGCTCCGGCCGCCGCGGGTGAACTCGGCGATCTGGTCGCGGAGGCTGATCCGGATTTTGACCTCGCCGGGACCGCCATCGTCATACCACTCGTGCAACACGCGCGGATGATGCCGGATACTCATGGGCGGCGGGCCGGCGGGTGTGCACGAGACGGCGGCAAGGGCAAGCGCTGCGGCGGCTGCCGTCCGGAGGGCGATCATCGGGAGCTTCATCGGCGTGGAGAGATCAAATACTTCGCGATTGGATAGTCCCGGGTGCGTTCACGGTCAAGAGGATCGGAAACGATCAGGCGGCGGACGTTGCGTCTCTGCGGGAGAATTCCACCCACCACAGCCAGCCAAGGACGGCGAAGTAGCCGGCGAGTTCGATGGTTTTCACCCAGTAGCTGATCTTCTCGTTTCCGCCGTGGCACCCGCAACTGATGTCCAGCCCGTGCGACCAGGCCCAGCCGATGGCGATGGCGAACACCGCAACCAGACAGGCGATCAACGCGATCGCCCCGCGTCGGAGCAGGCCGAGCATCAGGCAGACGCCACCGAACACTTCGGCCCATGGCAGCGAATAGGCGATGAGGGCGTCGAAAGGTGGTCCGACGATCTTGTAGTTCGCGATATCGAAGGTGAAGCGGTCGAGACCGCTGCCGAAGATCTTCACGCCGCCGCTGTACACAAACCAACAGCCGAGCACCACCCGCAGGATGACGGCCATGGTCTCTGTCCTGGACCTGGGAATCATGAAATCACTCGTTGACGCGGTGGATCAGCCCGCGCAGCCGTTGAGATACCTGCGCTGGGCGAGGGACTCGGGATTGTGCGGCTTCGCGGCGTTGGCCGGATTCGTATCCGCCACAAGTTCTTCGCGGAACTTGGCGATGATCGCCTCCACCGGCCACGACGAGGCTTCGCCGAAGGCGCAGATCGTCCGTCCGTCGATCTGATAGGCGACGCTTTCCAATGTCGCGACATCCTCGGGGCTCGCGTCGCCTTCCACGATGCGGTCGGAAATCTTCTTCATCCATGTGGATCCCTCGCGGCACGGGGTGCACTGGCCACAGGACTCGTGGGCGTAGAACGCGTTCAGGTTGTTGAGTACCCAGGACATCTTGCGCGAGTCGTCGATGACGATGACGCCGCCGGAACCGGCCATCGAGCCACAGGCGGCGAGCGTGTCGAAATCCAGCGGGATGTCCCAGAACGCGAGTTCGCGCTCGCTGCCATCCGGGTTCTTGAGTTTGAAAACCTCGTCGCTGCGCAGGATTTTCGAAGACGAACCGCCGGGGATGACCGCCTTGATCTCGCGCCCGTCCTTGGGGCCGCCGCACATGTCATAGAGCAACTCACGCATCGTGACCTTGCCGACTTCGATTTCGAAATACCCCGGGTTCTTCACGTCACCGGAGACGCCGACGATGCGGGTGCCGGTGTTCCGCGGCACGCCGAGTTTCGAGTACTCGTCGCCGCCCATGCGGACGATGTGTTTCACATGGCAGAGCGACTCGACGTTGTTGACGATCGTCGGGCACATGTAGAGGCCCAGCGCGGCCGGGAAATACGGTGGTTTGATGCGCGGATACGGGCGCTTGCCTTCGAGCGACTCGATGAGGCCGGTTTCCTCGCCGCAGATGTAGGCGCCGGCGCCGCGGTGAACGTAGAGTTCCAGATCGAAGCCGGATCCGAGGATGTTCTTGCCGACGAAGTTGCGTTCACGGGCCTCCTCGATCGCCTTCTCGACGATCCTGGCGGCCTCGGGAAACTCCTCGCGCAGATAGATGTAGGCGATGTGCGCGCCGACCGCGAAACACGAGATCACCATGCCCTCGATGAGCTGGTGCGGGTCCTGATGGAGGATGTAGCGATCCTTGAAGGTGCCGGGTTCGGACTCGTCGCCGTTGCAGATCAGATAAACCGGTTTGGTGTTGTTCGGCGGGATGAAGGTCCACTTCATGCCCGTCGGGAAGCCCGCTCCGCCGCGCCCGCGAAGTCCGGATTTCTTCACCTCCTCGGTGATGTCCTTGGGCTGCATGGTCATCGCCTTCTTGAGATCCTCATAACCACCGTCGCGCATGTAACAATCGATGGACGGGTCCCAGCCCTCGCGATCGACGTTCTTGAAGATGAGGCGGTATTCGCGCGCGTGGGGTTGCTTGGTGTAGGTGATCATGGGCGGAAAATCAGTCGACGGTGGGAATGGCCTCGAGCATGAGGCCGTGCGGGACGAAGCGTTGGAAATCCTTGAGGTTGCGGGTGGCGACCACCTCGCGCCTGGCGAGCGCGGCGGCGGCGATCATGCAGTCGGCATGGGAACCGCGCCGACGACCTGTAACGTGAAACAGGCGGGATGCCAACTCCGCCTGTTCCTCATCGAAGGGCCGGATTCCGCCGGCCAGCACGGCGCGGACGGCGTCTTTCTGGCCGTGCGAGTGCGGACCATTGAGAAACTCGGACCATGCGACCGCCGAAGTAGTGAGTGTTTTCCCCTCGGACAACCACCCACGGACCATCGCCACCTGCGGCGAATGCGCGGTGACGATGTCGATGAGGATGTTGGTGTCGAGATGGATCACGATTCCCACCAATACTTCTTGGCGTTTCGCTCGGCGGTCATGGCGGCGCGGTATTCGGCGGCCTCCTCAGCCACCAGACCGCCACCGTTCTGGAGCCAATCCAGAGCCTCCAAGGGCTTCGGAGCGGCATCCTCGCGGTCCGAGCGCTCCTTCATTTCACGCACGGCCCGGCGGATCACCTCGGCCTTCGAGGTGCCCAGGCGTTCGCTGAGGGCCTTCATGGCCTGGAGGGTCCAGGCATCCAAAGCCATGCTGGTGCGGGTCAGTTTGTGTTGGTAATCGCTCATGTGGTAACGAATGGCATAACGCGTTACCGGAGACAAGCCCTTTTTCAACCCGCGGGATACTTCGCAAGCAAGTCCTCCGCCTTCCCGGCGGGCACGCCCTCGTGGAAATCGTCGTTCACCATGCAGACGGGCGCGCTGCCGCAGGATGCGAGGCATTCCGCGAACTCCACCGAGTAGTTGCCACATGGGGAAACCGCGATCGGATGGTGGTGCGGATCGCACTTCGAGCGGTCGATGCCGGTGAACTCGCAGAGCTTCTCCATCAACTCGTAGGATCCGCCCATCGCGCAGGACAGCGTGCGGCAGACGCGGATGTGGAATCTGCCGGGCGCCGACTGGCGGAAGCCGGGATAGAACGTCACCACCTCAAGCACCTTGATCGGTTCGAGATCGAGTTTCTTCGCGACCCATTCGATCGACTCGGCGGAGATGTATCCGAACCTGTGTTGGACGATGTGGAGCAGCGGCAGGGTGGCCGAGCGTTTGCTGTCCGGATAGTGCGAGATGCGCTCATCGGCCTCGGCATCCAACTCCGGCGTCACCGCGAACGGCGGGAAGTGCTTGGTGCCCGGCGTTTCGTGCGACGCGATGTTTTCTTCGAGAGGAGAGAGGGACATGAAATGGGAGGGATCTGGATTCATCGGTCGCACTCGCCCATGACAAAGTCGAGCGAGCCGAGGATGGCCGGGATGTCGGAAACCATGTGGCCCGGGAGCAGTTTCGAGCAGATGGACAGGTTGCAGAACGAGGGGCTGCGGATCTTGAGTCGGTTCGGCACCCCCCCGCCTTTCGAGTGGATGTAGAAACCGAGTTCGCCCTTCGGGTTTTCCGCGGCGAAATAGACCTCGCCGGCCGGCGCGTCGATGCCCTGGGTGGCGACGATGAAGTGATGGATGAGCTCCTCCATCGACATCAGCACGCGTTCCTTGTCGGGCAACATGCTCTTGCTGTCGGCAAGGTTCACCGGGCCGTCGGGCATGGTGTCGAGCACCTGGCGGCAGATCTTCACCGACTGGCGCATCTCCTCCATGCGGACGAGGTAACGGGCGTAACAGTCGCCCTCGTCGGCCACCGGCACGTCGAACTCGTACTTCTCGTAGCCGAGATACGGGCTGTCCTTGCGCAGGTCGCGGGCGACGCCCGAGCCGCGCAAGTTCGGGCCGGTGATGCCCCATGCGATGGCGGACTCGCGGGTGATCACGCCGATGTCGACCATGCGGTCGAGGAAGATCTTGTTTTTGTCGAGCAGCTTGGAGATTTCGCCGATGGTCACCTCGCACTCGTCGAGGAACTTGCGGACCGCGGCCTCGAAACCGGGCGGCATGTCGCGGAGCTGGCCGCCGACGCGGGTGAAGGCGGTGGTGAAACGAGCGCCGGTGAGTTGCTCGCAGAGGTTGTAGACCTTTTCGCGCTCGGTGAAGGTGTAGAGGAAGACGGTCATCGCGCCGACGTCCATCGCGCAAACGCCGACGCCGAGCATGTGGGAGGAAAGACGTGCGAGTTCGCAACAGAGCACCCGCAGCGCCTGGCCGCGCGGGGGCAGCGTCCAGCCCATCAGTTTTTCGACGGCACAAGCGTAAGCCACGTTGTTGGCCAGCGGCGCGAGGTAGTCGAGCCGGTCGGTGTACGGCACGAACTGGTTGTAGTGCATGTTCTCGGCGATCTTCTCATCGCCGCGATGCAGGAAACCGACGTCCGGATCGGCTGAGTGGATCACCTCGCCGTCGAGTTCAAGGACCAGCCGGAGCACCCCGTGGGTGGCCGGGTGGGACGGTCCCATGTTGAGCACCATGCGGTCGCCGACGAGGTCGTCGGTTTCCTGGTGGTAGCTTTCCGCCGCTTTCGCGGCGCGGGAGATGGCGTCGGGCGCCTCGATTTCGGTGGAGGATCTGCTCATGCCGGTGGCGCGGGAATAAGCACCGAAAGCCCCCTCATCGGCAAGGGGTTTATGAAGTTTTTCACGAACCGGCGCGGCCGTAGCGTTCGCGGAATTTGCGCAACAACTCGTCCACACGGTCGGTATCGGGCAACGGTTCGACGTTGCTTTCCTCCATCGGCGGGGGCACGGAAAACTCCTTCGCGGGTGCCTGTTCCGGAGCGGATTCTTCCGGCGGGGAAGGAGCTTGGAATTCCGCGGAAACCAGCGATGCGGCGGATGCCGTGCCGTAGGCCTCGGATGGAGCCTGGGGCGCGGCCTCGAACGGCGACGGCTCGGACGCGGGAACATGGACCACCTCGGGCGCGCTGGCGTGGAAGGCATCCTGTTTCGCCTCAAATGGCGAGGCGGGAGCAACTTCCTCGACTTTCGGTTCCGGGGTGGAAAACGTGAAACCGCTCGTCTGATCCGAGACCGGAGCGGCGGTGGATTCGCTTTCTTCGGTTTGCTCCGGTTCGCTTTCCAGAGGCACCGGTTTCTCCTGATCCAGTTCCGGACTCGGCCACGCCTCGGGCAGAGGCGCTTCCTCAGCGGGAGCGGGCGCCGGCACGGGAGAGGATTCCAAGACGGCCTCGGGCAACTCGGGAGGGGCTTCGTCCTTCGGTTCCGAAACTCCGGGCGCTTCCACGGGAGTTTCGTTCCGAGATCCCACCGGTTCGGACTCAAGCGGCGGCACGCTGGCCTGCGGCGCGGAAGGCGCTTCTTCGGGCGATGCGTCGGCAAGCGGGGAAACCGGAGGCGTCGCGATTTCCGGAGCATTCGCTTGCGGGTCCGCCGTCGGAACCACGGCGGCAGCGGACTCCGCCTGGATGGTGGCGGACGGCTTGCTGTCCGCCGCGGTGGCGCGCAACCAAGCCATGCCGGCGGCCCGGATCAACCCGCGGGCATGGCCGCCTGCGGAATCGCGATCCACCCGGTCGAGCACCTTGCGGCCGAGTCCGGGCACGCGGGATTCCAACAGCTCCACCATTTCGTGTTCCTTGAGCGGCTTGAGCTCGACGAGCACTTCCGAAAGCCGGTCCGCCAGCCCGCCGCTCAAGCGGGGCACGAAGGCGCTTTCCCAGATGTCCTGATTCAGCGACAGGACCACATCGATCCGCTCGACCGACTGGCGCAAGGCGCCGAGAAACGCGGCGAGCCGCAAGGCGGCGGATTCGTCGGAGGAGAAACCTTCGAGCTCGTCGGCGACCAACACTACCCGCATGAGCAGGGTCATCATGCCGATGAGCGCCTCAAGCCGCTCCATCACGGTGCCGGCGGGAATCTTGTCGTTCTGCAGCGCGTCGGCAAGAGACCGCATGCGCGTCGGATTCTCCACCGGCGTGGCCGCGAAGCGGAACATCACATCGACCCAGAATGCCACCTCGCGGACCGGCAGGCCGCAACGGTGGGCGAGCTCGATGGCGAGCCGCTGGCCCAGCACCTCGAAGTTTTCCTTCGCCCAATGCGCGGTGACCGCGTTGGGATGGTGGAAATCAAAGGTCTCGATCGGCCGCGTCCGCAGCGCGGCGAGCGCGCCGTCCCGGTCTTGGCATGGCACCTCGCCGGAACTCACCAGCGGCTGGAGTGCGAGCGCGAAAAGCCGTCGCACCAGCAGATCCAGCACGCAGAGTCCGCCGGAAGCCGGCAGCGGGCGAAGCAAACGCCGCAGCGTGTCGTCGATGACCGTCGCCGCGTCGATCTGGCAGCCGAACGCAGGGTGCAGCGGAATGAACTCGTGTGTGGCGCCGAGATGATGTTGCACCCGCGACAACAGGTGGGTCTTGCCGTGGCCGGCCCGCGGCGCGCGCAGCATGATGCAGCGTCCGGGTTTTTCCAGCGGGACGGAGAGGATGTCATACAACACCTCGTAGGCCTGACGGTTGACCGATTCCGCGTGGGAGAGAGGCAATCGGCCGAGGGATTCGAAGAGATTTTGAAACGGGTGCTCGTTGACCATGGACTGCATCGAGGATGGTGACCGCAGGTTGCATGCCTTTCCCGGCGATCACAAGAACAGAGGCGATAAATCGCCGGAGGTTCCGGCTGGCATTCGTCCCGCCGCCTGCTTTGCTCGGTTCATGAATTGCTCCCTTGTGCTCACCATCCTCGGTTCCGACCGCCCCGGCCTTGTCAACGCGCTCGCCGAAACCGTCAGCCGCCACGGAGGAAACTGGCTCGAAAGCCGGATGGCGAAGCTCGCCGGCCAGTTCGCCGGCATCGTGCGAGTGGAAATCCCGGCCGATCGATCCGACGCCCTGCTTGAGGAACTGCGCGCGCCCGGCATCGAGGGCCTCACCATCCACGCGGTGCGCGAGGAAATCGGTGAGCCGGAGGAACGGACCACGCTCGTGGTTTCCGTGCTCGGCAACGACCGCCCGGGCATCGTCCGCGACCTGACCAAGGCGATCGCGTCGACCGGCGCCAACGTCGTCGAACTCACCACCGGGCTTGAGAGCGCGCCGATGACCGGCCAACCGATGTTCCGCGCGCGTGGCGTCGTTTCGCTGCCCGAAGGCGATGCCGAGGCCGCGCTGCGCGAATCGATCGAACAACTCGGCGCGGACCTGACCGTCGACTTCGAAGCCTGACCCGTTAGAACGGCCAGATCATCGGGATCAGGGTGCAGGAAACCGTCCAGCACATCAGGTTCATGGGAATGCCCGTGCGCAGGAAATCGGTGAACTTGTAGCCGCCCGGACCGTAGATCATCATGTGCGTCTGGTAGCCCATCGGCATCGCGAAGGCACAGGATGCGGCGAGGGTGACAGCGATGATGAACGGACGCGGGCTCACTCCCAACTCGACCGCCATCGTCACACCGATGGGGATCATCATCACGGCGGTGGCGTTGTTGGAAAGCACCTCGGTGAGGATCAGAGTGAGCAGGAAGACGCTCCACAACATGACGGGCGGCATCATCGATCCATGCACGAGGTTTCCCGCCGTTTGCACCACGTTCTGCGCGAGCCACTGGGCGGTTCCGGAATTCTGCATCGCCATGCCGAGCCCCAGCAGGCCGTAGAGCATCAGTAGCACCTGCCAATCGATGCTCGCATACGCTTCCCGGGGCGAAACCACCTTCAGCCACAGCAGGATGAGGGCACCCACCATCGCCGCATAGTGGATGGGAACCGCGGGAAAACCCGGATTGAGACGATGGACGAAATCGGTAATGGTGGCGGTGAGAACCACGCCGACGAGCGAGGACCACGCGAGAATCACATGCCCCGGGCGGTGATGACGCTGGGTCTCCGGATCCTCCTCATCCGGCGTGTCGGTCATCACGAAGTCCCGCGTCGCGTTGAGGGTCTCCAGGTTGTTGCGCGCGGTGATGACCAGCAGGGTGTCGCCGATTTCCAGTGGCAGGCCCGCGATCTGATTGGTGATGTTGACTCCGTCGCGATGCACGGCGAGAACCACGCAGTTGTAGTGCTGGCGGAAATCCGACGCCGCGAGCGTGCGCCCGATGAGCGCGGACTCGTCGCGGATGACGAGTTCGGAGACGATGCCGTCCACCGTCGAGAGCACTTCGGCGCCGACTCTTGAGAAGAATTCCTGCGGTTTCGCCGAGCCGCCCCGACGGCGGTGGATCGCGATCAGGAAACGATCGTTCTTATCCACCACGATCTCCGACAAAGGAAGCATCAGGCGCGCTCCGTTGCGCCGGACCTCCATCACGTGAATCCCATTCGCGCGGTCGCCGAAATCGGTGTCGAGAAGTTTCTTGCCGATGATCGGAGCACCCGCGCCGACCAGCAGATGGTAGAGAGGCGTGGTGCGGAATTCGATTTCGAGAGCGCCGGTGATGGATGACCGCGCGGGGATCAGTTTCGGCCCGAAGATGACGAGATAGCCGATGCCGGCGAAAGCCAGAGGCACACCGACGGGCGCGAGTTCGAACATCGACATCGGCGCCTGCTTGAGGTCACGAAGCGCGCCGTTCACCAGCAGATTGGTCGAGGTGCCGATGAGCGTGCAGCAACCGCCGAGCAGCGAGCAATACGAGAGCGGCATCAGCAGGCGCGAGGCGGCGATGTCCTTCGAGCGGGCGAACCCAAGCGTGACGGGCATCAGGATGGCCACGATCGCCGTGTTGTTCATCCACGCGCTGAAGAACGCCGAGACAAGACCGAACGCGAGAATCGCCCCCCGCAGGTTTCCGGAAAGACGGCTCTTGAGGATGCGCCCGATGTGATCGACCGCCCCGGAACGTTCCAAGGCTCCGCCGATGATGAACAGGGCGGCGATGGTGAGCGGCGCTTCGTTGCTGAACACGGTCGCCATGTCGCGCACATCCACCAGGCCGAGGGGCACCAGCATGCACAGAATGGTCAGCGCGAGCACATCGGGGGTGGACCACTCGCGGATAAATGCCACGAGGGTGAAACCGATGACCAGCAGGGTGAGGAAAATCGGGAGCGTCATGGAAGCGGGCGGACCCCGGGGAACGCGGCCTCCATGAACGGAGATCGCCGGTTTGGCAAGGACGGGTTCCGTGCCGTCGACAACATGCGGCTTGCCGGGCGAACGACGGATTTCCCATGCTCGGGACGTGCGAAGGCCCCGGATTTCCACCAATCTCGCCGTTTCTCTCGACGGCAAGATTTCCCCCGCCGGCGGGCTCCCGAGTGGCTGGACGAGCAGGGCCGACCACGCGCGCTTGCTCGATCTGCGGAGAAATGCGGACGCCCTGCTTGTGGGCCGGGGCACTCTGGAGGCCGACAACATGACGCTGACGGCACCCGGATCATCACCTCTCCGTTGCGTGGTGAGCCGCAGCGGCGCGTTCCGACCGGAGCACCCTTTGTTTTATACTCCCGGCGGCGCTGTCCATCTGCTTGTGGGAAACGATGGAGATGCACCTGTCATTCCCGGCGCCACGATCCATCGCGGCGACCTCGCGGAGTTCCTCCGGATCCTCGCCGACGATCTGCGGATCGAGAGGTTGCACTGCGAAGGAGGCGGCGAACTCATCCGTGAACTCGCGGATCTCGATGTGATCGACGAGTTTCACCTCACCGTCGCGGCCCACGCACTCTTCGGCGGAACCGGAGCGGTGACGCCTACGGGTATTCCCGCCGCCTTCCTCAAAGCTTCGCGAACCTTCGAACTGGCATCCATCGAGCGGGTCGATGGCGCGGACGAGTGTTTCCTGAGCTACCGCAGAACGCGGCCGGACTCGCCTCAGTGGCTACCTTCCGTCTCATGATCCTCGCCGGCTTCGCCTTCATGATGGGCGGAGCCGTGGTGTTCATGAAGCTGTTTCGTGCCATTCGGGCCTTCGAACTCGTGGCGTTCGCAGGACGGTCCGAGGACGATCACGAGTGGCAACAGCGGCAGGATGCGTTTCATCGGGCCGCTTCATAGCGGCTCGATCCGGAAACGCAACCCCCAACCCGTATCAATTCCCGGCTCTTCCGTCGAGCCACACCGCCACCGCGTCGGCGGCCCGTGCGTGCGCCCCCTCCCCCCCCAACAGGGCGGTGGTTTCCGCAAGCTCGGCACGCAATGCATCGCACTTCTCCGGGGACTCGAGAAACTCCCGGAGCACCCGCGCGACCGCTCCGGCATCTGCGTCCGCCTGGATGAACTCTTCCACCACCTTGCGCCCCGCGAGAATGTTGACGATCCCGATGAAGCGGATCTTCACCAGCATCCGTCCCAGCACGTAGGTCAACGGAGCCACCCGATAGACCAGGCAATAAGGCAAGCCGTAGTAGGCCGCCTCCAAGGTGGCCGTTCCGCTCGCGATCACCGCGCAACACGCCCGCTGCATCAGCGAGTGGCTGCCTCCGGTGTGCACCTCGACCCATGACGCAGCCCCCGCCTTTGCGACCATCGCGCGGATCTGGAGCGCCAGCTTGTGCGATGCGGCGGGCACTTCGAACGAAAGCGCGGGCCGCCAGTCGCGCAGGCGCTTCGCGGTTTCCAGCATCATGGGAAACAAACGTGCCACCTCGCGCTCCCGGCTGCCGGGAAACAGACCGACGAGATTCCCGTCACGCTCCGCCCCGTGAAGTCGCTCGGCCTCCAGTTCATCGACCAAGGGATGGCCCACGAACGTCGTTTTCAAACCCGCGCCGCTGAAAATCGGCTCCTCGAAGGGGAACAGGCAGAGCATTTCGTCCAGCAGCTCCACCATTTTCGGCAGCCGCCGCTTGTTCCACGCCCACACCTGCGGGCTGATGTAGTATACCAGGCGCGTTTCCGGGCAGGCCTCCCGCACCGCCTTGGCAAAGCGCAGGTTGAAACCCGGATAGTCGATCAAAACCAACACGTCCGGCCGGAACTCCCGGACCTCACCGAGCATCCGGTGGAACCGCTCCTTGAACCAGCCGTAGCGTTTCAGCACCTCCCATACCCCCATCACGGCGGCGTCTTCGACCCAATCGACCAGCCCCGGCCCGGCCACCCCCGCCATGCCGGGACCACCCACCCCGCGGATTTCCAAGGCCGGCACCCGCGCTTTCAGGGCCCGCAGCAAACCCTCGCCATGGGCGTCGCCACTCAACTCGCCAGCCACCACATACAGCCGTTTCGACATGCGGCGGCAGGCTAACGCCCCGCAGCCGTTCATGACCATGAAAAACCCACCCTCCGCAGCCCCCGCAGACAAATCGACATCCGCCCGGACTTCCGCATTGATTTCGCTCCCGCTACCGCTTTCATCGGGCCCCGCAGACGCCACTACGACCATCATGTCCCAAGACATCCAGGATTCCTCCACCCCGCTTGCCGAGATTTCCCAAGGACCGAGCGCATTCGAACAATTCCTCGACCGCAATCAGAAGAATCTCGTCATCCTCGGAATCCTCATCGCACTCGCCGCCGCCGGCTGGGTCGTTTACGACGGGATCCAGACCGGTGCCCGAGAGTCCGCCGGCGAAGACCTGAACAAGGCCGACGACCTCGCCGCCCTGCAGAGCGTCATCAAGACTCATCAGGGCACCCCCGCCGAGGGCAGCGCCCATGTGCTCCTCGCGGAGCGCCAGTGGGCCGAAGGCCAACAGGATGCCGCCATCGAAACGCTCCGCTCGTTCATCGATTCGGAGCCGTCGCATCCGGCCGTGCCGAATGCCAAGGCCAGCCTCGCCGCGAAATCCATGGCCCAAGGCAAATCCGATGAAGCCAAGAGCCTCTTCAGCAGTCTCGCCGAGAGCGACGAGGCGGGTTTCCTCGCCCCTTACGCATTGATTTCCCTCGGCGACATCGCCCTCGCCGCCGGCGACAAGGAAGCCGCGAAAAACTACTACCAGCAGGCACGCAACGAGCACCCGTCGAGCCCCTTCGCCAATACCGCTTCCGAGCGCACGGCGATCGTCGATGCCGCGGCGCCGACCGAGATCGATCCCCCGCCCGCTCCGGAGCCGGATCCAGCAGCCCCCTCGGCCACCGGAGCCCAGCCTCCGTTCTCCATCACGCCGGTTCCCAACGCTCTGGAACCCGCCGCCCCCTCTTCCGAAGCACCCGCTTCCACCGAAGAAACTCCGGACTCTACCGGAGCCGACGCACCTGCCGAGCCGGCCGCCGGATCGCAGGAAGAAAGTCCGGCGGAGGAAGCTCCGCCCGCCGATGAGGAACAATGACGTTCCTCCCGCTTGACAATTCATCAATCCCAACCACCCTTCCCTACCGTGTTCAAGAAAGTCATTGGCCAAGATCAGAACGAGCCCGTCCGTCCCGCCGCACCGGTCCCTCATCCGGAAACCCGCGCGCCGGAGCCGCTCGTTCCCGCCGCCCCTTCCCATGGTGCGCAGGTGACGCCCGCGCCCGCCCGTCCCTCTCCCGCCGCCACGCGCAACGTCCTTTCCTCGGACGTGGAGATCAAGGGAACCGTCAAGTTCACCAACGACCTCGTCGTCGACGGCAAGATCGAAGGTGAAGTCAGCTCCGAAGGCAACCTCACCGTCGGCGAGAACGCCCGCATCAAGGCCGAGATCAAAACCGCCACCGTCGTCGTCTACGGCAAGGTGCACGGCAACATCACCGGCAGCGAACGCGTCGAACTCAAGGCCAGCGCCGAAGTCGTCGGCGACATCAAGACCAAGACGCTCTCGATCGAGGCTGGCGCCATTTTCGTCGGCAAATCCACCGTCGGCACCCCGACCCAGGCCGTTTCGCAGGCATCGTCCGGCTCCAAGCCCGCCGCTTCAGAGAAGTCCTCTTCGGATTCCCCGAAACAAGGCACCTTGGCCGGCACCAATTCCTGAGACCGGCGGCCACGTCCTTGACCCACCCGTCCCCCGCATCGCTCCACCATGGCCGATGAGCCCCAGCGCCATCGCATCGAGGTGGCATGCCCGGAGTGTGGCCACACCCAGATCGAGCCGGCGCTTGTCATCTCGACGCAATGCCGCTCGTGCCGCATTCACTTCCAGGTGCGTGACGGCGTCGGAGTGCCCCGCCCGCGGCCGATGACGCGGCTCGCTCCGCAACGCCAACCCGGTGATCCGACCCCGACTGCGCAGGTTTCCAAACCCGCGCCCGCGCCGCCGCGGCTCAAACCCGGACCGGCCAAACCGCGCTCCCTGCTCCGCCGCCTGCTCCATCCCACGCGCCCGCCGCGTGAGGTGCTGTGCTTCGGTTGTGGCCACCGGTTTCACACCGCTGCCGACGCCCAGTCCAGCCAGTGCCCCAAGTGCAGCGGCTACGTCTCCCTGCTCGACTATGACATCGCGGAGCACTGGAACCGCCGGATCCAAACCCGCGGCAACGTTCTGATTCGCAAGACCGGCAAAGTCGTCGGCGTCACCGTCCGCTGCCACCAACTCACCGTGCTCGGCGAGCTCGCCGGATCGGTCGAGTGCTCCGGAGACCTGATCATCCGCAGCCACGGCAAGATCGTCGGCACCGTGCAATGCCGGACACTGCGCGTCGAGAAAGGCGCCCGCGTCGAGTTTCTCAACCCGGTCCATGCCGAGTCCGCCGTCATCGACGGTCAGGTCCGAGGCCAGATCACCTGCACCGGCGCGGTCACCCTCCAGAAGCGCGCCCACCTCCACGGACTGGTCCGCACCTCGTCGCTGATAGTGAAACCCGGCGCGAAACACACCGGCACCATCGAGATGGTCACCCAAGCCCAATCCTGACACCGACCCGCCATGCCCGCCGCACTCGACATCAAGGAGGAGATCCTCGAACTGAAGAAGCAACGGAACGCCGTCATCCTGGCCCACAATTATCAGACCGGCGACATCCAGGACCTCGCGGACTACGTGGGCGACTCGCTCGGCCTCGCCTATCAGGCCAAGTCCACCGATGCCGATGTCATCGTCTTCTGTGGCGTCCACTTCATGGCGGAGACCGCCAAGATCGTGAACCCGGGCAAAATCGTCGTGCTTCCCGACAAGGACGCCGGTTGCTCGCTCGAGCAGTCCTGCCCGGCGGAACAACTCGAGGCATTCCTCAAGGAAAACGCGGGGAAGAACTACTACGTCATCGCCTATATCAATTGTTCCGGCGCGGTGAAGGCACTCTGTGATGTGATCTGCACATCCGGCAACGCGGTGAAAATCGTCGAACAGGCCCCTCCGGACCGGCCGATCCTCTTCGTGCCGGACGAGAATCTCGGCGCATGGGTGATGGAGCAGACCGGCCGAAAGATGGATCTTTGGAAGGGAAATTGTTATGTGCACGTCGAGTTCACTCGCGACTCGATCCGCAAGATCAAGGACCAATATCCCGACGCCCTCGTCGTCGCCCACCCCGAATGCACCCAGGCGGTCCGCCTGCTCGCCGACGAAGTCTGCTCGACGGAAAAGATGGTCACCTGGTGCAAGAACGCTCCGTCCGACAACCTGATCGTCGTCACCGAGAGCGGCATGCTCCACCGCCTGCGCAAGGAGTGCCCGGACAAGAATCTCATCGCCGGCCCCACCGACCGCTGCGCCTGCGCGGACTGCCGCTACATGAAACTCAACACACTGGAGAAACTCCGTGACTGCCTCGCCAACCTCGCCCCGCGCGTCGAGATGGATGAGGACGTCCGCAAGCGGGCCGAAGCCCCGCTTCTCCGGATGCTCGAGCAGTCGAAATAACTGTCCCGCGCCCCATCCCGTCCGGGAGATATCCACTCCACCCCTCCTCCCTGGCAACACCGCAGCCACGGTTCCCGGAGACAAAGGATCTGCCAGCAAATGATCGGTGCGGCCGCACCGAATATTTGCAAGGCGGTAGATGAGGGGGCTCGGATTGAACGGAGCCCGGGTGATGGGAGTGCCGGATGGCGGGAGGGCCGCAGGATCCGGGACATGGCTGCATGAAATATCCGGCGCCGCATGGGTTCGCGGAATTCATGCGGATCCGGTCATGCGGGCGAATTCGCGTTTCCCATCGGAAGGCCGGCCGTCTAGGCTCCGCAACCATGTCCGCCGCAGACCACCTACGTGCCGCGATCCGCGATGTCGTCGATTTTCCGAAACCCGGTATCGTGTTCAAGGACATCACACCGGTGCTTGCCGACGGGAAGCTCTTCCGCGAATCCATCTCGCTGCTCTGCAAGACGGCCGGCGACCGCAAGATCGACAAGGTGGTGGGCATCGACGCGCGGGGGTTCATTTTCGCCGCCGCGGTGGCCGATCGGCTCGGCGCGGGATTCGTGCCCGTACGAAAGAAGGGCAAGCTGCCGTGGAAGACACGCCAGACCGCCTATGCCCTTGAATACGGCGAGTCGATCGTCGAGCTCCACGAGGACGCCGTGAAACCCGGCGAAACCATCCTGCTGGTCGACGATCTGCTGGCCACGGGTGGCACCGCCGCCGCCGCGGTCAAGCTGATCGACGAACTGGGCGCGGACATCGCGGGCATTTCCGTGCTCATCGAACTCACGTTTCTCCAAGGCCGCTCGAAACTCGGCCGCCATCCGGTCCACGCCATTCTCACTTACTAAATCACCACCATGTCCTGGCAATCCTACAACGAAAACCTGCTTCGCTACCCCGACTTCGGTTTCTCCATCGATTTCTCGTTGATGGATATCGAGCCGTCGTTCTATCAGACGATGAGAGCGAAGATCGACCGCGCCTTCGCCGACATCGCCGAACTCGAGGCCGGAGCGATCGCCAATCCGGACGAAGGGCGCATGGTCGGTCACTACTGGCTGCGCAATCCGGAGCTCGCCCCCTCCGCGGAGCTCAAGCACGCGATCACCGAACCGCTCGACGCGCTCAAGGATTTCGCCAGGAAGGTGCACTCCGGCGAAGTCGCGCCTCCGGCCGGCGGGTTGTTCGAGCAGATCCTGCTCATCGGCATCGGCGGCTCGGCGCTCGGCCCCCAACTCGTCGCCGACGCGGTGGGATCTTCCGCGCGCCTGCCGATTTTCTTTTTCGACAACACCGACCCGGCCGGCATGGACGGCGTGATCGCGCGGCTCAAACCCGTCGGTCTCGAGAAAACCATCGTTCTCGTCATCTCGAAATCCGGGGGCACCCCGGAAACGCGCAACGGAATGCTGGAGGCGAAGGCAGCCTGGGAGCACGCGGGGCTCGACTTCGGAAAGCATACGGTCGCGGTCACCGGCAGCGGCTCGAAGTTGGACAACTTTGCGACGGAACATGGCTTCATCACCCGTTTCCCGATGGAAGACTGGGTCGGCGGCCGGACCTCCGTTCTATCCACCGTGGGTCTCGTGCCGGCCGCCCTGCAGGGGATCGACATCGACCAACTGCTCGCCGGAGCAGCCGCGATGGACGCGGAAACCCGCAAACCGGATGTGAAGGCCAACGCGTCGATGCAGCTCGCGCTGGCATGGCACCACGCGTCCAACGGCAAGGGCGAGAAAGACATGGTGGTGCTGCCCTACAAGGACTCGCTGGTCCTGTTTTCGAAGTATCTCCAACAGCTCGTCATGGAATCCCTCGGCAAGGAACTCGACCTCGACGGCAACACCGTCCACCAGGGGCTCGCGGTCTACGGAAACAAGGGATCCACCGACCAGCACGCCTACATCCAACAGCTTCGCGACGGGGTAAACAACTTCTTCGCGACCTTCATCGAGGTGCGCAAGGGGCGCGAGGGACAGAGCATCGAAGTCGAACCCGGCACCACGTCCGCCGACTACCTGCAGGGTTTCCTGCGCGGCACCCGCAAGGCGCTCCACGATTCCGGGCGCAAGTCTGTCACCATCTCGATCCCCGAGGTGAACGGGTTCCAACTCGGCCTGCTCATCGCGCTCTTCGAACGCGCGGTGTCGTTCTATGCGTCGTTGGTGAACATCAACGCCTATCACCAACCCGGCGTCGAAGCCGGCAAGAAGGCGGCCGGGGTGTTTCTCGAACTGCTCAACCAAGTGCGCGGCCACCTCACGGCCGAGCACAAGACGGCCGAGCAGATCGCCACCGAAACCAGCGCCGATCCCGAGGACGTCTACCACTGCCTCGTCCACCTCGCGGCCAACGGCGAGGCCGAGCACTCGATCGGGGTGATCCCGGCGGAAGACACGTTCGAACTCTGAGTCCCGACGCCGCGATGACGGCAAAACGAAGAATTTCGGCTGCCCAAGCAAGCTCCCGGACGCGGCGAACCATCGAAGGCCCTTGATGCGCCCGAGGAGGGCGGCCGCCGCGGGACAAACACCCGCGGCGGCCGTCCGGAGATTCAGAGGTCGTTCTCGCCTTTGACGTAGCCGAAGTTGGCGAGGATGCCGCCATCGACGTAAAGGATATGGCCGTTGACGAACTCGGTGGCCTTCGACGCAAGGAAGAGCGCGGCGTTTCCAACGTCCTCGGGCTCACCCCAGCGGCCGGCCGGAGTGCGGGTCATGACGAGGTCGTTGAACGGATGGCCGCCGACGCGGATCGGTTCGGTCTGGGTGGTGGCGATGTAGCCGGGGCCGATGCCGTTGACCTGGATGTTGTGTTTGGCCCACTCGCAGCACATGTTGGCGGTGAGGAGCTTGAGCCCGCCCTTGGCCGATGCGTAGGCGGAGACCGAGTTGCGGCCGTAGATGCTCATCATCGAGCACATGTTGATGATCTTGCCGCCGCCTTTCTGGATCATTCCGGGCGCGACCCGTTTGCCGACGATGAACGGCGCGATCAGATCGACATCGATGACCATCTTGTAGTCGGCGACCGGCATGTCGAGAATGGGCACGCGTTTGATGATCCCGGCGTTGTTGACGAGGATGTCGATGGGACCGACCTCGTTCTCGATCTTCGAAATGCCCGCATCCACATCGGCCTCGTCGGTGACATTGAAGACGAGGGTGTAGGCATCGATGCCGGCAGCCGCGTATTCTTCCTTGGCGGTGGCGAGTTTCGCTTCGTCGATGTCGTTGATGCAGATCTTCGCACCCGCCTTGCCGAGGGTTTTGCCGATGGCCATGCCAATGCCATGGGTTCCGCCGGTGATGAGGGCGACCTTGCCGCTGAGATCAAACAGTTCCTGGATCATGGGTTTCGTAGGTTGGAATTCAGTGGGAAACCTCGAGTTTCGCACCTTTCGGCTGGCCGATCTCGTCGAGAAGGTCCTCGAACCACTCGGCGTCGATGTCGAAGGGTTTGCCGCCCTTGATGCGCTCGAACTCGATGGCGCGCAGGATGTTGTTCTGGTCCTCGTCGTGGCCGATGACGCCGCTGCCGCCTTCGAGGGCCACCTGCACGGCGAGGTCGGTGCAAGATTTGATGAGGCGCAGGTCTTCGGCGTTGGCCGCCGCGGCGCGGGCGAAATAGCCGCTCTTCTGGACGAGCACTTTCTCAGCATCGAGCATCTCCGCGAATTGCTGGCCGAACCACTTGCCGGGATTCACCGCGTCAAGTTTGACATGGCCGAAGGCGTCGCGCGGAACTTCTTCGCCCTTGGACTCCATCTCGGCGACGATGGCTTCCACTCCGGCTCCCTCGGAGATGAAGATGTTCACGCAGTCGTGCTTGTCCATGACCTTCTTGAGACGGGCGGCCTCGGCCTTGAGGTCGACTTCCATCTCGGGAATGAAGATGGCGTGCACGTCGCGGCGCTCCATGCTGAGGCCGATCTCGGGCACGTAGTCGTCGTGATCGATGAGAGCGCGGTATTCGGCGGCGGTGGCGGCTGTGAGCCAGCCGCAGTTGCGGCCCATGACCTCGTGGATGATGAGCATTCGCGGGTTGGCGTTGTGCTCGGAAACGACGTTCTCAAAATAAACCGCACCTTGCTCGGCGGCGGTCCAGGCACCCAGGCTCTGGCGGATCGGATAGACGTCGTTGTCGATCGTTTTCGGCAGGCCGATGACCTGCAGGCCGTAGTCGTTCTCCGCGAGGAATTTCGCGAGGTCCGCGGCGGCGGTGTTGGTGTCGTCCCCACCGATGGTGTGGAGCACGGTGATGCCGTCCTTGACGAGTTGGTCGGCGGCGACCTTCTGCGGGTTTTCACCTTCCTTGACGAGACCGCGTTTCACGCAGTCCTTCACGTTGGTGAGTTTGACGCGGCTGTTGCCGATCGGGCTGCCGCCATAGCGATGAAGGGTGCCCGCGTGCTTGCGAATCTCCGGGGTCACCTTGATGCTTTCGCCTTTCAGCAGGCCCTTGTAGCCGCCGACGTAGCAGAGGATTTCGATCGACGGGTCGATCTCGGTGTAACGCTCGATCAGGCCGCCGATGGCGGAGGAGAGACAGGGGGCGAGGCCGCCCGCGGTGAGGATTCCGATCTTTTTCTGGTCAGACATGGCGAGGTGTTGGGTGGTGCGATGTGGCGCGCCCGAAGCTGTTTTCCAGCATCGCCGGTGCCAAGACTAATTGGATCGCGGATCGCACGGAAAACCGGGCGTTCCTTGCGGAGGCTGCAAATTGATTTGGAAACGTGAAGTTTGCCAGAATACAACATGTAGTTGCTTTTCACGAATCAGAATACCCCATGTAGTGCAAAATCGGATCGCACGTTGCGGGCGACTGAATCCACCCTTAGCGTTTCCAAAGCCCACTTCCCTCTCGGGCCAATTCCCAAATCCTGTCTGTATGTATCTCAAAACACTCGAAATCCACGGTTTCAAGTCCTTCGCGGACAAGACCGTGTTCGAATTCGCCACGGGCGTGACCGGCATTGTCGGTCCGAACGGCTGCGGCAAGTCGAACGTGGTCGATGCCATCCGCTGGGTGCTCGGCGAAACCTCCGCCAAAGCGCTGCGCGGCGGTGAAATGGCCGACGTCATCTTCAACGGCACCGAAAAGCGCAAGCCGCTCGGCATGGCCGAGGTCACCCTGACCATGGCCGACTGCGAAGAGTCCCTCAAAGTCGACTACAACGAGGTGGCGATCACCCGCCGGGTGTTCCGCGACGGGCGCTCGGAATACCGGATCAACGGCACGCTCTGCCGTTTGAAAGACATCCACGACATGTTGATGGACACCGGCATCGGCCGGACCGCGTATTCGATCATGGCGCAGGGGCAGATCGACCAGATCCTGTCGTCGAAGCCCGAGGAGCGCCGCGCGGTGTTCGAGGAAGCCGCGGGCATCACCAAGTTCAAGCGCGAGAAGAAGGACGCGCTGCGCAAACTGGAATACACCGAAGCGAACCTGCTGCGGGTTTCCGACGTGCTCGCCGAGCAGGAGCGCCGGATGAACTCTCTGAAACGCCAGGTCGCAAAGGCCCGCCGCTATCAAGCGCTGGCGGCGGACACCCGGGTGCTCGACACCCATCTGGGCCACAGGAAGTTTGTCGAACTCACCGCCGAACGCGACGAATTGGTTACGTCCATGCGCGGTCTGGAAGTGCGCGACACCGAGCTCGAACAACAACTCCCCGCCAAGGAGGAAGCCGTCACCGAGGCCCGCACGGCGGCCCGCGCGCTGGAGGGCGAACTCGCCGAACTGCGCCACCGCCTCAACGAGCACCAGAACGCGTTGAACTCGTCCGAGGCCCGCATTTCCTTCAACGAGGAACGGAAGGCGGAGCTTGAGTCCCGCATTCGCCAGAACCACGAGGACATCGAAAGCACCCGCGAGAAACTCGCCCAGCAGGAGTTCGATTTCATCGCCGCCAACGAAGCGCTCGACCAGTTGAACCGACGCATCGCCGAGCGGGAAATCCAGCTCGCCGAGGAAGAACAACGCACGACCGGCTTCCGCGAGGAACGGCTGCGCACCGAGTCCGCACTGCGTGAGACCCGTGGCGAGGCGACCCGCACGCAGACGCTCATCGCCACGATGCAGGCGAAGATCGAAAGCGCGATCGCCCAACTCGAAGGAAACCGCGAGCGCGCCCGCCAACTGGCCGACGAGGAGCAGCGGCTCAGCCTCGAACTCGAGGAATTCCACTCCGAGCGTGCCCGCATCGCCGCCGAGGTCGAAGGCGCGGGTTCGCGGCTCTCGGAGCTTGAGGAAACCTTCCAAGCCGCCGAGCGCGCGTGGCAGCACACGCGCGGCGACCTCGACGCGGCCCGCACGGCGGCCGTCGAGTCCAACAAGGTGCTCGCCCAGCGGTCGGCCCGTCACGAAGCGGTTCGCCAACTCGTCGAAAGCGGCGAGGGTTTTGAAAAAGGAACCCAAAAGGTCCTCGAAGGCCTCGACAACCCGGAGCAGTTCAAACCCGGAATCCATGGCGTGCTCGCCTCGTTCATCGAAGCCGACAACTCCTGCGCCCGCGCGATCGAAGCCGCGCTCGGCTCGCATCTCCAGGCGGTGCTGGTGAACGATCAGGCGGCCGCCGAAGCGATCATCGAACGCCTCACCGAGAAACAACTCGGACAGGCGGCCGTGCTGCCCGAGACCTTCGTGAAACACGCCGCCGGCACCCAGATGGAGACGCTGCCGGACGGCGCGACCGCATGGGCGCTCGACCGCGTGAAATCCGACCCGCGCGTCGCCGGAGTCATCGAACGGTTGCTGGAGCGCGTCCTTCTCGTCCCGAACCTGACGACCGCGTTGCGACTCAGGGCGGACAATCCCGGCGTCACTTTCGTCACGCTCGCGGGCGTGATCGTGGGTGCGGAGGGAACGCTTCGCGGCGGAGCGACCAAGGAAGGCACCACTTCGGTGCTCGAACTTCGCAACGAGGTCCGCGCCTTGGAAGCAGAGGTCGCCGGCCTGACCGCCGCCGACGAGGCCGCGCGCAACCGCGTTTCCGAACTCGAATCGCAACTCGAAAAGCACCGCGAGGAAGTCGATGTCAGTCGCGAGCGCGTGCAACGCCACAAGGTCGAGCTCTCGACCCTGCAAGGCCAGCTCAGCCTCGCCACCCGCGAGGTCGAAAACTTTGAAACGAAGGTCGAGAACGTCCGCTGGGAACGCGGCGAACTTGAGAACCGCGAACGCGCCGCCGCCGAGGGGCGCTCGCAGCTCGAGTCCGAGCTCGCATCGTCCCGCGAACGCCTCGAAGCGCTCGAAACCGACGCCCGTCGCCTCCAGTCGGAAGTTGATTCGGCGTCACAGCGCGAACAGGAACTCTCCGAAGCACTCAACGAACTGCGCACCGAACTCGCCGTCGAACGGCGCGCGAAACAATCGGCCGAAGAACAACAGAAGCCGATGGAGGCCCGCCTCTCGGAACTCCGCGAGGCCTCGATCCGCCGCGAGACGGAAATCGAATCGTTCAACCAGCGGATCGAATCCGCCGCGTCCGAAAACACGCGGCTCGCCGAGGAAATCGAAACCCACCGCCTCGAAGTCGAGGACCTGAGGGTCGAAATCGAATCCCGCTCGACCGGACGCAACAGCCTGTTGGAGAAGATCGAGGAGGCCGAGGCCGCCCTCGCCGCGATTCGCCGCGAGCACGCCAAGGTGAACGAGCAGAAAGGACGTGAGGAGGTCAACGCGACCAAACTCGACCTCCGGCTCGAAAACCTGACGAACTCGATCCAAGAGCGCTATCAGATCGATCTCTCCACCTTCGAGCCCGACGCCCACGCGCTGCTCGCATCCATCGCCTCGCAGAAGGCGCTGCAGGCCCGCGGCGGCCGCCAGACGATCGTTTCCTCCGACCCGTCGGAAGACCCCGACGCGTCCGAAGACGACATGCCCACCATGGTGGTCGACGGCACCAACGACGATGAGATGGAAATCCCCGGCGCCACCGCCGGCGAGCCGGACTGGGAGTTTGTCGAGTCGATCGTCACCGACATCAAACGCCGCCTCGACGCGATGGGCCCGGTGAATCTCGACGCCATCGAGGAGTTCGAGGAACTCGAGGAACGCTACAACTTCCTGCGCAACCAGCACGACGACCTCGTCGCCTCGAAGACCGAGTTGCTCGAGGTGATCGAGCGCATCAACACCGAAACCCAGCGGCTCTTCGCCGAGACGTTCACCCAGGTGAAGGAGAACTTCAAAGCGATGTTCAAGGAGCTATTCGGCGAAAAAGGCCAGGCCGACCTCACGCTGCTCGACGAGAGCGATCCGCTCGAGTCCGGCATCGAGGTCATCGCCAAGCCGCCGGGCAAGAAGCTCCAGTCGATCACCCTTCTATCAGGTGGCGAACGCTCGATGACGGCCGTCGCGCTGTTGTTCTCGATCTACATGATCAAGCCGAGTCCGTTCTGTGTGCTCGACGAACTCGACGCGCCTCTCGACGAGTCGAACATCGGCCGCTTCGTCAAGGTGCTCGACCGTTTCATCGACCGCTCGCAGTTCATCATCGTCACCCACTCCAAACGCACGATGGCCCGCGCCGACGTGATGTATGGCGTGACGATGGAGGAGTTCGGCGTTTCGAAACCCGTCGGCATGCGCCTCACCACCGCCGACGGCGTCAAGGAAGGAGAAGCCAAGAGCGCCGCGCAGCGGGCCGCCCTCCGGCTCGACGCCTGACAACAACAGATCTCCCAGACAGGAGAGGGAAACGAGGGGCGGGAACGCGGTCCGGGTGGATCGGCTCCCGCCCCTCATATTGTTTCCCCCGTTCTTGTAATCCCGATGGATTCGTCGAACCTGCGGGTGTCGTGCCCCTTCGCCCCGCCCTGTTCCTCACCTGCCTCCTCGGCCTGCCGGCCGCCCGGGGGGCCGCGGATCCGAATGCCTTCCACGACTCGCTCGCGCGCACGCTACGGGCCGAACCCCTGCGCTGGAACGCGATCCACAACGAGCATCTCATCTCCGGCGCGATCAACGGACGGCCCGCCGAGTTCCATATCGACTCCGGCGCCGCACGCTCGATCCTCGCCCTCGGCACCGCCCGCCGCCTCGGGCTCGACGTCACCGATACCGGCCGCACCCAATCCGGCATCGGCGGCAAGGAAAGCATCTACTCCGCAACGCTCGACTCGCTGGACATCGGGAAATCGGTGCACATCCCGCGGAGGTCGATGCCCGCTCTCGAAATGACCTCCACCCTGCCCTCCGACGGACTGATCGGTGGCGACATCCTGACGATGCTCGGTGCCGTCATCGACCACCGGAGCCACCTCATGTTGTTCCGCCGCGATTCGGATCCGCCGGTCGACCTCGCGGCCGAGGCGGAGAAATTCGGAATGGTCACCGTCCCGCTCGAACGCGAGGGCAACTATCATTTCCTAACCGCACGCCATCAGGACGCGACCCTGCGTTTCGTCCTCGACACCGGTTCCCAGCAATCGCTGCTCGACAGCGGCACCGCGGAACGTCTCGGCCTGAAGACGGTCGAAACCGAAGTCCGCGCCGCGGGCGTCGGCGAGCGTTCCCGCAGGCCGCGGCTCACATCGCTCGGCCGCATGGCGATCGGAGATCTCGCGCTCCTCCACACGCCCATGTTGGTGATGCCCTTCGACGAGTTCGGGATGACCTCGGCCCGCAAGGTGGATGGAATTCTCGGCGCGGAGTTCCTGTTCGCATCCGGCGCGGTGTTCGACGCGGGTCACCAACGCTTGTTTCTTCCGCCGGGAGACATCGACGTCCGACCTTATTCCAAAACCGGAAGCGAGATGCTCGCGTCGGATGAAGAACTCGCCGCCCTGCTCCGCGCGTCATCCTGGGTCGGCGGCGTGAGTGTGCTGCGGTTCACTCTGGAAAGCGAGGATTCTCGCAGAAAGTCACCGGATCCGTCCGTTTCCGCCGCCCGGCTCGACGTGGAGGTCCTCGACACGATCCAAGGCGAATCCCCCGTGAGACTCGGAGCCACCACCACCGTGACCGTCCTGCTTCCGCATCGCGACGACCTCCGCGAATGGGCCACCGGAGTTCTCGGCCGCAATCCGAGGAAGATCCTCTTCCTTTCCTCGTCCGAAAAACCTCCCGCAATGGATCGATCTCTTTTCACCGATGGCGAACTTCCTCGCGCTCAAATCCAACGCATCCGAAGCCTTCCTCAGCCGTGAAGGTCGATCCAGTCGACGTGGTCAGCGAAGCGTTCTTCGGAACGTTCATTTCGCCGTTTGTGCGCGGTGGAACCTACTATCTCGCGATGGTCCTGGGTGCATGGCTGGCAGAA
Organism: Akkermansiaceae bacterium; assembly: GCA_024233135.1. Classification (GTDB taxonomy): domain Bacteria; phylum Verrucomicrobiota; class Verrucomicrobiia; order Verrucomicrobiales; family Akkermansiaceae; genus Luteolibacter. Next base: position 12,080 of record JACKPZ010000006.1, on the reverse strand, counting down.
ATCGGGATTTCGGTTGAAGCGACCGCACACGGCTACGGCAAGGGCATCCCCCCGCTTTTCGACGATGACATGTTTCTCTTCCCGCTCCAGATCCTCCTGTCATCCGCCGGGATCCCCATGGTCTCGGGCCTGCTTGTGATCATGTTTACCGAAAGACATTTCTTTCACCTCCTTGCCCTGACAGTGCTCGGCTCATCCGCAATCTTCCTCTACGCCGCCAAATGCGAAGGGATCGCCTGGATCGCAGGTGGAGCACTGAATCTGGGAATCGCCGCCGTGCTTGTCTTCGCCTCGATTCTCCATCGGAACCGAAATGCGCGTGCCATCCATGACATCATATCGGAAACGTACCTCCTGTCCTTGAACCGCATGCACAAGACAGAACGGAATCGTCCCTCTTCCACCGAACCACCCGATGAACGGGCAGAGTGATGCCAAACCAAGCAGAAGCGAAACTCCCGCAGTCGTCGAATATCCTGAATTTCGAATAATTTGCCCCGTTATGTCCGGTTTTGAGACCTCTTGGCCGGATTTCGGACCTCAAAATGATTTCCAATCCCTGATTTTCAGTCATTCTTTGGTCGTTCCAAGCAGTTCAGGCTTCTTCGAACAACCACCTCCACCGAGCCGGCCACAACGACTCTGACGAGACTTCCGGGGGGATGTCCGTCAGGCGGGGCCAGAGCCGGAAAGGTCGGAAAAAAGCGCGCTTCGAGATTTCCGGGGGGACTTCCGAAGCGCGCTTTTCGCGTATGCACGGCAGATCCTCGGAAAAAGCCCGGAAATTCGTGGCTTTCGGCTTGCCATCGGGGGGCTGGGAGCTAGCCTCCCGCCTCCGTTTTTCCATGATTCGCAGGCGGTTGGAGCCCCGGTGCCTGCGGAAACCTTCCCGGGGCAATGACGGAAGAAAGTGAACCACGGAACCCAACCCCAAACCAAACCAACATCATGAGTACCGCCATCGCGGAACCCACCAACACCGAACTGAGCGACCTGATCGACTCCAAATTCCGCGAATTCCGCGAAGGATCGATCGTCAAGGGCACCATCCTCGAGATCCGCCCGCAGGTCGTCCTCGTCGACATCGGCTACAAATCCGAAGGAGCCATCCCGTCCAACGAATTCGAGGACGAGGACATCGAAGTCGGCGATGAAATCGAAGTCCTTCTCGAGCGCCTTGAAAACGATGAGGGCATGGTCGTCCTCTCGAAGGAAAAAGCCGCTCACAAGCAGAACTGGGAGAAGATCGTCAAGGTCTTCCAAGACGGCGGACTCGTCCGCGGCAAGGTCAAGGGCGTCGTCAAGGGCGGCCTCACCGTCAACGTCGGTGTCGAGGCCTTCCTTCCCGGCTCGCAGGTCGACATCATCCCGCCGAAGGATCTCAACGAGTACGTCGGCAACGTCTACGAGTTCAAGATCGTCAAGGTCAACGACGAGCGGAAGAACATCGTGCTTTCCCGCCGCGAGGTCATCGAAGCCGAGCGCTCCGAGCTTCGCCAGCAGTTCCTGCAAACCGTCAAGATCGGCGACAAGGTCACCGGCACGGTCAAGAACATCACCGATTTCGGCGCCTTCGTCGATCTCCAGGGCATGGACGGCCTGCTCCACATCACCGACATGTCGTGGGGCCGCATCAACCATCCCTCCGAGCTGCTCATCATCGGCCAGTCGGTCGAGGTGGTCATCCTCGATGTGGACAAGGAGAAAGAGCGTGTTTCGCTCGGCCTCAAGCAGATGTCCGACAACCCGTGGGAAGACATCGAGCGCAAGTACCCCATCGGCCAGCAGGTCAAGGGCCGCGTGACCAAGCTCCTCCCCTACGGTGCGTTCGTCGAAATCGAGCGCGGCGTGGAAGGTCTGGTGCACGTTTCCGAACTGTCCTGGGTCAAGCGCATCACCCGCCCGTCCGACGTTCTCGAACTCGGTCAGGAAATCCAAGCGGTCGTGCTCGGCATCAGCATCGAGGAGCAGAAGATCTCGCTCGGCGTTCGCCAGCTCGACGCCAACCCGTGGGATGAAATCGAACTCCGCTACCCGGTCGGCGCCACCATCAAGGGCCCGGTCCGCAACCTCACCGCCTACGGCGCGTTCGTGGAGCTGGAGGAAGGCATCGACGGCATGATCCACGTGTCCGACATGTCCTGGACCCGCAAGATCAACCACCCGTCCGAAGTCCTCAAGAAGGGCGACGAAGTGGAAGCCGTGGTGCTCGCCATCGACAAGTCCAACCAACGCGTCTCGCTCGGCGTCAAGCAGATCGAAGAAGATCCGTGGAGCCTCATCGACAGCCGCTTCAAGGTGGGCGACCTGGTCAAGGGCACCGTCGCGAAGATCGCCTCGTTCGGCGCCTTCGTGAACCTCGACGGCGACATCGACGGCCTCATCCACATCTCGCAGCTCAGCGAGGACCACGTGGAGAAGGTCAAGGACGTCATCAAGGTGGGCGACGAGATCGAAGCCCGCGTCATCAAGGTCGACAAGGTCGAGCGCCGCATCGGTCTCTCGATCAAGGCCGTCGGCTACTCCGAAGAGCAGCTCAAGAAGGAGAGCGCCTCGTTCGAATCGCTCCGCCCGTCCTCCGAGATGGTCGGCCTCGAGCAAGCGTTCAACCTCGCCGCCGCCGCTTCCGAAGAGTGGAGCCCGGGCCAGGAGGACTGAACGTCCTGACGAACCTATCAGAAAAGCCGGTCGGGGAAACCCGGCCGGCTTTTTTCGTATTCCCGGATTCTCAAGAGATCCGGCAGCCTCTTTGGTTTCACATCCGCCGCAGATAGTCCGGCACCTGGTCGCGTTGCGAGGCTGGCGGCAGCGAAGCACTGGCGAAGGAAATCACCGCGCCGATGCCCGCCGCGTGCTCCCCGCCGAGCCGCTGCTCGACGTCAAAGTCCGGGAAACGATAGCGCACCCGGCGGCGGAGGACGAAATTGGCGACCCATCCGCAGATCATCGCGGACAAAACCACCAATCCCACAGGCAGATGAGGTTTCACCGTGGCCAGCACCGGCTGGATCTTGTCCCGCAGGCCATGGCTTTCCCCCTCCTCCGTCCTGCGCGCGACCTGATAGGCCTCGCCGCTCGGTTCCGCGCGCTCGCTTCCCATCATCCGCTCCATCCAGTAAATGCGGATCGACATCTGCACGAGGAAGGCCTCGAACTGGTCCACGGGATCGGTCTTTTCGAGCGCCTGCATCACCGAGCTGTCGAGCGCGCGCCGCTGTTCCACAGAGGATACCGCATCGGTGAGCGAGGGACTCAGTGAAATCATCGAGCGCTGGGGAGCGCCGAGGAAATAAAAGACCACCGCCGCGGGCCGGCCGGTCGAGAAGCAGCGCTCGACGAGTTCCTCCTCGCGCACCTCACCGGGAAACTCCTGGCCGCCTTTGATGAGATAGACAAAGAGATCGATATTCGAATCCCCGGCGTGATAGTTCAAAAACGCCAGGCGGTCACGGAAGTCGACGGAACTCAGCAGGTCCTGCGGATCGACGAGGAACGATTCGGGGCGCTGGCCGAAATACTCCGGCCAGAACGACTCGGGGATTTCCCCGTCCGGCTCCTCGGGCTCCGCGATTTCCTCGGCGGTCGGCTCGGCGATGTCGAGTTCCGCCGTCTCGGGTGGCGACTCCTCCGCGGCGGTCTCTTCGGGAATGGGATCGTCGGTGAGCAGGATCGAGCCGGCGATCCAGCCCCCCTCCTCCATCGCCTCGCGTTCGCCATCCGCCCACGACGGGAGGACGGGTTCGGAAAACGAAGCGCTGCGCGCGGCGGTCGCGATCCCCAGTGCGAAAAGCCAGACCGCGAGGATGCGGCCGGGTTTCATGGCGCCACCTCCTCGTCGGGTTGGGGAAGCCGCGCGGGAGCCCGGTGGCCGTCGCGGATCCGGCGGACGAGATCTCCCATCATCGCCGGCGGAAGCACCTTTCGCTGGAAGTGCTCGGGATCGCGGCGGGCGTGGCGGCTCTTTTTCACCAGCACGTTTTCCAAATGGGCGAGCGCCCGGACGATGCCATCCGCGTAGCGTCCTTCCAGCCAGTAGGCGTGGGCCCGCGACAAGCAGTCGAAGGTGTCGGACTCGTCGAGGAAGGGATCCAACAGGTAGCCGAAGACCATGCCCGCCGCCTTGGATTCGGGGTCGATGGAAATGAGGATACCGGCTTCATTCGGCTTGTCCGGCGGCAGGTCCTCGAAGGCGGAGCGGTTGAGCAACCAGAACCCGAACTGCCGGAGATTGGAAACCTCTCCGAGCGAGCCCGTGTAGATCGCCACGAAAACCTGGGGAAAGCGCTGCGAGATCCGTTCCATCGCGGATTCCACCCGTTCGCGCTCACCGCGCCGCAGAATGCCGGCGCTGTCGGTGAGACAGCGGAGCCGCACTTCTTCCGAGCCGTAGCGCCCGTCCGCATCGCCGAGCGAGAACCCGCAATGCGGGCACGACGACGCCGCTCGATGGATTCTCTGCACACAGCGGGGGCACTTCATGTCTGCGATGGGCTGTTTTACGAAGCGCGCCGTAGTTCGTCAAAGCGAAACGTAAGGCATTCCGGACATTCTTGTTTCGTGACCTTGTCATCCCCCATCGGCCGTGAAACACTGCGCGGCATGTACACCGTGTACGCCTACGCGAACTGCAGCACCTGCCGCAACGCGCTCCGCTGGCTGGAGCAGCGGAAGATCCCCCACCGGGTGGTTCCGATCCGGGAGCAACCACCCACGAAAGAGGAACTCCGCGCCGCGCTCAAGGCATACGACGGTGACCTCCGCAGGCTGTTCAACACCGCAGGCTCGGACTACCGCGAGATGAACCTCAAGGACAAGCTGCCGAAGATGGAAGCGGACGAGGCATTCCACCTGCTCTCGTCCAACGGCAATCTGGTGAAGCGCCCGTTCCTCGTCGGAAACGGAGTGGCACTCCATGGTTTCCAGGAAGCCCGTTGGACGGAGAAGCTCACCTCGTCCTGACCGCCCCCATGAACCTCCTTCTCGAGATCCGCTGGCGTCCCGGCATCGGCGATCCCAGCTTCATGGGCTGGCTCACGGTCGCGGCGTACGCGGTCGTGGCGTTCCTCGCATGGCTGGCGGGCCGGCGCGCCGGACGCGCCTCCGGCACCCACCCGGGCGGCCGCATGATGTGGTGGCTGGTGTCCGCCTTCATGATGATGCTCTGCGTGAACAAACAACTCGACCTTCAGAGCCTGCTCACCGACATCGGCCGGATGATCGCGTGGAAACAAGGATGGTATGGCGAACGCCGTGAGGTGCAGAAGTGGTTCGTGTTCGCGATCGTTGGGATCGCGGGACTCGTTTCCTTGTTCTTCCTCATCCGCTATCACCGGTTCTGGCGGGAGCATCCGCTTCTCGTCACCGGCCTCGGATTTCTAACCACCTTCATCCTGGTGCGGGCGGTGTCCTTTCACCATGTGGACATCTTCCTCCGCTCGCGGGTGGGCGGACTGAAGTTCAACTGGATTCTCGAACTCGGAGGCATCGGGCTGGTGGGCCTTGCCGCGCTGTTGGGCTATCAGAATCCCGCCGCCCGGACGAAACGCCTGGCACCGGGATTCATCCGGCATTGATGCCTCACTCGTCCTCGCGCGCCGGCGGGCCGGTCTCGAAGCGCATCAGCTCCGCGATGAAAGTGAGCGGGATGTGGCCGGTTTCGCCGTTCCGGTTTTTGGCGAGAACGAGTTCCGCCCTTCCGGCTTCCTGCTCCTTGTCCTCCTCGGTTTCCGCGTAGTAGGCGGTTCGATAGAGCAGCCCGACCATGTCGGCGTCCTGCTCGATGGCGCCGGATTCCCGCAGGTCCGACATCCGGGGCACGCCGAGGCTCTTGCCGGTGCGGCCTTCGGGTCCGCGGTTGAGCTGGGCGAGGATCAGGATCGGAAGCTCCAATTCCTTCGCCAACCCCTTGATGCCGGCGGAAATCTCGGCGATTTCCCGCTCCCGCGAGTTCTCCGCCTGGCGGGTGCGGGACTTCATGAGCTGGAGATAGTCGATGGCGATGAACTCCAGCCCCTCGTCGCGTTTCTTGCGCCGGGCCTTGGCGCGCAGCTCGTTGATCGAGATGCCCGGCGTGTCGTCGATGAACATCTTGGCGTTGCTGATGTCCACCGCCGCGCGTTGGATGCGCTGGAGATCGCCCTTGTTCGGCGTGTAGCCGCGCGAGAGCTGGCTCATCGCGAATCGCGCGCGTGCGAAGAGCAGACGCTGGACGATCTGGAACGAGCTCATTTCGCAGGAAAACACCATCGTCGGCTTCTGCAAATCCACGCAGATGTGTTCGACGATGTTCATCATCAGCGAGGTCTTGCCCATCGAAGGACGGGCCGCGACAACGAACATTTCCCCGGGTTTCAAGCCGTTGCACTTGCGGTCGAGTTCCTCGTAGCCGGTGCTGAAACCCTGCGCGCCTTTCTCGCCGGCGAGCAGCGCCTGGAACTGGTCGATGACCTCGTCGATCGTCTGTTTTGTCGTCGGGGCCTTGTTCGTTTCCGAGCCCTCGCGGATGGCGAGGATCTTCGCCTCCACCGAGTCCAGCAACGAGGCGACCTCGTCCGGCGTGTCGTAGGCCTGGGCGATCGCCTCGTTCGAATTCTGGATGATCGAGCGCAGCACGAACTTGTCCTTCACCAGTTGCAGGTGGTGGCGGAAATGCCCGGGACTCGGCGCGTAGGTGTAGAGGTCGGTCAGAGCAGATGGGCCCCCCACCCGGTCGAGCAGGCCGCGGTCGAGGAGTTTCTGGACGAGCGATACCAACTCAATCTCGGCACCCGCCTCGAACAGTTCGATTAGGAACCCGTAAAGCGTCGTATGCGCCGGAAGATAGAAATGCTCCGCCGTGAGTTTTTCCTCGATCGCCACTCCGATCCATTCCTGCGGATCTTGCAGGATGGACGAAAGCAGGCTTTTCTCCGGCCCCAGCGCATGCGGCAGCGCACGAGTGACGTCGTCGCCCGAAGCCTCCGCTTTCTGAAGGGAATCAGCGGGCTTGGTGGACGACGGGGGCGGTGATTTCAGGTCGGTGGCCATGGGGCGGATGGACGCTGCCAAATCCAGAGCGGGGTGGTCAATCTCGGCAAAATGTGAAGTCTTGTGAACAAGTCTGGATAAGCTCGTTTCCCGCTGATTTCCAGTGCTTGCCGAAGGTCGGGTTTTTCCCAAACTGACCGCATGCGAGCGGTGATCCAACGGGTGCTTGAATCAAGCGTGGAAATCGGCGGACGGGAGGTCGCGCGGATCGGTCCCGGCCTTGTGATTCTATTGGGAATTGAGGATTGCGACGATGGCGGCGACGTCGAATGGCTGGCAGGCAAGATCGCACGGATGCGGATCTTCGCGGACGAAGAGGGGCGGATGAACCGCTCGGTGGTGGAGACGGGCGGCGGGGTGATCGTGGTGAGCCAGTTCACGCTGCATGCATCGACGAAGAAGGGAAACCGGCCGTCATTCCTGCGGGCGGCGGCGCCGGGACATTCCGAGCCTTTGTATGAGGCGTTCTGCCGGGCGATGGAGGCGGAGACGGGCCGGCCCGCGGGGCGGGGCGAATTCGGCGCGGACATGAAGGTGGCGCTGGTGAACGACGGGCCGGTGACCATCGTCATCGACAGCCGGGCGCGCGAGTAGCATTCTCTTGCATCCCGGGGTCGCGGGTGCCTAGGTTTCCGCCGCCGTGCCGAAGACCGCCATCCTAGCCCTCGAAGACGGACGTTGTTTTGAAGGAACCTCGTTCGGAGCCGCCGGAACCACCACCGGGGAAATCTGTTTCAACACCTCGATGTCGGGGTATCAGGAAGTGATCACCGATCCCTCGTACCGCGGGCAGATCGTGGCCATGACCTACCCGCAGATCGGCAACTACGGGGTGAACCCGGAGGACGGCGAGTCCGCCGGCCCGCACATCCGCGCCTTCGTGATCGAGGAACTCTGCGAGGTGCCCTCGAACTGGCGGGCGACCCAACCGCTCTCCGCCTACCTCGCGGAACACGGCATCCTCGGCATCGAGGGCATCGATACCCGCGCGCTCACCAAACACCTCCGCTCGCTGGGGGCGATGCGCGCCTGCGTGAGCACCGAACTGAGCGCGGAGGAAGCGGTGGAGGCGGCGAAGGCCTCGCCCTCGATGGCGGGCATGGACTACGTGAAGGAAGTCACCACCAGCAGCGCCTACTCGTGGGACGCGGAGTCGCGCAACTGGATCCTGCCGAACGCCTCGGCCGAGATCCCGGGGCCCTACGAGGAGCTTCCTCCGGTGCGCCACCGGATCGTGGCCTATGATTTCGGCATCAAGTTCAACATCCTGCGCCGCCTGCGGCAGGCGGGCTTCGACGTGGAGGTGGTGCCTTCGACGACGACGGCGGCGGAAATTTTGGAGAAGAACCCGGATGGGATTTTCCTCTCCAACGGTCCAGGCGATCCGGCGGCGCTCGGCTACATCCACGAGGAGCTCCGCCAGCTCATCGGCAAGAAACCGATCTTCGGCATCTGCCTCGGCAACCAGCTTCTCTGCCACGCGTTCGGGGGCTCGACGTTCAAGTTGAAGTTCGGCCACCGCGGCGGCAACCAACCGGTGAAGGATCTGCGCAGCGGCAAGGTCGCCATCACCTCGCAGAACCATGGTTTCGCCGTCGATGGCGACTCGCTGCCGGAAGATGTCGAGGTGACCCACATCAACCTCAACGACGGCACCGTGGAAGGCATGCGCCACAAGCAGCATCCGGTTTTCAGCGTGCAATATCACCCCGAGGCGGCTCCGGGACCGAATGACGCGGCGTATTTCTTCGAGGAGTTCGCACGTCTGATCGACGAGAACAAGACCGCCTGATCCGCCGGCCCCGACCCCAGCATTCATGAATACCATCATCAGCGGCCTCCAGTGGGGGGACGAAGGAAAAGGCAAGATCGTCGACTACCTCACCGAGAGTGCGGACGTCGTCGTCCGCGGCCAGGGCGGCAACAACGCAGGCCACACGGTCATCGCCAAGGGCGTGAAATACATTCTCCACCTGTTGCCCTCCGGCATCCTCTGGGACGACAAGGTGAACGTCATCGGCAACGGCGTGGTGCTGGACCCCATCGGACTGGTGGAGGAAATCACGCGCATCGAGAACCAGGGCATCCGGATCACGCCGGACAAACTGCGGATTTCCGACCGCGCGCATGTGGTTCTGCCCTATCACAAGGAACTCGATGCCGCACGTGAGGCCGCGCTCGGCGACCAGAAGATCGGCACCACCAAACGCGGCATCGGCCCGGCCTATGCGGACAAGATCAACCGCTGCGGCCTGCGCATGGCGGACCTGCTGGACAGGGACTTCGCCATCGCCCAGATCACCCGGCGCACGGCGGAGGCGAACGAGGTGCTCGCCAGGTTCGACCTGCCGACCTTCGAGGCGGAACAAGTCATCGAGGAAACCTACCGCGCCTTCGAGCGGCTGCGCCCGCACATCGACAATCCGATCCCCGTGCTTCACAAGGCATGGAAGGCGGGCAAGTCGATCTTGTTCGAGGGAGCCCAAGGCACCTTGCTCGACATCGACTACGGCACCTACCCGTTCGTCACTTCCTCCAATACCACGGCGGGCGGCTCCTGCACCGGTTCCGGACTGCCGCCCACGGCGATCGACGCGGTGATCGGGGTTTGCAAAGCCTACACCACCCGCGTCGGCTCGGGGCCCTTCCCCACCGGCGACGAGGGGCTGTCCGAGTACCTGCACGGTCTCGGCCGCGAATTCGGCGCCACCACCGGCCGTCCGCGCGGCTGCGGTTGGCTGGACACCGTCCTGCTGCGCTTCGCCTGCATGGTCAACGGCGTCACCGGTCTCGCCGTGACCAACCTCGACGGGCTCGATTCCTATGACACGCTCAGCATTTGCGTGAGCTACGAGATCGACGGCACGGTCCACGACCTGCCGCCGGCCGATCGCTCCGCATGGGACCGCGCCAAGCCGGTCTACGAACAGCTTCCCGGTTGGAAAACCGACACCAGCTCGTGCCGGAGCTACGAGGAACTGCCCGCGGCGGCGAAGAACTATCTCGAACGCCTCGGCGAACTCTGCGGCGCACCGATCGCCTTCGTCGGCGTCGGCCCGGACCGCAGCCAAACCATCGTCGTCCCTTGATCCGGACGGCGCCATCCCCCCGTCCGGCCATGCCCGACCATCCGGAGATCCCAAGGCACATCGCCATCATCATGGATGGCAACGGCCGCTGGGCGAAACAACGGGGCAAGCCGAGGCTGGAAGGCCACAGGATCGGTGCGGAGTCCGTGCGCGCGGTGACCTCCGCCTGCGTCAAACTGGGCGTCGAATATCTCACACTCTACGCGTTCTCCTCGGAGAACTGGAACCGTCCGGAAGCCGAGGTGAGGGCGCTGATGGCCCTGCTCGATCAGTTTCTCAAGGACAAGGCGCGGGAACTCCACGAACAGCGGATCCGCCTGCTCGCCATCGGCCAGATCGAACGTCTCCCGGCCAAAACCCGCGCCCGGCTGGAGAAAATCATCGCGGACACCGCGGATCATGACGCCCTCACGCTCGTCCTGGCCCTATCCTACGGCGGACGGGAGGAAATCGTGGAAGCCGCTCGCTCGCTCGCGGCCGACGCCGCGGCCGGGAAGATCGATCCGGATGAGATCGACAAGGAACTCTTCGCCAGCCGGCTTCACACCGCCGCGATGCCCGATCCGGATCTGCTGATCCGCACGTCCGGCGAGATGCGGGTTTCGAATTTCCTGCTGTGGCAGATCAGCTACGCCGAAATGGTGATCGTCCCCAAGCTCTGGCCGGACTTTCGCGATGCCGACCTCGACGAAGCGATCGAGGAATACCAGCGACGTCACCGCCGCTTCGGCGGCCTGTGAGCGTGGCGCCCGCGCCCGCCGGCAGCATTACAGGCCCGGGACCTGGATCAATTTGGTGTACTGATAGGAATTCTGGGCGAGGAACTCCGATTGCTGGGTGCCGGAGAATTTGCGGCGGCGGATCTGGTCGATACCGAAATCGGAGACGACGGTGAGCGAGATCTCGACGGCCACCAGGCGGCCGCCCGCGAGTTCCTCATCGGTGACGGAGCCCGAAGCATCCGACTCGATGCCGTTGCCAAGGATGCGGAGTGACTTGCTCACCTGGCTACCTCCGCTTTCGCCGATCACGATCGGAACGTTCTTCACGGTCGCTCCGTTGCCCGAGTTCTCGGTCACCTCGATGTGGAACACCACGGAAAACTGATAGACGTTCTCACAGACGAAGTTCTCGGGTTCCTCGATCTCCGAGTCGTAGCTGTTGAAGGCGTTCTTCAAATCCGTCTGGCCGAGCAGATCCTCGAAGGTCTTGTCCGGATCCACCAGCAGGCGGTTCAGCACGAAGGTATCGAAATCGCTTCCCGAACTTCCGCCCGCGTCGATGGGATCCCGATATTCCAGCTTGTAGGCGACACATGAGACATCGCCTCCCTTGTCGGTACTGGTGCCGATCTTTCCTTCGTAGCGGTCGGTCGCGGCGGTGAAGAAAATCAGGTCGCAGGCATTCGAACTTTCGAGATTGCCACCACTTCCGCCCGGCATGCTCTGCGGCGTCTCGGCCGAGAGCCATTCGAATTCGTTGCCCTTGCGCACGACGAGGGCTTCGAAGTCGCGGGCCATGCTCTCCACCATCGCCTTGCCTTGGCGCATGGCGCGGAGCTCCGCACGGCTGCGGTTCCACGTATCGGTGGCGATCGAGGTGATGGACACCAGCACGGTGACGATGATGGTGGTGATGGCCATGGCGACCATCAGCTCCATCAAGGTGAAACCGGCGCGGGATTGGTTCTTGCGGTGAGTTTTCATGGGTTGGCTCCGTCGGTCGGCACATCAGCGGCGGACTGCCAGGTTACGGGAGAAGACGGGATTTTTGGCGGAAGTATAAAAATCCTCAAATTTGGCATTTGTCCCAATCATATAAGACTTCGCCCTAGCGGGCACCGGGAAGAATTCAGCCTGAAAAGCTATAGTCGCCTCCGGATAGTCGTCGGGCTCATCAAATGGACCTGTCGGGTCACCACCTCGCGGCGGATCGATAGGATTCTTGATCTTCCCACGAAGGCTC
>JACKPZ010000005.1 GCA_024233135.1 Akkermansiaceae bacterium | reverse complement strand
CGGTTTCCTCACCCGAACCGGTGGTTTCCACCGCCTTTTTGCCCGCGTCTCCTGCTTTCTCGCCCTGTTGCTGCTCACCACCCACCACCTGTGTGCGGCGGAAGCGGAGACGGTGTCGAAAACTCTCGATCAACGAATCGACGAATGGTTCGGCCATGCGACAGGCTGGTTTGTCGGTGCGATCTTCGTCGACATCCCGATCAATGGGTATCCGGTGAAAGCCGTGGTCCTGTGGCTCGCGCTCGCCGGCGTGATCGCCACGCTGGTCTTCAAGTTCATCAACATCCGCGCGTTTCCGCTCGCCTTGCGCACCGTGCAGGGCCGCTACACCCACACTGGAGATCCGGGGGAAATCACCCACTTCCAAGCGCTCAGCGCCGCGGTTTCCGGCACCGTGGGCCTCGGCAACATCGCCGGCGTCGCCATCGGCATCATGCTCGGCGGTCCCGGCGTCGCGTTCTGGCTGTTTCTCTCCGGATTCCTCGGCATGGCCACCAAGTTCGCCGAGTGCACGCTGGGGGTGAAATACCGCGAGATCACGCCCGAGGGCCACATCCACGGCGGCGCGATGTATTACCTCACCAAAGGCTTCGCCGAGCGCGGCCTCGCCCCGGTCGGCAAGGTTCTCGCCATCCTTTTCGCCATCTTCTGTGTCTTCGCCTCGTTTGGCGGCGGCAATGTGTTCCAGGTGAACCAGGCGACCTCGCAGCTCATCAACGTTACCGGCGGTGACGGGAGTTTCTTCGCCGGCCGCCAATGGCTCTTCGGGACCCTCCTCGCCGTCATCACCGGACTGGTCATCATCGGCGGGATCAGGGGGATCGCGAAAGTCACCGCCCGCCTCGTTCCCGCGATGTGCCTCGTCTACGTGCTCAGCGCACTCGTCGTGCTGTTCCACAACGTCGGCCACATCCCCGCCGCCATCTCGATGATCTTCACCGAGGCGTTCCAACCGCGCGCCGCGATCACCGGTGGCGTGCTCGCCGCCTTCATCTGGGGCATGCGCCGCGCCACCTTCTCCAACGAAGCGGGCATCGGTTCCGCCCCCATCGCCCACTCGGCCGTGCAAACCCGCATGCCCGCCTCGGAAGGCATCGTCGCCCTGCTCGAACCGTTCCTCGACACGGTCATCGTCTGCACCATGACCTCGCTGGTGCTCGTCACCTCGATGTATTTCAACGGCGACGGCGGAGACTTCACCATCAACGGCCAGCACTTCACCCTCGGCGACTCGTCGAACACCTCCACCGCCTTCGGCATCAGCATGACCTCGATGGCCTTCGAAACCGTGCACGGCGGTTTCCAATACGTGCTGTTTGTCTGCGTCCTGCTGTTCGCCTTCTCCACCCTGATCACCTGGAGTTACTACGGCCTGCAGGCGTGGCAATACCTCTTCGGACGCAACAAGGCCGTCGATCTCCTGTACAAGGTGATCTTCTGCCTCGTCATCATCGCCGGCTCCTCCGCCTCGATGGGCAACGCCGTCGATTTCTCCGACGCCTCCCTGTTCGCCATGAGCATCCCCAACCTCATTGGCGTCTATTTCCTCCTCCCCGTCATCCACCGCGAGGTGAAGAAGTTCATCCGCTTCACCCGCCTCGTCGACGGCGGCAAGTCGATCAAGGACGCCTCCGCCGAAGTCGGAGCGGAGTAAGGCCGCTTCGCGGCTGTGCCAAGTGATCAGTGGACAGTGATCAGTGCCGGGCGGATGAATTCGAGGTTCACCGCCCCCCCATCCGCCCTTCTTCCACTGCCCACCCGGCTCTTCTCCCTCAACAACCGTCCAATCCTTCGCAGAACCTGCGGAACGCCTCGACCTCCTCCTCCGAAGCCACCCCCGCCACGATGTGACCGGCGAGGCTGCGGGCGAATGCCGCGGACTGCGCGGAAAGTTGCAGACCGTCAAGCAACGCCCTTGCGATGGCGGAGAAAGTGTTTCCATTGAAATTGGTGAATGGAGCCAACCGGTGACACTTTCGGCAAAGTTCCACCATTTCTTCGATCGCCATCTCTTTCAGCCGGTTCTCCTCCCAAAGCTCGCGACACTCCTGATAGCCGTCCGAGGTCGGGCCATGATGGGCGTGCTTCGCGTCACAGAGTTGCCGGTTCTGCCAGACAACCATGTCCCAAGGAACATCGGCCAGCCACGCTTTCGTTCTCACCGCTCCTCGTCCTCCGCTTTCCGCTTCGCTTCGGCCATTTCCTCAACCCCCACACTCTTCAGATAACCCTTCCCGGTTTTCGCATACACCGGTTCAGCAGAAAACCTGTTCTGAATCGCCAATCCCTCCCGCAAGATCGCCTGCGCCAGAGGATTGTTTTGAAACGAAACATCAGAACCCTTCTCGATCTCACTTCCCGCCATACAAGAACCCTACGCCTTCACCCTCCGCTCCGCAAGTCTCCCGAATTCCTTCCACTGATCACTGATCACCCGGCACTGCCGCGCAGCGGCCTCCACCCGGCACTTTCCCGCTTCCGCTCTTCTTCCACCGCTCACTGATCACTTGGCACTCCCCCCTCCCTGCGCCACGCTCCCTCCGCGCATGGCCCGCAACTACACCATCCACCGCCACACCCCGTCGCATGCCAGCGGCATCGACTACGTGGCGGCGCTCAATGCCGAGCAATACGCCGCCGTCTCGTCGCCGCCGGGACGCGCGCTGGTGATCGCCGGCGCCGGCTCCGGGAAAACCCGCACGCTCACCTACCGCGTCTCGTGGCTGCTCGACCATGGCGTCGATCCCCGCCAGATCCTGCTCCTCACCTTCACCAACAAGGCGGCGCGCGAAATGACCGAGCGGGTGCGCGACCTCACGCCGCACGACACCTCCGCGCTGTGGGCCGGCACCTTCCACTCGATCGGCAGCCGCATCCTCCGCCGCCACGCCGAGGAAATCGGCTTCACCCGCTCGTTCTCGATCCTCGACCGCGACGACCAGAAGTCGCTGCTCAAGGCGGTCATCGCCGATTGTGAGATCGATACGAAACAACGCCGCTTCCCGAAACCCGAGGTCCTCGCCTCGATCTACTCGCTGGTCGAAAACACCGGCTCCACCCTCGAGGAGATCATCGCCGACCGCTACGACCACTTCTACGACTGGTCCGAGCAGATCGAAAAAGTCCGCGACGGCTACATCGCCAAGAAACTCGACACCAACTCGATGGACTTCGACGACCTGCTGGTCCTCACCGTCCGCCTTTTCGAGGACCACCCCGACCTGCTCGACCTCTACCGCCAGCGGTTCTCCCACATCCTCGTCGACGAGTATCAGGACACCAACCAGGTCCAGGGCCGCCTCATCGACCTGCTCGCCGGCGACTCGAACAGCCTGATGTGCGTCGGCGACGACGCCCAGTCGATCTACTCGTGGCGCGGCGCCGACATGTCGCTCATCCTCGGTTTCCCGAAACGCTATCCCGGCGCCGTCGTCCACACCATCGAGACGAACTACCGCAGCGTGCCCGAGATCCTCGATCTCTCGAACGCCGCCATCCGCGCCAACACCGGCCGCTTCGAGAAAGACCTACGCTCGTCCCGCGAAGCCCTCGGCGTGAAACCCGCGCTCGTCCCGCTCCCCGAGCCGAACACCCAGGCCGCCTTCGTCGCCCAGCGGATGCTCGAACTCCGCGACGAGGGCATCCCGCTCGAGGAAATGGCCGTGCTCTACCGCGCCCACTTCCAGAGCCTGGAAATCCAGATGGAGCTCACCTCGCGCGGCATCCCGTTCTCCATCACCAGCGGCCTGCGCTTCTTCGAGCAAGCCCACATCAAGGACGTCGCCGCCTTCCTCCGCTTCGTCGTCAACCGCCGCGACGAGGTCTCCTTCCTCCGCATGGTGTCATTGCTCCCCGGCATCGGACCCGGCTCCGCCGCGAAACTGTGGAACGCATGGATCAAAACCGGCTTCGCCGGAAACCCGGAACCGCCTCCCAAGTGGTCCGACCTCTTCCTCAAATTCAAGGTCCCCAAAAAGGCCGAGAAACACTGGGAGCAACTCTGCTACACGCTCGACGAACTCACGCCCGACGGCCAGTTCGCCGCCCCCTCCGACATGATCTTCAGCGTGCTCGAAGGCGTCTATGACGACTACCTCCGCGCCACCTTCGACAACTCCGACTCCCGCCGCTCCGACCTCGAACAACTCTCCGAATACGCCGGCAATTTCACCGACATCCTCGAGCTCCTCCAACAGCTCTCTCTCATGTCCTCCGTCGACGGCGAACCCACCGGCGATCGATCCGAGCCCGACGACGAAAAAGTCACCCTCTCCTCCATCCACCAGGCCAAGGGCCTCGAATGGAAAGCCGTCTTCCTCATCTGGCTCGTTGACGGCCAGTTCCCCAACGGCCGCATCCTCGACGCCGACGACCAGGACATGCTCGAAGAAGAACGCCGCCTGTTCTACGTCGCCCTGACGAGGGCGAAGGACGAACTCTACCTCACCTACCCGATGATGAACCCGAAATCCTACACCGGCGACGTCATCTGCAAGCCCTCCCAATTCCTCGACGACTTCCCCCAGGACCTCGTCGAAGAGTGGAACGTCGGAAACGACAATCCGTGGGGTGACGACATTCCGTTCTGAACTGTAGCGGCGGTCTATGACCGTCGCTGGTTTCACAAATTCTCCCGCCACGACCGCGGCTCCCGGCTCTGGTGAAACACTGAGACGATGACGACCTCCCGATCCAATTGGACGGAATAGATGATCGAATACGGAAACCTCCGCAGCTGGCACTTCCGGAACTCCTCGCCAAGCCTTCCCCATGCTTCCGGAAAATGTAGCATTCGGTCAATCGCGGCATCCACTTCATCCAGAAAATCCGCCCCCAACCCGGAAACCCGATCTTCATAAAACTCCGCCGCTTCGCGGATCTCCGCGAGCGCCGGCGTGAGGAAACGATAGGTCATCGCGGAAACCTCTTGCGAAGCTCAGCCATCGCATCAGGCCCCGAAACCGCTTCGATCTCCCCTTTACGGAAACCAGCCAAGCGGCTCTCCGCCTCCCGGATCCACGCATCTTCCAATTCAGCGGGCGTGTGGGATAGGCTTGCCAGCAGCCGGTCCGCCAAAACCGCCCGCTCGATGTCGGGCAATTGCAGCGCTTCTTTCTCAATGATCACGGCTTCCATGCGTCGAGATTCTAGTTCCACAGCCCTCGGTCGGCAATCCTTCAGATTCACCACCCAAGAGTCCCCCTCTCCACCATCCACCAGGCCAAGGGCTTTGTCGGCGTCCCCGGTTGCGCGACAGACTTGGAGCGTCCAATCCTAACGCGGTACTGGAGACGCTGGCTCGGTGAGAAATCTTGAGATCCAAGGACCGACCCCGGTCATGTGAATCCGCGAGGCCTGACCCCATTCATTTCAAAACGAGACTTTCGGGCGCTTGTCATTAGCTACCAGGCCCTCTCTTCGTGATGATTCGTATGCCGTTATCCTCCTTCTTGAAGCTGGAGATAATGTTCGTTCTCTGTAGTGCCTCCGCAAGCGCGACATTAATTCCACTGTCAGAAATCATTGGTCTCTTACCATATTCGGCAATTTCGTCATACGGAGAACCGATTGCTTCCAAATTACGCATCACCCGCGATTCCTCCCAACTCGGCATTATCCGAATGAGTAGCTTTGTTGCAATTTCCATCGGCGCGGCGCCAATTATACCCTCTACAAAGTTCTCGTCAAAGTCACCAATCTCCGTGTCCGCATTGGCTAAAATTTTTGCAATCTCTGTCCTCAAAATATCATCTTCGCCGCATTCAATTGTTCCAGCATTAATGAGTAACCTTGTTTTCACGGTTTCAGGAATACTTGATTTCAGCAACCCAGAGATTTCTTCCTCCTCAAGCATCCAATCTTCAATTTCCTCAATGGCAGTAAGCCGCGACTCGACAAGCGCCACTCGCAGCGCGGGCTTTCCCTCCAGCCAGTTCCATCCAGTCTCGCTCAACTCGATCATTCCGGAACGGATCAAATGGAGTTTCTTTTCATCATCGATTCCCATGGGAAAATCGGAGATAACCCCAAGGTCAGGAGTGACAATCTTTTTGTAATCCCTCAAGGACATCTCCTGAAAATCGATGAGCAATTCAAACAACTCGTGCCGAATTCTCTTTCGATTCTTTGCCAACTTGGAAATAACGTCGCCGTCTCCAAAGACCGGCTTAAGCTCGGCGAAATTCTCTCTTTCGACCAGCAAATAATCGAAATTATCCCAGTCTATGACATATTTCTTCTTATCGACCACCGCAGTCCAATAGTCACTCGGGACCTCCGAGAACCTGATCCGTGCGTCTTGCCGAGCGATCACCTGCTTTCCGAGTTCATCTTTGAGCCCTGGAATGGACAACATTTTCTCCACACCTTCCTGCGATTCTGCGACAGTTGAATCCACCGCTAGAAAACAAAACTCTACAAAACTGTTTATATTTTCTTTGATCCTATTGAAAACGGATTCTGGCGAATTTTCAAGACGTAGGAACATCTCAGATTCAGCCAACTGGGCCTCTACCCCTTGTGCCGCCAAAATCGTGGCGACATTATTTGGCGTAATCTGCCAGAGCGCATAGTCGCACACCGCGTTGATCGCTCCATGGCGGGCACTGTCTGAAAGAACCGGAAAACTAATGTCCTCAATCAATACTCCACTCTTTGCCAGCAACGGAAGACGGCTAGCGAGTTTGTCGCTATCGAAAACCTTCGGGCTGAATTGCTCAATAAAATCGATGAACTTGCTTGGTTTCCGTATCGCCAAGATGGTTCCATCCTCCGTCTTCTCTATGATCTCTTTTACATGTGGAAGCGGATCCTCACACGTCGCTACTGCATCAAGAAAGCCATCCCAGACTTTCACGAGCAATTGAAGCAGTTTTCGGACGTTCTCTCCGTCCGAATAGTATGCCTCGAGAAATCGGAATGCTTGTTCGGGAAATGCCCTGAGCCCGCCGACCAAATCATAATCAAAGTGCCTCTCCTCTCGAAGGACATGATCAACTAAAGTTATGTTGAAGCCCTGCGGCTTACCGAATAACCCGTCTCCAAGGATGAGGAGAATTTCGCTCGATGTGTCGACTTTCTCATCAAAATCAATTTCATCTCCTTTATTGAATCGCTGGACGTATTCGCGATCTGCACGGGTAGTCGCACCTTTGTGGAAATACGACGTATAATCGTCGTAATCTTCTCCGATTCGCCCTTCGGCAACCAGGTAGACAAACAGATCGCCGTGATCAAATGTCGAAACTTTCTCTTTGATTTCGTCTGTTGAGAACACGCGGTTTATTGGCAAATAGCGGACATCACGAAGCTTTCTCTCGAGTGCAGATCGGATTTGGGAGATCCCATCTTCCTCGAGTTGGGCATGACGTTCAATTGCGCTTTGCTTTTCTTTGAGAGAGAGGCCGGGATGAATGCTACGTTCCATTTCTGCCACATTCAAGGAACCTAGTGTATGGCCTCGAATAGACGTCACCTGGATGTCTTTACTAGACGTCAACGTTGACAAGATGGAATCAACGCTGTCGTGAGGAGTCACATGTCGGCCTGAATTTACAGCACCGAAACTTCGGATCGGCTCCCTGTAATGCCGCTGGATGAAACCAACATATGCGCTCACAAGAGTTTCACGCGAACTAATAACACCTTCTTGGACTTGCTTTTCTGCCTCGCTGATCTTTTCCAACTCTTGTTTTAAGTCCTTCCGTCTTTTCTTCCTTCTCTCCTGGAGCTCTCCAACGAGACTCGCAAGCACACCTTCATTCATATGGAGTTTCCCGAAATCGTTTGGAAAGAATACCTTATATAGAATGACTGCGAAAAGTTTATTTGGATCTAAGTGTAGATCAAATAGGTTCTTACGATATAGAGAATATTCGTTTACGAGATTCACTAGATGCCGATTGTCAGTAACGTAAACTGTGACTTGACGCAGAAACTTGTCTTGAAGTGAATCTCGCAAACCAGCCTTCTTGAGCTTATTATGAAGCACACTGTATGCATTTCCGGCGCTCACGAAAGGAATCACCGGAATAATCAAGTCGAAGAACTTAGTCCGATCCCTCCCTTGGAAGAGGTCATCTCGAATCGCAAATAGGAAAACGATTTGCTTCTTATTTCGCGGTCGGACGTCTGGATTTGCATTCACGAGCTGATTAATCTCGCGAATCTTCGTGAAGATTTCTGTTTTCCCGAACCGGTCCAAATCTTCGATGATTACGATGTCACACGGAGTCTCTTGAAAGAAATATATTATTTCATCTAAATGCTTATTAAAAACCGACTCGTTTGATCTACTTTCTGTTTCGATTTCAGCATTTTTTAGTGAGAATTTTTTGATCGAGAGTCCCGCGCTCGCTTTAAGGATTCCATAGATGATCAAAAAGAATAGCAAAAACCAGAAAGCACAAGTGGCTCCAATTATCGTAAAATCTTGCCATCGGTTGGCCTTAGCCACGAATTCCTCGACTTCCTGCCAGTAAATAAAGGCGGCTCCAGTGCAGACGGCGAAGACACTCAGTAGAAACGCTTTAGCGTGCAGCCACCTAGGCTTCCGTATTTTCTTAAATCGCGAATATTCGAGTTCCTTCCTTCCAGCACTGTAGATTAGTTGCTGGAGTATACTTTTTTCGATAAGATCCGAAGAAACCACCTTTTCATCATCGCCCTCGAACGTCGCTAAAGAGATCCTGATGAACTTTAGCTCCCGGTGATTTTCATTGAATGCATTGATCAGACTCGTTTTACCAGCCCCGTAGGGGCCCGTGACCGCCACGCAGGTGACGTCGCTTTTGATGATCGTGTCGAAAGCGTCCGAATAGCGTTGGTATGTTTCACTGTCGGCGACAGGGAGGAGTGGTTCGAGTAGATCCTCATCGCCATCTGTGTTGACTTTATATTTCAGGAACCGGGCCAGTCTTGTGAACGGGGTCAGTCTGACCGGGGGCAGTCCTTGGTTTTCAAGATTTCGTCGGTGGCGATTCATGTTCTTCTCAGCACTCATACGGCGCCCGATACCGATGTCTCAGCACCGTTCCCGACTTGCTCCCGATCCAGCGGATCACCGACCGGCCATCGCCCCCTCTCGGCCGCTCCCACGTTACGGAGGGGAACATCCGTCTTCGCTCGATGAGCTTCGACGGACGGGTCGAACGTCGAAGGGAAGAAGAAATGCTGAGGCGGGGAACCATGGAGATTGCGGGGTCAGGGTTTGCGGACGGACATGGGGGCGTTGCGGTGGTAGGACACCGTCGCGCGTTCGCCGGGTTGGAGGATCAGGGTGGAGGCGCCGGCGGGTTCGACGTGGAGCACGCCCGCGCCTTGGTTGGCGACGGTGATTTCGAGAAACACCGGACCGGGGTCCTCGTCGGCTTGGAAGCGGATCGGGTTGTCCAGGGTATCCACAAGCGCCAGCCGCGACGGTTCGAACACCTCGAGGTTCAGATGGCTCCGGCCGCCGATGGCGGAGGCCGCGGGAGTGGTCGCCACCCCGGCCCAGGTGCCGACGGACAGGTCCGCCGTGAAGTTCGGCGGCTCGTTGCCGGGCATGAGGAAGATCACGTCGATCATCGGTGGACGGGGTTCGGGCGGAGGTGCGGGAGCTTGGGTGGATGGGATGAGTTAGCCTACAAAGGAAAACAGAAACCACGAAAGACACCAAAGTTCACGAAAAGGAAAGAGTTGAGGCTTGAGAGACACTTATCCTGTGGGTGATCACACCGATCTTGCCGGATCACCTTCCTTTCGTGCTTTTTCGCGCGTTTCGTGGTTCCCATTTCAGAATTCAGAGTTAGATAAGCCTCCGGCAGATAGGGCAAATCCCGGCGGCTGGCGAGGAGAAAAAGTTCCGAGTGAGGTCCTGAGGCAGGGACCGACCTCCGGGCGGTCCGGGTGATGGGAGGGGCGACGGATTTCGCCGGGGGGAATCGGCTTCGCATGTGCTTGCCATTCACGCGGACCGCCCGGAGGTCGGTCCCTGCCTTGCGTGGGCGGCTCGATCTGCCGCGGCAGCTCACGGGTCCGACGGGAGACGCCGTTGCAGTTCGGGCAGGAGGGCGGAGGTCGAGTGGTCGTTCATCCATTCGTGGATCACCGCGACATCGCCGTTGTTGGCGTTCATGGTGCTCATGAGATAAGCAACCATGCGGGCGACCTCGGCGGGCTCGGATTGCGAGGCGGAGAGGAGGGTTTCATCCACGATCTTGAGTTTGTCCGACATATGGTACCATCGGAACCTGCCGAGGGTGGAGCGGACGACGTCGTAGGGGTCCCGGCCGTAGGAGATGAGCAGGGCGGCCGCGTCGCAGGCCTTCTGCGGGTCCCGGGCGCTGTCGGCCATCTTGAGAAGCGCTTCGGTGGATTCGGCGAAGATCCGGTCGGCGAAAACGGCGGACTCGGGATCGCCGCGATCCAGGCCGTCGGCATAGCGGAGGACGGGATCGAGAGATTCCGGTCCGCCGTGGGAAGCGGTGTCCCAGACGAGGGGCGACACACATTCCTTCCGCAGCGGCGCGGGGACATCGGATAGATGCCGGATCGCATCGGCGGGGTCGGTCATCGCGGCGCCACCGATGACGGCGGCGTAGAATGTGGGTGAGAGTTCGTTGCCCTCGGCGGCGGCGTTGCGGAGCCATTCCAAGGCGGCCTTGGGATCGCGTGTGCCCCAGCCATGGAGCGTGTGCCACGATTGGTCGCGGCGGTTTTCCAATCCGGCGGCCAGCCAGGTGTCCATCGCGTCACCGCCGGCGAGCTGGCCCGAGCGGAACAGCGCGAGCCGCCAGTCATCGGCAAGGTCGCGTCCGGTTTCCTTGGTCAGCCGGCCGAAGCTGGAAACCACCTCCTCCCAGTTTTCTGCGGTCATCGACATCAGGCATTCGGATACCAGCCTCCGCATCTCCACCGGATCGACGACCTTTCCCGAGCGCAGCGTGAGCGCGGGCAGATCGGCCGGAGCGGCCGAGCGGATCGCCCGGAGACTGGCGGGTTCCGAGGAGTTCGGACGTTCCGCGAGGCGCTTCCGCACGGGCACCGTGCCGGTTCCACCATCGTCCGGACCCGCGGCCCGCGTCCCCTCCCCACTTCTGCCGACAAGGATGCCGATGGCCAGGCCGGCGACGAGAAAACCAAACGCAGGGAGATGTTTCATACAGATCGGACCGCATCATGCCAGTCATGCATCCGCACACCGGTCGAGCATCCGTGAGATAGGTGAATGCGCGCGGAATGGCGAGGAGAAAGTCGTGGAGGTGCCGGGTGGCCGGTGATCCGTGATCCTCGCGTTCGCTCGGAGAGTGCGCGTCTGGACAGACATCGGAACCGACCAGCCATCCTTGGTCACCAGGTCTTCAAATCATCCCCGCCTCCGGGTTTGCCGTCGGGTCCATTGGTCCAGACGGCAGTGCGTCGTTGAAGGACCGGCCCATTTGGTATCTCGACCTTGCCGTCACCATCGAGATCGAGCATCACGAAAAAGGGACCACCCCAGCGGTCGAAGAGTCCCGCGACGGACTTGCCGTCCTCGGTATAGATCAGCCCGCCTTTTTTCCCCTTCCCTTCCTTCACACTGAGAAACTTGACCGAACCCGTATTGAGACGGTCCGGACCATCTTCCATGCCCAGCAAGGCGAGGAGGAACGGGATGTCCTGATCCGTTCGGCAGATGATGTCCGTAACCCCGCGTGCGGGCATCCTGCCATATTCGACCCGGAAACCGTTCGCGGCGGTTTCGAGTGCGGTGGCGGAAAACAAATCGGGGGTTTGTTTGCAAATCGTAGGCCGGTTTCCGATCAATCGGAAAACCGAGAAGATCACGACAAAGCCGCCCACACCCAGGAATATAGCGAATACCGGAATCTTGCCCTTGCCCTCCGCACGCATGACCCAATGAACCATATGTGCCGGCATCTTGCGATTCCCATCTTCCGCCCACTTCCGATCAGGTAATTGGTGATCGGGTCCCGGCGGGGCGAAAGAAAAGCCATGGTGCCGAAACGCCTTGGATCGGACTGGATACGAGGGCTTGAGCCGTAGGGATGCGGATGGCAGCATCATCCATGATCTGTCGGATCCGGTTGTGGCTGATCGCGGGATTTCTGGCAGGAGCCGGGGCATGCCTGCGGGCGGAGGAGACGGTGCCGATCTCGGTGTCCGCGGGGCTGTTCGATCTGAAAAACGAGCGGACGCTGGGGTTGGAAGAGCTGCCGGGAGCGCGGAGTTTCACGGTGTTCCGGCCGGAGGCGGATGGGAATCACTACAACCACGGCGCGGTGCCGGTCGTGTTCCGGGGCCGTCTTTGGGTGCAGTGGCAGAGTTCAGCGCGGGATGAGGATGCGGCAGACACGCGGGTGATGTTTGCGGTGAGCGACGACATGGGTGAGAGATGGGAACGGCCGCAGGTGCTCGCCGCCCCGCGGGACGGGGCGCTGGTGACGAACGGCGGATGGGTGACGGATGGAGAACGGCTGGTCGCGTTTCTCAACATCTGGCCGCAGGGGCAGGACCCGCGCGGCGGCCATCTGGAATGGACGGAGACGACGGATGGCAAAACATGGTCGGAGCCGCAGCGGGCGACGATGAAGGACGGCTCGTCATTCATGGGCGTGATGGAGCAGGACCTGAGACAGGCGGGAGGAGGACGATTGGTCTCGGCCGCTCATTTCCAACCCGGACTGCATGTGGCTCCCTGCCATACGCGCGACCCACTGGGAAAATCCGGCTGGGTGCGCGCCGCGATGCCCGGAGCGGAAGACCTCGGTGCCACCAGCCGGGCGATGGAGCCGGGATGGTTCGTGCGCCGGGACGGCTCGCTGGTGATGACCTTCCGCGACCAGAAGGGCAGCTTCCGCGTGATGGCGGCGGAGAGTTCCGACGGCGGAAAAACCTGGAGCGCGCCGGTGGTGACATCGCTTCCCGACTCACGATCGAAACAAAGCGCCGGCAATCTCCCGGACGGCACCGCGTTCCTGGTCAACAACCCGACCGGTTGCAAACGCCGCAGCCCGCTGGTGATGAGCCTGAGCAAGGACGGTCGGCACTTCGACCGCGCCTATCTGTTACGGACCCTGGGGGAAGATGTCGAAACGATGCGGCGCGAGGGACGCTACAAACGCGACGGGTTCAGCTATCCGAAGTGCCATGTGAGCGACTCGTTCATCATCGTCGCCTGCGCGGTGCACAAGGAACGCATCGAGATCACGCGGGTGCCGGTCGCCGCGTTGGAAAGATGAATGGGGCCAAGCGTGGGATGACCCGCGTGCTTCGTTTCGAAACGCCTGCTCACGCCACGGCGTGGCCGCCAATCCGATCGGGAAGATCCAGTCAGACCCGGCGGCGCAGGAGCAGCAGCGAGCCACCGATGAGGCCGATCGCCGCGGCACCGGGCTCGGGCACGATGGTGTAGGAAATCGCGGAGGGCGCGGTGACACCGGAGAAGCCGGGGTTCGTGCCGCCGAGTGCGTATCCGAAGGCCTCGTTCGAGCGGAAGCTGGCATCAGAGCCGGCGCCGTCGTTCGGATTGAGATAGCTGGTGATCATCCGGAACGTCGCGCCGGAATCCGCGGTGAGGCCGAGGCTGGCGACGGGGATGGTCCACTGGTAGCTGGCGGCAGAAGTGCTGCCGAAGTTGGAAACCGAGTGGGTGCTGACGAATCCAAGCGTGTTCGCGTTCGCACCCGAGGGCGTCGTGAACAAATGGTTGCTGGCCGAGCCGTTCGCCTTGAGTGCGAAAGCGAAGTCGGACCCGAAGCCGGACGAGAAGGTGAAACCGGAGCCGTATTCATTGACGATCGCGCGGCGGCCGACGAACGGGCTGCCGATCTCCCCCGACGTGGGCAGGGCGGTCGCCCCGCCGACCGTCGTATCGAAGTAGATCACGAGCGTGTCGTTGAAGCTGGAGGTGCCGCGGGTGAAGGTGAACGTCAGGTTCGTGCCATCGTCGGTGACGGAAAGGGAGCCGTTGCCGACGACTCCGCCGAAACCGGAGTTTCCGTTGCCGTTGATGGTGAGCGCCGCGTGCAGCGGGGTTCCGGACGCCAAAGCGGCGAACATCGCCGTGACCAGCAGGGGTTTCATGGATTTTGGGGATGGGTTGGATTCTGCGGCGCCGCTGGCGGATCTCCACCGGTTCCAATCTGGGGACGTCCGGCGGGATGCCGTGGTTTAGGAAAATTTTTCCACTACCGGGGAATTCACGGAGGAATAAACCACGGGGCCACCGGGCGACATTCCCCCCAATGACCCGCCGGATGCGGCCCTGCCGCTCCGGGAAACCCAACCCATCCTGTTTTATGAAATCCCCGGCCCTCGCCGGCTTCGCGATGCTCGCGTGCGCCCAAGCCGCACGTGGCGAAGTGGTGCTCCAATATTTCGGCACCACCTGGAACGAGATCGAACGCCGCCTCCCCGAACTGGTGGAATGCGGCTACGACGCGCTGTGGCTGCCGCCGCCGTTCAAGGCCGGGGCGGGAGCCTACTCCGTCGGCTTCGACACCTTCGATCGCTTCGACCTCGGCGACAGGAACCAGTCCGGCTCGGTGCGCACGCGCTACGGCACGAGGGACGAGCTGCTGCGGATGATGCGCACGGCGCACCGCTTCGGGGTGCGCGTGTATTTTGACAACGTGATGGCGCACAACGCGGGTCCGCTCGACAAGAATACGGGGCCCGGCACGCTGCTGCCGGGCATTCCGGGATTCGTACCCGAGGACTTCCACCTCGTGCGCGAGGCCAACGGGACGTGGCGGAAGGCGGCGGACTGGCCGAACTGGCAGGACGAATGGCAGGTGCTGAACCGCAACCCGTTCGCGTGGGACATCGCGCAGGAACAACCGCAGAACGTGAGTTTCAACCCGAACGGCACGCAGGAGGGACATACGTATGCCAAGTGGTCCGGCATCCGCCACCCGGGCATGACGTCGCGTTATCCCGACCGCGATCTCACGGTCGGCACCAACGGCACCGGCGGCGCGCTGCATCCTTTTGCCGACAAGGAGCCGTTCACGGACGAGGGATATGTCGATCCCGCCGATGGAAACACGGTCGGAGCCGGCAACGGACGATTCGATTTCAAGGACCTCGACGGAAACGGCCAGCACGACGCCGGCGAGCCGTGCGAAGCTTTCGCCGACACCGGAGTGGACCCCACGGTGCCCTCGCGGCGGACGGTTTCCTGGGGATATGGCGATGGAATCTATAACATGGGAGATCCCGTGGCCGAGGATGTGAACGGCATGTTGAATCGCGCGGTGCGGTGGTTTGTGGACGAGGCCCGGCCGGATGGTTTCCGCCTCGATGCGGTGAAACACGTGCCGTCGTATTTCTTCGGCAAACAGGACGGCGCCGACAAGGACCGCTCGAACTGGGGATACAACGGGAACATCCAGGAACAATTCAACCTGAGCCGCGGATATGCCGACTGGGGCAACCACCGCGACAGCTTGTTCGGCGGGGAGAACGAGGTGCGCGACGATGCCATGCTCTTCGGCGAGCATCTCGGCAGCCCGCCCGCGGAGGGCGGCTACCTGCAGGCCGGCATGCGCATCGCCAACGACAATCTGCTCAACTCGATCCGCGGGTCGATCGGCAACAACCTGAGCGGTTACGACCAGGTGAACCACGGCACCTACGGCACGGCCGACCAGGCGGTGAGTTATGTCATGAGTCACGACAACGCGTGGTTGTGGGGCGGCGACCGGCCGCTGGCGCACGCCTATATCCTGACGCGTGACGGCCTGCCGATCGTGTATACCGATGGTTACAACCAGGCCGGAGCGCCGGATTATTTCCCGAAACCATCGGGCGTGAACTTCCTCGGCCAGTTCAACGATCGCAGCGTGACGTCCGCGGTGGCGGTGCACCGCGACTTCGCCCGCGGCGGCCAGGTGCCGCGCTGGAGCGACCAGAACTTCGCCGCCTACGAACGCGTCGATTTCCGCGAGCGCAAGGACAACGGCGCATGGAACGGGCCGACGATGATGTTCATGATGGCGCGCGACTATCAGCCGAACGGCCAGGCGCGCTGGGTGAACACCGGGTTTCCCACGGGAGCGATATTGGAAAACCAATCGCCGCACGGCGGGCGCTTCCGAGTGAGGGTGAACGGCGCGGGGCAGATCGTCGATGGCGGCGGCAATCCGCCGATCGTCTCGCCCGGCGAATGGTTCGCCTTCACCTGGCACAACCCGCGGATGCCGCGCGTCTGGCAGGCGGCCCGCCACAACCAGGAGGTCCGCCCGATCACCATTCTCCAGAACGGCGAGCCCGCCGCCGAGATGGACCACTGGCGCACCGACGGCAAGGACGGTGACGACGGGTTCAACCCGTGGGGCGTGCCCGCCGCGGACCGAGCGACCAAGTCCTACCGCGTCCGCGTCCCGCGCGTCACCGATGGCGGCGACCTGTCGTTCGTCGCGCGCGCCGACGGATCGGCCCGCAACATCCTCATCAAGCTGGACGGCGGCATCGATGTGAACTCGCAGCTCGCACTCGGCCCGCAGACCGGCGACCCGCGCGATTTCCCACCCGGGGCCATGGGCGACCAGGTCAATGCCGACGATGCGACGGACCGGCGGCTTGAAAACTCGACGGATACCTATCTCGGCTACGAGCAGATGAAATTCGTGCGCCGCAGCGCGGAGAAATTCGCGGCCCGCAGCACGAGCCGGAACGTGATCGGCTCGCCGGGAGCGGAGACCTATCAGGCGGTGATCGGCACCGAGGGATTCACGATCAACGACGGCGGCGGCGTGAACAGCGGGAGGGGCACCGCCTCGTGGGTCTATCACAATCCGGCCGCGGAAAACCAGCTCGCACCCGCCGTGCCGCAGTTCGATCCGCCGCCGGCGGACGCTTCCGACGCGCCGCTGGGCATCTGGGTCAAGACCGGCTATTCGTTCCAATCCGACCGGGTGTATATCTACTACACCACCGACGGAGAAACCTATCCGGAAGGGAGCGGCGGCGTCGGCAAGGGGACGACGCAGGTAGTGCGCGCGTATTTCCGGGCCAACGGCAACAACGACGGCACCGGCGTGACCGACTGGTGG
The DNA here is from genome assembly GCA_024233135.1 of Akkermansiaceae bacterium. Lineage (GTDB taxonomy): Bacteria > Verrucomicrobiota > Verrucomicrobiia > Verrucomicrobiales > Akkermansiaceae > Luteolibacter. The sequence goes on along the minus strand of JACKPZ010000005.1, from coordinate 212,222 downwards.
CGGGGCGAGATCCCCGCGCTGCCGGAAGGCACCGTGCTGCGTTACAAGATCGGCGCGACGCGGCTCAACGCCGGCTCCGTGTTTCCCTTCACGGACGACGACATCGACCTCGCGGAACGCATGGAGACTGTTTTCGAAATCACCGGATTCGACGCCACCACGGTGCCGTATCACATCCACAACGACCACGCGACGATGGCCGAGGGGCTGGACGAGGGATTCCACGTGCTGCGCACCCGCGCGTTCGTGGGGCGCGACGACGGCGCGTCGATCTTCCGGACGGAAACACAGGTGTTTTACTATGACACGCGGCGCAGCGAGGGCCTCATCGCATATCCGCGGGAGGGCGACACGCTCGGCGGCTCCAACTACGGCGCCGTGGTGCTGACCGATCCGGGCGTGACGGAGGTTTGGTATTCCATCGACGACCTGGATCCCGCGAATGACGACCCGGCCAAGGGCAATGGTCACCAGCAATGGGCGCTCGCGAATGCGGTGACGGTGCCGACGAACCTCGGCACCACCGGATTCAAGAAAGAGTGGCGTTTCACCTATGACAACATCCCGTCCAGCGGGATCGCCCGGATCTCCGTGAGACTCAAGGAAGCGTCTTCCGCCGCCGAAATGTCGCTCACGGATGAGGCGGGCCACTACACCACTCTCGAACGCGAGGTGAACACCGGCAGCTCCCTGTTCTTCAACATCGGCTATCCTTCCTTCACCGGGGAAACGGTGGACAACAACTATGTGATGAAAGTCTATTTCCGCAAGGAGTTGATCCCGGCGGGAATGAGCGACGCGGAGTTTCTCGATGAATTCTCCATCTCGATCGCCAGCCTCCGCAGCGGCGATCCGGACGGCGCGGTGCTGCAACCGAGATCGGGATATCGTCTCGTGCGCGATGCGACGGCCACCGACCACATGGTCGAGTTCACATTTCCCAATCTCTACAACGGCATCGCGGATTTCCTCCACACCGTGCGCGCCGAGCACCGCCGCGGCGGCCTGACGCTCGGCGACAGCGCGCTCGTCCGCATGCGCCCGAACGGCAACGTCGATTCCGACGGTGACGGCCTGCCGGACTGGTGGGAACGTCAACAGGGTTGGGATCCGGACAACGGCACCGGACGCAACGGCCGCCTCGGCGATGACGACAACGACGGCGTGCCCAATGTGGAGGAGTATCTCTACGGCTTGAACTCGCGCGCGATGGACTCGAAACCCAGGCTCACGATCGAGGGCACGGCGGAAACGGGTTTCCGCATGGAGTTTCCCACCATCCCGAACCGGCTCTACCGCTGGCAGCAGTCCACCGACCTGCGGTCATGGGGATTCCTCGGCACGGAGATCGACACGTCGACCGATTCCGGCGCGTCGATGATCGAGCGGACGGAGAGCGATCCGCCGCCGAAACGGTACTACCGCGTGCAGGTCCGTGACCTGCCGTGAGAACGGATGCGGATCCGATTTTGCAGGTCTTTTGGGTTGAGCTTCGGGCGAATCTGGGTCCGGTAGGGGGAGACGTCCTGTTTCCGGCGCCGCGATCGCGCGGTGGCGGCGGGGCGCGAACCCGAAGCCGATCGCCATGTCCTCGAAACTCGTTGCTTGTCTCCTCGTCCTTTTCACCTCCTCCGTCCTCCACGCGCAGGACGCCCCGCCCGCGGTCACCGCGGGGGATCCGTCGATCCCGATCGAAACGCTGGAACAACGGCTCACGCCGCTCACCGTGGCCGAGCTCGAAAGCGAGGCCATGGCGTGGCGCGACCTGCTCAAGGCCAAGGCTGGCGAAGTCGCCGAGGCGCAGATCGCCGGCGAGACGCCGCAGGCCGAGCTCGACCGGATGAAAAACGACGAGAAGGCGCTGATGGACCGCCTCGGCAGCGTTCTCGACTCGTGGGAGGCCAAGGGTGGCGAGCCCGACGAACTGCGCGCCTATCTCACCGCCCTGCGCGGCGCGGACCTGAGGGTGACCAATCCCTCCGGCCTTGCCGCCTCGTTCCGCCGCTGGGTGGAGGCCGAGGACGGGATGATGCGATGGCTGGTGAAACTCGGCATCTTCGCCGTCATCATCATCGTGTTTTCGATTCTGGCCTCGGTTTTCGGAAACATCGCGTCGAAGGCGATGGACCGGCACAAGGGGAGCTCGCAGTTGCTCGACCGTTTCGTCTGCAAGGTCGTGCGACGCGGCATCTTCCTCATCGGAGTGATCATCGCGCTGGCCACGCTGGGCGTGAAGGTGGGCGGACTGCTCGCGCTCATCGGCGGCGGCGCGTTCATCATCGGCTTCGCATTGCAGGACACGCTCGGCAATTTCGCCAGCGGCGTCATGCTGATGATCTATCAACCGTTCGACGTCGGCGATGCCGTCGAGATCGGCGGGGTATCGGGCACGGTCGATTCCGTGAGCCTCGTCAGCACCACCATCCGGAGTTGGGACAACAAACTGATCCTCGTTCCCAACAAAAAGGTCTGGGGCGAGACCATCACCAACATCACCGGCACCGAAACACGCCGCGTCGACATGGTCTTCGGCATCGGCTACGACGACGATGCGGAAAAGGCGCAGTCCATCCTCGAAACGATCGTCAACGAACACGAGCTCGTCCTCAAGGAACCCGAGCCCACGATCCGCATGCACGAACTGGCCGACTCTTCGGTCAACTTCGTCTGCCGTCCGTGGACGATGCCGTCGGACTACTGGGCCGTTTACTGGGACGTCACGAAACGCGTGAAAGCCGAGTTCGACGCGCAAGGCATCTCGATCCCCTACCCCCAGCGGGACATCCACGTGCACCAGGCCGGCTGAGGAGCCGCCGCATCCGCTCAGCGTTGGTATCCGTCATCGCCGGAGAAACCATGGCGGTTTCCGGGTTTCCGGCCGACGTAGAACGGCGCGTAGGCCGCCACGCCGAGGAAGGCGAGGACGATCAGGCTTTGTTTCGCGGAGACGGCATCCTTCGGCAGGACGAAGGTGCCGAGGATCATCGCCCCTTCCGCGAGCGCCATGCCGATGATGGCGACGGGAAGTTGTTTCTCGGGCGCGGATTGTTTCGGCAGCACGAAGAGGCGCACCGCGACGCTGGTGAGAAACGAGCCGAACGCAGCGAGGAAGATCGGATCCGTGAACGACGACTTGTCGTCACCCGACGGCCAGCCGCCTCCGGCGAACATCTGGATGATGACGATGCCGGAGAGGATGGAAAACCAGATGACCCACAGGACCAGCGCCTGCTGTTGGGGCGTCGGCGGTGCCTGGTCTCGCGGGTTCATCGGCCGGGTCGTTTCACTTGCCCCACTTTTCGAGCAGGGTCTTGGCCATCACGCCGGGGGTTTCGGCCACGGCGATGCCGCACTCGGCGAGGATCGCCTTCTTCGCCTGCGCGGTGTCCTCGGCTCCGCCGACGATGGCACCGGCGTGGCCCATGCGGCGTCCCGGAGGCGCGGTGGCCCCGGCGATGAATCCGGCGATGGGCTTCGTGCAGTTCTCCTTCGCCCAGCGGGCGGCTTCGACTTCCGCAGCGCCGCCGATCTCGCCGATCATGATGATGGCTTCGGTTTCCGGGTCGTCGTTGAACATCTTGAGGACGTCGAGGTGGGAGGTGCCGTTGATCGGGTCGCCACCGATGCCGACGCAGGTGCTCTGGCCGTAGCCGAGCTGGGTGAGCTGCCAGACGGCCTCGTAGGTGAGCGTGCCGGAACGCGAGACGACGCCGACGTTTCCGCGCTTGTGGATGTAGCCCGGAGCGATGCCGATGCGGCAGCCGCCGTGGCTTTTCTCGCCATGGCCGGGAGTGACGAGGCCGGGGCAGTTCGGGCCGACGAGACGGACCTTGGACGAGCAGCCCATCGTCGCCTTCACGCGCATCATGTCCATGACGGGGATGCCCTCGGTGATGCAAACGATGAGTTCCACACCGGCGTCGGCGGCCTCGAGGATGGCGTCGGCGGCGAAGGCGGGCGGGACGAAGATCGCGCTGGCGGTGGCACCGGTTTCCTTCACCGCCTCACCGACGGTGTCGAAGATCGGCACGGTGTTTTCGAATTTCTGGCCACCCTTCATGGGGGTGACGCCGGCGACGATCTTCGTGCCGTATTCGAGCGAGAGTTTGGCGTGACGCGCGCCGAAGGCGCCGGTGATGCCCTGGACGAGGACCTTGGTGTTTTCGTCGATCAGAATGGCCATGAGGAAAGATTGCTAGATTTCAGTGTTCAGTTTTCAGCAGCTTGCTTCCCGATCACGAGACAGCGGCGACGATCTTCTTCGCGCCGTCGTCCATGCCGTCGGCGGAAACGATGTTGAGCCCGGAGGAGGCGAGCGTGGCCTTGCCGGCCTCGACGTTGTTGCCCTCGAGGCGGACGACGAGAGGCAGCGAGAGCCCGGTTTCCTTGGCGGCGGCGACGACGCCCTCGGCGACGATGTTGCAATCCATGATGCCGCCGAAGATGTTGATGAAGATGCCCTTCACGTTCTTGTCACCGAGGATGATCTTGAAGGCCGCGGCGACCTGCTCCTTCGAAGCGCCGCCACCGACGTCGAGGAAGTTGGCGGGTTCCCCGCCGTGGTGTTTGATGATGTCCATGGTGGCCATCGCGAGGCCCGCACCGTTCACGAGGCAGGCGATGTTGCCGTCGAGGCCGATGTAGTTGAGGTCATACTCGGCGGCGGCCACCTCGCGGGGGTCCTCCTCGCCGGTGTCGCGCATCGCCTGGATCTCCGGATGGCGGTAGAGCGCGTTGTCGTCGAAGTTGAACTTGGCGTCGAGCGCGTAGACGTGGTCGTCGGTGGTGATGACGACCGGGTTGATCTCGACCATCGAGCAGTCGCAGTCGATGAAGAGCTTGTAGAGCGAGTGGAGCAGGCGGCCGTATTGGCGCGCGGTCGTTTGGAGGCCGAGCGAGTGGCAGATCTTGCGGACCTGATAGGCCTGGAGGCCGGCGAGCGGGTTGACGAACTCGCGGAGGATCTTGTCCGGAGTTTTTTCCGCGACCTCCTCGATGTCCATGCCGCCTTCGGTGGACGCGATGATGACCGGTTTGCCGGTGGCGCGGTCCATCAGGATGGCGAGGTAGAGCTCCTTCTTGATGGTCACCGACTCGGCGATCATCACCTTGCGCACGAGGCGGCCGGCTTCGCCGGTCTGCTTGGTGACGAGCGTTTCACCGAGCATCTTGGATGCGATGTCGCGCGCGCCCTCGGGCGACTCGACGAGGTGGACGCCGCCTTTGAAACCGTTTTTGAACACCCCCTTGCCGCGGCCTCCGGCGTGAACCTGGGATTTGACGACGAGGTTGTTGACCGCCAACCACTTGGCCGCGTCGTAGGCCTCTTTCGGGGTGGACGCGACTTTGCCTTTCGGACTCGGAACGCTGAAACGATCGAACAGCTCCTTGGCTTGATATTCGTGGATGTTCATGACGGGGACGGCCGCTTCCTGCGGAGGCCGCGCGGACGGTAGATCCCTCGCCATGAGCGGGTCAAGGATGGTCCCCGGGATTTTTGGAATCAGCGTCCGGCGACCGCGAGAAGGCGCCGCAGCGAGTCGTTGAAGCCGCCGGAGGCCGCCAGATCCTCGACTCCGAGGTGCATCCGGTAGCGCCAGTAATACGGCATGATGGCCGGAACGTTGATCCGCTCGGCGTCGGGATCCGGGTGGCGCAGGGTTTCATCCATGGCGAGCAGGTCCTGAAGCGGGAAAACCGCCCACATGGCCGGCGAGTCGAGGTGCTGGAGGACGATGCGGGTGGCCAGCTCGCCGCTGAGCTCGGCCGGAGGATTCGCCAGACCGAGCATCTGCCATGAGAACGAGGCGGATACACCGCGGTCCTCGCGCCACCAGCCGCGGAGGGTGGGCATGTCATGGGTGGAGGGGCTCACCACGCTCATGTAGGGTGCGTGTGCGGGATCGGCGAACTCGATGTCCGAGCGCTTCGGCATGCGCTGGATTTCAAGCGACAGGATGCCGAGCTCGCGCAGCACGCCGGGCACGCAGGCGGGCACCATGCCGAGGTCCTCGCCGCAGAGCAGCATCGGGCTGGCGTGGCGCATGACGGGGAGTTTTTCGTAGCCCTTGGCTTCCCAGAACGATTCCTGGCGGCGGAAGAAATAATCGACGTAGAGGTCGTCCACGCGCCGGCGGACGTCGTCCCAAAGTTCCTGGAACGACTTCGTGCCATGCATCCCGCAGCGCGGGTGGAACAGGCTGCCGTCCGAGCCGGGGACCTCGAAGAACAGCACGTCGCTCGCACAGTCGAGCAGGGCGTCCCGAAGGCGTTCGAGCCACGCGCGGTGGCCGTCGTCGTGAGGGTGGATCGCCGCGAAGTGATCGACGATCTTCTGCTGGGTGGAAACGTGTTTCCGCAGGCGGAAGCGGTTTTCACCCGCGTGGTCGAGATACCCGGCACAGGCTTCGTCGAGCGTGTCGCCGAAACGTTCGCCGAGGAAGTGCCCGCGGATGTACGGCTCGCAGAAACGTTCGTGATCGAAGGGAATCCCGCGGCCGCGGATTTCATCGATATGGATCGGCATGGCGGGATCAAACCAGCCCATGATGCCGTCCACCTGTCCGGCCGGCACCTGCCAGATCCGGAAGAAGCCGAGGATGTGGTCGATGCGGAACGCGTCGAAATACCGGCTCAGGCGGCCGAAACGCGAGCGCCACCACGCATAGCCGTCCTCGCGCATGACCTCCCAGTTGTAGGTGGGAAAACCCCAGTTCTGGCCCTTCACGGCGAAGGCGTCGGGCGGCGCGCCGGCCTGCGCGTCCATCTTGAACTGGTGAGGCGACTCCCACGCGTCCACCGATTCGCGGTCGATGCCGATCGGCAGGTCGCCCTTCAACGCGAGGCCGAGATGGTGAAGGTGATCGACGGCATCGCTGAGCTGGCGGTCGAGTTCGAACTGAACCCAGATGTGGAACATCATCTCGCCCGCGTCCGGGTGCTTGCTCTCAAGCATCGCGCCGACGCGTTTCGGATCGTAGGTTTGCCAATCCTCCCAGCGCGAGAAATCCGCGGTTCCGAAGCGGTCGCGAAGCACGCAGAACGCGGCGTAGGGCACCACCCAGTCGCGCGTGCTGTTGAGGAAGGCGCGGAACAGCTTGCCGGCGACGACCTTGGCCCCGTGCGTCTGATAGATCCGCTTCAGGAAACCGAGTTTCGCCGTCATCACCGCCTCGTAGTCGATCTGCGGGTGCTGGTTGAGCCGGTGGCGCGACTCGTCCATCGCCGCGCGGAAATCGCCCGGCATCTCATACGGAAGATCGTGCAGGCGCAGGTAGATCGGATGCAGCGCGGAAACGCTGATGGCCGAATAGGGATACGAGTCCGTCCAGGTGTGGGACGAGGTCGTGTCGTTGATCGGCAGGATCTGGATGAGCTTGAGACCCGTGTCCGCCGCCCAATCGGCGAAGGGTTTCAAATCGGCGAACTCGCCCACGCCCATGCCATCGGCGCTGCGCAGCGAGAATACCGGCATCGCCACGCCGGCGGCGCGGAAAAGCTGCGAGGAATCGCGGCGGTAGGCCTCGTCGCCCACCCGCACATGCTGCTTCGGCGCGATCACGCGCGGCGAAAGAAAGCGGTTTTCGCCGCATTCGAGACCCACGGCGCGCCCGGATGCGGCGTCCCACAGACCGTATTTGTATTCCACGTGCCAATCCGCGGGCAGGTAGAGCGAGGTTTGCCAGACGTTGGCCGCGACCTCTTCCAGCGGCACGGCACGGGTCCAGTCCCAGTCGCCGATCTCGCGCACCGAACCGACAAGGCACGGCACCAGCCCCACCGGCACCGCAGCCATCCGGAGCTGGAACGTGTGGTTCGCATCCGGCGGAGCCAGCGGATCGGAAAACGGCCCCCGGGCGTGTGCATGTCGGAAGGCGCTCGTCTGATAGGCGTGGTCCGGGCTGCCCGCCGAGCACCAGGTGTCCCAGAGCAGCAACGCGTCGCCGTGCGCCGCATCCGCCGATGCGCGGCGCGGGCCGGACCACTCGTCGAGATCCACCCCGTTGTGGTCCTGGCGCATCTGGTAGGAATACTCCAGCCGCACGATTTCCTCGGACTCGATCTCCAGCGCGAGTTCCCACCAGCGGTCGTTCATCCAGCGCATCGGCAGGCAGTGGCGCACGCGCGGGCCTCCCGCATCGTCGTTGGTGGCGAGTTTGAGCCAGATCGACTGGCCGGGAACGGTGTGGTAGTTGAGACGGAAGAGAATCCTCATCGCGGAATGGGTTTCAGCGCTGCCAAGGTAATGTCCGGAACCGCCGATGCGATGGGAAAAATTTCCGCGGGCCCGAACATTGCGCCGCGCGGAGGCGGCTGGCACCATCCGGCATGCCATCGCGCGGACGCCACCGGAGCACTTCCAAGGAAGGCCGGACGCTGCTGCGCCGCATCGAGGCGATCGATGGTGTCACCGCGGTCATCATCGGCCGCTCATACGGCGGCAAGTCGCTCGGCACGAACGCGGGAACCGGCGCCATCCGCGTGCAACGCAAGGTCCCCGGCGGCCTCAAGGCGGTGATGCAGTCGTCGAAAGGCGTGCAGGAAATCTTCATCCGCACCGAAGCCGGCGCGGAAGACTCGGTTGCCGCCCGCATCGCCGGGGAAATGTAGCTCCCCGCGACATTCCGGGAAATCGCGGAGATCCAGGAAAACGGAGGATTTGGGAGAACCGGAGCATCCGCACCCCACCCGCGATGCCATGCATCCGCGACGAGTTGCCGGCAAATGATCGATGCGGCCGCACCGATGATTCGTCGTGAAACGACGGGGGGTGAAACGAGGTGTTTCGGGTGGCCGGAGGGTGACGAGGCGAACGAAATGGAACCGGAGGAATGGCTCGGAGCTCGGGATCGGACCCGCTTGATGGCGTACTTGCGGTTTCCCGGGGAATCCGGCATGGTCGCCGGCATGTCGGACTCCCCCCGTCCCGTGCGGCTCCCCCGTGTCGACGAGCTTGACGGCCTGCGCGGCCTGCTCGCGTTGTGGGTTGCCTTGTCGCATTTGCTCGCCTGGACCGGCTATTGGGAAAATCCGGGGCCGCGGCGTCTCGATGCGGCGTGGCAGGTTTTCATCAGCGCGAAACCGGCGGTCGAGACCTTCATCATCCTCAGCGGCTTCGCGATTTCGTTTCTGCTGCACAAGCGCAAGCAGGGTTACGGCTCGTTCATGCGCGGGCGGTTCTTCCGCATCTATCCGGTTTATCTGCTTTGTCTCGCGGTGGCCATCGGCACGAGTTTCCTCGTCCCGTTCATCCTGAAAACGGCGGTGTGGTCGGGAGAAACGGTGTATTACGACTGGATCCGGCAGTTTTCCGAATGGGAGTCCTCGGCCTTCGGTGCGCACGTGTTCTGGCACCTGTTGTTGCTGAACGGGGTGCTGACCAAGGGTTTCCTACCCGGCGCGACGGGCACGCTGCTGTTGCCCGCCTGGAGCATCACGCTCGAGTGGCAATATTACCTCGTTTCCCCGGTGATCGCGCGCTGGGTGAAAAGCGCGCTCGGGCTGGCGGCGCTCGGCGCGCTGGCATGGCTCGGCATCCGCTACTCGGCGCACTGGCAGAACACGCAGCTTTCCTTCCTGCTGCCGCAGCTCCCCTTGTTCCTCGTCGGCATCGGCAGCTACCACTTGTACGCGAAACTTTGCGAGAGCGGCGAACTCCGGCCGCTCGGCACCCTCGCGCCGGTGGCACTGGCCACGCTCGCCATCCTCACCGGCTGGCACCCGGTGGCCTTCACGGCATGGGCGATCGGCTTCGGCTGCATCGTTTCGCGCGGCAACGATCCGTTCGGCCGCGCGCTCGACATCGTCCGGGCCGGACTGCTGCATCCATGGCCGCAGTTTTTCGGCCGGATTTCCTACCCGCTCTACCTGGTGCACTGGCCTGTCATCATCCTCGTGCTCACCGGCATCCTGCACGTGACGCCCGGCATCGGGAAACCCGCGGCCTTCATGTTGCTCACGGCCGTCGCGCTGCCGGCGATCGTACTCGCGGCATTGGCCGTGCACCGCATCGTCGAGAAGCCGATGATGGACTACGGCAAACGCTTCGACCGCAAGAAGGCGCCGCAGCCGCAGGTGGTGGCGGAGCCGACGCCCGGCGATTGAAACGTTGCCAGATCCGCTCCAGCGGCTTGAATGCCGGGGATGATTCGTTTGCTCCTGCCTTTGTTGTTCTGTTCCGCCGCCCTCGCTCATCCCGACCACGGGACCGAGCCGGGTGAATCTCCGGAGTCCGCCGTCCGCACCGGGAACGGCGCCTGGCAGTACGAAGTGGTCCCCGGCTGGGGCGCGCTGCCCGACGGGAAACCGATCGGCCCCACCCACGGCAGCGTGGTGATCGATGCGAAAACCGGAAAAGTCTACGTTTCCACGGACGCACCGCACGGCATCCTCGTCTATCAGGCGGACGGGAGTTTCGCCGGGGCGATCGCTCCGGAATGCCAGGGTTTCCACGCGATGGCGGTGCGCGAGGAGGAGGGCAGAACGGTGATCTACGGCGCGCAGCTCGCGGGTCCGCATCCGTTCCGCGTGTGCAAAATCGACACCGACGGCAAGGTGCTGCTGGAGATTTCCCAAAAAACGGCAGGCGACGTGCAGGGTGGCTGGAAAGGTCTCACCGCGGTGGCGGTGGCACCGGACGGCTCGATCTTCTGTTCGATGGGCTACGGCGCGCAGTTCATCCACAAGTTCGACGCCGCGGGCAAACACCTCAAGAGCTTCGGCGGCCGCGGCAAGGACGACGGGAAAACCAATTGCTCGCACGGCATGGCGATCGATACCCGCTTCGGCGATCCGCGCCTGCTTGTCTGCGACCGCGAGAACCGGCGCCTCGTCCACTTCGACCTCGAGGGCAACTGGATCGGCGTGCACGCCACCCACCTGCGGCGTCCGTGCTCGGTCTCGATCCTCGGTGACCATTGCGCGGTGGCCGAACTCGAAGCCCGCGTGACCATCCTCGACAGGGACGGCGCGCCCGTCGCCTTTCTCGGCGACAATCCGGACAAGGGCCAGTGGGCGAAGTTTCCGGTGGCTCCGGCCGATATGAAACCCGGCATCTTCACCGCGCCCCACGGCCTGAGCTTCGACAAGGACGGCAACCTCTACGTGCAGGACTGGAACCAGACCGGCCGGGTGACGAAGTTGCGCAAGAGCTCTCTCTAACGAAACTGGTTCTGCGCCGGCTGATAGATATACCCGGCGCCTCCGAGCCGCTCGACGAGCGCGTCCTCGCCGATGTCGTGGGTTTTCACGAGATCGTCGAGCGAGTCGCAGTGGTTGCGCAACTCGGTGTTCACCAGGCCGACGAGCAGGTGGGGATCGAGCGCGAGGCACTTGGAGAGGTCCATGCGCGGACTCTGCCCGATCCCGCCGCAAGCGGCAAGCGGCGTGTCACTTCACCCCGAAGACCGGCACGTTATCCCACTCGAACTCGTATCCTTGGAAGCGGTCCTGGATCTCCCTCCGCTCCTCGTCGGTGAACGGCGTGGTCGTGAACAAGGGCAGGACCTTCCGGCCGTTGGCATCCGTGCGGTATCCGACGCCCTCCTGCTCGATCTCGAGAACGAAGCCGACCATGCCGCCCGGTCGCTCGCCAACTCCGACGCCGATGTCCACCGGTTCCCCGGCTTTCAAATTCATCCAGTCGCCGGCATGCAGGAGAGCGCTGCCCAGCGGACTCTTGTCGCTGCCTTCGACTTCCCCGCCCTTCCACCGTCCGGCCACCTCCTGCTGGGTATCCGGCCAACAGGCCACGAGATTCCGGCGGCCTTCGATGAGCACCACCATGTAGTCATCCGCCGCACCGCGGAAACGATATCTGCCCGAGACGGGCGCCACGATCCGCCCCTGATAGACGGCGAGCCACCCGGACGGCCGGATCGTTTCCTTCGCGCCGAAATACTCGGGTCCGCGGTCGGCGGGAGTGAACGGAATGGCGAAGTGCGTGAGATTGAGTTCGTGCGGCGCCATGAAGAACTTCGTCAGCGAGTTGTGCGTGAAGTCGCGGCGCTCGGCGGCGCTTGCCAGCTCGGCGTAGTTCGGCACGGACGGATCATAGCTGATCGGCCTGCCACGGCGGTCTTGTTTGAAATCGAACAGCCGGCCCTTGAGCGCGCCGGGGATGGACGAGGTGCTGCCGAACATGCCGCCGCCGCCAGCGGCGCCATCGCCATTGCGATCCCATCCGTCGCCGAAGTTGTCGCCGTCTCCGAGGTCCATCGAAGGCATCACGGGCTCGACTTCCGGCACGGGGATCGAAATCTCGGCCATCGCCTGCGCTGCGATCACCCTCACCGCAGCCACCGAAGGAGCCGACGGCTTGCGCGAAAGATTGGTGGGGACTTTCTTCACCTCGGGATCCGGATTCGGATCGACGCTCGTTGTGTAGGTCACGATCACGGCATCATTCTTGGAGAGATTGGGAAGCAGGAAGAATCCCAGCACCAACCCGATGAGCGTGATCACCAGGAAGGCGATGACGAAGGACGAGATCGTCGAGTTCCGGCGCTGTGCGTGCAGACGCTGGATGGCGTCGTCGGTTGGTTTGGCGTGAAGACTCATGGCGCTTGTCGTTGGGTTCCTTGGAAACAACACACCAGACGAGAGATCCTTAGGAAAAACCGCTCGCGATTCCGACACGCCGTGGGTTCTCTCACGATGCCGCGCCCGAGGGGAACAGGGCGCTGAGCAACATCGTGAGGAAGAAGTTCACGATGAGGATGGCGAGCGACGAGAACACCATCGCGCGCGTCGTGCCGCGTCCGACACCGACGGCACCCTGGGTGACGGACAGCCCCTGATGGCAGGAGATGATCACGATGAGCACACCGAAAACGAGTCCCTTGGTCATCGCGAAGACCACATCGGAACCATCGGTGTGGATGTTCATCTGGTTCATCCAATACGCGGGATTGACGTTGAAGGAACCGACTCCGACGACCACCGAGGCGATGATGCCGAAGGCGGCCGACTCCGCAATGAGCAGCGGCATCGCCACCAGCATGGCGAGAAACCGGGGGGTCACGAGATAGTCGATCGGGTGCACATCCATCGAACGCAGGGCGTCGATCTGCTCGGTGACCTTCATCGTTCCGATCTCCGCGGCCATGGCGGCACCGACGCGGCCGGCGAGCATCAGCGCGGTGACCGTGGGACCGAGTTCGCGCAGCATCGCGACGCTGACCAACGCGCCGCCGCCGGTCTCCATCCCGAGCGGCTTGAACTGGAACAAGGCCTGTGCCGCAAGCACCGCACCGGTGAAGGCACCGGTGACGATGACCACCGGTTGGGAGCGGTAGCCGGTCTCGGCGATCTGCGAGAGCATCAGCCGCACCCGAGGTTTCCCGCGCCGCAGGGAAGTGGCGACCGCGGCGACGAGCCGGCCGATTTCTCCCAGATAGATGAGGAAATCGACCGCAAGCCTGCCGAAGTAACGGAACACGGATGAATCATGCACGGCAGCGCGGCGCTGGCAATCCGCAGACCGTTAAAATGCCCGCCGTTCAATCCGGAACCGACGCGTAGATCTGGGCGATCCACACCCTGCCGGCGGAGTCGGTGACGGCGGCGACGCCGGTATCGGTCCACGGTCCGTCGATGTTGCGGCGGTGGATGGACGAAGCCAGCCATGCGGCGACGACCCGCCTGGCGGGATCGGCGCCGGCATCGACGCAGTGGATGTTTTCGGCGATCGAGCGCGCTCCGGTGTGGCGGTTCGCGACCTGGAGACGGTCCTGCAGGGCACGGTGGCTGAGCTGCGGCGGCAATCCCTCGCTGCGGCCCGCGCAGTCGCCGGCCCAGCGCAGCGCGAGCTTGTCGAGTCTTGGATCGCGCGCCAACGGCCGCCGTCCGTTCTCGGTCCGCGCGGTGTTTACATAGACGTGCACACGCTCCGCCACGCCGCGCACCGCAACCTGAGAGGAGTCCGGCAGACCCGCCTGCGGAGCCGCGCCACCGCCGCATGAGGAAATCCACGGCAGAATCGCCGCCGCGAGGAACAACCGGGGATTGCGGCGGAGAAGATTCATGAGGCGGCCTCCATGCGGACCGGCGCCCGACCGAAGCGGCGGGTGAGTTCTTGTTTCCGGAAATCGAAGATGCGCTCGAGCTTGGGCCGCACGAACCAACGGTGGCCGATTTCTCCAAAGGGCGGGAACGGCAAGGCGTAGTGGACGCGATCGCTCATCCGCACGCCCTCCGGTGTTTCCTCGAAGAGATGGCGGTGATGCCAGAACCGATAGGGGCCGAATCGTTGCTCATCCACAAAGGCCCGGCGCGGCTCCACGGCCTTGATCTCCGTCACCCATGAAACCCAGACGGCGGGCGCGACCCGCACCGAATAGGTGATGATCTGGCCCTCATACATCGCGCCTTCGGTCCGGCTCGTGATTTTGAACCCCAGTTCCGGCGGCGTGATCGCATCAAGGTTCGATGGCGATGAGAAAAACTCCCACGCCTCGTCGATTCCGATGGGGAGGATCTGCTCCCGCTCCAGGAGATGAATTTTCACGAGGCTTTCGCGGCGGCCTCGAAGCGCGAGGAAACCTCCGCCCAGTTGACCACGTTCCACCATGCGGTCACGTAGTCGGCCCGGCGGTTCTGATAGTGCAGGTAGTAGGCGTGCTCCCAAACGTCGATGCCGAGCAGCGGGGTCCCGAGGTCCTCATCGGCGACGATGCCCTTCATGAGCGGGTTGTCCTGGTTCGGGGTGCTGGTGACCTTGAGTTTCCCATCCTTGTGGATGAGCCAGGCCCAGCCGGAACCGAAGCGTTTGCCGGATGCGTCCGAAAACACCGTGCGGAATTCGTCCACCGAGCCGAAGGCCGCTCCGAGGGCGGAGGTGAGCGCGGCGGACGGCACGCCGGATTTCGCCGCGGGCGTCATCGATTTCCAGAAAAACGAGTGGTTCCAATGGCCGCCGCCGTTGTTGCGCAGCGTCGTGCGCAGCGCTTCATCGGACACGGAGGGCAGTGCGGCGAGCAGGGCCGCGGTTTCCATCTTCGCGAGATCCGGCGCGGACTCCAGGGCGGCGTTCAGCTTGGCCACGTATCCGGCATGGTGCTTGCCATGGTGGATCTCCATCGTCCGCGCGTCGATGTGCGGCTCGAGGGCGTCGAACGGATAGGGAAGATCGGGCAGCGCGGCCGCTTCGGCGCCGGAAGCGCGGGTGGCGGGCACGAGCATCGCCGCGCCGGCGGCGGCTCCGAGTTTCACGAAGTTTCTGCGGTTGATCGGATGGGGGTCTTGCATGGCAGTTCCCCATCTAACGCAAAACGCAACGAAATCAAACGGGCAATTGCTCTTCTTCCAGCGAAAGCGCTGCGGCGCCGATCATCCCCGCATCCGGGCCGCACGACGCGGGCAGCACCATCAGGTGGTCGCGGAACGGGTCGGACAGCGAGGAATACAGCCTGTCACGCAGTGGTTTGAAGAACAACTCACCGGCGCGGGTGACCACGCCGCCCACCACCACGGCCTGGGGATTGAGCAACCAGCAGGCGTTCATCAGGGTGGTGGCGAGGATTCCGCCGAGGCGGTCCCACATTTCCATGGCCACCGGATTTCCCTCGTGCCCCGCGGATACCAGCGCGCTGAGGGTGCACTCGCCGTCCGGTTTTTCCTCGCCAGCGGCGGCAAAGGCGGTGTGCGCGTCCTCAATGACGGCTTTCGAACCGAGGTAACACTCGACCGCGCCGCGATTCCCATATTCCCCCACCCTGCCGTTCCAGTCGATCGACGTCTGGCCGATCTCCCCGGCGACAAACCGGGATCCGCGGATCAAACGACCGCCGGCGATGATCGCGCCACCGACACCGGTCTCGATGTTCACGAAAACGAGGTCCTGCAGCCCGCGGCCGGCTCCGCAGCGCCACTCGGCCTCCGCCATGCAGTTGGCCCGGTTGTCGACCACGGTCGGAAGCTGGGTGCGGTCGTGGAGGATCCTGCCCAGAGGGACGGATTCCCACGACGGCACGTGCGTCAGGTTGTGCACCCAGCCACGGTGGAAATCGACCAGCCCGGGCATTCCGACTCCGAGTCCGTCGATCCCGGGATGCCGCGCTTTCAGAATTTCCACGTTTTTGACCAAGGCATCGATCAGTTCCGCCGGCTCCCCGAATTCCTTGGTCGCGATGGCGGGCGCCTGATCGATCACATGGCTTTTGAAAACCAAACCGGTCTTGATGGTCTTCGCCCCGAAATCGATTCCAATGGCAAGTTCCGATCCACTCATGACGGAAGGCCTCCTACCAAACGGCCGCAAAAAACGCACGCTCTTTTTTACATTGTATCTCCTTTAGCGGTACTTTGTTGAGGCGTTTCCACCGTCGGCGGCCTCCGGAATGGCGATATCCCGCGGCGCAGGACCTGGCGGGCCCTTTTGTCCCCGGCGGATCGCCGGCCGTTACGTCCTCTCGCAGATTCTGGATTTGGTTCACTGGCAGACGCTCACGCGTCTGGCAGCCAGATACGAACCAGACTCGAAGCATCGTCATTTCGGATTCCGTCAGCAGTTCATCTGCATGGTCTTTGCCCAAATGACTTCGCGGGACGGCTTGCGCGACATCGTCGCCTGCCTCAATGCCCGGCCCGCAACGCTCTATCATCTTGGCTTCACCGATCCGCTTGCCAGATCGACGCTGGCCGACGCCAACGAAAGCCGGAACTGGCGGATCTGGGAGGATCTCGCCAAAAGCCTGATGCACAAGGCCAGGCCACTCTATGCCGGCGAGGATCTGGGGCTCGATCTCGACAACACGATCTACGCGCTCGACTCCTCCACCATCGACCTGTCGCTCACGCTCTTTCCGTGGGCGGACTTCCGGCAGACCAAGGCCGGCATCAAGATGCACACCCAGATCGACTTGCGCGGCCCGATCCCCACATGCATCCACATCACCGGTGCCCGCCAGCACGACGTGGGCTGGCTCGACAGCCTGATCTTCGAAGCGGGCGCCTTCTATCTGATGGATCGCGGCTACATGGACTTCATCCGGCTGGCGTTGATCGCCAGGGCCGGGGCGTTCTTCGTCACCCGCGCCAAGACCAATCTTCAGTTCACCCGTCACCGCTCGCAGTGGGTGGACCGCTTCACCGGCCTGCGCAGCGATCATGTCGGAAAGCCGACCTTGGAAAAATCCCGCAAGGCCTTCCCGATGCTCCTGCGGAGAGTCAGGTATCTCGATTCGGAAACCGGCAAGGAACTCACCTTCCTTACCAACAACCTCGAAATCCCGGCGCTCACCGTGGCCATGCTCTACAAGCTGCGATGGCGCATCGAACTGTTCTTCCATTGTGCACCCAGCCTCGATGGAAATCGACCAGGCCAGGCATCCCCACGCCCAGTCCGTCGATTCCGGGATGCCTCGATTTCAGCAAATCGACGTTTCTGACCAGCGCATCGATCAGTTCCGATGGTTCACCGAACTCCCGCGTGGCGATGGCCGGAGCTTGGTCAATCACATGACTTTTGAAAACCAAACCGGTCTTGATGGTCTTCGCCCCGAAATCAATTCCCACGGCAAGTTCCGATCCACTCATAACGAAACCGCATGTACCAAATCACCGCAAAAAACGCACGTTCTTTTTTACGTTGTGATTACAATATTTGTGCATGGACCTTCATTTGCCCCCGCCATGAACACACGGCGGGCGATGCAGCGCAGTCCGTCGAGGGTGATTTCCGGGTCCACCACCTCGATCTCCGGCATGCCGCGGGCGATCAACGCGGCATCGCCTCCGGTGGCGATGATGCGGGGTTCGCCGCCAAGCTCTGCGCGGATTTTCTCCAGAATTCCGCGAACGAGTCCTCGGTAGCCGAATACCGCGCCGGCCTGCATGGCGTGGGTGGTCGATTTGCCGATGGCGGAGGCCGGTTCTTCGAGCTCGATGACCGGCAGCAGCGCCGTGCGGCGCGCGAGGTAGCCCGTCATCGCCCCCAGTCCCGGCGCGATCACCCCGCCGCAGTAGGCCGGCTCGGCGGATATCACGTCGAAGGTCACGGCGGTGCCGAAATCAATCACGATCGCGGGCACTCCATGACGGACGGCGGCCCCGACCCCGTTCGCCAGCCGGTCGGCGCCGATGCCGGCGGGATCGGGATAATCGATCGCCATGCCCAGTGGACTCCCGTGGTCGAGCAGGTGGCATGGCCCTCGGGTTTCCAGGAAACGGGACAATTCGGCCGCTTTTTCCGGAACCACCGAGCCGACGACCGAGCCCGAAAACGAAACGAAGCCTAACAAATCCGACAAACTGTCTTGGTTGACATCCGCCGTCGGCAGGACGCCCCGCCAATCGAGGAGCCGGTCGCCGTCGCCGAGGGCGAACTTCGTCCGGGAGTTTGAGTTGTCGACCAGCAGCCAAGCCATCGGATTACCAGCGGTTGGTGACGAAGTAGCGGACACCCGCGGAGCCGAGCCCGGGCATTCCCCGGCTTTTCTTCAACTCGAGAGTTCCATCGTTGATGTGAAGGACCAGGGGATGGGCGAGATCATCTTCTTCCATCCAGAACTTGAACCACAACTCCGTGGTCCCGTTTTCATCGTCGCCGGCGAGTGTCGTGTAGGCAGGTTCGAGCATTGTGCCGCTTGCGGATTTCACCTCCAGCCGCACCGGTTTCATCAGGTCGTGCTCCACGCCGTCCAACAAACGAAGGTGGGCGGTCACCCAGAAATTCGCGTGGTCCCTCCGGACCTCGACCCCCACCACCCGGCAGCGGGCGGCGGGATCCGCGCCCCATTCATACGGCCGCGCCCAGCTCCAGATGGCGAAACCGCTCGCCACCAGCAATCCAACCATCAGGAGAATCCGGACCTTCATCCTCGTCACGGGCGCAAGGGATGCCCGGAGGCCGCCCTCCGTGCAAACGAAATCGGGCGGCCCCGCGAGAGGACCGCCCGATGAGATTTGGGGGGAGTCAGGATGAAGGGAAGATCAGGCCTGGCTGTCGTTGTAGGCCGGAGACCCGTGCTCGGCGACGTCGAGCCCCTCGTGCTCTTCCTGAGCATCCACACGGACACCCATGATCATCTTGAGGATGAAGAACAGGGCGAAGGAGGTGACGAACGCGAAAGCGGAGATGGTCAGCGTGCCGATCAACTGCCACATGAAGTCCTTCGTGCCGAAGATGCCCGGAGCAAGGGTTCCGAAGATGCCGCAGACACCGTGAACGGAGACCGCGCCGACCGGATCGTCGATCTTGATTTTGTCGAGGAAGACCACCGAGAAAACCACGATGATGCCGGCGATGAGACCGACCACTACGGCCCACCAAGGGGCGATGTCGTCCGCACCGGCGGTGATGCCGACGAGGCCGGCGAGGATGCCGTTGAGACCCATCGAAAGATCGGGCTTCTTGAGGACGGCCCAAGAAGTGAACATCGCACCGAGGCCACCGGCGAAGCCGGCCATGGCGGTGGTGACGAACACACGCGAGACACCTTCCGGATCGGCGCTGAGAACGGAGCCGCCGTTGAACCCGAACCAACCGAGGAACAGCATGAACACACCGATGTTGGCGAGGGGAAGGTTGCTGGGAAGGACCGGCTTCACACCGTCCTTGGTGTATTTTCCAAGACGCGGGCCGAGAACGAGAACCGCACCGAGCGCGGCGAAACCACCGAAGGCGTGCACCAGCGTCGAGCCGGCGAAGTCATAGAAACCGTTGGCGTCGAGCCAGCCGGTGCCCCATTTCCAGGAACCGGAAATCGGATAGAGGAAGGTGACGAGAATCGCGGCGTAGATCATGAAGCTCTTCAGCTTCACGCGCTCGGCCACCGCACCGGAGACGATCGTCGCAGCCGTCGCGGCGAACATCGCCTGGAAGATGAAGTCGGCCCAGATGGTGTAGGAGGCATAGTCCGCCGTCACGTTGGCGGTGCGAGCCGCCTCATCCGCGAAACCATTCATCAACGGTGTGCCGATCGCGAAGAACCCGTTCCAATCCTCGCCCATCGTCCCCGGATACATCGCATTGAATCCCCAGGCCATGTAACCCAAGGCGCCGACGCAGACGATGAAGACGTTCTTGAACAGGATGTTGACCGTGTTTTTCCGCTGGCAAAGGCCCGATTCCACTGAGCAGAAGCCGAGGTGCATGATGAACACCAGGGCGGCGGAAATCAGGATCCACAGGTTGTTCACGGTGAACATCGCCGGCGCATCCGAACCGCTCGCCATGAAGGCTTCGTAGGTTCCTTCCGCGGGTGGCGCCTCGGTTTCCTCCGCCGGAGCGGCTTCTTCGGCAGCGGCGGGCGCAGCCGACATTTCCGTGGTCGGCGGCGCCGCCTCATCCTGGCCATAAGCGGGCATCGCCATCGGAACGGCGGCGAACGCGATCAACGCGGCCGCGAGGGCCCGCACTTTCATTAGGTATCGACTGGTCATAGTGTTCAGGGTTAATCGGATGGTTGTGTGCTCCGTCCCGGCGATTGAAGATCCCCGAGAGTCGCGCCGCCCCGGAGAGCACCTGCCGTGCCAACCTCTCCAACCGACCCTCGTTCCTGCGTTCCAAAGGCATTTCCAAACGATCCCGAAAATCGGGATTTTGTTGGATTCTCGCTTGCCATCACAGGGGTGGAATCCTATCCAACCTTCATGCGGAGCGCAGCCCCGTACCAAATTCTGCTGGACAATTGCTTAGGAAACGTGAAACATCGCTTCCAAGGTGAGCGTCAGGCGGGCCATTGGCACGCGGGATGTTGAATCCGAATCGCTCTTGTCTGGCCCCATCCGGCCCAGCCAAGGACGCAAGCAGCAACCGAAAACCAACACAACACGATGCAAAACTACTGCAAAACCATTGGCGCCTTGGCCGCTGCCTCCGCCCTTGTGGCCGGCAACGCCTCGGCGGAAATCGAATACGAACTCCACACCGGATACACCAGCGAGTACATCTTCCGCGGCATCGACCGTGGGGATGACCTCTTCGAAGTCGGCGTGGACGCCGCCACCGAATACAACGGCATCGGTGTGAGCGCCGGCGTCTGGTCCGGATTCTTCGATGCTCCGGCAGCGGGTCAGATCAACAACGAAACCGACTTCTACGGTGAGGTTTCGTACGATTTCGGCTGGGCCACCCTTGCCACCGGTTACATTTACTACTGGAACATGGGCGGCACCAACGGTGGCGTGGACGACCAGGAGATCTACTTCTCGGCCTCCCGTGACCTCGGTTTCGCCGAAGCTTCGATCACCTACTTCTGGGATCTTGCGGAAAACGGCGGCGGCAACGACGGCTACACCGAGCTGGCCCTCGGCCGCAGCTTTGAGCTGAATCCCTGCCTCACCCTCAACGTCGGCACCAACCTCGGCTGGTGCCTCGAAAGCGGAGCGGATCACCTCACCGCATGGACGAGCAAGGCTTCGCTCGACTGGGGCTTCGTTGAAAACGCCAAGCTCTCGCCGTTCATCGCCCTTTCCATCGCCCTCGGCGAAGGCATGGGCTACTGGGCTCAAACCGACAACGAGTTCGTCGCCGGTTCGATGCTGAGCGTCAGCTTCTGATCCGACCCAGGATCCAATCCATCATCCAAGGGCGGCTGCGCGAGCAGCCGCCCTTTTTTCGTCGGCTCCCGGGGCCGTTTCCGGCCGGTTGCCGCGCCCGCCGCCAGGGCGATCCAGCCAGGGGCGGGACGATGGCCGCAAGGAGCTCGCTTTCACGGAACGGCCTGAAGCCACCGCCCGGTTTGGAATCAAAGGCGGGAAAAAAGGACGGAGGATCGACCCGAGGTGAGCGTCAGGCGGATTCTTGGCACGCGGGATGCTGAATCCGGGGCGCTCATGTCTGCCCCCAATCCGGCCCAGCCGAGGATGCAAGCAGCAACCGAATACCAACACAACACGATGCAAATCCACTGCAAAACCATTGGCGCCTTGGCCGCCGCCTCCGCCCTTGTGGCCGGCAACGCCTCGGCGGAAATCGAATACGAAATCCACACCGGATACACCAGCGAGTACATCTTCCGCGGCATCGACCTCGGAAACGATCTTGCTGAAGTGGGCGTGGACGCCGCCACCGAGTACAACGGCTTCGGCCTGAGCGCCGGTGTGTGGGCCACCGCCTTCGATTCCCCGGCTCCGGACGACATCAACAGCGAAGTTGATTTCTACGGTGAAGTTTCCTACGACTTCGGCTGGGCCACCCTCGCCACCGGTTACATCTATTACTGGAACGTGGGCAGCCTCGGCGTGGACGACCAGGAAATCTACTTCTCGGCCTCCCGTGACTTCGGTTTTGCCGAAGCGTCGATCACCTACTTCTGGGATCTCGCTGAAAACGGCGGCGGAAACAACGGTTACACCGAGTTCGGTCTTGCCCGCAGCTTCGAACTGAATCCCTGCCTCGCGCTGAACGTCGGCACCAACGTCGGTCTCCTCACCGAGAGCGGCTGCGACCACTTCACCGCTTGGACCACCAAGGCTTCGCTCGACTGGGGCTTCGTTGAAAACGCCAAGCTCTCGCCCTTCATCGCCCTGTCCATCGCCCTCGGCGAAGACAACGGCACCGCTTGGGCGCAAACCGACAACGAATTCGTCGCCGGTTCGATGCTGAGCGTCAGCTTCTGATTCGACTGCGAATCCAACACAATCATCCAAGGGCGGCTGCGCGAGCAGCCGCCCTTTTTTGCGCCGGATTACAAGCGTTTCCGAAATGGCACCGAGCTTGCGTCCCTTCCGACCATGATTTAATTCCCCGCGTGACGCATGGCTGACGCACCCATCCACACCCTCGCCACCATCGTCGAGCACCGGGGCTCCGTCCTCTATCAGGTGGAACTCTCCAACGGCAAGACCCTGCTCGCGCATCTTTCCAAACCGCTGGCGCTCGCCGGCACAATGTTTCCAACCGGCGCGACCGTGCGCATCGAACTCACCCCCTACGACTTCGACCAAGCGCGCATCCTCGGAGCCGAAGATCCGCAGCCAGGCTCACTTGCCGATGCAGAAGCGGCTGAAGATCACTCCTAACAAATCTTCGGTATCCACCTTGCCGGGAATCTCCCCCAGCGAGTCGAGTGCCTCGCGGATGTCGATGGCCGCGAGTTCCGGATGATCGCCGGCATCGGCGAGCTGCACCATGGCCGCCCGCAGGTGCCGCCGCGCGGCCTCCAGACTTTCCTGGTGCCGGGCGTTGATCGCCACCGCGTGATCGCCCCAGTCGGCTTCGGTCAACTGCAGCACGCGGTGGATTTCGTCTGATAGATCGTCGAAACCGCTTCCGGTGGCGCATGACAAACGAACCGCTTCAACACCCGCCCACCCGGGATGCGTGGCGAGGTCGGCCTTGTTGAGCACCAGCACCCTCGGAGTGCCTGAGTCAGGCGCGGCGGACTGCCGCGGAGCCTCGCTCGCGTCCACGACCTCGATCAACAGATCGGCCGCCTCGATCTGGCGAGTGGTCCGGAGGATGCCTTCGGCTTCGATCGAGTCCGAGGCGTCGCGCACACCGGCCGTGTCCACGAGGCGCAACGGAATCCCGCCCAGGTTGATCGTTTCCTCGATAGTGTCGCGGGTGGTGCCCGCCGTTGCGGAAACGATCGCCCGCTCGAAACCCAACAATCGATTCAGCAGGCTCGATTTGCCGACGTTCGGGGCGCCGAAGAGCACGGTGCGCACACCTTCCCGCAGGATCCGCCCCTGGTCCGCGGTAGCGAGCAGTCCGTCAATCGAGCGCACAACCGAATCGAGTTCGTCGCGAAGCCGGGATCCCGTGTGCGGATCGATGTCCTCCTCGGGAAAATCGATCCACGCCTCAATGTGGGCGAGCGTTTCCAGCAAGGCGTCGCGTGCGGCGGCGGTCCGTTGCCCGAGACGGCCCTCCATCTGGCTGCGTGCGGCGCGCAGCGCGAGTCGCGTCTGGGCGGAGATGAGGTCCATCACACCCTCCGCCTGGGTGAGGTCGAGCCGGCCGTTGAGGAAGGCCCGCCGCGTGAACTCTCCCGGCGAGGCGCTTGTGGCACCACAGGCGAGGAAGCGCTGCAACACCTCGCGGGTCACCAGGATCCCGCCGTGGCCGGTGAATTCGACGGTTTCCTCCCCCGTGTAGCTGCGCGGGGCGGGAAATACGGTCAGAAGGCCGTCATCGACCACCAAGCCATCCGCGTCTCGAACGCAGCAGTGGCGGGCGGCACGCGGCTCTTGCCGGGAAACGCGGCCATCGGTGGCGAGATCGGCGATCTCCACGGCCCGCGGCCCCGAAATGCGGATCATCGAAACCGCGCCGGTTCCCGCCGGACTCGCGATCGCGGCGATCGTCGGATTCGCTTTGTCTGGCACCGTGCCCATCCGCTCAGAGCCTCACTTCGCCGCGGTCGAGGTCGGTGTTTCCTGGCCGCCGAGGCCAAGAAACTCCCAACAGATGAAGCGCTTGATTTCGAGCGACACCGGCTCCCGCTCGGCACTCCATTCAAGCTCGACGGTGGCGGTGCGGGTGATCGGGCGGCTTTGTTTGGTCCCCCGCCAATTGATGATGGAGAGGGCGCGGCCGACCTCGGAATCGACCTTCACGTTCACGCGGGCGGTGTCGGTCGTGTTCGCGGGATCCGCCAAGCGGTAGGTCCGGGTCCCCGCCTCCAAACGGCTCTTGTCCGGGACATCCTCGACGATGAACACGCGGAACACACCGCTGTGATCCGCCTCGGGAAGTTCGACGAAATTCTGGAAGGTCCGGTATTTCGTCTGCGCGAAGATCTCCCAGTCCAGCTTGAGTTGGTCTCCCGTGCGCTTGAAGAAGGCGTGCACCCGGAGCGGCTCCATCGCGAAGTTTCCGACCCGCGCGAGCGTGCTGAGAAGGAGGTCCGCCTCATCGAGGCCATACTGCACCTCGAGAGAAGCGAGAGGCCGGAAGAACTCCTTCATGTCGAACTGCGGCGGCTGGTCGTAGATCATCATGAACAGCCCGCGGCGCCGGTCCTCTTCCGAAAGTTCGTACACGGAGAACGCCTCGGCCGGAGTGTCGGAATCCATGATCACGCCGCCTCCATAGAAATCGTCCATCGTCTCCTGC
The DNA here is from genome assembly GCA_024233135.1 of Akkermansiaceae bacterium. Taxonomy (GTDB): domain Bacteria; phylum Verrucomicrobiota; class Verrucomicrobiia; order Verrucomicrobiales; family Akkermansiaceae; genus Luteolibacter. Next base: position 187,219 of record JACKPZ010000005.1, on the reverse strand, counting down.
AACTCGTCCGCACGAAGGATATACGGGAGTTTTTCCTCCACGGTGGTTCCCGCGATGTATCCGGCGAGCACCTCGCGGGCATCCTTCTGCCAGCCGATCCGGATGTAGTTCGCCTCGCGCGCGTCGAGCCCCGCGCTGTCCGGCTGGACGACCGGCGGCGCCACATTCCTACCCATCTCGTTGGAAACGAAATACACGGCCGCGCCCGCCCCCAGAATGAGCAGCAGGAGCACCAGCATGACGGGGATCAGCCCGCTGCTCGCCTTCTTGGTTGATTCGGCCGCGGCTTTCTTCTTCCGCTTGTTCGAGACCGAAGGGTCCTCCGAGTGCGGCACCTCGGCGGACTCCCGCTTCGGGGGGATCTTGGCTGGCGTCCCGGCCGCGGGTGCGGCTGCTTCTTTTGGGGCCGGCGGTTGCGGAGGAGGAGGCACGCTCGTTGCGGAAACGGCCGGAGGTGCGGGAGGAACAGCCGGGGCCGCCGGCACACTGGGAATTCCAGCTCCTTGCGCCGCAGCGGGTGCGGTTGGAGACGCGGGCGGCACCGTCGGAACCGCAGGGGCAACCGGTGCGACGGCAGGTGCCGGAGGAACAGGAGCGGCGGCGGCGGGAACCTGCGGCGGCGTCACGGGAGCCGGAGAAGCTGCGGCCTGAACCTCCTTTTGGGGCTCGGGTGGCGCCGGAGCCTCGGGACCCGGCGAAGTGATCACCCCTCCACAATGCGGGCATGGCCCGGTGGTGGGAGGCAGGTCGCGAGGGATCAGGATTTTTCCGTCGCAGTGATTGCAGCGGAACTCACGTTTGTCGCTCGGCACATCGAAATTTGGCATGAGTTGATCGCTCCTTGGCCCGGAATGCTAGGGGCACGGAAAGGTCCTGTCAAACCCGCCGCTGGCATAACCGGCTGGACCCGCACCACGACACGGCATCGGCTGTCAACGAATTCCGGCGATGATCTCGCGGGTTACCACGTCTTTCGCGCGGGTGGCATCGACCGCTACGAGACCACCCAGGTTTCGATAGTAGTCCACCGCCGGAAGCGTGAATTCCTCGAATTGCCGATAGCGGCTGCGGAAGTTTTCCTCTTCGTCGTCGTCGCGACCGGAGGCCGGCCCACCGCATTCCGGGCAACGCCCGTCATGGTCCAGTTGCGAACGCTGTCCGCTCCAGCGGCAGTCGGGGCACTCCACGCGGCTCTTGATCCGATTCAACAGCTCGGAGATCGGAACATCGAGAAACACGGCATCGTGCCTGGATCCGCCATCCCCATCGAGCCACCGGTGGAGAAACTCCGCTTGGGCCAGACTGCGCGGAAAACCATCGAGCACCCATCCACCGGAGCGACGCTCCAGCCACTCCGCGATCACATCGCACATCAACCCGTCGGGCAGGTATTCGCCACGATCGAGAATCGGCTTCGCCTTCCGCCCGAGTGGCGTGCGGTTTTCCACATGCTCGCGAAGCAGGGCACCGGTGCTGAGGTAGGCGAGACCGAAAACCTCCGCGACGCGGCGCCCTTGGGTGCCCTTGCCGGAGGCCGGCGGCCCGAGCAGGACGACGCGGATCGGATTCGTCCCGGAGTCGCTCAATGCACGCGGTTGTAGATGAACGCCGTGATGCCGAGAACGATCAAGATGGCGATGACCACCATCAGGTAGACGACGGCCGTGCGGGAAGCGCCGCCGCTGCCTTGGTTGAGGCGGTCATAGCGCCCCTTGAGTTTTCCTTTGCGGAGGAAACCATCGTAGTGCTTCTGCAGGAGCTGCGTTTCCACCTGACGCATCACGTCGAGCACGACGCCCACCATGATGAGCAACGAGGTGCCGCCGAAAAACTGGAGGATCATCGAGCCGGGCGGAAGATCCACGATCTTGCCGGTAAGCACCGGCAGCATGAACAGCACCGTGAGGAAGATGGCACCCGCGAAGGTGAGGCGGGTCATGGTGAAATCGAGGAAATCCGCGGTCGGCTTGCCGGGGCGCACGCCGGGAATGTAGCCGCCATTGCGCTTGAGGTCCTCGGCGATCTGCGAGGGCTGGAACATCATCGCGACCCAGAAATAGGAGAACAGGAAGATGCCGATGCCGCCGAGCACATAGTAGGCGGTGCCGCCCTGCATCTGGCTGTTGAGCTTCACCACCCACGGCTGGCTGGCGATCGATGGGATGAGTCCGAGCGTGATCGGAACGATCGAGAGCACGGCGGACGCGAAGATGATCGGCATCACACCGGAATAGTTCACCTTGAGCGGCAGATACTGGGTCTGGCCGCCGAATTGTTTGCGACCGACGACGCGCTTGGCGTACTGCACCGTGATCTTCCGCTGCGCCTGGGTGACGGCGATGGTGCCGGCGATCACGACGAGCAGCATCGCGACCATCACGACCATCATGATCGAGCTGAACTTGTTCACATCGTCACCGGTGACGAAAAATTTCCACGCCTGGATCAACGCGCCGGGAAGAGCGGCGATGATGTTGACGGTGATGATGATGGAAGCGCCGTTGCCAATGCCCCGCTCGGTGATCTGATCGGCGATCCACAGCAGGAGCACGGTGCCGGCGACGATGGTGAGAACGGTGAGCGCCATCCATGAAACCGAAGGATCGGGAACCAAACGGCCGAATTTCTCGATACCGGAGAGATAGGGAATGTTCCCGGGATTGGTCAGAGACTTGGCGACGAAGAAACCCTGGACCAGCGCGATGCCCATCGTGATGTAACGGGTATACTGGTTGATCTTCTGACGGCCGCCGTCTTCCCGCGCGAGACGAGAGAGTTTCGGCACCACCGCCGTCATGAGCTGAACCATGATCGACGCCGAGATATAGGGCATGATGCCCAGCGCGAAGATGCCCGCCTGCTGGAGGCCGCCACCGGAGAACACCTGAAGCAGGGCGGTGATGCCACCGGTCGGGCTCTTGGGATCCTGCGCTTGGAGATGATCCATGTACGCCCGGATGACCGAGGCATCGACACCCGGCAGCGTGATGTGCACACCGAGGCGGATGATGATGATGAGCGCGAGGGTGAACAGGATGCGGTCCCGGAGTTCCGGAATCTTCCAGGTATTGACGAAAGCGGAGATCATGACGGGCGAAAGGGAGAAACGAAGCGCGGGTTATACGCACGACGAGGAAGCGCGCAAGCGCTTCCTCGTCGGAAATCAGGGAATGGATGCCGGAGTGGTCAAAGCCTCAGGCCTTGATCGTGCCGCCGGCCTTCTCGATCTTCTGACGGGCGGAGGCACTCACCTTGTCGACCTCGACGGTGAACGCTTTCTCGACCTCGCCGTCGGCGAGAAGTTTGACCTTGTCGCAGGGGCCGTTGACGAGGCCCGCCTTGCGGAGCGATTCCTCGTTGACGACCGCGCCGGCCTCGAAGCGGCCGTCGAGATCGCCGACGTTGACGACGGCGAAGACGTCACGGAAGTCCTTGTTGTTGAAGCCGCGCTTCGGAAGACGGCGATGAAGGGGCATCTGGCCGCCTTCGAAACCGACGCGGGTGCCGCTGCCGGAGCGCGCCTTCTGGCCCTTGTTGCCCTTGCAGGCGGTCTTGCCGTGTCCGGAGCTTTCGCCGCAACCGAGTCGCTTGACCCGGCGCTTGGCGCCCGGATTGGGGCTGTAGTCGTGGAGTTGCATGATGATGAGTGGATATTGGATATTGGATATTGGCGATTCGGAAGATCCCTAATCTCCAATCTCGAATCTCAAATCGCTTTTTCTTTCTTCTTCTTGCCGCGGGATCCGAGGACCTGGTCGCGGGTGCGGAGCTGTGAAAGCGCCTTGAGCGTGGCCTTGACGACGTTGGCGTGATTGGACGAGCCCATCGACTTGGCAAGCACGTCACGGATGCCGGCGGCCTCGCAAACGGCGCGGACACCGCCACCGGCGATGATTCCGGTACCGGGAGAGGCGGGCTTGAGCAGCACCTTCCCTCCGCCGAATTCGGCGTAGATCTCGTGCGGGATGGTTCCATCCACGATGCTGACGGGCTTGAGCACCTTGCGGGCGCTTTCGCTGGCCTTGCGGATGGCATCGGCCACCTCGTTCGCCTTGCCGAAGCCGAGGCCCACCTTGCCCTCCTTGTCGCCGGAAACGACGAGCGCGGAGAAGCTGAAGCGGCGACCGCCCTTCACGACCTTGGCGCATCGGTTGATGAACACGACCTTCTCGGCGAGTTCGGGGCCGTCGGATTCGGCCGGGGCGTTGCGATCGTCGCGGCGCGGGCCGCGGCCACGGCCGCCGAATCCACCCTGACCGCGGTCACGGAAGTTCGACGGGCCGGAGTGCCTCGGATTTTCATTCGTCGGAGCCGCTGCCTTGGGCGCTTCGGCATTCGTCTCTGCGGCGGCCGGTGCGGGGGCGTTTTCTTCTGAGGATGTTACCATGATGGGATTCGGGGCAGGGCGTTAGAATTGCAGACCACCTTCGCGCGCGGCATCGGCGAGTGCTTTGATTTTTCCGTGATAGAGATGGCCGCCGCGGTCGAAGACCACGTTGCTGATGTTCGAACCCTTCGCACGCTCGGCGATGAGGGCGCCGATCTTTTTGGCGCACTCGACGTTCGAGGAGGAGTTTTCGAAGGACTTGTCCATGGTGGACGCGGACGCCAGCGTCCTGCCCGCGGAATCGTCGATGATCTGGGCGTAGATGTGCTGGTTGGTGGTGTGGACCGCGAGGCGCGGGCGCTCGGGGGTGCCGCTCACCTTGCGGCGGATACGGGCGTGGATGCGCCGGCGGATCGACTTGCGTTGAATGGTGCTCATGTTGGCGTGTGGGTTCCGGGGTTGGTTCCGCCGTGTTATTTGCCGACGCTCTTGCCTTCCTTGCGGCGGACGCGCTCGTCGGAGTAGCGCACGCCCTTGCCCTTGTATGGTTCCGGCGGGTAGTAACCGCGGACCTCGGCGGCGAACTGGCCGACGAGCTGTTTGTCGATGCCTTCCACCTTGATCTTGGTGTTCTCGTTCACGGTGACGGTGAGACCGGCCGGGATCGGGTGGAGGAGAGGATGGGAACGGCCCAGCGAGAGGTCGAGTTCCTGGCCTTTGACGGCGGCCCGGAGACCGACGCCGTGGATTTCCAGGTTCTTCTCGAAGCCTTGGGAAACGCCGATGATCATGTTGTGGATCAGGCTGCGGGCGGTGCCGTGAAGGGCGCGGATTTCGCGGGCCTCGGAGGCGCGGGCGACGACGATGGTGCCGTCCTCGTTCTTGAGGGAGATTCCCGAGGGAAGTTCGAAGTCGAGTTTGCCCTTGGGGCCTTCGACATGAACCTTGGCGCCGTCGACTTTGACAGCAACCTTCTCGGGGAGGGCGATCGGTTTGAGTCCGACTCGTGACATGGTGTTGTTTCCTTTCGCGAGTGATGGGTTTACCAGACGTTGGCGAGGAGTTCGCCACCGACGTTCTGACGCTTGGCATTGCCACCGGACATCACGCCTTTCGAAGTCGAAAGAATGGAAATGCCGAGGCCGGACATGACGCGCGGGACCTCTCCGGCGCCGACGTAATGGCGTCGGCCGGGGGTGGAAACGCGCTTGAGATCGGTGAGAACCGGGCGGCCGTCGACGTATTTCGGCTTCACCTTGATGGTGGCCTTGGCGTCGGTGACGACCTCGTAGTTCCAGATGTAACCTTCTTCCTGGAGGATGCGGGCGATGTCCGCCTTGATCTTCGAGTAGGGAGCGGAGAACTCCTCGTTGCCGGCGCGGCAAGCGTTCTTGAAGCGGGTGAGGAAGTCGGCGATGGGATCGGTGAGAACTGCCATGGTGTTGTGTTCCTGGTAGAGTGTTTCGGTTTCTCCGTGGATCAGACCGCGGCGGGTTCTTCCGCCTTCTTGGCCGTATCGCGGAACGGCATGCCCAGCTCGGTAAGGAGCGCGCGGCCTTCGGCGTCGGTGGTGGCGGAGGTGACGAAGATCAGGTCGAATCCGATCTGGCGCTTGATCTGGTCGATCTCGATTTCGGGGAAGATCGACTGATCGTTGACGCCGACGGCGTAGTTGCCGCGACCGTCGAAGGACTTCGACGAGATGCCGCGGAAGTCGCGGATGTTCGGCGCGGTGAGGTTGATGAAGCGGTCCAGGAACTCCCACATGCGGGTGCCGCGGAGCGTGACGCGGGCGCCGAGGACTTCGCCCTCGCGGAGTTTGAAGTTGGCGACCGACTTGCGGGCGTAGGTCATCGCCGGGCGCTGTCCGGTGATTTTCTGGATCTCGACGACGGCGTCATCGACGGCGATCTTGCGGTCTGCCGACTTGCCCATGCAGGACGTGACGACGATCTTCTCAAGGCGGGGAACCTGATGCGGGTTCTTGTAGCCGAGCTTCTGGGTCAAAGCCGGCACCACCTTGTCTTTGTAGTGCTTTTGCAGTGTGGGTATGCTCATTGGTTTTGCGGGTCAGCGCGGGTTGTGTCGTTTGCGCTTAAGCGCGGGCGGATTCCCTTCCGGGATCAGCCCACTTTCTTGACGTTGGAGATGTGGACGGCGCCGTCGATGGTCTCGATGCCACCGGAAGGGTTGGCCTCGGACGGGCGGACGGCTTTTTTGACGGGACGGGCGCCTTCGACGACGACCTGGCCCTTGGCGGCGTTGACGAGCAGCACGGTGCCGCGCTTGCCCTTGTGGTTGCCGGTGATGATTTCGACCTCGTCGCCTTTTTTGACGTGTGTCTTGATGCGGCTCATGGCTCTGGAAACGGTTCGGGTTGCGGGATGGATCAGAGCACCTCGGGAGCGAGGGACACGATCTTCATGAAGGATTTCTCGCGAAGCTCGCGGGCGACGGGTCCGAAGATCCGGGTGCCGCGCGGGTTGTTGTCCTTGTCGATGACGACGATCGCGTTGTTGTCGAAACGGAGGATCGAGCCGTCGGCGCGGCGGATCGGAGCGGAGGTGCGAACCACCACGGCCTTGACCACGCTGCCCTTCTTCACCGCGGCGGTGGGGATGGATTCGCGGACGTGGGCGGTGATGATGTCACCGACGCTGGCGGTGCGGCTGCGTTTGCCGAGCACACCGATCATTTTGGCGCTCCGTGCGCCGGTGTTGTCGGCGACGTCGAGCAGGGATTCCATCTGGATCATGGCGGTAGAAAAGTAGAAGCTGAGATTCTGAAAGGCTGAGATTCTGAAACCCGGGGAACCGGATCAGTGCGAGAGCACCTCGGCGAGGGTCCAGCGCTTGAGTTTGGAGAGCGGGCGGCACTCGACGATGCGGACGCGGTCGCCGATGCTGGCTTCGCCTTTCTCATCGTGGACGTAGTATTTCTTCGAACGCTTGACGATCTTGTTGAACCGCGGGTGGGGAACGCGGGCGACGTGCTCGACGACAAGGGTCTTGCTCATCTTGTCGGAGATGACCACGCCGACGCGGGTTTTGCGGACGTGGGGTTTGGTGTCCTGGGAGGTGTCGCTCATGATGAGTGTGATATGCGGTGTTGTGGCGGGGCTCAGGCGCTCTGTTTGGCGCTGATGGCGGTCATCACGCGCGCGGTCTCGCGGCGGACGGTGCGGATGCGGGCGGCATTCTCAAGCTGGCCCGTGGACTGTTGGAGGCGGAGGTTGAGAGCCTCCTCTTTCAGGTCGCGGAGTCGGACGCCGAGTTCGTCGAGGGTCAGCTCGTTGATGTCTTTGGCTTTGGTTTTGGCCATGGTGCGGACGAAGATTGGAGGCTGGATCAGGAGTGCGGATTGCGGACAACCAGGCGGGTGCGGATGCCGAGCTTGTAGGACGCGAGGCGCATCGCCTCGCGGGCGGCGGATTCGGGCACGCCGGCGACTTCGAAGAGGATGTTGCCGGGGCGGACCACGGCGACCCACGCGTCGACGGCGCCCTTGCCTTTACCCATCCGTGTTTCCGGCGGGCGGGAGGTGATCGACTTGTGCGGGAAGATCCGGATCCAGACCTTGCCCTTCCGTTTCAGCGAGCGGTTGATCGCGATACGGCAGGCTTCGATCTGGCGGTTGGTCATCCAGCCGCGGTCGAGGGTCTGCAGGCCGTAGTCACCGAAGGCGACGGTGGTTCCGCGCTGGGCGTTGCCGGAGCGGCTTCCGCGGTGGCTCTTGCGGAACTTGGTACGTTTGGGCATCAAAGGCATGGCTCGGTCCTCCTAGGAAAAGTTCGTGTTTCGGGAATTCGTTCGATGTCAGGCGTTGGCGGTGCGGGGCGGACGGCGATCGCCGCGGCCGCGGCCACCTTGCGGACGCGGGCCCGGAGAGCCGTCGTCCTCTTTCTTGTTGATCCAGCACTTGATGCCGATGATGCCGTAAACGGTGCGGGCTTCGGCGAAGCCGTAGTCGAGCGGCACGCGCAGGGTTTGAAGCGGCACCTTGCCTTCGCGGTAGCCCTCGGCGCGGGCGATGTCCGCACCACCGAGGCGGCCGGCGCAGCGGAGGCGGATGCCCTCCGCACCGAAGTCCATGGCGGTTTGGATGGCGCGCTTCATGGCACGGCGGAAGGAAATCCGGCGCTCCAGTTGGACCGCGATCTGCTCGGCGACGAGTTGGGCGTCCAACTCGGGCTTGCGGATCTCGACGATGTCGATTTTGACCTGCGCACCCTGGCAGATGTCGGTGAGTTCCTTGGTCATCACTTCGATCTCCTTGCCCTGGCGGCCAATGATGAGGCCCGGGCGGGAGGTGTGCAGGGTGACGCGGACGCTGTTCCAAGCGCGCTCGATGACGACGCGGGCGAGGCCGGCGTTGGTGAGGCGCTTTTTCAGGTAGCCGCGGATCGCGAGGTCTTCGTGGAGTTTGTCCGCGTAGTCCTTGCCGGCGGCATACCACTTCGAACGCCAGTCTTTGTTGACGGCGAGACGGAACGCGATCGGATTTACTTTCTGGCCCATGGGATCTGAGGGATGGGTAGGTGTGGAGTGGGATTAGGCTTCTTCGGCGGCGGGAGTTTCCTCCTTGGCGGCGGCCGCCTTCTTGCGGGCCGGTTTCTTTTTCTTCTCCGGCTCGGAGCCGACAAGAGTGATGGAAATGTGGCTGTTGCGGCGGATGATCGGGCCCGCGGAACCCTTGGCGCGCGGCTTGTAGCGGCGGAGCAGCGGGGCGGCACCGATGACGGCTTCCTTGATGACCAGCGTGTTGGTGTCGAGGGAGAAATTGTTCTCCGCGTCGGCGATGGCGGTCTTGAGGGTTTTGCCGATGAGCTGGGCGGCCTTTTTGGGCGTGAAGTTCAGGATGTCCAGCGCGCTCGAGACGGGCAGACCCTGGATTTCACGGGCGACGTCCCGGGCCTTCTTGGGCGAGAGACGGACATATTTGCTGGTGCTTTTGACTTCCATGGGACGTCGGGAGTGAGGTGTTACTGCGCTGATGGTTGAGTTTCGAGAATGGCGGTGTCGCCGGGCCGGGGGCCGTCGGCGGAATTGTCGAGAGACTCGACGAAGACCCCGCTTACGGCCTTCCGGACGTCGGCGAGGATGACGTTTCCGATCGGTTGTTGCCCCCGCATGAGGCGGAAGGTCATGCCGATCCGGGCACCTTGGTTCTCACCGATGTTGAGAACCAACATGCCGCTTTCCTGATCGAGACTGACGACGCGGGCCTGCTGCAGGGAGCCGGTCCGGACATCGGGGCGGGGCTTCTGCCTCAGTCCGAGAACCGCGTCAAGCTCTCTTAGGGAAGTTTCGACACGCAGGCGGGCATCCGGGTCGGAAACCACCGCGTGGCGGATGTAATCCTGCACCGCGGAGACGAGCCGCGAGAGGGAACTCTCGAGCCCGGCGATGCGTTCGTTGGCGAGCTGCAGGTCGGAGGCGGCCTGGATGAGCCGGTCGTCGCCGCCGTCGAGCAGGTTCTTGCCGAGCGCTTCGAGGCGCTCACGCACCTGGGCCAGTTGCTCGGCGGCCTGTTTCTCCCCGCGGTTGGCTTCGGCGAGGCTGCGTTCGAGCGATTCGTTGCGCTCCTGGAGTTCGATGATGATCTCCTGCAGCTTCGCCGCGTCCGCCGATTGCGCGCGGCACACGCCACCGCCGGCCAGCAGCCCGAAGGCGGCGGCGGAGGCAACGTGTTGGAAAACGGCGCGCATGGACGGTGGAGCGATGGAAACGGATTACTTCTTACCGATGCCGCCGTGGGCACGGAAGATACGGGTCGGCGCGAATTCACCGAGCTTGTGGCCGACCATGTTCTCGGTGACATACACCGGGACGAAGGTCTTGCCGTTGTGGACCGCGAAGTTGTGCCCGACGAAATCGGGAGTGATCATCGACTTGCGGCTCCAGGTCTTGATCGGCTTGCGGTCGGACCCGGCTTCGGCGACGGCGTCGATCTTGGCGAGGAGCTTTTGATCGACGAACGGGCCTTTCTTGAGAGAGCGTGGCATGGGATCGGATGGTGGATGGGGTCAGTGGGCGGGTGGGCGGCGCTTATTTCTTCTTCTTGCGGCGCTCGACGATGAAGACATTGGTCGTCTTCTTGTGATGGCGGGTTTTCTGGCCCTTGGCGTGTCCCCACGGGCTGAGAAGGTGCTGGCGGCCACCACCGGACTTCGACTTGCCCTCCCCACCACCGTTCGGGTGGTCGACGGGGTTCATACACATGCCGCGCACGGTCGGGCGGATGCCCATCCAGCGGCTGCGACCAGCCTTGCCGGAGGTTTCGTTCATGTGGTCGCGGTTTCCGACCTGGCCGATGGTGCAGAAGCAGCGTTCGTTGAAACGGCGGATCTCACCGGAGGGCATCTTGACGAGTGCCCAGCCGCCGTCGCGGTTGGAGAGCACGGCAAGCTGGCCGGCGGCGCGGGCGACCTTGCCGCCGTTGCCCGGGATGAGCTCGATGTTGTGGATCGAGGTGCCGAGCGGCACGGCGCTGAGCGGCATCGCGTTGCCGGTCTTCGGCGCGACGTTCTCACCAGCGACGACCTTGGCTCCCACCTGGAGGCCGACCGGAGCGAGGATGTAGGACTTCTGTCCATCCTCATACTGGATCAGCGCGATGCGGCAGGTGCGGTTGGGATCGTATTCGATGCCGATCACCTCGGCGGCTTCGTCGCGGCGGCCGCGTTTGAAGTCGATGACCCGGTAGTGACGCTTGGCGCCGCCGCCGATGTGGCGGCAGGTGATGCGGCCGGTGTTGTTGCGACCGCCGCTGCGCTTGAGCGGTTTGAGCAGGCTTTTCTCCGGCGTGCTCTTGGTGATCTCCTCGAAGGTCGGGAGACTTTTGTAGCGTGCGGACGGGGTGACAGGCTTGAAGTTTTTCAAAGGCATGACTCGCGGAACGGTGAATGGTTACGTTTGGAGCTGCGGGCGGTGTGGCTCAGATGAGGTCGAGCGATTCGCCTTCCTTGAGGCGGACGATCGCTTTTTTCCAGTTGCGTGTGCGGCCGGCATCGGCCCGGCGCTGGCGACGGAGCTTGCCGTTGTAGTTGGCGGTGCGGACGCCGACAACCGGCTTTCCGAAGAGTTGTTCGACGGCCTGCTTGATCTCCAGCTTGTTGGCCCTGCGGTCCACTTCGAGGGTGACCTCGTTGTTGGTTTCCTGAAGCAGGGTCGCCTTCTCGCTGAGACGGACGTTCTTGATGACCTGGTAGATGTCTTTCATGACTGCGGTGTGGGGTCCGGGGTTCAGGCGGTGCGTTGGGCGAGCGTTTGGAGCGCGTCGCCGACGAGGATGACGGTGCGGGCGAGCAGCAGTTGCTCGACGTTCACGTCGGAGGCGGTGACGAGCTGCGCCCAGGCCACGTTGCGCGCGGCGAGATAGGTGGAGTCGTCGAAAGAGTTGGCGACGATGAGAACCTTGCCGGCCGCGATGCCGCTGACGGCGGCGACGAAGCTCTTGGTCTTGCCGTCGGAAATCGAGAAGCTGTCGACCACCTTGATTTTCTCGCCGCGGACCAGATCGCCGAGGACACGGCGCAGCGCGAGGCGGCGGGTGGTCTTGGTGACTTTCTTCGAGTAGTCGCGGGGGCGCGGGCCGAACACCACGCCACCGCCGACGAAGATCGGCGCGCGTTTGTCGCCGTGGCGGGCGTTGCCGGTGCCTTTCTGGCGGTAGATCTTCTTGTTGTTGCCGGAAACCTCGCCGCGGGTCTTGGTGCAGGCGGATCCGGTGCGGCGGTTCGCCCGGTAGGCGGTGACGAGGTCGTGGACGGCCTGGCGGCCCTTCTCCGGACCGACCAACACGAGGTTGGCGGCTTGGGCGTCATCGACGGTGAGTGACTTGGCGGACATGGCGGAAGTGCGGAATGAGGTTCAGGGGTGAGGACGCCGGGTTCAGGCGGTCTTCTTCTTGGCGGGGCGGATGGTGACGTAGTCGCCGTTGGCGCCGGGAATCGCGCCGGAAACGAGGATCACACCATCGTCGGCGCGCACGGCGACGACCTTGAGGTTCTGGACGGTGGTGCGGGTGGTGCCCATGTGGCCGGGCATCTTCTGATTCTTCCAAACGCGGCCGGGGGTCGAGCCGGCGGCGATGGCGCCGGTCCGGCGGTGCATCATCGAACCGTGGGTTTGTTTGAGACCACCGAAACCGTGGCGCTTGACGGCACCTTGGAATCCACGGCCCTTCGAGTGACCGATCACGTCGACCCACTGGCCTTCGGTGAAGGTATCCAAACCGGGATGGGTTTCGGGAGCATCGGCACCATTCTCGAGGCGGAACTCCTGGATGAACCGTTTGGGAGTCGCGCCGGACTTCTTGAGGTGGCCGAGTTCCGGCTTGATGGCGCGCTTTTCGGATTGTTCGCCGTAACCGACCTGCACGGCGGTGTAGCCGTCCTTCTCCGGGGTTTTGACCTGGAGGATCGTGTTTCCGGAGACCTCGATCACGGTGACGGGGATCATCGATCCGGCTTGTTCGTCGAACAAGCGGGTCATGCCGAGTTTTTTACCAAGTAGGCCGAGTGACATTGCGAGTGGAAAGTTTGAAGTTGGAAGGTGTGAGGTAACGAATCAACCGGCTGCTCAGATGCGGATGGTGATGTCGACACCGGCGGGAAGGTTGAGCTTCTTGAGCTCGTCCACGGTGCGGGCGGTCGGATCGACGATGTCGAGCAGGCGCTTGTGGGTGCGGATCTCGAATTGCTCGGCGGACTTCTTGTTCACGTGCACGGAGCGGTTCACGGAGAACTTTTCAATGCGGGTGGGAAGCGGGATCGGGCCGGCGACGCGGGCGCCGGTGCGCTTCGCCGTCTCCACGATCTCCTGGGCGGAGCGGTCGATGGCGCGGTGGTCGAAGGCGCGGAGGCGGATGCGGATCTTCTGGTTTTCCATAACTGGGAGAGGTGGAGGGGTTGGTGACGGTTTACGTTGTGGGTCTGCAGGGCGAGTGATCAGCCTAAGCGGTCGCTTACGATCTCTTCGACGATGTTGGATGGGACGAGCTCGAAATGCGACGGGGTCATCGCATAGGAGGCACGGCCCGAGGAGAGGGTGCGGACGGCGGTGGAGTAGCCGAACATTTCCTTGAGGGGGACATTGGCGCGGACGATCGCGAGCGAGCCTTTCGACTCCATGTTCTGGATCTGTCCGCGGCGGCGGTTGAGATCGCCCATCACGTCGCCCTGATAGTCATCCGGAGTGGAGACTTCGACGGCCATGATCGGCTCGAGCAGGATCGACTTGGCCTTCTTGAACGCATCGCGCATCGCGAAGATGGCCGCCATGGTGAAGGCGTTCTCGTTTGAGTCGACCTCGTGGGAGGATCCGTCGAGGATGTCGACGTGGACATCGATGACCGGGTAGCCGGCGATGATGCCGGTGGTCATGGACTCGTTGACGCCCTTGTAGACGGCATTGATGTATTCCTTCGGAATGGTGCCGCCGACCACCTTGTTTTCGATGGTGAGCCCCTTGCCCTTTTCGTTCGGGCGGACGGAAAGAATGACGTGGCCGTATTGTCCGCGGCCGCCGGATTGTTTGACCAGCTTGCCCTCCCCTTTCGCCTCGGCGGTGATCGTTTCGCGGTAGGCGATCTGCGGGGCGCCTGTATTGGCCTCGACTTTGAACTCGCGGCGCAGGCGATCGACGATGATTTCCAGGTGCAGCTCACCCATTCCGGAAATGATGGTCTGGCCGGTCTCCTCGTCGGTCTTGACGGTGAAGGTGGGGTCCTCTTCGGAGAGACGGGAAAGCGCGTTGGCGAGTTTTTCCTGGTCGGCCTTGGTCTTCGGCTCGACGGCCATCGAGATGACCGGCTCGGGGAAGGTCGGGGGCTCGAGCACCACGTCGTATCCGTCGGCGGCGAGCGTGTCACCGGTGGTGACGTTTTTCAGACCGACCATCGCGGCGATGTCGCCGGCGTAACAGGTATCGATGTCCTTGTGCGCATCGGCCTGGATCTGGATCAGGCGGCCGACCCGCTCGGTGCGGCGGGTGCGCGGGTTGTAGATGGTGTCGCCCTTCTTGACGACTCCGGAGTAGACCCGGAAGAAGACGAGCTTGCCGACGAACTTGTCGGCCCAGAGTTTGAAGGCGAGGGCGCAGAACTTTTCGTTGTCCGAGGTCTTGACCTCGATCTTGTGCTCCTCGTCTTCGGGATCCATTCCGAAGGCGGACGGGATATCGAGCGGGCTCGGAAGGTAATCGACCACCGCGTCGAGCAGATACTGGACGCCCTTGTTCTTGAAGGCGGACCCGCCGGTGACCGGGATCAGCTTGTTGGAAACCGTGGCGCGACGGATGCCTTGCTTGAGTTCCTCGCGGGAAACCGGCTCCTCCATCAAGAATTTCTCCGCCACCTTGTCATCCACGTCGGCCACCGCGTGCAGCAGTTCCTCGTAGGCTTCCGCGGCGATGTCCTTCAGCTCGCCCTCGAGGTCCCTGACGGTGTAGGTGGAGCCAAATTTATCGTCGTCCGAATAATAGACCGCCTTTTGGTTGACCACGTCGATCTGGCCCTTGAGCTGGTCTTCCGCGCCGATCGGGATGAGGATGCGGACGGCGTTGGCGCCGAGTTTCTCCCTCACCTCGGAAAACACGCGGTCGAAATCGGCCCCGGTGCGGTCCATCTTGTTGACGAAGACAATCCGCGGCACCTTGTACTTCGAAGCCTGCCGCCAGACGGTCTCGGTCTGCGGCTGAACTCCGGCGACGCCGCAGAAGACCACCACCGCGCCGTCGAGCACCCGCAGGGACCGCTCGACCTCGGCGGTGAAATCGACGTGCCCGGGGGTGTCGATGATGTTGATCCGTTGCTTCTGCTCGGTGAACAGCTTGGTCGATCCCTGTTCCTCGCGCTGCCACCACTCGGTGGTCACGGCGGCGGAGGTGATGGTGATGCCGCGTTCCTTTTCCTGCTCCATCCAGTCGGTCGTCGCGGCCCCGTCATGGACCTCGCCGATCCGGTGGATCATGCCGGTGTAGAACAGAATCCGCTCCGTGAGGGTCGTCTTGCCCGCATCGATGTGCGCCGCAATCCCGATATTACGGGTGCGTTCGAGCACATAGGGGCGGTTTGGACTGTTCGGATTCACGGTGGCGGGCGCCTCGCGGCGCGGAAGGATCAGAAGCGGAAGTGGGCGAAGGCGCGGTTGGCTTGTGCCATCTTGTGGACGTCGTCGCGCTTGCGGACGGCGGCACCCTGATTGTTGGCGGCGTCCTTGATCTCGTTGGCGAGGGCGACGTGCATCGGAGTGCCCTTGCGGCCGCGGGCGTAGCCGACGAGCCAGCGCATGGCGAGGGACTCGGAGCGGTCCGCGGCGACTTCAAGCGGCACTTGATAGGTGGCTCCGCCGACCCGGCGGGACTTGACCTCCACGCGGGGCTTGGCGTTTTCGACGGCACGGGTGATGACCTCGAGCGGATCAACGGTGTCAATGCCTTCGTTGGCACGGTCGATCGCCGCGTAGACGATCCGTTGGGCGAGCGAGCGCTTGCCACTGGTCATGACCTTGCTGATGAGGTGACCGACGAGGGCGCTGTCGTAACGGGGATCGCGGCGATCCGGCTTGGTGAAAACTCGCTTGCGGCGGGGCATGGCGTTGGTGGGATGAAGGTTGGATTCGGAAACGGATTACTTCTTCGCTTCCTTCGGACGCTTGGCGCCGTACTTCGAGCGACTTTGGCGGCGCTTGTCGACGCCGAGGGTATCGAGCGATCCACGAACGATGTGGTAGCGGACACCCGGAAGGTCTTTCACCCGGCCGCCACGAACGAGGACGATCGAGTGCTCCTGGAGGTTGTGGCCTTCACCGCCGATGTAGGCGATGACCTCGTAGCCGTTGGTAAGGCGAACTTTGGCCACTTTCCGGAGAGCCGAGTTCGGCTTCTTCGGCGTGCGGGTCATCACCTGAAGGCAGACTCCGCGGCGCTGGGGGCAGTTCACAAGGGCGGGCGACTTCGACTTCTCGGCCGGAGTGTGGCGTCCCTTGCGGACGAGCTGGTTGATGGTCGGCATGATTTCCTGCGTGGTAGTGGTTTTGCGCGGGGCAAACCGGACCGCCGACGAGGAAATCCTCGCTCAAGCTTTTTTCCGGAGCTGCACCCGATAGTCCCTCGTGTTGGCCCACCCCAGATTGCTGGCAGGCCGTGATGCGGGGCGGCGAAGATAGGAGTCGATCCCGACCTGACAAGCCCTATTTTCCAATTCCTTGATTTTTTTCGCGATGCGGGCATCCGCCCCGCCACCTGCTTCCGGAAACCCCTCAAAATCAACTGACAATCAACCGATTTGCGAGAGCTCGTGTTAACGTTCGACCGCCCGCGGCTGTATTCCATTGTCAGTTTTCAGACATTGGAGGACTGACCATACGCCGAACCGATTCCCGAAAAGCCTCCCTATTCTGTAAACTGTAAAACCACCCGCCCCCTGCCCTCCCCCGCCAGCCGTCTCAGAAGATGCTCCCGGATCTTCCGCCCCGCAGTTCCGCAATCGCCAGTATTTCGCACGAAATGGCAACGGTTTCACCCGAAAGGGCTATTGTAGAACGAATCCAGTCTCACCCATTCTAGGCTGCGATCCGGAGCGAACCTCGTAAAAAAATCGATTGTATTTACAAAGTCATTTCGTATCGTTCCCTGCGTCTTCTCTGTATCTCGTGTATGAAAACCCCAGTTCCGTCCAGAAAAACAAATGGTTTCGCGCTGATCGTCACGATTTCGTTGATGATCCTGTTGACGATCATTGCCGTCGGCATGCTCACACTCTCGGCGATTTCGCTGCGAACCGCTTCCCAGGGCGACGCGATGGCCAACGCACGAGCGAACGCAAGGGTCGCCTTGATGCTCGCGCTCGGTGACCTCCAGAGAAACCTCGGACCCGACCGTGCGATCTCGGCAACCTCGGGGATCGTCGCCGAGAACCCGGGAAAACCGAATCTCACCGGAAGCTGGGAATCTTGGGACTACAGTCCGCTATCCTCTCCGAACTACGATGCAGAGCATGAGGACCGCTTCCAAAGCTGGCTCGTCTCATCGCCGAACCCGGACGACCTGAAGGACAAGGACTTCGCGATCTCGTCGTGGTCCGGCGAAAAGGTGGATCTCGTTTCCGATGGAGCCTTGGGCGGCAACGCACCGGCGGCATCGAGGGCAACCGCGGGAGTTGTTCCGTTGAAGAACTCCGGTTCCGTCAAGGGTGCCTACGCCTGGCATGTCGCGGACGAAGGGGTGAAGGCGCGCATCAATCTCTACCGCGATCCGGACAAGGAGCACTCGTTGTGGGAAATGCGGGGCCTGCTCGCGGGCCAGCGCCCGAATCCGGAGATGGTTTCCGGAATCACCGGACAAGCGCTCGATTTCATGCCGACCGATGAATCTCGGACCGACTACAGCAGTGCCTTGGAAACCGTCGGCAAGGTGACGGACCTCGAACAGGTCTCCCTGCTGGCGAACACCGCGAACATCCGGTCGTTCCGAAACGATGTGACTCCGTTCTCCACAGGCGTCATGGCCGATGTGCGGACGGGAGGCCTCAAACGTGACCTTTCCACCGTGTTCGCCCTCGGCACCTCCCTTCCGGAGGAATTCCGTGGCGGAAACTCGAATGTCTACCAGTCCACCGTCGGCATCTCCGGTCCTTCCGACCCCTATTGGAGCGCGCTCTCCGGCTACTACAACATCTACTCCGACGTCACCACCGCCGATAGCGCCCCCACCTACTATCAGCGCCAGCCGTCCAACATCAGCAGCAACACGCTGAATCCCCAGACCCGCTATTTCCCAGGTCCGGTCATCGCAAAGGTCGAGGCGTTGATGACCTACGTCACGCGGGACTCGCACTCCAACTGGGTCGGCACCTTGAAAGGGATCGATTCGAGGATGCTCTACATGGGACACCTCATGTACACTCCCCTGATCACTCTCCACAACCCATACAACCTCAATATTTCCTTCGATGAGATGGAGATCACGATCGACGGAGTGCCGATCGGTTTCCGTCTCTTCATGAACAACGCCTCGCAGAATCAGCAGCTTGTTCCGATCAACGAAATGTTCGTCTACGACGGCCAGAGGAACAAAGGGAAGAGATTTGTCATGCGAATCGCGAACTGGCGCAGCCCCAGCAGCTCATCCACCAGCGGCCCGATCACCATGAAACCCGGGCAGACGCTGATCTGCAGCCCCTACCTCGATCCCCGGTCCTCGTTCGCGAATCCGATCACCCCATTCTTCGACTGGCAGAACAACCTGACCGACGTTGAGGTGAAGTCGATTCCAGGCTTCAACGGACCATGCATTGGCTTCGACGTGGACTGGACCACTCCTCTGCATGCGCCATACGACACGAGTCCGTCCAGTCAGTATGACAAGCAGGGCGTGTTCGGGCTTCGCTCGACCGACACGGTCAAGATGGAGTTCGGCCTGGTCCAGCCCAAGGCCGGCAGCACCGGCGAGTTCACGGTGGAGGCGAAACTGAAGTCCCGCGGTGCGGAACGGCGCTACGGCGGCTTGACGTTCCGCTACAGCAACCAGGCCACTCTCGACAAACTGTTGTTGTCCAACAAGATCTACAAGTATCCTGCCGACGGCTCGTCGTTCCGCGCACTCGACGCGTACGTCCCGAACACGGATCCAATCTCCCGGCACGCCCGCGCGAAAACCGTCGCCGTATTCTCCGCCTACGCCCGCACCACCAACGGCGGGGTTTACGAAACGAACAGCCGCAGCAAGGTGAACGGCGCTTTGAACGTGCTCCGCGACGGCCAGATCGCCGGCAAACCCTACATGTTCCACAACCCCGCACGCAACGTCGTCCGCATCGACCTGCAGAACGAAAAACCCGGCGCACAGTCGCACGAGATGAACTTCCAGCCGTTCATCAGCGACAAGGAATATGAGAACTACTTTTTCATCGACTCGACCAACCGCACCCCCTCGGTCACCGGAAACAGCACTCTCAAAGGGATCAAGTCCGGCAGCTACCTCGAATTGCCGACCGGGCCGATGCAGACGATCGCGGACTTCCGCCGCTCGAACGCGTTTTCCTGCGGCTATCTCCCGAGTTTCGTCCAACCCGTCGCAAACTCCGTGGTGTCGCCGCTCATGTCGACGGACCAGGTGATCGAAACCAATCCCGCGGTCGCCAGCTACCAACTCCTCGACCACTCGTTCCTCGCCAACCACGCGCTCTACGACCGGTTCTATTTCTCCACCTTCGCCGAATACGGCTCGACCAACTCGCAGAATGTATTCAGCGGGTTCATGTCAGGCGATCTCCCGTTGATCAACCAGGCCTTCGAACCCTATCTTCCCTCCGGCCAGACAGCCGACAGCGCGGCCAACGAGATGTATTCGTCCGCAAACCGCCCGTCGGACGAGGCCTATCAGAAGGCCGCCGAGTTCCAGCTGCTGCGCGGTTCCTTCAATGTGAATTCCACCAGTGTGGAGGCATGGAAGGCCAAGCTCGCGGCACTCTCGAAGGAGCGGGTTCCCGTCCTCTGGGGCAAGAGCGGCACGATCGAATACGTCGGCCCCAACAACATCCCGGTTCCGTCGATGAGCCTGATGAACGCCGGAGACGCCAACAACGGCGGCGTCGCACTGAGCCGACCCAACGACGTCGATGATTCCCTGACCAACGAATGGAACGGATTCCGCCAACTCACTCCCGGACAAATCGACTCACTGGCCCGCCACATCGTCGAGGAAGTCCGTCTCCGCGGTCCCTTCCTCTCGATGTCCGAATTCGTCAACCGTCGGATCGGCTCGGAATCCGATTTCACCCGCTACGGAGCCCTCCACTCCGCCATCATGAAGGCGAAGCTCAACGACAGCATGTTCCAGAACCAGGTGACTGTCACCAGCAGCGACATCTCGGACAACGACGTCTATGGCTTCAAGACCCCCGAAGTCTCCACCGGAAACCCGGCGGAAGGCGCGCCCGGCTGGATCACCCAGGGGGACCTGATGAAAGTCCTCGAACCGGCCATCAGCGTGCGTTCGGACACATTCGTGATCCGCGTGTATGGCGACGCCCGCGACAAGGCGAACAACATCACGGCCCGCGCCTATGCCGAGGCTGTCGTGCAGCGGGTGCCCGAATATGTTGACCCGGCGGACCGCCCCTCGTTGAATGCCTACACCGATTCCGCATCCGAGGCCAACAAGACCTTCGGCCGCCGCTTCCAACTCGTCTCCTTCCGCTGGCTCTCGCCATCCGAAGTCTGAAAAACCTTCCATGTTCAAAACCACTCTCCTCGCCGGCGCCGCCGGACTTCTCGTTTCCCTGAGCTCTTCCGGTCGTTCGGCCGCGGCGGACGCCCCGCTACGGATCCGCGCCTACCTGCACGATCCGGTGAAACCGATGGCCGAACTCTACGTCGCGGATCCATCCGGCAGTGCGGAAAAACTGCAGCTCGTGATGGGCAACCTTTCGAACGGGCAGAACGTGGTTCCAAGCAACGGTTCGATCGTCCTCTACAGCAAGCCCTTCCAGAACGCGGCGGAAGCCAAGGAATCGGCCATCTGTTCCGCAAAGGTTCCATCCAAGGCCAAAAGCGCGATCATCGTCATCGTGGGAATGCCCCCGGGCACCGAGCCCGCGTACAAGATGGTGGTCCTCGACGACGGGCCTTCGGCCTTTCCCAAGGGGGAATCGCGGGCTCTCAGCCTCATCCCGGTGGAAGCAGCCATCGAGATCGGCGAACACAAACTCCCCCTCGAGTCGGGAAAGATCTGCAAGATTCCGGCGGTGAAGCGGAAGAACGATTTCAACATGGCCCAGACGAACTTCTACTATCGCAACGAAGAGCGCTGGGTCCCTTTCACCGAACGGCAGATGCAGTATCTGGAGGACTACCGGCGGATCTTCGTCGTGCACGTCACCCCCGGTGCGGTCGCACCCACCGTCACATCGATCGTCGACGTCGCTCCGGCAACTGTCCCGAAAGAACCCGGCTGAAAATCCGACTTTGTCAGAAGACGGGATTGCGGGACCAGCCGCAATCGGATTGTGGGCCCGGATTCGCGGTCCATCCGTCCGGATGGACAACTCGGCGCTCCGAAGCGCTTCCGCATCGGCGCGAATCCCAATGCGGCCCGGCTTTCCGGACGGGCGGAGGTTGGTGAGGCATCGGCCTTTGCAGGTCTCACGCCCGATTTCGTCGACCGCCTTGCCATCGCACAGCCCGATTCTCGAACAGCATTGGTGCCGAGGAACAGGAGGGGCTCAATCGTCCGCACCCTCGAACACCGCCTTCGCCCCCGCGAGATCGCCCAGGGCGCAACCAACGGATTTGAACATGGTGATCTCATCGGCGCCCTGTCGCCCGCGCGATTCGCGGCGACACAAGTCCCGCAGCTCGCCGAGCACGTGGTCCGCTGTGATCCGTCCCTCCTGGATCGGGACAAGGATCTCCCCGGCCTCACGCATGCAGTTCTCCATGCTGTCGACCCACACGCCGGCGTTCACCACAAGATCGGTGTCGCACTCGCGTTTGTCGGCGTGGTGGTTGCCGAAGAGATTGACGTGAGCGCCGGGTTTCACCCACCCGCCACGGACCAGCGGTTCATGGGAGTTCGTCGCGCAGACGATGAGATCCGCCGTGGCGCAGGCGCGTTCGATTTCGTCCACCGATGTGATTTCAAGCCCGGGAAACTCCGGTGCGAGTTCCGCCGCAAGGCGCGCCGCCTTGTCCGGATTCCGCCCCCAGATGCGCATGCGTTTCAGCGGCCGCACGCTCACATGGGCGCGGGCCAGATACGGAGCGAGTCGCCCGGTGTTGATGAGCAGCATTTCCTCGCTCTCCTCGCGGGACAGTAGGCGAGCGGCGAGCGCCGAAACACCCGCCGTGCGGAAATAGGTGACCGAAGTTCCGTCCACCATCGCAAGCGGAACACCGTTTCTCCGGTCGAAGAGCAGGATCTTGGCATACACCGTGAGATCCGGCGCTTCGTTCTTCGGGAAATAGGTGAAGGCCTTGAGCGCGATCACCTGGTCGTTCCACGCGGGAAGCATCGCGAACGCGTCGTGGCCGGGTCCACCCGGATCCAGCGGCATGACCTGGCGCGCCGGCATGGTGAAATCGCCTGCAAAGCATCTCTCCAGCTCATCGATGAACTCGGGAAAACGAAGTGCCTGGTGGACCCGGGAGGAGTCGAAAAGTTTCATGGGGCGATGAAACAGCCGGGGGGCTCCTCGGACAAGCTTCCGACGGAGCGATCGACTTGCATCGGTTCGCCCGAGCACCCATTCGTCCAACACGAGCGAAAGCCGGTCCATGGAAACCTCCTTCAACCATGTCCAAATCTCGGCGAGCCCCCCCTCATCGAGGTCGTGGCCGAATTCCGAGAAGTCCGCTTCCACAGCCCTCGAAAAACCAACCCCCAATCGACTGATTTCCAACTGGTAGCAGAGGGCGGATTTGAACCGCCGACCAAAGGCTTATGAGTCCTCTGCTCTACCACTGAGCTACTCTGCCGTTACCAATCGGGCCTCCCGGCGCAGCCGGGGGGGAGTTGGTTACCCTCCGGCCCCGGGCTTGTCCATCGGAATTTTCCCGAAATCCGGGGCTGCCACGGATTTGATTTCACGCCAACTGGTGTTAGGATCGGCCGTTCCTGATTTCCCCATGCCGTCGTCCCACCGGAATCCCCACATCGTCATCGTCGGAGCCGGCCCGGGCGGCCTCACCGCCGGGCTGCTCCTCGCCCACCGAGGCTGCAAGGTCACGATCCTGGAAAAGGAAGGGCACGTCGGCGGCCGCAACTCAGCTCTGGAGTTCGACGGCTTCTCCTTCGACCTGGGCCCCACCTTCCTCCACCAGAAGTTCTGCCTGGACGAGATTTTCGCCGAGACAGGAACGCGGACCGAAGACCATCTCGACATCGTCAATCTCAGCCCGATGACCCGTCTGTCGTGGGGCGACAAGTCGCTCCACACCTTCAGCGACCGCGGGCGGATGGAAGCCGAGCTGGAGCGTGTCTTTCCCGGCAGCGTCCCCGGTTTCCAACGCTACATGGACGAGCAGGCGAAGAAGTTCCGCATCATTTATCCGTGCCTCCAGCGGCCCTACCAGACAGCCACGTCTTATCTGAGCCGCAATCTGATGCGGGCGCTGCCCTACGTGCTCACCACGCGCAGCGTGCACGACGTGCTGGGCCGTTACTTCGACGACGAACGGCTCAAGCTCGCCTTCACGTTCCAGGCGAAATACCTCGGCATGTCGCCGTGGCACTGCCCCGCCTTGTTCAGCATCCTGTCCTACACCGAGTACCGCTTCGGCGTGTATCACGTGCAGGGCGGCCTCAACCGGATCTCGCACGCAATGGCCGGCGAGTTTGGAAAACGCGGCGGCGACCTGCGGCTCTCGACCCCGGTGAAACGGCTTGTCTATCAGGGCAGGAAAGCCACCGGCGTGGAACTCGCGGACGGATCGCGCATCGACGCGGACGCGGTCGTGGTCAACGCGGACTTCGGCCATGCGGCCACCCGGCTTTTCGGCGATCGTTCGGTTTCCGAGGGCGCCATGCGTCGCAAGAGATTCTCGTGCTCGACGTTCATGATCTACCTCGGCATCGACGGGATCTATCCGGACGAACCGCACCACCACATCCTCTTCGCGGACGACTACCAAGCCAACGTCGCGGACATCCAGAGCGAACGCCGTGTCTCCGAGGACATGTCGATCTATGTCCGCAACTCGTCGGTCACCGATCCGCGCGTCGCACCGGAGGGGAAATCCGGGCTCTACATCCTCGTTCCTACCATCAACCACCGGCACGGATTCGACTGGGACGCGATCAAGGAGGAATACGCGGACAAGGTGCTCCGGCGCATCGAGCAGCGCACGGGAATGAAGGACCTGCGGAGCCGGATCGTCGCCAAGCGCATCGTCACACCCGCCGATTGGGAAGCCTCGTCGATTTTCCTGGGAGCCACGTTCAATCTCGCCCACACGCTGGGCCAGATGCTCTACATGCGCCCGCACAACGAGTGGGAGGGGGCGGAGAATTGTTATCTCGTCGGCGGCGGCACCCACCCCGGCAGCGGGCTTCCGACGATCTACGAATCCGGCCGGATCAGCGCGAACCTCGTCTGTGATCGCTTCGGCGTTCCCTATCAGTCCGTCGACCTCGCATCGGGATTCATGAACGGCGAATGACGCGGCGCCGCAGCAGCTCCAGCAAGCGGAGGCGGTTGATGTGCTGGACGATCATGCATGGCAGGTTAGCGGCCAGTGCGTAGAGGACGATGACGATGTCGCCCCACCACGGGTTCCACAGGAAGAACACGGGCACGAGCGCCAGCATGGAGGCATGGCACAACTCGCCGCGCCATGTTTCGGCGACGAAGCGTTTCAGATAGGCCGGCTCCGTGGATTCAAGGGACGCTTTCGCGAAACCGCCCGCGAACCATGACGCTCCATCCGGAAGAAGGTGCTTCCAGCGTTTCACATGAAATCGTTTTCCAAAGGCCGTGGCATCCCCGCGCGACGCCCAGGCGGGAGGCTCGAACCACGCGGCCGGCATGCGCGTGAACGACCAGGCGAGTCCCAACTGCAAAGCGGGCAACAGCACGACATTCAGCGCCGCGATCCAGATGGGAGGAAGTTCAATCCACATCGATTTCGCGGCCCTTCCATGTCGACTTCCCTCCCCGCCCGAGCACGGCGCGGCCGAACAATCCGAAGAAAAAAAGCAGCGGAACCGGATACGCGAACAGCGACGGCGCACCGAAGGAGCCGAGCAGGCGGCCGATCGCCGAAACCTGCAGCACGCAGAGGACACAGGCCGCGGCCCACCACCACACGCCTGTTAGAGCGGCCGCGATGGGCGCTATCATCAGCCCGGACATCCATGCGATCACCAGCAGCATCGTGCCCCGGGCGGTGCCTCCCGCGCCGGCTGCGAAGCCCTTGCTCCATCCGGATGCGAGCGCGTTCAGCCCTTCCGGATACATGCGAATGGAGATCAGTCCGCGCCCCGGAATGGTCCGCAGTTCAACGCCCGCTCCGCGCATCCGCTCCGCGAGCAGGAAATTCTCAAGCGTGCGTCCGCGGACGGCCTCGTGGCCGCCGGCGGCGCGATAGTCATCGCGATGGACGAGAAGAAACTGCCCCGCGAGACTGGCCGGCACCGTGCCCGCCGCCATGCAGATATTGAAAAACAGGGAAAGGTCTTCCACGGGTTTCCGCACCGCATGATAGGGCAGCACCGAAAGCGCGCCGCCGTGGTGACGGGTGAGGATGTTCTCCAAACCGCCCGGCTCGAACCATGTGTCGGCGTCCATGAACATCAACCATTCACCGGTGGCGGCCTCCGCACCTTGGTGGCAGGCCCAGGTTTTCCCACGCCAGCCCGGAGGCAAGGGGCGGGATGAAACCACCCGCGCACCATGACGGCGCGCCACCTCCGCGGTGCTGTCCTCGGATGCGTCGTCGACGACGAGGATCTCGAGCGGGCCCTCCGCGCCCTGCGGGATGGATTCCAACAATCGCGGCAGATTGTGTTCCTCGTTGCGGGCTGGAATGACGATGGAAGGCCGGAATCCCGCGCTTGGGTTCCCTTCCGCCGCCGGGCGGAGGAAGCGGACGGCCAGAATCCAGCCCGCGGCCCACAGGATGACGAACAAGGCGATCATCCTCCGCGGTCCCACTCGACGACTCTTTTCGCCACGTTCTGCCCGCAGAGCACGACCATCGGCATGCCGCCGCCGGGGTTCACCGAGCCGCCCACAAAGAACAGGTTCGGATAACGTTCGCTCTGTTTCGGCGCCTTGAAGGCGAGGTTCTTGAAGCGGTCGCTCACCACGCCGTAGATCGAGCCCGAGTTCGAGCGGTAGCGCTCGCGGATGTCGTGGGGCGTCCAGCAATGTTCGAACACGACATGGCGGCGCAGGTTCTCGAGGCCCATGCGCTCGAGCTTGTCGAGCACGCGCTCCTTGAAAACCATGTAGTCGTCCCTCGACAACGGGTCCGCGTCATTGATGTGCGGGATGTGCGGCAGGATCTTCAGGCAGTCGCATCCGTCGGGCGCCACAGTCGGGTCGGTGCGCGAAGCAGCTACCAGATAGATCGTTGGATCCGGCGGCAGCTCACGCTTGCGGAACACGGTGTGGAAATGCGCCCGCTGGTCGTCCGAGAAGAAGAAATTGTGGTGGGCGAGCTGCGGGTATTTCCGGTCGAGCCCGAGTTCGAGCACCAGGCCGGAGCACGACGGCTCGAATTTCTCCAGGCTCCGCATCAGGCTTTCGTCCGCGTCGAGGAGTTCCCGGCACGCGGGAATGACCTCCATGTTGGAAACGACAATGTCCGCCGGGTGAAACTCCCCATCCGCGGTTTCCACACCTGTGACACGGGATCCTTCGCGGCGGATCTTGGAAACCTCGCTACCGAGCCTCACCTCCACGCCAATCTCGTCCATCAGGCGGCCGAGCCCGCGCGCGATGTGATAGAGACCGCCGTCGACATACCAGAGATCGTAGCGGAACTGGATGGTGGCCATACAGTTCATGAACGCCGGCGCTTGATAGGCCGAGGAGCCGACATATTTGATGAAATAGTCGAACACATCGCGCATGTGGCGGGTCTTGAGGAAACGCGCCGCCCCGCCGTGCATCGTCCGCAGGAGATCGAACTGGAGGAATTTCCCAAGTCCGTAGAACCTGCGGAAATCGCGCGCGGTATCGAGTCCCTGCTCGAAGTACCCTTCGTTCACGAGGTCGTAGAGGTCCGCGGAGTATTTCAGGAAACGCCGGACGTTCTCCGGGTCCTCGCCCACCTTGCGCGCCTCTTCCGCCATGCGGTCCGGGTCGGGATCGAGATCGACCACGGTGCCGTCCTCGAAGAAATTCCGCCAGTGCGGCCGCACCGGGCGGATCGGAATGTAGTCCTCCATCCTGCGACCCGAGCGCTCGAACAGACGGCCGAAGATATGAGGCAGCGTGAGGATCGAAGGGCCGAGATCGAAGGTGTAGCCCTCCGCTTCGAGCACGTTGAGCTTGCCGCCGATCTTGTCGTTCCGCTCGTGGATCGTCACACGGTATCCCTGCTGGGCAAGTGAGATGGCGGCGGACAACCCGCCGAGACCCGCGCCGATGACGATGACATTCCTGCCGGTTTCCATGATGATCCTGTTAGCGTGTTGCGGGGGCGGGAAGGAATGTGCACAGAGGAGCGCGAAACACCATTTGACCGTTTCATACCCCGGCGGCAGCCTTCCGCAAATGGAAATGAACGCGGAGTCCATCGTCCGGCGCCAGCGGGAGTTCTTCCGGAGCGGCGCGACGCTGCCTGAAGACTTCCGGCGCGACGCCCTCGAGACGTTGCTTTCCATGCTCTCCCAACACGAAGGCGAACTGCTGGACGCCCTCCGGCAGGATCTCGGAAAAAGTCCCCATCAGGCCTTCGCCACGGAGATCGGCTTTCTCGGAACGGAGATCCGCCACGCGCTCCGCAAGCTCCGCAAGTGGATGAAACCCGGCCGCCCGCACGCGCCGTGGATCGCGTGGCCGTCACGCGCCGAGGTCCGCAGCGAGCCCTTCGGCGTCGCGCTGATCCTCGGCCCGTGGAACTATCCGCTGCAGCTCGTTCTTTCCCCGCTCGTCGGCGCCATCGCGGCGGGAAACTGCGTGGTCTTGAAACCTTCCGAAGCCGCGCCCCATACTTCCGAACTGTTGGAACGGTTGATCGCGGCGCGCTTCGACCCCGGGTTTCTCACCGTCGCGACCGGCGGCAGGGAAACCGCGGAAATCCTGCTGACCGAACGTTTCGACAAGATCTTCCTCACCGGTGGAGCCGCCGCCGGACATGCCGTGATGGGCGCCGCCGCCCGCCACCTCACACCGGTGACGCTCGAACTCGGCGGCAAGTGTCCGTGCATTGTCGAGCCCGGCGTGCCGCTCGAAACCACCGCCCGCCGCATCGTCTGGGGGAAATTCCTCAACGCGGGCCAGACCTGTGTCGCGCCCGACCACGTGTGGGTTCATCACGAAATCACCGGCGAGCTGGTGGAGGCGATGCGGCGCGCGATCACGGAGTTTTTCGGAGAGAATCCGCAGCGGAGTCCGGACTTCGGGCGCATCATCAACGCGTTCCACCACGACCGGCTCACCGGCCTTCTCGGCGACGTGAGCATCGCCTGCGGCGGCCGGGCCGACCGCGAGGACCTCTATCTGGAGCCCACCATCCTGCTCGATCCGGTCCCGGGCTCGGCCGTGATGAGCGAGGAAATCTTCGGCCCGATCCTGCCGGTCCTTTCCTATCAGAAGCTCGACGATGTGTTATCCGATCTGCGCGGGAAGCCGACGCCCTTGGCGGTCTATCTGTTCAGCGACGATCGGGAGACGCAGCGCAGGGTCGTTTCCGAGACCCGCTCGGGCGGAGTCTGCATCAATGACACGATCCTGCAGATCCTCAGAAACGACCTGCCGCTCGGAGGCCTCGGGGCGAGTGGATTCGGCTCCTACCGCGGCCACGCCGGATTCCGATGTTTTTCCCACCAGCGGACGGTGCTCACGCGGAGATTCCGGCCCGATCCGGGCTTTCGCTACCCACCCGTCACGATCGGGCTGGAAACCCTCCGGCGTCTGATGCGCTGGATGCGGTGAAGCGCCGAAAGCGGACCGGTCAGAACGGGATCTCGTCGTCGAAATCGTCGCCGTTGCGGAGATCGTCCATGCTCGGCTCCGCGGGCTCGGCGGCTTGTTTCTTGGCAGGTACCGCGGAGGAACCATCGGCGGCCTGGATTTTCCATGCCGAGAGGTTCACATAGTAGCGGCCTTTGTATTCGTTGCCGCGGATGTCGAAATTCACGACCACCTTCTGGCCGGCCTCGAAGGAATCGAGCAGCGAGCATTTGTCCTTCACCACCTCGAACTTGAGGTCCTGCGGGTATTTGTCGTGCTCGGTGGTGACGACGAACTCGCGTTTCGTGAACCCGCTGCCGAAGGTTTGGGTTTCGTCGATGAGCTTGATGGTGCCGGTGGCTTCGTACATGCGGATGAGGGTTGATGGTGGCGACGGGATGTCAAACCTTCCCGCGAATGATCGGCATAAAGACGAGGAAAAGCTGGAAGCGGCAAAGGCAAGGGAAGAAAGAACAAAAATCACCGTTTCCTGCGCGACAGCATCGCCCCGCTGGCGACAGCAGTCAGAACCAAGTAGCCTGGCTCGGGGACACTGGCTACCCGGAACCCGAAGATGTTGTAGTCGCTTTGCGGGAGGTCGAGCGGGGTCGTGCGGAGGGTGGAACGTAGATAGGGCTCGAAGCTGAGACTCGAGCCGCCGCGCAACCCCCTCCAAGGGCCAATAATGGCATCGTTCCACTCCCAAACATTGCCGGCCTGGTCATTGGTGCCGTAGTAGCTTTGCGAATCGACGCCATAGGCTCCCACGTCGTTCAGGATGCTTGACCAGCCATTTTCACTCTTCCCGTAATTGCCATCAAAGTAATTTGCCGCTCCAGCCACGGAAATATTGTTGCTGGTCATCGAGTCGCTCTGGTTGGCATGCCGCCAGTATCCACCGCCGTCGCCCTTCGTCGGGTCGTAGTAGGCTGCTTTATACCACTCATCCTCGGTCGGCAGCCAGACCGTCGCTCCCGCCTGCGCGATGAAGATCCCGCTATTCGCACCGTTTAGATTATACACGCCCGTCTCGGTGCTGCCGTTGCCTTGGCCGTTGTGCATCCAGTTCACGAAACGCGCTGCATCGAACCAGTACACGTATGTCACCGGCCGGTCGCCGCTGCCGATCACGCTGTAGCTGTAATTTCCACTGGTTCCGGAGCGCGCGATGCCCGCGATGTTGCCATTTGACGCCATGTTCGTGTTGTAAAGCCCGTAGGGATCGGTGGCGGCAGTGGCGTTGAGAAACTCGGCGTATTGCGAGAGAGTCGTCTCATTGCGCGCAATCTTGTATTCGTAGGCCACCGCACCGTAAAGCGAGCCGGTGGCGGGGTCCGCCGCGTTTCCGGAATTGCCGACGGTGACGTAATCAATGTTCACCACGGCAAAAACGGGCGTGGTGAGGGCGACGGGAAGCAGGAGTGGGAATCTCATCGGGGGAAAGGAGAAGAACATCGGAAAGGCACCAGAATTCCGGCCACAGAGCAAGCCTGGCTCACCGAGATGCGGACTGATTCATTGAAGAGATCGGGTGAGCATCGGATCTGTCGGGCGGGAAGATCTAAGTCTTCACTGCCTAGCCATCGCCCGGCCCGTCGGAGATTCGGGACAATTCCGGATTTCCTCCGGCGTCCCTTCGGCGACGATGGCTCCTCCGTCGGGGCCGCCGCCGGGGCCGAGTTCGATGATCCAATCGGAGGCGGAGAGCACGTCGAGGTGGTGCTCGACGACCAGCACGCTGTGGCCGGCGTCGCGGAGGCGGGTGAAGGCGGAGAAGAGGCGCTCGACATCGCCGAAGTGCAGGCCGGTGGTCGGCTCGTCGAAGAGATAGAGCGTGTGGGGTGCCTGGGGTTTGG
The DNA here is from genome assembly GCA_024233135.1 of Akkermansiaceae bacterium. Taxonomy (GTDB): domain Bacteria; phylum Verrucomicrobiota; class Verrucomicrobiia; order Verrucomicrobiales; family Akkermansiaceae; genus Luteolibacter. The sequence continues at coordinate 156,412 of JACKPZ010000005.1, read as the reverse complement.
CGAGTTCGACGGCGAGTTTGAGGCGCTGCGCCTCGCCGCCGGAGAGGGTGTTGGCGGCTTGGCCGAGTTTCAGGTAGCCGAGGCCGAGTTCTTCGAGCACGGCAAGGATGGCGCGGAGTTTCGGAATCGCCCGGAACAGAACTGCGGCGTCGCCGACGGAAAGTTCGAGCACGTCGGCGATCGAGCGGCCCTTCCAGGTGACTTCGAGCGTCTCGCGGTTGAAACGTTTTCCCGCGCAGGCCGGGCACGGAACCCATGCATCGGGCAGGAAGTGCATCTCGATCTTCAGGCGGCCGTTGCCTTGGCAGCGTTCGCAGCGACCGCCGGCGGCGTTGAAACTGAAACGGCCCTTGTCGTAGCCGCGTTGCTTGGCGAGCGGGAGTTTGGAAAAGAGGTCGCGGATGTGGTCGAAGGCACCGGTGAAGGTGGCGGGATTCGAACGCGGGCTGCGGCCAATGGGCGATTGGTCCGCGACGACGAACTTGCCGATGGAACCGAGGCCGTCGATGCCGTCGTGCGCGCCGGGAACCTCGCCGGAACCGTGGAAATGCCGGGCCAACGCACGGCGCAGGATGTCATCGGCAAGCGTCGATTTCCCGCTGCCGCTCGGCCCGCAGAGACTGACGATGCGGCCAAGCGGAATGGTGACATCGATGCCGCGCAGGTTGTGCTCGCGGGCGTTGCGGATGGTGAGGCAAGGCAGGGACCGCTCTCCGAGCGGTCCGTCCAAGGGCAATTCCTGGACATCTCTCGCGCCGGACCGCTCGGAGAGCGGTCCCTGCCTCAACCAAGCGCCCGTCGGGGAGTCGATGGTGTCCGGGTGCCCAGCGGCAAGCACCAGACCGCCTGCGGATCCCGCGCCGGGGCCGATGTCGATGACATGATCCGCGGCACGGATGATCGCCTCGTCGTGCTCGACGACGACCACCGTGTTTCCGATGTCGCGCAGCCTCAGCAAGGCGCGGATGAGCCGTCCGGTGTCCGCCGCGTGGAGGCCGATGCTCGGTTCGTCGAGCACGTAGATCACGCCTGATAGACCCGCGCCGAGCTGGGTGGCGAGCCGGATGCGCTGCGCCTCACCACCTGATAGAGTGCCGCTCGCACGGTCGAGCGTGAGATAGCCGAGGCCGACTTCTTCGAGGAACGAAAGACGCGTGCGGACGTCGTTCACGAGCCGCTGGCAGATTTCGAGTTTCCCTTCGCCGATGCGGATGCCGTCGATCCAGCGGATTGCTTTGGAAACGCCGAGTCCGCAGAAATCCTGGATGCCGAGCCACTCCCCCGCCCCGCCTTCGATCTTCACGGCGAGCCACTCGGGTTTGAGGCGTTTGCCTTCGCAGACATGGCATGGACGGTGCGCCATCACCCGGGAAAGCCGGCGGCGCGTCAGTTCGCTGGTGGCGTCGTGGAACTTGCGTAGCGCTTCATTGGCGAGACCTTCGAAGGGTTTCGTCTGCGGTTTCTTGTCGCGGCCGACCTTCCAACCGGTTTCGAGCGTTCCGCCGTGAAACAAAAGCTTCCTGGCTTCACTCGTCAGGTCGTCGGGATTCGCATCTTCCGGCAGTCCGAACATCGCGAGCAGCGCCTTCGTTTCGTTCACAAACTGCCCTTGGCGCGGGGATTTCTCCGTCCACCATCCTTTGAGCCCGCCGTTCAAGATGGGAAGCGAAGGATCATCGACGAGCAATCCGGGATCGCAAAACATCTCGGTGCCGAGTCCCTCGCAGGCCTCGCAGGCACCAAAGTGGGAGTTGAAGGAAAAGTGTTTCGGGCTCAGTTCGCCGACGGTGAAGCCTGTCTCCGGATTTCGATAGGCGGTCTGGAACGCGATGTCGCGCCACGCGTCGGCATCCGGTTCCATCACCGAAGCGCGGGCCTCGACGCCGCACAGGCGCAGCGCGGTTTCCACCGAGTCGGCGAGGCGCGAGTCGATGCCCGGACGAATGACGAAGCGATCCACGACGATCTCCACGGCCGCCGGCACTTCCGGCCATGACTTCGCGGCTTCCTCGATTTCCAGCACCTCGCCATCGACGCGGATGCGGATGAAACCCTGGCGCTGGAGATCGCCTAACAATCGTTCCGGTTCCGCATACTCCTCGGCCGGCACCGGCGCGAGCAACACGGCCTTCGTTCCCTCCGGCAGCGCCGCCAGCGCCGCGACGATGTCCGCCGCGCCCATGCGCTGGAGCGGCTCGCCGGTTTGCGGATCGTGCGGCGTGCCCGCGGCGGCCCACAGAACACGTAGGTAGTCGTGAATCTCGGTGGCGGTGGCGACGGTTGAGCGCGGGTTCAGCCCGCCGCCGCGTTGCTCGATCGCGATGGCGGGACTAAGTCCTTCGATCGAATCGACGTCCGGTTTCTCCAACTGGTCGAGAAACTGCCGCGCATAGACCGAGAGCGATTCCACATAGCGCCGCTGGCCCTCGGCGTAGAGCGTGTGGAACGCGAGCGACGATTTTCCGGATCCACTGGGCCCGGTGATGACCACGAGCTGTCCACGCGGAAGATCGACATCGATGTTCCGCAGGTTGTGTTGTCGGGCTCCCCGGATGCGGATGGCGTCCACGACGTCAGGAAAACCCCGAGCCTCCCGGGTTCCAAGCGCCAAACACGGCCGGCGTCACGGTTCTCCGGTGGAGTCATCCTCCGCCTTCGGGAAAAACGGCGCCATCTCCTCCTCGTCCTTCGATTTGGTTTCGGGGTGTTCCGATCCGACTTCGCCAGTCATCACGGAACCGAACATGACGAGTCCCTTCAGCGAAACGCAGAGACGGTCGCGCTCGGCGACGGCGGGATCATCCGCCGCGACGATGCTGGCCGTCGTCCATGCGAGTTCCTCGAGGCTCTCCTTCGCATCGTCGGTGAATTTCCGGTATTCGGGCACGCAGGCGAGGAACGCGCAGGACCCTTCGTGGAGTTCGCAATGCACCACGTAGCGGGGAGTCCGCTTGGATCCCTTGCTCGACTCGAACGAAACGGCATGCAGGCCGGCCATCATCGCTCCATATTTGCGGGCGAGTTCCACCGCTTCCGGCGTGTTTCCAAAGGCTTCGTTCTTCGATGACGAACTGACTTTCATCGCCGCCTGCTGCCACGGCTCCCGTTCCGACGGTTCCTTCGACGGACTCCTCGACATCGACAGCAGGAATACCACGCCGACCAACAGACCCAGGGCGGAGCAAACGATGCCGGTCATCGCTTGTCCGCGTCCGCCGACGACCCCCCCGCCCTTCTTGGCGCGGGACAGGCCGATGAACCCGAACACCAGTCCGAGGGCGACGAAGAGGATCGACGGGCAAAGCAGGAAACTGGTGAGCAGTCCGATGACACCGAGGATCATCGAAGCCTTGGCGAGTCCGTTGGATTGATAACTCACCGTGGCGGCCGCGCCTCGCGATGCTCCCGGAATCGGCGGCGGCGAGGCGATTCCCACCCCGCCCGGAATCGGCGGCGGGCCGCCCGCGCCTTGCGGCACGATCCCGCCCCAGGTGAGGACCTCAGGTTTGAAACTGCCGCCGCAACGATCGCACTCCACGATGTCCCCCACCTTGTGGAGCGGGATCAACGGGACGAAAAACAGGGTGAAGTAGCGGCGGATGCCTTTCTGCTGATAGGAGGCTCCTTCCCCGCACGCCGGACAATGGAAGAATCCTTTCTTTTCAACCGAGGTTTTGCCGGTGGTCCCGAAGATAATCATCTGATATCTCTCTATCTGTTCGGGAGCGGAGGCGTCAACCGGATTTACCCGTTTATCCGCCCGGAGGCTTCCGATCGCGAAGAGCGCCCGCGAAGAGCGCAAAGACCAGCAATGCGACAACGAATCCCCCCGCCTGCCATGCGAGGGCGCGGGGGAAGGCGGATGCGTCGGAACCGGTGGTCCGCATGGCGGCGAGCAGGCCGGAGAAGGCGAGGGAGTAGGCGCCGTAGCCAAGGTTGAAGACGAGCCCTTTCACGCTGAGTAGGGTGGCACGCTCCGATGAAGTGGCGACGCTGTGGAGGAAGCGACTGACGGTAAAACTCACGAATCCGAGCATCATCATCAGCAACATGGCCGGCACCACGCCCGCGAAGGGCCAGGAGGGCGCCACCAACACGAGAAGGACCGCGGTGACGCCGCCGGCGGCGATGAGGGAGGCGGTGGTGCTCAGCGATTGGTTCACCCGTTTGGCGATCGCCGGCAGGAACCAGTTGCCGACAGCGATCAGGGACCCGATCAAGCCGAACGACCATTCCGGCAGATGGATGAGCCGGTAGTAGGCGCTGTTGAGGGTGGCGAAATTGCGGGCCACGGCATCGATCAGGACCGCGCCTAACAACACGATGGCGATCGAGCGGGTGGTGAGCGCGCGCTTGGCGGTGGCGAGCGTGAGTTTCCAAGCGCCGGCGCACTCATGACCTTCCGTGCGAGGGGCGCGGCGGGTTTCTTCGAAACGCAGGGCGATGAACAAACAAGCGAGCGCCTGCAGGAAAACGAGGGCCACCGGCAGCCGGTGCGCAAGGTCCACCGGGATGCCCATCCCCAGCTTCTCCAGCCACGAAGGATCATAGAGAAATCCGCCCAGCGTCATGGCGACGAGGAAACCCGCCGCGCGCCAGCGCATCGCGGCGGCGAGCACCTCGTCCCACATCGCGGCGCGGTTGGTTTCCGGCAGGGCGTCGTAGGCGATCGCCTCGTCGGCACCGCTGGCGGCGGCCTCGGAAGCGCCTGATAGAAAGCGGTTGAGCACGCAGAGCGAGAACAGGACCCAGCCGCCGTCCTTTGGGGCGACGAGCAGCACGCCCATCTCCACCACCATCACGGAGGCGGAGAACACGAGCAGGCGCTTGCGCCCGAGCGTGTCCGCCAGCGCGCCGGACGGCACCTCCAACAGGAAGATCGAAGCCGCCCAGACGGCGTTGAGCAGGACATATTGATCAAGAGAGAGCCCGAGGTCGGTGAAGAACACCGCGAGGATGGGATAGTAGGCCCGCGCGTTGTAGAGCGTGGTGAACCACACGAAGAGCCGCGGGTTCCGTTCCTCGAAAGGACCGCTGCGGTGGAGGATGGACGCCATGGACCGCGCGGGTTCCGGAATCCACCGCTCAGTAGGTGACGAGCTCGAGAAACTCGCCGGCTTCGAGATGCGGCGCCTTGCCGGGCAAGGTCACAAAGATCCGGTAGCTCGCCTCGCGGCCATCCGCGGCCGCGTGACGGAAGGTCTCGGTGGCAAGTTCCCACGGATCGTCCGTCGCGCCCGCCTCGACGACCGCATAGCGGACGATTTTTCCGTCGATCTTCGAGAAATACCAAACCGGATTCACTTCCTTGGGCTCGAAAGTTCCCGCCTCCTCATCGTGGCCGACATCGGTGTATCGCGGGGGAACCGGCCCGGCGACGGGGTATTTCTTCGATGTCCCGTAGATGGTGAGCGTCTGCGTTTTATCCTTCGGGTTCTCGTAACGCAGGGCGTAGGCGCCGTTGAAGCCGGTGAGAAACTTGGGCGCGCCCCAGCGTTTCGCGAGATCCGGCGCCTTGAGCATCGGCACGTTCACTTTCGAGCGGTCGCGGTTTTCCGGCCCCGCCTGTTCCTCGAGAAGCTGATAGGGATTCGGATCGATGGTTTCCTCCGCGCCGGGAAACGCGCAGCGGCAGAGGAGCATCGGGATCGCGAGGCAGGCGAGAGGCTTGAGCATGACGGAGCATTCCGGGAAAACCGTGACTCTGGCAAGACGCGAGTCGCGTGCCGACATGCTCACGGTTGTTCCGGAAGTCCGTCATCCACCTTCTCCGTGACCTCTCCGGCCGTGAGGACGACCTGACCGGTGATTGTGCGTGCCGCGGCGACCTTGGGCAGCGCGCCACGCGACAGCCTCGCGGCGGCGGCATCCCATGCGAAAGAGGCGCGGAGTTCGATCCGCTCGCCCACCGCTTTGCCTGCGGCCATGTCCGGAGTCACCTCCGTTTCCCACCCTTCGCAGGATTGGAAATCCTCCAGCCAATCATGCGGAGCGCTCTTCCCGGTTCGAAGGATGACGGAGAGCGGCTTTTCATCGGACGGCGCGGCGGAAATGACGAGAGCGAGGATGGACGCGGAAAGTGTTTCGCTGTCCACCATCGGGTATTGATAGATCGCCTCGAAGGTTTCCCCGTCAACGACCCGGAAAGAGTCGAGCGTTGGTCCGGACTTGCCGGCGAAGAGGCAGTTCACCTCCGGGCCGCCGCCGGTGGACGGCTTGAAGCGATCGTAAAACAGCGGATAGGGCTGGCCGAGGATGGCGAGCGAGTCGGCGCGCGAGACTCCGGTGCCGGGCCAGACGGGAAGCAGCAGCCAGGTCGGGAGGTCCGGGCCCGCTTCGCCACCCAGGCGGAACGGCATGAAGACGGGAGCGGCGGCTGGTTTCGCAGCGTCCGCGCAGTCGGGGAAAACGACCCATGTCACGCCGTTGCTGTCGGTTTCGAGCACACAGCCGGGCACGGGCGTGGGTTTCTCCGGGAGATCGTCGGGATCGACGACGCTGTTCACATATTCGCCGGAGTATTTCTCCAACCGCTTCGCATCGTCGGACGAATCGGCGAGAATGCGGATGTCGATCGGGTGCTTGAGGGTGCCGCGCGTCGACCGGAGCACGCAGTGGATCAGGGAGGCGACGACCTGTTCCTTGGTGTAGGGCGAGTATTCCGGCCGCGGCCATCCCTTCACCCGGATCTCCACCGGTGTCTGGGGCGCGTCGTGATTTGAAACCGTGATGCCGAAGACGCTGGCGAGATTCTGATCGAGGATCGATCCCTTCTCCCACTCCATCGCGCCGTGCAACGAGGGGCGGGGCGCGGAGATCGCGGGGCCGAGGCCATAGTTGTAGTTCGACTCCACGGCCACCGGGCCGAGCGGGATCCGCGAGGGGTCGGCCTGCGCACCGAGATTCACCGGTTGGTCCACCGTGCCGAGTCCGGCGTTGGTGGCATGAAGGGGCAGCGCCAGACACCCCATCACAAGGATCAAGAACGAGGTTTTCATCGATCCACCGATACGACAAGCGCACCGGGATTCCTATCGATTTCCTCAATCTCCCCCACATCCGCCGCAGCCGCCGCCACAACCGCTGCCACCGCAGCCGGAGCTGCAGCCCGAGGTGCCGCAGCCACCGGAAGCCGCCGCGGCCTGGGCGGATTGGATGCGGGAAAGTTCCTGCGCGAGCGCCTGCTGGCCGGCGATCCATGGATCTGCGAGAGGCCCGAACAAGGCGATCGACATCGCCCAAGCCGGCAGGTCATCCATCGCGGAATTCGGTTTGGGCGCCGCGTTGTTCTTTTCGCGCATGCGGTCCAGCAGGTCCTTTCCGGCGGGTGTGAGGTGGCCGGCCTTCTTTTGGGAGAGTCCGGCGACGGCAGCCGCGGCGACAAACGATATCAACAAGGCGATGAGGAGGAAACCAACCGGCTTTTCACGGGACAGGCCGATGAAAAGTTTGATGACACCGAGGATCATCACGAAAACGACCGGCAGACATATGCGGAGGCCGTTGCCCGAAAGCTCGTTGCGGGTGGGCCGGAGACCGGCGGCGGCGACGCGGGCTTCGAGAGCCGAGAGTTGGGATCCCACGTGCGTCCCGAGTTCCGCGAGTTTCAGTCCCTTCCTGCTGCCGCGGATCGCGGAGAGGATGTCGCGTTCGAGCGGAGACAGCGGCAGCGTCGCCGCATCGGACACCGCGACGAAGCGGCCGCTCAATGTAGATTTCCGCCACTCGATCAGCCCCTTGCGCAACAAGCAGCAGACCGCGGTTTGCTGAGCGCGCGGAGCGCCGCCGGCGAGGAAGGCGGCTTCGAACGGATCGCCGAGGTCCGCGGGTGCGCCGGGCGAGTCGAAGCGGTCGCTCAGCCGTTGCCCGCGGAGATAGGACCAGACGATGGCGACGAACAGCGCGACTCCATAGAATACGAGAAACGCGGGTCCGCGCCAGTCGAACACGGGGATTTCGGCAAGGAACAACATATGCATCAGGAAAACGGGGAACGGCGGAAGAGCCGGAGTTTGGGAACGATCCAGAAGCGCCCGGGCTCGACCCAGCGCGCCGCGGGTTTTCGCGCCATGCGGACCTTTGCCGCGGGCCAGAGATCGGATGGCGGGCTTTCTCCGAAGTGCTGCCGGTAGCTCTCGAGCGTGCGCTCGTACCAATCGGTGAATTTCCCGGTTTCCCCTCCCCCGCCCTTGGTCGGTTCGTGGTGGAGTTCGCGACCGAGCGCCTCACCGCAGAGGCCCTGCCAATAGCTTCGCGTGTAGAGCAGGTGAAGGTGCCATACCTGATCGACCGCCTCCGATGGGGTCACCGGATGCCCTGCGATCATGGCGAGATAGAGGAAACGTTTGTATTCCGTGATCGCCCGAGCCGCCTCGGCATGTGTCCACGATTGCTCGCGTGCGAGCCGGCTTGTGAACGGCAGGCCGGCTTCCGGATCGTCGAGTTCGAAGGACCGGATGTTCCGCCAGAGATCGGTGTCGGGTTCCGGCACGGTGGATTCGTAGCCGGAGAAACCGCGGGGAGGCAAGGCTTCGTATGACGGACGGAAGTCCGCGCTCCTTTACTTGCTCACATTGAAGCGGAACTCGATGACGTCGCCGTCCTTGACGACGTATTCCTTGCCTTCGATGCGGAGTTTGCCGGCGTCCTTGCAGGCGGACTTGGAACCGAGGGCGACGAGGTCGTCATAGTGCACCACCTCGGCGGCGATGAAGCCGCGTTCGAAGTCGGTGTGGATGACGCCGGCGGCGGCGGGCGCCTTGTCACCTTCGTGGATGGTCCAGGCGCGGGTTTCCTGGACGCCGGTGGTGAGATAGGTGCGCAGGCCGAGCAGATGATAGACGGCGCGGATGAGCGCGGAGACACCGGAGTCGGAAACCCCCATGTCCGCGAGGAACTCGGAGGCTTCCTCAGGCGAGAGTTCGCTCAATTCCTCCTCGATGCGGGCGGAAATGACGACCGCCTCGGAGCCGCTGTGTTCGGCGGCGAACTTGCGCACCTTGGCGACGAGCGGGATCGAGTCCGGGTCCGCGGTGGCGGCGGCGATCTCGTCTTCGGTGACGTTGCAGGCGTAGATGGTGCGCTTCATCGAGAGCAGGAAGAAATCGCGCACGATCTCGGCGTCATCCTCGCTGAACTCGAAGGTGATGGCCGGTTTGCCCTCGTTGAGGTGCGGCATGATCTGGTCGATGAGCTCGACTTCCTTCTTCGACTCCTTGTCGCCGCCCTTGGCCTTCTTTTCCCTGGAAACGCGGCGTTTCTCGAGCGACGCGATGTCGGCGAGGATCAACTCGGCGTTGATGATCTCGATGTCGCGCACCGGATCGACGGACCCGAGTTCATGGATGATGTCGTCGTTTTCGAAACACCGGACGACCTGCACGATGGCGTCGGTCTCGCGGATGTTGGCGAGGAACTGGTTGCCGAGGCCCGCGCCTTCGGAGGCGCCCTTCACGAGACCGGCGATGTCGACGAACTCGATGGCGGTGGGCACCAGTTTCTGCGATCCCGAGATTTTCGAGAGCACGGCGAGCCGCGCGTCGGGCACGGTGACGACGCCGACGTTCGGGTCGATCGTGCAGAAAGGATAGTTCGCAGCCTCCGCCTTGCGGGTGCGGGTGACAGCGTTGAAGAGGGTCGATTTTCCGACGTTGGGGAGTCCTACGATTCCGGCCTTGAGCATGGCGGCGGGAGGGTGCGGGAGAGCGGGCGGCGGCGGCGAGGAAATTCTTCGCGGCCGCGATGGCCGGGGCGCGGTTCTAACGAGACCGGCGGCGGCGCAGCGCGAAACCCGCGCAAGCGGCCAGGCCAAGCAGCGGAGCCGAGGGCTCGGGCACCGCTTGTCCCGCGTAGAACAGCGTGCTGTCATACGCGTAGGCGGTTCCGCCGTAGTTCGTGTAGACGATCCGCGAAACGTCCGAGGGCAGGTTCGAAAGGAAGAACGCGTCGCTCACGGCGGCGAAATACGAGCCCGCGGGGTGGGCCGCGCCCGAGTCCGCCGCCACGCTCCAGACGCCCGTGAGCGGGTCGAACGACGAATTCGCGTCCCACGTGTAGCCCTGCCAGGTCACGTCATAGCTGCCGAGGAAACTCGCCGGCGAAAGCGCCACCTTGTTTCCCGACGAATCGTAGAAATCGAGCACCGCATACGATGGCGAGAGGTCCGCGAAATCGCGCCCGTCGAGATTCGAGAAGCCGATGACGGTATCCGCACCGATCGAGAAACCCGAAAGGTCGATCTCGACGGACCAACTGGTGGAGGTGGCAGCGGCGTTGTGGAAAAAGCCGTATTCGCCGGCTCCGGGAGCGGTGCCGAACGGCAGCGCGCCGGATACCGCGTGCGCGGATGTGATTTCGCCGGAGGCGGGAACCACCGAGGCGTTGTCCACGGCGCGGATCAGGATGCTCTCGCCGTTTTCGTACGTCCCGATGCCGGGGGAACTCCAATCACCCCAGTCCAGGGACTGGGCGTGGGAACGCGCGCCGAGGCACGCAAGCAGGGCATACAGCCCCGCCCGAAGGGGGATGCTTGTGTTCATTGCGGGGGGAGATGTGCGGTTCTCCGGAGCGGGGGGCGGTGAGAGAACCGATCGACGATCCTACCTACGGACCGGTTCCTAACAAGCCAAAACAACTTCGGCGAACCAAGCTATCCGGCTCTCTGAAACAGCGGTGTTTGCACTTGGTTCCGCCCGGCACCGCCCGCACGCTGCGGCCGATGATCCTTCCGGACGAACCCGCTTCCACGATGAGATACGGACTCCTCGGCACCGACGAATCCACCGACGAGGAGAAACTCGCGAAGTATACCGGCGTGGTGTCCTGGAGCTACCTGCGTCCGCACTACGAACACGACACCTTGTTTTTCGTGGACCCGTCGCTGCGGCTGGAGGACGTCGGCGCGTCAATCGCTGCCAACGACGCATCCCGGATCGAGGCGTTGTTGAAAGCGGGAGACATGGTGAAGATCAGCGGACTCCACGCCTCGCAATGGGAGGAAAAACCGGAGACGGAATTCGAGGCGCTGGTGGTTTCCCCGTTCGTATTGTGCCGGCCGGCCGGCGGGTGAGTTTCGCTCACGGTGCCGGATTCGCCCGCACGCGGAGGAATTTTTTGCCTCCGGGAAGCGAGCCCATCGGGTGGGACAAAGTCGCGGGTGTTCCGGCGCCCTCATAGGACGCCTCCGGGTTCCAGACGGGGCCGAGGGTCGACGACGACTCCACCGTGAACGTCACCCCCGGGCCGTTCGGCCAAGTCAGATCGAATGATCCCGGCGTGGATTCGAGCCATCCCGCATGGAAACGATCGTTCGCGTCATGGGGATCCAGCCCGAGGGCCTGCTCGAGCCATGCGGGTGTTCCATCGCCGTCGCCGTCCTCATCCCCGGAGAGGTCGAGGGTTCCGAAATACGCGGCTTCCCACGCGTCCTGAAGACCGTCGGCATCCTCGTCGGGATTGGGCAGAGGAGCGCCTGCGGTGTAGTCGATTTCGAGTGTCGGGCGATTCCCGCTTGATGCCTCGCGGCTGCCAAGGGCGAATCCGCGTCCACTGGTGGCGGAGCGGTCCTCGGCGAAATCGACAAGGAACGTGGCGAGTCCGGAACCCGCCGTGGCATCGAGACGTCCTTGGAGGAAACCGGTGAGAGCACCACCGCCGCTGTCGGTGTTCGCGGCGGTCGAGCCCACCCCGGTGCCGGACACGGTTTCCCCGATCCCGTCGAAACTCACGGCGCGCGGCGTCGCGGTGTCGAACTGGGGATTGGCGCCGCCGGTCAGCTCCGCCCCGGCGCTGTCCGCGGTGATTCCGGTTTCGGACCAGTCCTGCGGGGTGTTTCCGGCGACGTCGAGCATACCCCACACGCCGAAGCGGCCGGTCGTCAGGTTGTCGTTTCTCACCGAATCGACGCCCTCGTTGGTGTTGGTCACCTTGGTGAAGGTGAGCGTGGCGGCATCGATCGTCGCTTCGGACGGCAGGGTGCCGAGGTCGAAACGGACGTAGGAGAAGGCATACAGACCGGTGCCTTGCTGGAACAGATCGAGTTCCGCGGAAGTTCCGAAGTTCTGGGAATTCGCCGAACTGCCCCCATCGTTTTGGAAAACGAACGCGTCGGCGGCGGGCTCCAGAGTGATGCTTCCCGGGACCGCGTTGCCGGGTTGGGACGCTCCGCTGGCGGGGTTGGTTCCGGCCTTCCACTCGATCCATGTGTTGAATCCGTCGCCGTCGGTATCATCGAGCGGGCCGGCGGTTTCGACCGTCGGGTAATAGGTCAGTTCCCAATCGTCGGGAATCAGATCGCCATCGCTGTCCGTGGGGTTCGGAACGGGACCGGACGCATAGGCCGCGGCCACTTCGGCCGGGGTGAGAACTCCCTGATAGATCGCGAATTCATCGACACTGCCCTGCCACGGGGCGTCTGATGGATAGAGCGCACCGACCGTCGCGATCCCGGCGCCGACGTTCGCAAGGCTCTGGGTGGTCGCCTGTTGACCGACCGACGCGCCATCCACGAACAACTCCAACTGCGTGCCGGAAACGGTAAGCACGTAGTGATGTTCCGATGCGTCGTTGATCTCCGGAGTGGATACACCGTCCTCTTCGCTCCATGGATCCGCATCCTGGTTGTTGGTGGCGATCGCGCCGCGGATCACATTATCCCCACGGTGCGTGGTGAGGAGGATGTAGTTTGACGCGAGATTCGGATTGGCCGGATTGATTTCCCCCAAGCCGAACAGGGCGTGATATCCGGTGTTCGCGGCGTCGTTCGAGGTGGCCCAGAATTCGATCGAGATCGACGCGTAGTTGTGGATCGCGAGACCGGCCGCGTCGAGCAGCCCGCTACCACCGGTTAGAACAAGCGATCCGGCGGAGAGATTCGCCGCGCCGGACGCGGTGCCGTCGAGGTCCCCCACCAAATCGGTGAAGGTGTTGTCGTTGAACGTGTAGTGATGGATCTTCGAAGCAGGATCCGAAATGGTGACACTGATCTGGTTTCCGGAGGTGGAGAACGTCGCGGTTCCGGCTCCGCCCCATGTGAAGACCGGGGTGCCGCCGAACGAACCGGTGTAGGTGGCGACGACGTAGGTTCCCGGCGCGGTCGGATTCAGCGGCAGGATGTCGATGCCGCCGTTGGCGGTCAGATTGCCGGTGATGGCGAGCGGAGTGGCCCCCAGCTCGATTCCGCTGCCGCTGTTGAGGGTCACGTTGCCGGTGATCGATCCGTTTCCGCCGAGGACGCCGCCGTTCTGGACGGTGACGTTGCTCCCGCTGAGGCTGCCGTCGATCCGCAGGCGGCCGGCCGAGACGGTGGTTGCCCCGGAATACGTGGACGCACCGGACAGGGTCAGAGTTCCCGCGCCGGTTTTGGTTACGATCGAAGTGCCCGAAATCACGCCTTCAAACGTGGAGTCCACTCCGAGGCCGCCAATCCGCCAGTGCGCCGGTTGGTTCGTCGAGTCTCCGGTGCCGCCCCCCGCGTTGATCGTGGAATCCACCGATCCGGAAAGAGCACCGATGTCGAACACCGTCGTTCCGGTCCCGGCTCGGGAGTAGAGGTGGACGTTGTCCCCGAGGTCGAGCGTCGCGTTCGGAAGTCCGGCGGTGTTCGCGAGGCGGAAATCGCCACCGTCGCCATCGCAGATCACATGAAGGACGCCGGAAAACGCGGACCAGTTCGCAAACAGGTTCGTCCGGACGTAGGGAACGTAGAAGGTGAAATCACCCGACCCGGTGAGCGTGCCGTACAGATCGCATCGTCCGTCCGCGTTGAGGCGGCCGGTTTGCCCGCCGGGGACGACGAGCTGATAGGTCGCGGAGTTATACGAACTGATGTTGCTCGTCATCGACAGCGTGCCACCGCCGAACGTGATCGATCCGGTGCCGAGGCCGAATTCGTTGGCGGTGTCCGAAGCGAGCTGGATCGTCCCCTGGTCGATGTGGGAACCGCCGGAGAACGTGTTGGAACCGGCGATCAGCAGCAGTCCGGCGCCCGTCTTCGTCAGGCCACCCGAACCGACGATGGTTCCACCGATCTGCAGTGAGTTTCCGGGAACATGCAGGATGCCGCCGCTGGCGCCGAGGGTCATCCCGCGGTTGGTCGCGGTCTGGGCTCCGTCGTGACGGAGGGTGGCGCCGTTGAGCACCAGGTTGCTGGACGAAGTTCCGGCCGCTCCGATCGACGAGGGGACTCCGCCATCCGCGAGCGCGGCGATGGACACCGTGCCGCCGTTGATGGTGAAGGGGCCCGTGAAGGTGTGGCCGTCGCCGGGCGTGAAGGTCCCGGAGCCGGACTTCGTCAGTCCGCCGCTTCCCGAGATCACACCGGTGCCCGTGAACGTGTAGTTGAGCGAGGTGTCAACGGTGACCCCACCGACGCTCAAGTCGCCATCGAGGGTGACCGTGGTGTTCGGCGACCCGGTGTCGTCGAAGGTGACCGTGTCACCGGCGATGAACTTCTCCGGCGTGGCGCCGATCTGGAAATTCGCCGTCTGGAAGAGATCCCACGCGTTGCCATTGCTACCGCCGTTCCAGGTGATCGCTCCGGGGCTCCGGGTGACGGGAATCGTGAGCTGGATCGCACCGCCCGCGTCCGCGAGCGAATACGGCGTGCCGGGCGGGAGATCGACTTCGAAGTCGGAAAGCGTCCCGTTGAAGGTGCCGGTGTAGGTCACGAGCGTGTGTGTGCCGGGATCAAGCGACGCGTCGAGCGGGTGGATGACGAGGGTCGTCGTGGCGTCCAGCGTCAGGTCACCGGTGACGGCGATGAGATCGGAGGCGGAGGAATTGGATAGATCGAGGGAAAACGATGTGTCCTCCCCGCAGGTCAGCCCGCCGGCGAGGTTCAGGGTGGCGGCATCGCCGTTTCCATCGCCCGGCGCGATCGCACCGCGCCACGCGAGCGTGACGGGTTGCTGGATGGTTCCGGAGCCACCGAGGCGGCCGCCGGTTTCGCCCCGGGCGAGAGGCGCTCCCCAGGTGCCGCCATGGATGGTCACGGGCGTCGAGGAAAGGGTTCCATCGACGATCAACGCGCCGTCCCACACTTCGGTCGGCCCGCTGAAATCGTGGCTCCCGACGATCGAGAGGGAACCCGCGCCCGCCTTGATCAGGTCCATCGTGCCGGACAAGGAGCCGGCCGTGCCGTCGAAAACATAGTCGATGGACGAGAAGACCTTGACCCGTTCCGGCGAGCGGGTCCCGGTGACGGCCACCGGTTGCGAATTGTCGCCCGAGAGGTCGAACAGAATGCTCTCGCCATCCGGGCAAACCGATGCGTCGAAGACGGGCGAGGCGCCCACCCAGGTGTGGTCGGTGTCGTCGATCGGCGGCGGCGGGTCCTCGGTGGTTTCGAAGCCGAGGTAGTAATCGACATAGGAACCCTGGACGTAGCCCTTCGTCGTGGTCTGCACGCGGTACTGCGCGTTGTGCATCAGCGTGCGCCGGCGGTCCTGCGCCGGGGTGTTGGAGGAGAAGATCCGGAGTCCGCTGTAGTCGTTTTTCGTTAGAACGAGTTCCTCGCGCCAATCGCCGAGGATGTCGCCCCAGAACGCGGGCCGACCGCCGTAGGCGTTGTGAACGGACCAACTGTAGATGTTGTTGCCGTTCACATAAAGCCGCGTATTGCCGCCGGTGGCCGGATTGAACTTCTCGATCGCCGGGCTGGTCGACCCGGAGTTGGGCCCCATGATGAACTCGCGGCCGGTATCGCCATCCCACCACAAACCTTCGAAAGGAAAGATGCTGTTGGAGAAAACCTCGGTGGTATCCGCGTTGAAGATGCCGGGCTGGGTGGAAAACATCTCCATGCCGAGGTGGTTCGGATCCATGTCGATCGCGAGACCGCGGGCGACATCCACCAGGCTGTTGGAATACCAGCGCCGGTAGAACTCGCCGGTGGACGAATCCATGTAGGCGGTGGCCAGGAACGTGGGATTGGTCTGCTGGATGATGAATGTTTCCAGTCCGGGACGGAGCGGATGGATATCAGCGACATGGAAGCGGTCGCCGTGGGTCAGGTCCGTGACATAGAGACGGGTGCCGTCGTCATCCATGACATGGCCGAGGTCGATAATCTCGTCGCGTCCGTCATTGTCGACATCGGCGATGCGGATCTGATGGCCTTCCGCGCCGGGGACACCGGGCGGCTGCTCCCATGTCCAGCGCAGGCTCAACGAGCCACCGTCGAAGTCGAAGGCGCTCCACTGGCGGTTGAACGAGCCGGTTCCGATCCGGTTGTTGGAAACCGTGACGATGGACGGAGTCTTGCCGTCGAGATAGGCGATGAAGACGCGCGAGTTGTAGGGGCCGTCCGAAAGAAAAGCGTTCGGGAGTTCGATGCTGTCGATTTCGGTCCCGGCCATGCCGTCGATGACGGTGATGAACTGCCGGTTGTTGTTGGCGTCGCTGATGGTGGTGACCGTCGTGCCGGAGGCGTTCTTGACGGTCACACCATTGGACGTGCGAACGATCGCCTCGGCGTGGCCGTCGCCATTGATGTCGAAGCAGGTGACGTTGTCGCAATCGCCGATGGAGATCGCTGAGGAGTCCGGTTCGTAAGAGTTCGACTGGTCGAGGCTGTTCGGCCCCATGTGCATCCGCCAGAGGAAGGAGCCGTCCTGGAGGTAGGCTTCGAGAAACTGCTCGTGGCCGCTGCCGAGCGTGGAGAGGCGGTCGCAAAGGAAGTCATATTCGCCATCGCCGTTGAAATCGCCGACCCAAACGAATTTCGTGTCATACGGGCCGTCCGGACCGGGATCGCCGATGAATGGCAGTTCGAAGAACGGCTCGATGTCCGCGGCCGCCGGAAGCGTCCACGCGGCGGAGGCTGCCTGCTCGACTCCATCGACGACGGGTTTCACGTAGTAACCGACGCTGCTGCCGCCGAGGATTCCTGAGCCCGGACTGTCCTGATAGTCGGTGGTCGCGGTGAGCGGGCTCACGTTGAGTTTCACCCCCGCGGCGCCGTTGACGGAGCGGTAGAGGTTGAACGCGATGTCCTCGTCGTCCGAGCCGAGCATGCGCCAACTAACGTAGGTCGATCCGCTTCCGGTGCGCTGGGCCACCACACCGCGGCCGAGATCCTCCATCTGACGTTGTCCGAACACAGGGGCCGCGGTGGCGGCCAACAGCAGCGTCAGCCAGATGGGATCGTAGGGAAATCGAGGCATGGATTGTCTGATTTTCGGGGTTTTTCGGTACTGTCGAATTCTGATGGTCGCAAATTTCGGCTTTCGCTGTCGATACTCCCGCAGGGTTAGCCGGGTGTCCGCGTGGTTTGGAACCATCGTCGGGCGAGAACCGCGCAAAAGAGGGCCGCAAGGGCCGAGGCCATGATCAATCCGGCGTTGCGCCATGGGTCGGAGGTTTCCGTTTTCATGACCGCGGGGGACGGCGGCGCGGGAACCGCGTTTCCGGCTTCAGGCGGTTCGGCGGCGGCGGCCGATGGAAGATCGAACTCAGCGTACGGCTTGGCCTTGAAAAGCTCCTTCCCTGCGAATGGCTCGATCGCGCGATCCAGCGGATCCTTAGTCTGGTCGTACACGCGGATCTTCGACCAATCGAGATCGCCTAGTTTGTCGAAGAACGTAAGCCGGAACGCCAGCGACGGTCCTTCGGGTTTCTCGCAACGAAGAAGCACGGCGACATGACCATCGACCTCGAACACGCAGCGCGCGCTCAGCGGAACAAGTTCTTGTCCGCCCGACGACACCTTCACCCAATCGCGGGCGAGTTCTTCGAGGATCGGCTTGGCGACCTGTTCCGCGTCCGGAGCACCCGGCGGCGGCGCCACGTCCCCCATCATGCGCCACGCGAAGGATGGGGAACAGCGGAAGCAGAGTTCCATCCGGTCGGAGAAAATGCGGGCTTCGGTTTCGGATTCGAAACCGACATGCGCGCGGGCGGTGCCGCTCCATACGACGGCCGCGAGCACCGTGATCATGTGTTTCGTCCAATGCATTTCCGTTTCGTTGGAGACTTCAGAGATCGAGTGCCACGCGGTAGAACCGCAGCCCTCCGGAAGGTGCGACCGCCTTCGAGGTGGACGCCGCGGGTTCGTCCTCCGCGGGCACGGTTTCCACGGTGCTCCAGGCTCCACCGGGCGAAAGTGCGGCTTCGATGCGGTAGATGTTTCCTGGAACGCTAGGCCAGGTGAGGAGGAACTGGCCGCCGGTTGCCGGTTGGATCTCCGCAGCGAACATCGAGGCCCCGCTGTTCGGCAGAGTGCCGGCGCGTTGTTCGACGGCATTGGTTTGTCCATCTCCATCGTAGTCGTCACCGGGGCCCGAACCAAGGCCGCCGAGATATGCGTTTTCCCAAGTGTCGGCCAGGCCGTCCTCGTCGCTGTCGTCGATGACGAGATCCACACGGCCCGGGACCGTCGTGGAAAGGTGCGCGGTGGTTCCTCCGGGAATGCCGGTGAGCGCGGCGGTTCCGCTGATTTCGCCCTGACAGGTCATGAGTGGGTAGCGGCCGAACGTGGTGCCGGACGCGAGGCTGATCTGGATGGTTCCGCCGAGCGCCATGTCGCCGGTCACCGCCAGCAGGTCCGAGGAAACCCCGCCACGCATTCTGGTGAGGGATGCCTCGCCGAAGAACACGCTGCCATCCACCGCCAAGGTGCCCGGCGTTCCACTGGAGAAACCGCGTGTTTCGAGACCGCCGCCTGCATTGAGATCCGCCGCCAGCGTGCCATAGCCATTCAGCGATCCACCGGATTCGACCACGACGGAATCGGTGGCGAACGATCCGTTCGAGAACTTGAGAACGGCACCGTCCGACACGTAGGTCGCACCGGCGCATTCGATCGTCCCGGAAACCTCAAGGGTTCCCTGTTCGACCAAGGTGCCGCCCGCCCAGCCGCCGCCGCCGCTCAAGGTCCAGGCGCCGGCGCCGGTTTTGACGAAATTGGTCAGAGTGGACCCGGCCGCGACCTCGCCGAACGATCCGGCGAAAGTGGCGTTCGTTCCGCGCCCGCCGATGCGATAGGTCAACGCGCGACCACCGGTCTGACCACCCAACAAGCGGGATCCGGCGGTGCCCGAAAGCGCTCCGATCTCGATGGTCGTGCCGGCTCCGGCCGCGAGCGTGCCGACATAGAAGGCGGTCGTGTTCGCGTTCAGGTTCACCAGCGCCGACGGCATGCCGGGCCACGAGTAGCTCGTCCCGAAACGGAAATCACCGCCATCCCCATCCCCCGCCACCACGTTGAGCGTGCCGGTGAAGGGCGACCAATCACCCAGCACGTCGCCACGCACGAACTTGGTGACGAGGTTCAGCGTGCCACCACCTGATAGAGAGCCGTAGATCGCGGGGAAGATATTGGCGGACCCCGGCTTCGGCGCGCGCTGGGTGAGGTTGAGCGTTCCGGTCTGCCCCGTCGGCACGATGAGATCGTTGGGCATCGGGTCATAAGAAATCGAATTGCTGCCGTTGAAACCCGCCATCGTGAGGGTGCCGCCGAGGAAGGTCACCGCTCCGGTTCCGAGGCCCGATGTGTTGGCCGCGCTGTTTGCGAGGATGATGTTGCTGCCCGGACCGATCGTGGTGCCTCCGTTGTAGCTGTTGGCGGATTCGAGCGTCAGTGTGCCGCCGCCGGTTTTGACGAGCGAGGCATCGCCGCCGATCTCACCGGTGCCGGAGAAGGTGTAGGCCCGCGTGTTGTTGGAAACCGTGACCACGCGCGGCTCAAGCGTCCCGCTGAGCACCACGGAGCCGACCGATGACGTGTCGTTGAAGGTGACGGCATCGAGGTTGAAGAACGTCGCGGTCGGACCGCCGGAGAAATTGCCGGTCGTTTTCAGATCCCACAAGCCGCCGCCGTTGGTGCCCGTCCAGACGAGGGATGCGGGCGGATCGCCGGTGATCCGGAGTTCCACATACGCGGGCGACGATCCGGCGGCTTGGCGCCAAGGTGAAAACGTCTGCCGGGTATCGGTCGGAAGACCCAGGACGTTCATCGTGATCCCCGCGCCGACCTGGGTCGCGCTGCCGTCGATGAACCGGTAGGTGCCGGTCTGGAGGACGCCGTCGGTCATGTGGATCCGGAAATTCACCGGACTCGTCAGGGCGAGGTTCCCGCCCGTGACGGTGATCTTGTCGTTGGCTCCGGAGACGCTGTTGCTCAGATCGACATCCACCGTGGATCCGCCGTTGAGCGATAGGCCGCCGGCGACGGTCAGCGTTCCGGTTTCACCCGGCGAAGGCCCCGGGTCGAGTGTGGAGCCATTGGTCGCGGTGACGGCGCCGGCAATGCTGCCGTTGCCACCCAAGGTCGCGCCGCCGCTCACGCTCACCGCTGACGCACCGAGGCTGCCGTTCACAAACAACGCGCCTTGACTGATCGTGGTGGCGCCGGTGTGGGAACTGGCGCCCGCGAGCGTCCATCTTCCCATGCCGGTCTTGACGATGCCGGTGCCTCCTCCTCCATCAAAAATCCCTCCGGCGAACGTAGTGTCGGTGTTGAGCGCTCCGATGTGGTAGGTGGTGGGTGTCGATCCGGTCTGCGTCCCGTAAAGCGCTGTGTTCGCGCCGGTGGCTTCGAGCGATCCCAGATCGAAGGTGCCGCCGTTGCGGTTCATGAGCTGGGCGTTGTTCGACCCAAGGTCGATGGCCACGGCCGTGCTGCCGAAGTTGGTGTTGGAATTGCCGTTGAGACGCATGCGGGTGCTGCCGTTTCCAAACCGCAGGTTCCCGGAAAACCCGCTCCAGTTTCCGGCCACCGTCCACAAGGTGGATCCACCGGACAGCGTCACCGTTTGGTTGGAACCGGTCCAGTTTCCGCTTTCGGTATGCTGGCTGGTCGGAGTGATGGTCGTGGGCGCGAGAAACTCGAGCGGCGCGGAGATCGTGCTGTTGGACGCCGGTCCCAGCGACAGCGCGCCACCGGCGCAGGTGATCTTGGCAGAGCCGACACCGCCCGCCGTGTTGATCGCCAGCGTTCCGCCTTCCAGCGAGACACCGTTGAAACTGTTGGCCGTGCTGTTGTTGATCGTGAGCTTGCCGCTTCCCCGTTTCGTCAGCGCGTAGATGCTGCTGATGCCGCCCGCGCCGGTGAAGGTGTAGTCATTCGCCGCGTTCACATCGACCGTGGTGGCAAGAACCGACCCCGGAATGCTGACGGTCGGCGCGGCGGCGCCTGTGCTGTCGAAGGTGACCCGGTCGCCGCCGGAGAATGCGGAGGGCGAGCCGTCTTCGAGCCAGTTGCTCGAAGAGGTATCCCACGTCGATCCGGTGCCGCGCCACGTGAGATCCGATGCTTCGTTGCTGCCGACGATGCAGATGGCGAACTGCTGGGTCCACACGCTGCCATCGGCGTCGGTGACGGTGAAATTGAATCCGCCGCGCCCGCTCGTGTTGTTGGCGGTGAAGTGGACGAGTTTGCCTCCCGCTCCACTCTGCGAAACCGAACCTCCGGTGATGTTGCTGATGGTGAACACCGGATTGTTCGTGAAACCCGACGTGTAACGGGAGAGGTCGATGTCAGGATTGGTGGCCGTGTTCTTCGTTATCACCATGTGCGGCACGCTCTTGAAGTGGAGATATTCCTCAAGGCGCGTGTAACCGGCGGGATACCCGGTGGGGAAAAACGCGGTGCCACTGACGGTGGTGTTGTGGTCCTGCACCGAGGGGTTCCATCCGAGGGCGGTCTCATAACTGTCCGGCATGCCGTCCTTGTCGGAATCGATGGGCGGCGTGGTGGAATTGAGCGTGCCGAAGCCATCGTTGCTCGCGCCGGTGTCGCTCGGGCGAGTGACGTGCCCGCGCGACATGCTCGTAAGCTTGTTGATGAGGATGGTGTCCACCTCGTCGCGGAGGCTGCCGCCGAAGTTGTGGCTGAGTCTCAGCGCGCCCGCGTTGGAAACGATCTTCTTGTAGGCGAGCAGCGCGGGATCGGTGGTGATGCCGGCCGGCGATCCGGCGATCGCCGATGGCGACTGGTAGTAACCGGCGGCTCCGGGCGTCAGACCCGTCGTCCCCGGTGGGTATGCGGTGCCTTCGACGATCGAATATCCCTTGTCGGTGCCGTTGAGGATGGTGTCGGCGCCGTTGTTGTCGGTGAGGTTGCCGCTCAGGTGGACCGTGAAGTTTGGAGCGCCATTGCGGTCCACCGTTCCTTTCACGAGAGCCTTGGAGCGGGTGTTGCCGGGCGGGCAGATGAAATAGTTGTTGATGACGTTGGCCTTCCAGCCCGCAGGCGTCCCGGAGTCGCCCATGATGAAGCCGATGTCCCAGTCGAAGGTGACGTTGTTGACCCATTCGAGCAGGCCGTTCGGACGCGCCTTGGGATTGCGGGTGTGGTTGTGCGACCACAGGTTGTGGTGCGAGGAAGCATGGTTCTGGTCCCACAGGCCGCCGCACGAGTGGGGCTCGAGCCCCCACGAGTTGAGCGAGTATTGGAACGTCAGGTTTTCCGGCGGGCTGCCGAAACTGGAGAAGTTCTCGTCGGTGCTGAACATCACCGAGAGGTGGTCGAGCATCGAATTGAGGCTCCCGCTGTCGAGGTCGATGCAGTCACCGCTCGACTCCGTCTTCCCACGGCGGAAACGAAGATGGCGGAGCACGACGTCGTCGCCGGAGATGCGGAGGAAGTTGTTGTAGAAACCGATGCCGTCACCGGGTGCGGTCTGCCCGGCGATGGTGATCTTCGACGACGTGATGCGGGTGCCATCGGACCCGCTTGGCAGGCGGATGTAGCCGCTGACGTCGAACACGATCGTGCGGCCGGCGGCCGGCACGTTTGCGATGGCGTCGAAAAACGAGCCGGTGCCTGACGCATCCAAATTGGTGACATGATAGACGTCACCACCGCGGCCGCCGGTGGCGTAGGCGCCGTATCCCTCGGCACCGGGAAACGCGGGGATCTGGGCGTGGGCGAGAGTGGCGGAGGCGAGGATGACGGTGCTGGTGGCGAGGCGCATCTGGGTTCGGAGATCGGGTTTGTTAGAAAAGACGGGTTTCATCGCGGGCTGTCGGGAACGCCCATTTCGAAAAGCCGGTGGATTTCCTCCGGCGGAAGAGCGGTGGAAAAAACCGTGAGACTGTCGATGGCGCCTTCGAAGCGGTCCGGCGTGGCGCCCCGGCGGCGGGGTTCGAGGGACAGGTTTCCGATGATGGCGTGCTGAAGCTGGAGCGGACTGCGGATCATGTCCGTTTCATTCGCGACGGGTTTGCCGTTGAAATAGTGGGTCGCGGTTCCGGTTTCCCCATCGAGCACGACGGCGGCGAAAATCCAACCGCTTTTCCCATCGGTCGGGAGCATGGGGCCGGAGTGGAAGTTATGCCATTTCGGAGTGATCGGATCCTCTTGTGTCAGGACGCCGACACCCAGTCCGGAGCCGTAGAGATACCATGTCACCTCGCCCAGTTTGTCGGACTGGCCCATCACGATGGGATTCTTGGCCGGATGAAGCCGCCCGACCTTGAGCCATGCGGTTAGAGTCAGCGACCCGCTGTTTCCGGCAAGGTGAAACTCCAGATGGTCATCACCCGGAACAAAGTCCAGCGCGCCTTTTCCGGGCCAGCGTCCTTCCGCCGGCCGGCAACCGTGGACACGCGCGTCCGATCCCGCCGGCGGGTTTTCCGCCAGGTTCCGGAGAAGCCGGCTGTCGTTCGTTTCAACGTCCAGGTGAAACACGGTCGACGGGTGCCCGGCCATCATGCGGCTCGCGATGCGCCATGCTCCGAGGTCGTCACCGCGGCCGCGGAGCGCCTTCCGTTCCTCTTCCTCCTCACACGGGAAGGAGAATGCTGCGACGGAGATCTTCTCCGTCCGCTCCCGATCCACTCGCATGGCTTCGTTGGCATGCAGCCGCTGCTCGGTCAGCCGTCCGGATCCGGAATTCAGCGCGACCTCGCCTTCGAGAACGTGGAGTTCACCGGTGCCGTCGGGTTTCACAAAACACCCGAAGTCCGTCCCCAGATCGACCGCATCGAACGATGGCGTGGCCACGGTGAAACCATGGGCCGGAGGAGGAACGGAAGCGCGCATCCGCCCGGAGAGAAGCTCCATCGAGTTCCGGCCGGTCAGTTGGAAATCGGCAGGGCCTTCGAGCACGACGCGTGCGCCCTGATCGAAGCTCAGCACCGCAACACCGGAGGCGAGATGGTGCGTGGATCCCGGACGAAGTTTGTCTCCCGTGCGGAGATCCCGCGCGGTCCACTCCGCGGCGGCCTGTCGTTCAAGCGTGGCGACCGGCCTGCGTTTCTGCACCGCGAGGAACACGACGACCGCCGCGACCGCCGCGGCCGCCGCTCCGATCGCGACAGCCCAGCGTCCGGCCGAAACCATCTTCCGCCGTGCGGCTGGCAAAGACTTCGGCATGGGCACGACGTTCAGCGCGGGGCGCTTCGGGATCGGCTCGACAACTTCCGGCGCGGACTCAACCGCCTGTCTCCCCCACTCCTGCTCCCCCCATTGGCGGTACAAGGCGTGCCATTGCGCGTCGTCCCAGAAGAGCGACCTCGCCTCATCATCGGAACGCAACAACGATTGAAGCTCCGCCATTTCCTCCGCGCCCAACTCATGGTCGAGGTAGCCGCGGACAAGCTCCCTGGTTCGCTCGCGGTTCATCGGCGCGCTCCTTCCATCGCCATCCGTTGTTCGATGCACTCCCTGACGGCGGCGCGCGCCCGGGAAAGCGCGACCCGCACCGCGTTGACCGACCAACCCATCGCGGGAGCCACGTCGCGTGGCGGATGACCGTGCTGATAGTGAAGCTCCATCGCGCGCCGCGAATGGGGCGCGAGTTTCTCGATGCATGCCTGGAGGTGGCGCATCCGTTCGTCGTTGGCGGAGAAATCCGGGGCCGCGTCGGCCAGCCGCTCGACCACATCGGACTCGAAGAGCAGGGGTTCGCGACCGGCATCGCGGAGGAAGGAAAGCACCTTGAATCGCCCGATGGCGAAGATCCACGCGCGGAAGTTTCCGCCCTCGAAGTCGGCCGCTTTCTCCAAGGCGGTGAGGAAGGTTTCCTGCACCAGATCATCGACCCGGTGGAAATCCCCCGTCAGGCCGAGCAGGAATCCGCGCAAAGGCACGAGGTGCTGCACGAACAGCCTCTGCACCATGGCGGTCTGGTTCTTGTCGGGTTCTGGCATGGGTTTTCACGGTTTGATTCCCAACATCCGCGGATCATTAGCAGGAAACTTCGCGCCGCATCCGGGAATCATCGGTATTTCCAATTGGCGTGGGCCTTCGCGACCTTCTCGCCCCAGTTTCCATACCATGCGTAGCCGAAGCGGCGTTCACGCTCGATCTCCGCGAGGGTGTACTTCTTTTTCCCATCGCGGCCGCAGAAGATCGGCCGGTTCGTCTCGATCTCGTAGAACCTCGCCCAAACGTCCGGTGCGCCGCGGTCGGGAACCACCTTGCGGTCCCCATCGGCCTTCACCACACGGATGTCATGGATCGCGGAGTCCTCGAACCATGCCACGCCGTCGCGCACGGCGCGGACCACATCGCGCGACGGCCGCTCGATGCTCATCAGGAAACACAACAGCCCGGCGCTTTCCGAGCCGCTCAGGGTGGCGAGTTCGTAGGCGCGGGCGGATGCCGGTTTCAAGGACTTCTCGTCGTGCTGTGCGCACCAGACGGTGCGTCTGCCGCGCACCTTCACCTGGCAGCTCACGATGCAATCGATGCCCTTCTCGACCGCGTGTCCGGCCATCGCCCGGCGTTTCGCATCGATAAAACGGAAGTCCTTGTTTTCGGCCACATCGCGCAACAGGACGAGCAATCGTTCCATGCTGCCGTCGTTGAACGTGATGTGGCTCGCATAGCCTTTCGGCGGGAAATACTGCGGCCAGCCGCCGTTCGCGTATTGAGCTTTGAGGATGTGGTCGATGCCGCGGAGCACGGCGGCCCGGCAGCGGTCGTTTTTCGTTTCCTCGAAGGCTTTGGCCAGAAACCGGATCTCGCCGGTGGTCGCGGCGTTGTCGAAGGTGCCTTGGAGTTTCGATCGATCGCCCGTGAAACGTTTCGCGGAGGTATCGAGATTCTTCGGCCAGCTCCCGTGGTCGGACTGCCATGAGAGCACGTTTTCGACCGCCTCGATTCCTTCGTCGGACCGGAACCAAACGCCGGACTTTCCGACGAGATCGACAGGTCCGGCGCTGACGCCGCCGCAGAGGACGGCGCACAGGCCGAGAATCCGGAGGATGATGGGTTTCACGGTAACGTCGCAACGGTCGTCCCGATCCGCGGGACTGTCCACACCACGATCGGGGTAACCGGCTTCTCCAAAACGCTTCCTTGCCTCGACGCGATCCGCTGGCGAGGCTCGCCGCATCATGAGTCACGATGTCGTCTCGCTCCTCCAACAGCTCGTCCGGATCCCTTCGGTGAACCCGGACAACCTGCCCGGCACGCCGGAAACCGGGGAGGAGACGATCGCGATTTTCCTGAACGGCTGGCTCGAATCGATCGGCGCGGAGGTTTCGCTCGAGGAAATCCGCCCCGGCCGCCCGAATCTCATCGCCCGCTTCGCGCCGCGAGACGGCCGGCCCCGCATGCTCTTCGGCCCGCACCTCGACACGGTCGGTGTCGGCGGCATGACCATCGAGCCGTTCCGCGGCGACATCCACGACGGGAAACTCTGGGGCCGCGGCGCATCCGACACGAAAGGCCCGATGGCCGCGATGCTTTGGGCGCTCCACGAAAACCGCGACGTGCTCGGGAAACTGCCGGTCGCCATCGACTTCGTCGGTTTCATGGGCGAGGAGTCCGGCCAATGGGGGGCGAAGGACTTCGCAACGAAATACGGCGAGGAATACAGCTTCGCGCTCGTCGGCGAACCGACGTCGATGGAGGTCGTGCACCTCACCAAGGGCTCGATGTGGGCGACCCTGCGTTCGTCCGGCCGCGCCGCCCACAGCTCGATGCCGGAGAAAGGCGAGAACGCCATCCTCAAGCTGACCCGCGCGCTCGACACGCTCGACCGCCATCTATCAGGCGAACTCGCCACCTACACCCACCCGGTGCTCGGCCGTTCGACGATCAACATCGGCGTCATCCGCGGCGGATCGCGGCCGAACATCGTGCCCGACCACGCCGAGGCCGAACTCGACATCCGCATCACCCCCGCGCTCAGCCAGGCGGGAGGCGCGCTCACCATCCTCGCCAACGCCATCGCCGACTTCGAGCTGCCGGTGGAAATCGTCAACCCGCACGAAAACCCGCCGATGGAAACGCCGGCCGACCACCCGGGCGTGAAGCGTCTGTTAGAAACCGCGGGCGGCACGAAACTCGGCAGCGCGCCGTGGTTCTCCGATGCCGCCCACCTGTCCGCGGGGGGGATCCCGAGCGTGTGCATCGGGCCGGGATCGATCGACCAGGCGCATACCGCCGACGAGTTCATCGATGTCGGGGCTCTGAAAGCCGGCGCGGATTTCTTCACCGCCTTCGTGCGCGGGCTGGCCGGTTAGACCGCGGCGGAATCGGAAACCACGAAACACAGGCATGTAGTCATTCAAGCTTTAGTTCAGGCGGTGCTGAAAATTGTTTTCGCAAGGATTTGGGATTCAAGGTGCTCAACGCAGGCATCGACCTTGGATGGCAAGCCGAGATCGGCCCGGAGGCTTTTGCCGAGCATGATGGTGAGCTTCTTGAGCTTGGTGGCGAGCTCTTGTCAGCTTCCAAGGCTGCGGGCGGGTTGCCGGTGAGCAGGTGCCAGACCGGACGACAAGCTTGCGTGCGACGGCGGTCACGGCGACGTTGCGGTTGCCGCGCCGCGCGAAGATCTTCCAGCCCCATTGCCCCAAGGGGTGGCCTTGCCTGTCCGCAGGACCGCGTGCGCTCCCTGCACAGGAGGTGGCGCATGTCGCCGCGGCCGCGCTTGCCGATGCCGAGTTTGACGTGCTTGCCGCGGCCGCTCTCGCGCTGGCCGGATTGAGGCCGATGTAGGCGACGAGCTTTTCGGGCCGTTCGAAGCGCCGCACGTCGCCGATGATGGCGAGCAGGGCGAACGCGTTGATCTGGCCGATGCCCAGCAGTTTCATGCAGCGCAGCATGAGCGGCTCGGCGCAGATCTGCCGGCCGATGAGGCGTTGCAGCACCTTGCGGCGCTCGCTCTGGAAACGGAGGTTCCGATAGTAGCCGGCGAGCAACCTCGAGGTTGGAGCGGGGTCCAGTCGCGCTGGCTGAGCACCCATTTTCGGTGGCCGGGGTTTCGAGGGTCCGGCGGCCGGTGCGGATGGTGAACTGGTTGAGGTAGCCTTTGAGGAGTTGGTGGCGGCGGTGCGGTCCTCGACGGCCTTGGTGTAGGCGTGGAGCAGCTCGCGGCGTTCGCGGGTGAGGGCGTCGGGCACCCAGACGCAGGGAGCCTTTCCTGGAGGTAAACCAAGGCGATGCGGGCGGCGGCCATCTTGTCGTTGTCGGCGTAGGTTTTGGCGTGCTTGCCGACACGACAGCTTCCATGACCACGGCGCGCAGGCCCAGCGCGAGAAGGCGGCAGTGGATCTCGAAGCTGTTGGAACCGGCTTCCATGAGGAACAGGTCGTCGCGGGTGAACTCCCGGCGGCCCAGGCGAGGAATTTCGCGAGACTCATGTCCGGGCGGGTCTGGGCTTGACGGCATCGTGCGGGTGGTCCCTTTGAAGACCGCCGCGGTGAAGGTGTCCGGATGGCAGTCCAGGCCGATGATCCTTCCTTTGGAAGGCGGCGGAGGGCGGAATAGATCTCGGCCCCTCCGGCCGGCCTTCTTCGGAGGTCTTCGGCGTTCTATGTCTTTGGTTCTTTGGTTGTCTTTTTCATGGTCGTTCTCCGATGGCCCGGTTAAGGTGGAGGCAACCGGCGCGGGCGGCCGTTCTGTCAGGTCACGGACGGAAGGTTGCAGTCAGGCATTCGGGGTCTTGCGCCCCACGATGGTGCTTTCCGCCAAGGTTCAATCACGAAATGGAGCAGTGAGCTCAGTGCATTTCTCGAACCATTTGGACCTTCAGCCACCCGTGCGTGTTGCAGCACTCACGGGTTCCGCGAGGGACGTTGAACCAAACCTTGCGGTCCGCCCTAGACCGCGGCGGAATCGGAAACCACGAAACACACGAAAGATCACGAAAGGAGAGATTCTGGAACCCTGGCATCTCTGATCGTGCCACCGCTCTGATTTCGTGCAATTTCGTGTCTTTCGTGGTTACCGGTTTCGAATGTTCGATTCGACCGTCACGAAAACGATCGCTCGACGAGCCACAGGATCCCGCACAGCGCGATGGCGGCCGAGCCAGCCGTGCGCGCCCGCCCGCTCCACGGCCGCAGCGGCAGCCAGAGCAGGAAGGCGGATGCGAGCACGGTGATCTGCGCGACCTCGACGCCGAGATTGAAACCCACCAGCGGGCCGACCAACTGCCGCGCCGAGAGCCCTCCGAACATGCCCGCGAGGCCGGTCGCGAAGCCGAGCCCGTGCACCAGACCGAAGACGAACACCAGTGCCAGCCGCCGCATTCCGAGTTTGGAAATCATCAGGTTCTCGATGCCGACGAACGCGATGCTGAAGGCAATCAACAGCTCGACCGGTTTCCGCGGCAGATCGATGTGTCCGAATACGGCGAGCGCGAGCGTGATCGAATGGGCGAGCGTGAAAAGCAGCGACTGGATCATCAGCGGCTTCCACTTCGGGGCCATCAGGAAGAGGCCGAGAATGAACAGAATGTGATCCAGCCCCACCGGCAGCACGTGGCGGAAACCGGTCCACAGCCAGCTCGTCGTCACCTTCGGCTCCGCCTTTTCCACCTCGCCGCCCGCCTCGACGGTGAGCAGCCGCATTTCACCCCCCGGTGCCACGCTTTCGATCCGCGGCTCGTCGCCCTCGTCGATGAGGATGATCAGTTCCGCCTGTTCGGTCTCGTGCCAGCGGACGACAAGATCGCCCGGCCCGGCGCGCGGCTCCGCGACGATCCGCACATGCAGCAGCGCCCAATCCATCTGCTCCTCGGGAAGTTCGAACGGCTCCTTCTCGAAGTCCGGAAACCCGATGCGCCACGGAATGGTTTCGCCGGCGAAGTTGAGCCCTAACAAAGACCGCAGCGTGTTCTCCGTTTCCTTCCGGATGCGCGCGAGTTCCTCCGGCGGCGCCTTCATCACCTCCGCCCGGCTGAACGGCGGGGCACCCGGCACGTTGCGGGTTTCCGGCATCATGTAGGCGATGTCCATGTCGCCTTCGAGCACCCAGCCGGCGTCCGATTCGAGAAACTCGAACTCCACCGTGTCCACCTGGTGCGCGGACACACGGACCACGCAGAGCGCGAGCGTCAGAACCAGAAACAACCGCCGCATGTGCATCTGTTCAGCCCTGCAAATGCCGCAACGCGCCACGCACCAGCACATCGACCGCCGCGTTGGCATCGGTCTCCAGCACCTTGCGCACCGCCTTGCGGGCGTCGACCTGCTTGTAGCCGAGCGCGATGAGCGCGAGCTCCGCATCGGCGGCCGCCGCGCTCACCTGTCCGGCGGCGGCGTCCTGCCAGGTTTCCGCCACGCCCACCTTGTCCTTGAGTTCGAGTACGATCCGCTCCGCTGTCTTCTTGCCCAGCCCCTTGATGCGCGAAAGCTCCGCGGTGTTTCCTTCCACCACGCAGCCCTTGAAACGCGCCACCGGCATGCCGCTGAGCACCGCCATCGCGATCGCCGGTCCGATCCCGCTCACACGGTCGATGAGCATCAGGAAGACATCGCGTTCCTCCTCCGTCGCGAATCCATACAGCGTGTGCGCCGTCTCGCGGATGTGCAGATGCGTCCGCAGGTCCACCGCCACTCCCTCCGCCGCATGCAACCGGTCGAACGTGGAAACCGGCACCAGCACCTCGTAGCCGACGCCCTGCACGTCCACCACCAGCCGGTTCGGATAGGCCTCGAGCACCTTCCCTCTCAATCGCGCGATCATCGCCCGCGAGCTTGCCGGGCGGAAACCCGGCGTCAACCCGGATCGCAACGCCCAACTCTTTCCTCGCAATCGTCCACCTTGCGCACCATGATCCCCCTATGGACCGAACGGTTGTCATCCACCGATCCTTCCGCGATGCCGAGGAGGCGGACAACGCCTATTATCGCCAGCTCACCCCGGAACAACGGCTCGACATTCTCTTGGAACTGACCAATCCCGACCCAAGCGACCATGAAGCTCAACCGCGACTTGAGAGAGTTTGTCGGATTGTTGAACTCTCACAAAGTTGAGTTCCTCGTCGTCGGGGCCCATGCCTTGGCCTACCACGGGCTGCCCCGCTACACCAAGGACATCGACCTCTTTGTCGCCCCCCGTGCGGGAAACGCCGATTCCATGATCCGGGCGATCGATGAATTCGGCTTCGCCTCCGTGGGACTCTCCGCTTCGGATTTCCTGACCCCGGACATCGTCGTCCAGCTCGGAGTCGAGCCGCATCGGCTCGATTTGCTCACTGGACTATCGGGGATTTCATGGGACGAAGCATGGTCGCAAAGGGTCGCCGGGACGCTCGACGGGCTGGACGTCTGGTTCTTGTCGAAAGACTGCTACATCAAGAACAAGCTCGCTTCCGGACGCCCTCAAGACCTCGCGGACGTCGCCAGGCTTCGGCAGATCCGCCCCTGAGCTCCCAGAGCCCTGCCGGTCAAATCGGTTGCGAGAAATCACAAGTTTTCCACGCATACCTATTCCGTGAGCCGGCTCGTCATCGGGCACGAAACGCGCTATTCCCTCATCCGCCGCATGAAACTCCGCCGTCCATCCCGCCGCACGATCCTGCGGGCGGCGATCGCCTCGCTGCTCGTCTGGGCGGTCGTGTGGTTCGGCGTGCCCTTCCTCGTGCCGCTCCCGGCCGGGCTTTCCGCATCGCCGGACGCCTCGCCGGTGCTCGTCGACCGCCATGGCGAGATCATCCGCCAGCTCCCGCTTCCCGACGCGCGCTGGACGGTGCCCGTCGATCTCGCCCGCGTCCCGGACGACATCGTCGAGGCCACGCTGGCCGCCGAGGACAAGCGTTTCCGCAGCCATGGCGGGCTGGACGTGCTCGCCACCTGCCGCTCCGCATGGGACTGCCTGCGGAAGCGCGAGGTCGTTTCCGGCGCGTCCACCATCACCCAGCAGCTCATCAAGATTTCCCGCCCTCCTGCGAAACGCAACATCGCCACCAAGATCCGCGAGACACTCGGCGCCCGCCGCCTCGAGATGACATGGACGAAGGACGAGATCCTCGCCGCCTACCTCAACCGGCTCGACTACGGCAACCGCCGCACCGGCATCGCCGAGGCCGCCCGCTTCTACTTCCAGAAACCGCTCGACGACCTCTCGCTCGCCGAGTGCGCCCTGCTCGCCGGCCTGCCGCAAGGGCCGTCGTGGCTCAACCCGCTCAAACACCGCGACCGCGCCGTCTCGCGCCGCGATGTCGTCCTCCGCCGGATGGCGAAAAACGGAACCGCCGGGCTCCAGCGCGTCGCCACCGCGCTCACCGAGCCGCTCCAGCTCCGCCCGCTGCGCATCCGCCGGCCCGCGCCATGGCTCGCCTCGTTCCACCCGCCCGCCTCCGCGCCCGGCGAGGCGGTGCGCACCACCCTCGACCTCGCCCTCCAGCGCGACATCGAAACCATCGTCCGCGAGGAAACCGCGAAACTCCGCGCCGCCAACCTCCGCCACGCCGCCGTCGTCATCCTCGACAACCGCACGGCCGAAGTCCTCGCCCTCGTTTCCTCCGCCGATTGGAGCGACCCGCGTGGCGGCCAGATCAACGGCGCGCTGCTGCCCCGCTCGCCCGGTTCCACGCTCAAACCCTTCACCTATCTGCTTGCCATCGAGCACGACGAACGCACCCCCTGCTCGATCCTCGCTGACGTCCCCAGCACCTACCGCACGCCCGAGGGACTCGACCTGCCGCAAAACTACGACCGCCTCCACCGCGGCCCCGTCACCCTTCGCCGCGCGCTCGCCTGCTCGCTCAATGTCCCCGCCATGCGCGAGCTCAACTCCCTCGGCGGCCCGCGCCCGCTCCACCGGTTCCTGACAAAACTCGGCCTCAGCACCCTCGGCAAGGACCCCGACCGCCACGGCCTCGGCCTCACCATCGGCAACGCCCCCGTCCGCCTCACCGAGCTCGCCGCCGCCTATGCCACCCTCGCCCGCGGCGGCCTGTGGAAACCCGTCGTCCTCTTCCCCGCCCTGCTCGCCGCGCCGACTCACTCCGCCGGCGTTTCCGAAACATCCATCTATCAGATCGCCGACATCCTGTCCGATCCCGAGGCCCGCGCCTCCGTTTTCCCACCCGGCGGCCCGCTCGACCTCCCCTTCCGCTGCGCCGTCAAGACCGGCACCTCCTCCGACTTCCGCGACAACTGGTGCGTCGGATTCACTCCGGATTTCACCGTCGCCGTCTGGGCCGGAAACTTCGAGAACCAGCCCATGAAAGGCCTCTCCGGCGTTTCCGGCGCCGGCCCCATCTTCCAGCGCTCCATGCTGCGCCTCCACCAGAGACACCCGCCCACCTGGTTCTCCCGCCCCGATGGACTCGTCGATGTCACCATCGACCCCCGCAACGGCAAACGCGTCCCGCCCGGCACGCCCGGAGCCGTCACCGACCTCGTGCCCGCCTCCCGCGTCCCGCAGAATGCCGTACCCGCCGACTACACGGCCGATGGCAAGGCCCGCCTCGACGCCACCTACGCCGCATGGTTCGAGAGCGCCCAGAACGCCCGCCGCTCCGAGTTCGATCTCGCCCTCACAACCACCTTCCCCGAACCCCTCCGCATCCTCGCCCCCGCCGACGGCACCACATTTTTGTTAGACCCCGAGATCCCCTCCGGCTCCGACCGCCTCCGCCCCATCACCAATCTCCCCGGCACCGCCCGCTGGTCCTCCCCCACCCTGCGCATCGAAGCCTCCACCCCGGAACCCGTCGTCCACCTCGCCCCCGGCACCCACACCCTCACCGCCACCGACCCCCGCACCGGCCAGGAAACCGCCGTCACCGTGCATGTGAAAGGGATGTGAGGGGGAATTGCGGATTTCAGATTGCGGATTGCAGAATTCTCTGCCTTCGGAGACCAAGACTCCGCCTCACCAAGCACCCGTCCGGAGTCCACGTTTCAGCGTGCTGCGGAGCGTGTGGCAAAGGACGACAAGCGAAAGATCGAACTCCGGACCGCACCCCGATCCCACCAGCCTCACTTCTTTCGCAGCACGAACGCCGCCCCCACCATGCCCGCCGCCAGAAAGGCACAACCGATCACGAACTTCGTCCCCAAATCCCCCAGTGTCTCCGACGTCGAACTGGAGAACTCGACAAAATCGGCCCGTGCGACCGCCGTGCACAACAGGAGCAGAAATAGGGGGAGTATCGCGTTTTTGAATGGGTGCATGGAGTCCGGGTCTCTTGGCAACGTCATAGCACACCAACCGCCTGACGGCAGCCGCGCGTTGACTGTGGGTTGAGGTTGGTGATCACGGGGAGAATTCGACTCGGAGCGAATCAGGCGGTTGGGTGCGACTTGTTGGCTTTCTTCTGTTGGTAGCATGCATAAGGCACACTTCGAGGCGGTCGACATACTCGTGCCAATTCGATTCTGTATTGTCGATTACTCGCTCGTTCTTGATCGGCACAGGCACCGCGCCAAGTTTGATCTCAAGATGAGTCGGCGCAAACCCATCGTAGGAATAGACCGAGCCTAGCCCTTCTTCAGAGAAATAGAAGTGCTCAGCGCTCGGACCTCGCAAAGTCGTATTATAAAACGTCAGCTCTCCGATCTCCTCTGGGATCTTTGTGGTGGAACAGCGGCCTTCGATCCGCACATGTGGTGGCGTAAACATGACCTCGTCAAACAAGAGGAGGTAATAGTGGCCGAGCTTTTTGAGGAAATGCCAACGGCGCTCCAAGGAGCATCGCTCCGAGTATCGTAGCCAGCGGTCGACGGAGATCATCGTTTATGAACCAACAGTTCTGCTCGTATCCCCTCGTCAAGTGATATCCAGCGAGGCGATTGGGAGGGAGGATGCTTGGAAACGTTGGTGTTTCAAGGAGTTTCCGGACCGGGGTGCGTAGATCAGGCGGCGCGAGGGCCGGGTTTTTGTATCATCCCGGCACCTGGGCGGTGAAGCGTGCAATGAGCCGGTAGATGACGACAGCGGCGAGGATCGGAAGAAAGATGGCGATCAGGCCCCAGGGGAACGCGGGCGCATGCGCGGAGCCGTCGATCTTCGGAGCTGCGGATAGGAGAAGTTCGTTGAGCATGTTCCACAACAGGATGGCGACGAGCAGGGCGGTTCCTTTGCCATACAGGGAGCGGAACGCGGGTTTCTCCCCACCGATCCATGGCAGCAGGAAACGGACGGCGACGCCATACAGCGGAATGGTGAGGAGGCAGGAGAGAAACAGGGCGGCCGCACTCCGGAGATCTTCGGAAACGCCACCAGACGGGACCTTGTCCAAGCCGATGGCCATCCAGATGGTGGCGATGAACGCCACAATGCCCACGAGGACCTTGAGCATCGATGGATTGAGAGCCCGGTAAAGCCGGATGCCAGCGATGATCAGAACGGTTCCGAAGGCGAGGACCTTGAGAAGACCGAAGGTCCATCCCGTAAACAAAAGCGTGGAGGCATCCGTCCCGCCCCCTCGTGGCGGCGGCGTTGTGAAACCGGTCAGCCAGACCATGAGGATCACGACGACGGCGATGCTGAAGATCTTCCGGTTTCGCTCCGCTTTCACAACGCCGGGATTGGACGCCGCGGCGGGCGGGGCGTCAAGCGGGCGGTGGGTGGATCTGGACGTGGTGGGCGGGTACGCAAGGAGGGGCGATGCATGATCGCCCATGTCCATGTGCCGCCAATGAACTGAGCGGACGCACAATTCCATTAGCTTTCCATGGGCGTCGGCGGACACGTTCCGCCGCTCCTTGGATGTCTTCCGCTGGAGCGCGCTGGAGCAGATCGATTCACGGCTCTTCGACGTCGGTCTCAGCGGATTCGGCCGAATGGACTCCGTTTTTCAAGCTCTCCATCCGGGCGTCGATCCGTCTCAATGGTTCTTCCAGAGACGCGAATCCGAACCGTGCCCGGAGTCTGCCGTCGGACGCGATCACATCATATCCCATCGAGCTCGGAACGACTGCCATGAAGATTTCCCGGTCTTTCACGATCTCCGGGATCTCCTGATTGATCGTCTCAAAAGCTTCGAATGACCAAGATGACGAAGTCCCGCCGACCTCACCGCGACTCGCATGCATGACAGGGGGCATATACCAAGAGATCACCAATGCGGCGATCGCCGCGCCGGCAATCAGGGCGACCCCATATTTGACGAGTTTCATTGCCTGGGCGTCATAGACCATCGGACCGTGCCCACAAGCTCCGATTCAACCAGGTGGCATGCCGTGATCGGAGGCGGCGATGGTGAAGGTGCGGAACCACCTGGGTTTCCCATTCCGGACCTCACGCGCGCGGGCCGTAACGCCGACATGATGGATTCCCCATCCGTGCAATCCGTGCGATCCGTGGTGTGATCCTTTTTTTTCTGCACCATGGCAGCAGGCAAAACGCCCGCTCCACGTTTCGTGACCTTTGGTGTCTTTCGTGGTTTCCCAACCCGCCACATCATTCCGCCCTCAGCACTCGACGACGTTCACCGCGAGGCCGCCGCGGGAGGTTTCCTTGTATTTGGATTTCATGTCGCGGCCGGTTTCGCGCATGGTGCGGATGACCTTGTCGAGGGAGACGAAGTGGGAGCCGTCGCCGGAGAGGGCGAGGCGGACGGCGTTGATGGCTTTGACGGCGCCCATGGCGTTGCGCTCGATGCAGGGGATCTGGACGAGGCCGCCGATGGGGTCGCAGGTGAGGCCGAGGTTGTGCTCCATGCCGATCTCGGCGGCGTTCTCGACCTGCGGCGGGGTGGCGCCGAGGAACTCGGCGAGGCCGGCGGCGGCCATGGAACAGGCGACGCCCACCTCGCCCTGGCAGCCGGCTTCGGCGCCGGAGATGGAGGCGTTGCGCTTGTAGAGCATGCCGATGGCGGCGGCGGTGAGGAGGAAACGGTGGACGCCGTCGGAATGCGGCGAGTGGCGGAAGCGCACGGCGTAGTGCAGCACGGCGGGGATGATGCCGGCCGCGCCATTGGTGGGTGCGGTGACGACGCGGCCGCCGGCGGCGTTTTCCTCGTTCACGGCGAGGGCGTAGAGGTTCACCCAGTCGAGGATGGTGAGCGGATCGGAGAGCGAGGCTTCGGGACGATCGCAGAGGCGGTCATGGGCGGCTTTGGCGCGGCGTTTCACATGCAGGCCGCCGGGCAGCTCGCCATCGGCGCGGCAGCCGCGGGAAACGCAGGACTGCATGGCGGCCCAGATGGCGTCGAGCCGCGCGCGCGTTTCCTCCGCGGGGCGGAAGGCTGCTTCGTTCTCCCACATGAGGTCCGCGACGGATCGGCCGCCGGCCGCGCAGTGGTTCATGAGTTCGGTGGCGCTGGCGAAGGGATGGGGAACCTGGATGCCATCGCGCGCGGGCGCAGACATCTCGGCCTCGGTGGCGATGAACCCGCCGCCGACGGAGTAGCAGATTTCCTCGGCGATAACGGCGTCCTCCGCGTCGAGCGCCTGGAAGTGCATGCCGTTGGGATGGAGCGGGAGCGGCTTGAGGCGCTTGAACTCGAGGTCGGTCTTCGGATCGAAGGGCAACGTGGCGCCCCACGGCAGGCGCAGGGATTTGCTGCCGCGGATTTCATCGACGAGCGCGGGGATGGCATCGACATCGATGGTTTCCGGATCCATGCCGAGGAAACCCATCATCACGGCGATGTCGGTTCCGTGCCCCTTGCCGGTGGCGGCGAGCGAGCCGTAGAGGTCGCAACGGACGCGGGTGACGCGCTCCGTTTCCGCGAGGCCGAGGACAAACCCGCGGGCCGCGCGCATGGGGCCGACGGTGTGGGACGACGACGGGCCGACGCCGATGGTGAACAAATCCAGAGCGGACAATGACATAAGGAACGGGCCATGCATGGCAGGCGGAAGGCGGAATTCAATGCGGAAGAGCCGTTTCCGCCGATCCCGCAGCACGGGGTGCGGCATCGGCATATCGCGGCACCTTTCGGATTGACCGGCGATCCATGGCGGCGGGATCATCCCCCCGATGCGCAAATCCCCCGTTTTCCCCACACTCGCGGCCGTGGTGGCCACGACCGCGATCACCCATGCCGGCATCACCTTCGGTCCGCTGAAGGCACAGCCGGGACAGAACGTGCGTCTCGTTTCCAAATCGGAGGCGAGCGACGGAAGAATCGAGAGCAAACAACCGGGCGCGAGTGCCAACAGCACGATCCGCATCGTGCGCGAGCGCGATCTCGTCTGGACCTTCCGCGAACCGCTGGCCGACGGCACCCGCCGCGGCATGGTGCAGGTGAACCAACTCGAAACGACGACCACCCTGAGCGCCGCCGGCAAGGACGACGCGAAGAAGGACACAAGCCCGCTCACCGGCAAGATGTTCGCGATGAGCAAGCTGCCGACGGGCGACTGGATCTTCGAGCTGGACGGCTCGGTGCCGGAGGCCCGCGTGCGCGAGGAGATCGACGAACTGAAGGTCTATCTGAACCGGAATTGGTATCCGGACCGCGAGCTGGAGGCCGGGGACACGTGGGAGTTCGACCCGGCGTGGATCAAGATGATCGTCCACAAGGACCTTCGGAACGCGAAGACGATCGGCACGATGCGGCTGCGCCAGATCCGCCGCGCGGTGGACAAGGAAACGGCGGTCATCACGGTGAACATCCGCAGCACCGGCAGCGATTTCCACAGCGATGGCACGCTCACCGAAGCGAGCGTGAACCTCGAAGGCACGATGTATGTGAACCTCCGCACCAACCTCGACGAGCTGCTCGAACTCGAAGGCAGCATCGTCACCGGCGCGAGCACGGCGACCACGTCCACCAAGGCGACGCTGCCGGTGAAGCTGAAGGTGACGAAGAAGTTCGAGAGATCGACCGGCCGCTGAGCATCCGCCGCGCTTGCCTTTCCCGGAGAAACCCGCAGCCTCACGACACACCGGGACATGCAGGGAACGCTCCGCTTCGAGAATGTGACCAAGCGCTTCGGCGGTTTCACCGCCGTCGACGGTGTGACACTGGAGATCCCGCACGGGGCGACGTTCTCGCTGTTAGGGCCATCGGGCTGCGGCAAGACCACGCTGCTGCGGATGGCGGCGGGTTTCGAACAGCCGGACGAAGGGCGGGTGCTGCTGGACGGCCGCGACATCACGGACCTGCCGCCGGAGAAGCGGCCGCTCAACACGGTGTTCCAGAACTACGCGCTGTTCCCCCATCTATCGGTGCGGGAGAACATCGCGTTCGGATTGAAAGTCGCGAAGAAACCGAAGGACGAGGTCCGGCGCAGCGTGGACCGCATGTTGGAACTCGTGGACCTCGGCGCGCACGCCGCGAAGAAACCCGCGCAGCTCTCCGGCGGGCAGAAACAACGCGTCGGCATCGCCCGCGCGCTCGCGATGCAGCCGAAGGTCCTGCTGCTCGACGAACCGCTCGCCGCGCTCGACCTCAAGATGCGCCAGCGCCTGCTCGTCGAACTCGACGCGATCCACGACGAAGTGGGCATCACGTTTCTCTACGTCACCCATGACCAAGGCGAGGCGATGTCGATCTCCGACCACATCGCGGTGATGAACAAGGGTCGCATCGAGCAGATCGGCAAACCGGCGGAGATTTATGAAACGCCGCGCACGTCGTTTGTCGCGGCGTTCATCGGAGATACCAATTTCCTCGAAGGGCGCATCTCGGAAACCCTGAGCGAACGGTTTTCGAGAGCCGACATCCCGGGACTCGGCGCGGTGATCATCGACAACGACAAACCCGTCCGCCCGGGCGACCGCATCCACCTCTCGCTGCGGCCGGAGAAACTCGTCGTCTCGCGTGAGAAACCGGCGCAAGCCGAATGGGACAACGCGCTGCCGGGGACCATCGAGGATGTCATCTACTTCGGCTCCCACACCCGCTACTGGGTGCGCAGCGGCGAATACCGTCTGTGCGCGGAGCAGCAGCACCGGACTTTCCTGCTCGACGAGCTTCCGCCGAAATGGGGCGACGAGGTCTGGCTGCGCTGGCATGCCAACGATGGGTTCCTGCTCGATCAATACCGCGAGGAGGACGAGGAGCTGCTGACGCTGCCGGAGGAGTGAGGCGGGGGCGTTTCGTCCCGAACGGCGCGATCGAGAAACGAAGAGTTCAATGTGGATCCGGGTCGATGGGGCTCTCGGATGGAGCTTCAGACGGATCCATTTCCTCTTCGTTCCGGGCGGTCAGATATTGCCGGGTCGGGAAATAGATCAGCAGCGCTGACAACACACCGAGGAAGATCAGAAACACCTCCATGACCCACATGACAGGATGTTCGATGGCCGCCGGAATTCCGACAAAAGCACTAGCCACGACGGCAATGACACAGGGAGCGCAGATCGCCCAGATGCCGATCACAACGATCAGTCGCGGCCTTTGGGTCATCGCGCCGCGGAATGCGTGGCCCTGGGCGAGGGTCTGCTCAAAAGGAGCCGTATTCGCATAGGAGTCCAGCGGAGCTCCGCATTTGTCGCAGAAATGACGCTCCGGATCGTTGGGATGCAGACATCTGATGCACAAGGCACTCTCCACCGCGCCATCCGTTTCGATGTCCATTTCGGACGTGAGAATGCAGCGCGGTTTGGCCAAAGCCAATCCGGAAGAGCCGGCTCGATGCGTACGACCAAAAACGACCTTGCTAACCCCGGACATTCCCGAGCACCCAGCGGGCGTAGGGGTCGGATACATCCGCGGGGGCGAGGGCGACGATCTCCGGGACGTCGTAGGGGTGGAGGTTTCCGAGCTCGGCGGCGAAGGCGGGCCAGGCGGCGGCGCTGGTCTTGAAGATGGCGAGGGTTTCGGCGGCGGATTCGGTTTTTCCCTGCCAGCGGTAGATGGATTCGACGGCGGGCAGGAGATTCACACAGGCCGCCAGTTGCTTTTCGACGAGCAGCGTGCCAATCTGTCGCGCCTCGTCGGCGGACGGGAAGGTGCAGAGGACGATGCGGATCGTTTCCATGCCTCTCCCTGAACACTGAAATCTGAACACCCGCAAACTTTCCCTCCGTGAAATCCGGCTTCCTCGAAAAACTGGTGGCGCGCATCGACCGCGTCGAACCCGGCGAGGTGCAGCAGATCGTGGCGCGGCTGGTGCGGGAGAAGGGGTTTCTCGAAAAGGTCTTCGAGGCGCTTCAGGAGGGCGTGATCGTGCTCGACTCGATGGGCGTGGTCGATTTCGTGAATCGCGCGGCGGGGAAATTTTTCGGTTTCGACCCGGAGAAAGCGGTGGGCGAGACGCTGGTCTCGCAGGTGCGCGGCCTGCAGTGGAACGACCTCGGGAAACCCGGACGCACGGTGAACCGCGACCTTGAGGTGTTCTACCCGGAGCACCGGTTCCTGAATTTCTATCTTGCGCCGATCGATAGCGAGGATGACGGCGAGCCGCTGGGCTACGTGATGCTGGTGCGCGACCTGACGCGGACACGGGAGGAGGCCGAGCAAAACCTCGAGTCCGAGCGCCTCAACGCGCTCACCCTGCTGGCGGCCGGCGTGGCCCATGAGATCGGCAATCCGCTCAACTCGCTCGACATCCACCTCCAGCTCCTCGGCCGCAAGCTGCGGAAGCTGCCGCCGGGCGACCGCAAGCCACTCGAGGAAAACCTGGCGACCGCGCGCGATGAGATCCAGCGGCTGGACTCGATCCTGAAACAATTCCTGCACGCCGTGCGCCCCACCCTGCCGCGGCGCGAAAGCTGCGACCTCAACGCGCTCATCCGCGACTCGCTGCGGCTGGTGGAGCCCGAGCTGGAAGCCCGGGGCGTCGAGGTGGTGCTGGATCTCGACGAGTCGCTGCCGCCGGCCTCGGTGGATGCCGGGCAGTTCCGCCAGGTGTTCTACAACCTCGTGCGCAACGCCTACCAAGCGCTGCCCGGCGACAAGGGCCGCATCACGTTGCGCAGCCGCGCCAGCGAGTATGAACACCTCGTTTCCATCGAGGATGAAGGCACCGGCATCTCGCCGGAGCACATGGGCACCTTGTTCGAGCCCTATCAGACGACGAAACCAACCGGCTCGGGCCTCGGGCTGCTCATCGTGCGGCGGATCGTGCGCGAGCACGGCGGCGAAATCTCGGTGGAAAGCCAGCAGGGCCACGGCACCCGGGTGATCCTCCACCTGCCGCGGCTCGAACGGTCGGTGCGCCTGCTCGGCGGGCCGAAACCCGCGATCG
Source organism: Akkermansiaceae bacterium (assembly GCA_024233135.1). GTDB lineage: Bacteria > Verrucomicrobiota > Verrucomicrobiia > Verrucomicrobiales > Akkermansiaceae > Luteolibacter. The sequence continues at coordinate 114,190 of JACKPZ010000005.1, read as the reverse complement.
ACCTCGACTAAGCCGCCCGCCGCTCCCACCATCCGTCCGCGTTTCCCACCCATGCTGCCCACCCTGCTCATCGTCGATGACGAAAAGTCCACCCGCGAAGGACTGCGCAGCGCGTTGGAGGAGGAGTTCGACGTCTACACCGCCGCCGGGACCTCGGAGGCGCTCACGATCCTGAAATCCGAGCCGATCCAACTGCTGCTCACCGACCTGCGGCTGGGCGGCGACTCGGGCATGGACCTGCTGGAGGTCTCGCTGAAACTGCCGGACCCGCCGGTGGCGATCATGATGACCGCCTACGGCTCGGTGGACACGGCGGTGGAGGCGATGCGCCGCGGCGCGTGGCATTTCGTGACCAAGCCGCTCAATCTCGACGAGGTCGAGATGCTGCTGAAGCGCGCGCTCCGCGGCAAAACGCTGGAAACGGAGAACAAACAGCTCACCGAGCGCATCGACAAGTCGCACAAGCTCGACCGCTTGATCGGCAAGAGTCCCGAGATCGAACGCGTGTCCGAGCTCATCCAACAGGTCGCGCCGACACGCGCGACGGTGCTCATCGAGGGCGAGTCGGGCACCGGCAAGGAGGTCGTCGCCGGCCTGCTGCACCAGCTTTCCGGCCGGCCGGCGGCGAAGATGGTGACCGTGCACTGCGCCGCGCTCTCGCCGCAGCTCCTCGAAAGCGAGCTCTTCGGCCACGAGAAAGGCTCGTTCACCGGCGCGTCGCAACGCCGGATCGGCCGCTTCGAACAAGCCGACGGCGGCACGATTTTCCTCGATGAGATCGGCGAGATCGACGCCGCCACGCAGATCAAGTTGCTTCGCATCCTGTCCGAGCGCACGCTCGAGCGGGTGGGCTCGAACACCCCGGTGAAGGTGGATGTGCGGGTGGTGGCCGCCACCAACCGCAACCTGCGGGCGATGGTCGACCGCGGGGAATTCCGCGAGGACCTGTATTTCCGCCTCAACGTGGTGACCATCACGATGCCGCCGCTGCGCACGAGGCGCGAGGACATCGTGCTGCTGGCCAACGCGTTTCTCAAGGAGTTCGCCAAGGAGAACAACCGGCCCATCAAGCCGCTCACGGACCCCGCGCTCGCGCGCCTCGTCGCCTACGGCTGGCCGGGCAACGTCCGCGAGCTGCGCACCGCCATCGAGCACGGGGTGGTGATGAGCAACGACCCGGTGATCGACGTGCGCCACCTGCCGGGCTTTCTGGACGACCGCCCGCCGGCCGCCGCGCCCGGGGTTTCCGAGGTCCCCAAAAACGCCCTTGATGCCCCCGGGGAATTCAACTTGCATGCGCTCGAAACGAACGCCATCCGCGCCGCGCTTTCCAACGCAGGAGGAAACCGCACCCATGCCGCCGAGCTCCTGGGCATCAGCCGCAGGACCCTCCAGCGAAAGCTGAAGGACCTCGGGCTTTGAATCCCCTCTCGACCATCCATGAGCCAAACCTCCTCCCCGATCGATACCGGCATCCTGATCCGCCGGAGCATGTTCCTGCTGGTGTTGATCGCCCTCACCCTCGGCAACCTCTTCATCCTGTTCAAGGGGCTCAGTTCGCCGCAGGCGATGGACCAGGCGCAGATCGCCCGCGAAATCGCGCGGGGCAATAGCTTTACCACCAAGTTCATCCGGCCGGTCGCCTACCACCAGGCGCAGAAGACGGCCAACGGCGCGATCCCGTTCAGCGGCTTCGAGGATACCTACCACTCGCCGCTCAACCCGTTGATCAACGCGGCGGTGTTGAAACTCATCGGCGGTGACGAGGCGGACTCGTGGCAGATGGGCACCAACGAGTGGGTCTACTCGCTCGACCGGGTGATCGCGGTCGTTTCCACCCTGTTCTTCCTGGTTTCCATCGGCGTCACGTACCTGCTCGTCTCGCGGATCTTCGATGCCAAGATCGCGGGTGTCTGCGCGATCCTGATGTTGTTCTGCCAGGTGTTCTGGGACTACGCGCTCAGCGGCCTGCCGCAGATGCTGATGCTGATGCTGTTCTCGTGCGGCATCTATTTCGTCTACCGCGCGGTCGAGTCCGCCACCGAGGGCCGGGTCGCGATGACGCCGGCCATCGTCGCCGGGGTGTTCTTCACGCTGCTCGCGCTGGCGCACTGGATGACGGTGTGGATCGCGCTGGGCTACATCATTTACGCGGCGATCGCATTCCGTCCCCGCGGACTGGTCGCGCTGGCGGTCTTCGGCCTCATCATTGTGGCGGCGATCGGCCCGATCATGCGCAACCAGCGGATCACCGGCACGCCGTTCGGCACCGCCTACCTCACGCTCTACAACGGCCTCGGCAACGGCACGGAAGACAGCGTGATGCGCATCGACGACCTCGATGCCGAGCCGCTCCGGATCGACGGCCTCATCGGCAAGGTGCTGCGCACGACGCTATTGCAGACCACCGACATCATCCCGCTGCTCGGCGGCATCGTGGTCGCACCGCTGTTCTTCCTTTCGCTGCTGCATCCATTCAAACGAAAATCGATCGCCAACTTCCGATGGGCGATCCTGCTGATGTGGATCACCACGGCCTTCGGACTCGCGTTTTTCGGGGTATCGACCAAGAAACTCGACCCGAACCAGCTCCACCTGTTGTTCGCGCCGGTGATGACAGCATACGGGCTGGCGTTCATTTCGATCCTCTGGAGCCGCCTCGATTTCGTCGCCTCGACGCCGATGCTGCGCAACGTGCACCACATCGTGATCGTGATCGTGTGCGCGGTGCCGATGATCCTCTCGCTGCCGTCGGACGTGAAGGTCGGCCTCCTTCTTCGCGACAAGGGCGGCGCGCCTCAGTGGCCACCGTATTACGCCCAAGGCCTCAACAGCGCCACCGCCGGCGTGCGCGGATGGGTGGACGACAAGAATCTCGTGTTCTCCGACCAGCCATGGGCCGTCGCGTGGTACGCCGACCGGATGAGCATCTGGCTGCCGCCGACTCGCGAGGGTTTCAACAAACTGGAGGAAACCGCCGCCACGCTCCAGACTCCGGCGGTGGGCATCCTGATCTCGCCGTCGTCGCACGGCTCGGGCCCGGTCTCCGAAGTGGCCGGTCGTTACAAGGATTTCACCCCGCTGGTGTATGACGGGCGGATGCTGCTGGCGACCTACCCGCCGGGTTTCACCCTCTTCGACAAGAGCCAGCGGCTGGCCGACATCGCCCGCCACTATCAACACCGCAAGCCGCTCGTCGGCATGGACATGGTTTTCTACAGCGACCGCGCTCTCGAGGATGGCACGGGCACCCAACCGTAAGCACGATGGCGCGCAAGAAGACCAGCAACGACTCCGAAACCACGGGTCCCGCCTTCGAGGAGGCCCTCGCCGAGATCGAGGAGATCGTCGAGGCGATGGAACACGAACAACTGCCGCTGGAGGAACTTGTTTCCCGCTTCGAACGGGGTTCGAAACTCCTTGCCCACTGCGAGAAGATCCTCCATTCCGCCCGCGAGCGCATCGAGCTCATTACCGTGGGCAACACCACGGAGGCCGCCCCGGGCGGTTCCGACGACTCCATTGATCCGGCCGACAAGGCGGACGCAGACACCGATGACGACATCCGCCTCTTCTGAGCCCTACGCCCCCGGACCGCTGCTCCAAGGCATCGATTCGCCGGCGGATGTCCGCAAGCTCGCGGACGAGGCCCTCGAGCCGCTCGCCTCGGAGATCCGCAACACGCTCATCACCTCGCTCTCGCGCACCGGCGGCCACCTCGGACCGAATCTCGGTGTCGTCGAGCTTTCCATCGCGCTGCACCGCGTCTTCCACACACCGGAGGACAAGATCGTATTTGATGTCGCCCACCAGGGATACGTCCACAAGATGCTCACCGGGCGGGCGAAACAAATCGACACGATCCGCACTTACAAAGGGCTCAACGGGTTTCTGCTGCGCACCGAGTCCGAACACGACGCCTACGGCGCGGGACACGCCGGCACCGCGCTGTCCGCCGCGCTCGGCATGGCCGCGGCCCGCGACCTCGCCGGTCATGACAACCATGTGATCGCCGTCGCCGGCGACGCCGCCTTCACCTGCGGCCCCACACTCGAGGCGCTCAACAACATCGCCGAAACGACCCGCCGCTTCATCGTCGTCCTCAACGACAACGAGTGGTCGATCGACAAGAACGTCGGCGCCATTGCCCGCTACTTCAACGACCTTCAGACGCACCACACGTTCTCGGCGGTGCGCGCCAAGGCCGCCGAGTTCGTGGAAAAAGTCGCCGGCAAGGCGGCCCGCACGTTGGCCCACAAGGTCGAGGAAGGAGCGAAGAACCTGCTTTTCCCCAATGTGTTGTTCGAGAAATTCGGACTGCGCTATTTCGGCCCGATCGACGGCCACGACCTGCCGCTGCTGGTCCGCACCTTCGAACACCTCAAGACCCTGCACGAACCGGTGGTGCTCCACATCATCACCGAGAAGGGCCGTGGCTACCAACCGGCCATCGACAATCCGGGGAAATTCCACGGCTTGGGAACCTATCAGATCAACGACGGCTCCACCGGCAGCTCCCCCACCCCGACCTGTTCGGAAATCTTCGGCCGCACCGTCACCGACCTCGCGAAGGACGATCCGAAGGTCGTCGCCATCACCGCGGCGATGCCGGGCGGCACCAAGCTCGACATTTTCAAAAACGAACTGCCGGACCGCTACTTCGACGTCGGCATCGCCGAGGAACACGCGGCGCTTTTCGCCTGCGGCCTCGCCACCGAAGGCTTCCGGCCCTTCCTCGCGATCTATTCGACGTTCATGCAGCGCGCGTATGACATGATCATCCACGACATCGCGCTGCAGAACCTGCCCGTCCGCCTGTGCATGGACCGCGGCGGCCTTTCCGGCGACGACGGCCCGACGCACCACGGCCTGTTCGACATCGGCTACCTGCGCCACATCCCCGGGCTCATCCACATGCAGCCGAAGGACGAGGACGAATTCGTCGACATGATCCACACGATGGCCGCCTACGATGACGGCCCGACGGCGATCCGCTATCCGCGCGGCGCCATCCGCGGCACGAAGATCAAGGACAAGCCCGTGCTGTTGGAGATCGGCAAGGCGGAGGTCGTCAGCGAAGGAAACGATGTCGCGCTCTTCGGCCTCGGCACCATGTTCGAGATGGCGGAGGAAACGAAGGCGCTGCTCGAGGCGAAGGGTTTCTCGGTTTCCCTCATCAACCCGCGTTTCATCAAACCGATGGACACCGCCGTGATCGAGGAACACGCCCGCAAATGCCGCGTCGTCTGCACCTTCGAGGACCACGTCCTGATGCATGGTTTCGGAGCGGCGGTCATCGAGCACCTGCACGACGCGGGCATCCACACGCCCGTCGAGCGCATCGGCTGGCCGGATGAATTCATCGAACATGGCAAGCCGGAAATCCTCCGCGACCTCCACGGCCTCACCGCGGAGGCGGCGATGGTCAAAATCCTGCATCATTTGGGTTAACCCGTCCGGAAAATCACCCGTTTGCGCCGCTTTCCGGGTTGCGGCGCGGGCTCGGGTTCCTAGGCTGGAGGAAACGAAATCCTCATGTCCCAGCCCGTCGCCCGCCCCCTCAGCAAACGTGTGTTCCTGATGGGCACCTGCCTTTGCGATGCGTTTTACGACGACGTCGCGCGCGCCACGGTCGAGGTGCTCGAACACCTCGGCATCTCGGTGGCCTACCCGGAGAACCAGACCTGCTGCGGCCAGCCCGCCTTCAACTCGGGTGACTGGGCCGCCTCCCGCAAGGTGGCGAAACACACCGCCGAGGTCTTCGCCGGAGAGATTCCCGTGATCGTGCCGTCCGGATCCTGCGCCGCGATGAACCGCCACGGAAACCCGCTGCAATTCGAGGAAAACCCGGATCCCGCGATCGATTCGCTGGCCACGCGGACATGGGAGATCATCGATTTCATCTTCAACGGCCTCGGCATCAAGGAATGGCCGGGCGCGTTCGAGACACCGACCCGCATCGCGTTCCACCGGTCCTGCCACAGCCGCGGCACCGATACCGGCAAGGCGGTCCGAACCCTGTTAGGGACGATCGGAAACGCCGAGGTGATCCCCTTCGGCGAGCAGGAGCAGTGCTGCGGATTCGGCGGCACGTTCTCGGTGACCTTCCCCCATATTTCCGGCCGCATGGGTTCGCTGAAACTCGATCATATCTCCGAGATCAACCCGGACCTTCTGGTGGGCATCGACATGTCGTGCCTCATGCATCTCAACGGACTGGCCACCAACCAGGGCCGGCAGATCCCACACAAGCACGCCATCCAGGTGCTGCGCGACACGCTTCCCGCCACAACCCCGACACCGGCATGATCGGCATCCAACCCATCGAGGAATACGCACGCCTCATCTCCGACGCGAAACAGCACTCGGTCATCGACGGCGCTTCGTCCGGAACCGAGAAACGCTATCAGGTCCTCCACGGCGACTACCCGGACCCGGACGCGCTGCGGAAAACCGCCGCCGCCATCAAGGACCACACGCTCCAGAATCTCGCGAGTTATCTGGAACAGGCGGAGAGTTCGCTGCTCGCCAGCGGAGCGAAAGTCCACTTCGCCGCCACCGGCGACGACGCGAAACAAACGATCCTCTCGATCCTCCGCGAGCACGGCGTCACATCGATCACCAAGTCGAAGTCGATGGCCGCCGAGGAGATCCACCTCAATCCGTTTTTGATCGAAAACGGCGTCGAGTGCCTTGAGTCCGACCTCGGCGAGTTCATCATCCAGCTCGACGGCGACGAGCCGTCGCACATCGTCAAGCCGATCATCCACAAGAACCGCCGCGAGATCGCCGAAACGTTCCGCCGCGAAAAGATCGCTCCGGATTACAACGACGATCCGGAAACCATCACCCGCCGCGCCAGGGTCTATCTGCGGGAGAAATACATGGCGGCTCAGGGCGTCGTCACCGGCGCGAATTTCGTCTGCGCGGACAGCGGACGGATCGTGCTCGTGACCAACGAGGGAAACTCCCGCTTCGGAATGGCTCCGGTGCCGGTCCACATCGCGCTCGTCGGCATCGAGAAGGTCATCCCGCGCGAGAAGGACCTCGCGGTTTTCCTGAATCTGTTAGGACGATCCGCCACCGGCCAGCAGCTCACGGTGTACACCGAGTTCGTCAACGGCCCGCGCTCCGCGAACCAGCCCGACGGCCCCGAGCATTTCCACGTCGTCTTCATGGACAACGGCCGCACCGACGTGCTGGCGTCCAACTGCCGGGAAATCCTCCGCTGCATCCGCTGCGGCGCCTGCCAGAACGTCTGCCCGGTCTATCGGCAGGCATCCGGCCACGCCTACCGCTCGAACTACGGCGGCCCGGTCGGCGCGGTGCTTTCGCCGCTGCTTTTCGGCGATCGTTTCCCCGAGCTTGCCGACCTGCCGAAAGCCTCGTCGCTCTGCGGCGCGTGCAACGAGGTCTGCCCGGTCGACATCCCGATCCCCGACCTGCTGCTGCGCCTCCGCGACAAGGCGAAACGCGAGCACGTCCACTCGCCCGCCGCGCTGCCGATGGGACCCTTCGCCACTCTCGCGACCTCGCCCTCTCTCTGGCGCACCGCGATGACGATGTCCAAGGCGATGAACCACCTGCCGATCGACGTGGCCCCCATCAAGCCGCTCCAGGACTGGCTCGGCCAGCGCACCCTGCCACCCTCCCGCGGTGGAGAGTTCCGCCGTTGGTTCAAGAACCGGAAGTCTTCCTGAAACATCATCCCCAACCCGATTCCCACCGATGAAACTTGAAACCCAGTGCCTCCACGCCGGCTATTCGTCCGATCCCGCCACCAACGCCTGCGCCGTCCCGATCTATCGCACCGCGTCCTACGTGTTCAACAACACGGAACACGCCGCGAACCTCTTCGCCCTCAAGGAACTTGGAAACATCTACACCCGATTGATGAACCCCACCCACGACGTGCTCGAACAGCGCGTCGCGGCGATGGAAGGCGGAGCCGCGGGCCTCGCCATCGCGTCCGGCACCTCCGCCATCTTTTACGCCATCATCACCCTCGCCCAAGCCGGAGACAACATCGTCTCCGCCCGCAACCTCTATGGCGGCACCTACACGATGTTCAAAGACATCCTGCCCGCGCTCGGCATCGAGGTGCGGCTCGTGGACTCGAACGATCCCGCGAATTTCACCGCCGCGGCCGACGAAAAGACCCGCGCGTTCTTCTGCGAAACGGTTTCCAATCCCGCGCTCGAAATCTCGGACATCGGGGCGATCTCCTCGCTCGCCCATTCCATCGGGCTGCCGCTCATCGTCGACGCGACGTTTTCCACACCCTATCTAACGAAACCGATCGAACACGGCGCCGACATCGTCGTCCACTCGCTCACCAAGTGGCTCGGCGGCCATGGCACCGGCATCGGCGGCATCGTGGTGGACTCCGGGAAATTCGACTGGTCGGCCGGCAAGCATCCGATGTTCGACGAGCCCGACGCCTCCTACCACGGCCTGCGCTGGGGGTACGACCTGCCGGCGCCTCTCGCCCCGCTCGCCTACATCCTCAAGATGCGCACCGGCCCGCTGCGCAACCTCGGCGCCTGCCTCTCGCCCGACAACGCGTGGATCGCCCTGCAGGGCATCGAAACGCTGCCGCTGCGCATGGAGCGCCATTGCGAAAACTCGCTCGCCGTCGCCAAACACCTCAAGGCCCACCCCGCCGTCGAATGGGTGCGTTTCCCCGGTCTCGCGGACGACCCGGAACACGCGCGGAACGCCAAATACCTCCGCGGCAAGGGCGGCTCGATGGTGGTCTTCGGCATCAAGGGCGGAGCCGCCGCCGGCTCGAAGTTCATCGACTCGCTCAAGCTCTTCAAACACCTCGCCAACGTCGGCGACGCGAAGTCGCTCGCGATCCATCCCGCCACCACCACCCACTCGCAGCTCAACGCCGAACAACAACTCTCCGCAGGCATCCCGCCGGAGATGGTCCGCCTCTCCGTCGGCATCGAGCACATCGACGACATCCTCGCCGACCTCGACCAGGCGCTGGCGGCGGCGGAGGCATAGAACCCGTTCCCACGATGAAATCGGAGATCCTCTCCAAGATCAAAGCCGCCACAGCGGGCCTGAAAACCACGGCCCCGCTTCCGGATTACGACGTCGCCCTCACCCACTCGTTGCCGCGCCTCGAAGGCGGTGACCTTTGGGAAATCTTCGCGCGCAATCTAACCGCCGTGCACGGACGCCCGATGACCTCGGCCGGAGAAGCCGCCGCTTTCCTGAAATCCGACGGACGCACCCATGGTTACTGCGATCCCGCCTTGTTCGACACCATTGGAGCGGCCCTGACAGCCGCCGGCCTCACCGTGGAAACGGAATACGACCGAGCCCGCTACGATGACTATCAGTTCGGCATCACCCGCGCATCCGGGGCCATCGCCGAGTCCGGCACGCTGATCCTCGACGACTTCCAAACCTCGCACCGCCTCGCCGCTCTCTCGCCATGGGTGCACGTCGCGGTTCTCAGCCGGGACACCATCCACCGCACGATCTCCGACGCGATCGCCGCGTTTGACGACAGCCCGAACATCACCTGGTGCACCGGCCCGTCGAAGACCGCGGACGTCGAAGGCATCCTCATCGAGGGCGTTCACGGCCCGGGCGAGCAGATCGCGCTGCTCGTTTGAGCCGATCACTCCCCGCCCTTGCCCTTGCGGATTACGAACCACCAGAGCAGCGCGATGTGGGCGACGATCACCAACACGGCCGCGCCCACGGCGATCCAGAAGATGGGATTGTCGGTCATGGCGAAACTTCGGACGCCTCCAGCGCCAGATAGGCCTCGATCTCGCGCGACGGATCGTCCGCCCGCATCAACGATTCGCCGATGAGCACGGCGTTCGCGCCCGCGTCGAGCACCCGCTTCGCATCATCGAGCGTTTTGATTCCGCTTTCGGAAACGAGGATCACATCGTCGGGCACCTCGTCGGCGAGTTGTTCGGTGGTCGCGAGATCCACCTGGAAGGTTTTCAGATTGCGGTTGTTCACGCCGATCAAGTCCGCACCGAGCTCGAGAGCCCGCTCCATTTCCGGCAGGTCGTGCACCTCGACGAGCACATCGAGTTGGAACGCCTTCGCCTCGTCATACAAGCGGCGCAGCGTATCGTCATCGAGCGCCGCGACGATCAGCAGGATGGCATCCGCACCGGACACCGCCGCCTCGTGGATCTGCACCTCGTGGATCGTGAAATCCTTCCGCAACAAGGGCGCGGCGGAGAACCGCGAGATCTGCGTGAGATAACTCAACGAGCCTTGGAAATACTTCTCGTCCGTCAGGATCGAAAGGCAGGACGCGCCGCCGTCGAGATATCGTCCCGCCTGCCGCACGGGGTCGAAATCCGGATCGATGAGACCGACGGACGGCGAGGCCTTCTTCACTTCGGCGATCACGCCGAGCCGGCCGGGCCCGCGGTCGAGCGCGGCGCGGAATCCGCCGAAATCGTTGCGCTGGAGGGCGGCGGCGCGCAGGTTCGCGGCACGCGGCATCAAGGCCTCCACTTCGAGCCGTTTCGTGGCGATGATCTCGGCGAGCTTGTCGGACATGGTCTGCGGAAAGCAAAAGACAGAGCCGCCCTGATGAACATGGAAAATTTGGAAATTTTCTCTTGCCCGGCATCCGAGCGCGTGTAGAAAGCGCCCACGCGTTTCGCGACGCGGGCGTAGCTCAGTGGTAGAGCGCCACCTTGCCAAGGTGGATGTCGTGAGTTCGAATCTCATCGCCCGCTCCACTTTCCTCCTTTGATAAACCGCTGGCCACCGGCGGTTTTTTCGCGTTCAAGAGGCGCCATGTTCGTTTGGACGAAACTTTCGGGCGCCCAGTGGATCGACGCATGGGAGGAACGCTTCGCCGGCCACCCCAACCTCGTCATCGAGTATCTCAAGGGCGGGAAATCCGTGCGTTTGCGCTTGTTATGCGACACCGAAAAGGAGGCCCGCACGGTGAAGTCCCAATGGGGCGGCAGCGTGCGCAAGGTCGCCTCCGCGGAGTGGAACAAACCGGCCCCGATGCCGAAGCCGATCAAGGTGCGCGATGTGTTCCTCGTCACCGGTGAGTCGTCCACCAAGGCGCTCGCCGGCTTGCGCAAGGAGCATCCAAGCCGCGAAATCATCTCGATCCCGCCGGAAATGGCCTTCGGCACCGGAGACCATGCCACCACTTCGACCTGCCTGCGCCTATTGGTCGACATCGCACGCGAGCGGAAGCAGGACGGCTGGACCGTCGCCGACCTTGGCACCGGCACCGGACTGCTCGCGATCGCGGCCCGCAAACTCGGAGCGGGCGACACATGGGCCTGCGACTTCGACCCCTTCGCCGTCGCTGTCGCGGCGCGCAATGTGAAACGCAACGGCACTCCGGAAGTCGTCACCGCCGAGCAGGACATCCTGAAATGGAAACCGCGCAAAAAGGGCTACGACGTCGTGCTCGCCAACATCTTCTCCACCGTGCTCATCCAGGCATGGCCAGTGATCGCGAAATCCCTCGCCCCAGGCGGCGACCTCGTCGTTTCCGGCATCCTCGCCAGCCAGGCGTGGGAGGTCTTCACCGCGGCGGCCGCCAACGGTCTCGGTTTCACCAAGGTCATCCGCAAGGGAAAGTGGGTCACCGCGCGCGGCGGCCACCTCGACGATCTGATCGGCAGGTCCTGAGTTTCCTCAGCGTTGGCACTTCGGACACCAATAGGTCGACCGTTGTCCAAGAACCGCATGGCGCACCGGTGTCCCGCAGACCCGGCACGGCTCGCCCTTGCGTTCGTAAACGAAGAGTTTCTGGCGGAAATATCCGGGCTCGCCGTCCGAGTTCAGGAAATCCCGCAAGGTCGTCCCGCCCTCGGCGATCGCGTCCGCCAGCACCGCGCGGATCGCCGCGACGAGCTTCGCCAGCCGGGCCTTCGAGACCTTTCTCGCCGGCGTCCGCGGGAGGATGCCGGCCCGGAACAAGGCCTCCGACGCGTAGATGTTCCCCACGCCGACCACCACCTTCGCATCCATGATCACCAGCTTGATCGCGGCGGAGCGTTTCGCGCAGGCCGAGGCAAGGTGCGCCACGGTGAACCCATCGTCCAACGGTTCGGGGCCGAGCGAGGCGAGCAAGGGATGCCGGAACGGATCACCGCGCAGGAGCAGCACCAGCCCGAACCGCCGCGGATCGTGGAAACGCAGTTGTTTCCCGGTGGAAAGCGTGATCCCGACGTGGTCGTGGGTTTTCCACGGATCTCCCGGCGCGATCACCCGCAGGCTGCCGGACATGCCGAGATGGATCAGCACCGTGCATCCATCGTCCGTCGCCAGCAGCAGATACTTCGAACGCCGCGCGACCCGCACGAAACGCCGGCCCTCGACGTCCGTTAGGTCCGCGGAGACCGGCTGCCGCAGGTCGCCGCGGCGCACGATCACCTCGCGGATCTCCGCGCCGGCGACATGCGGCTCGATCCCCCGGCGGGTGGTTTCGACTTCGGGCAGCTCGGGCATGGGATCTAACGGAACACGAACAGGCTGGCCGCCAGCACGTGGCAGACGCTGCCGCCGAGCACGAACAAATGCCAGATCGCGTGGTTGAAGGGAAGCCGGTCCCACACGAAGAACACCACGCCCGCCGTGTAGGCCAGGCCGCCCGCCACCACCAACGCGAAGCCACCCGGATCGAGGTTGCGGATCAAGGGACCCAGCGCGATCACGATCAGCCAGCCCATCACCAGATAGAGCGCGGTCGAGAACCAGTGATCCTTCCGTCCCGGCACGAAGGCCTTGAGAAACACCCCGGTCACGGCGAGCCCCCAAACGACACCAAAGATCGACCAACCCCAGGCTCCGCGCAGCGTGACGAGTGTGAACGGCGTGTAGGAACCCGCGATGAGCAGATAGATGCAGGCGTGGTCGAGCGTCTGCAAACGCTCTTTCCAACGCGGCGAGGTGATGAAGTGATAGAAGGTGGACGAGGTGTAGAGCATCACCAGCGAGCTGCCGAACACCGCGGCCGAGACCACCTTCAGAGCGTCTCCCGCCGAGATCACCACCATCACCACCAGCGCGGCGATGCTGAACAGAACCCCCAGCGCGTGCGTCACGAGACTCGCCACCTCCTCACGATGGCTGTCGCACAAATGGGATCGTTCCCGGACTTCGAAATCCATGACGCACCTCTCCCATCGCCCCACAAGCCCTCCTTGTCCAGCCCACCCTCGCTTCCACTCCAAGATCCAGGAAACTGTTAGCAGGTAATCCATGCGGCCGCATCAGGAATGTGCGCGCGTCTGCGGCTCACAAAACGGTCGAAACAAGCGACGAAGCCCCCGCGATTCGAACTCCGCGGTCCGGAACTGGCAAAAGAGACCAAAGAAGCACGTCGGTGCCCGCCACCACTGGGTCCCTCGACCAATGCATCCCGGCAGCGACCCATCGAATTGTTAGCAAACAGTTGATGCGGCCGCATCGATGATTTGCTCACAAGATTTTGTGAACTTCAGGAAGCCACGGGAAGGCCGAAGCCCGGAATGAAGAACTCCGTGATTCGATCTTCGAAAATCGGAGTGAGCCTGAAGAATCAACCTGGCTCTCTATCCCGCGCCACCTCGGTTTTCCCCTGCCGGCGCAACCCAGCAGCGACAAACCGATCTGTTAGCAAATAGTTGATGCGGCCGCATTGGTGATTTGCTCGATGAGTTCGTGGAAGAAGAGAGCGGATGCAAGATGGAGGCACGGCGGGAATCACGGCGGGATTCCGGGGCACGGGGGATTCCGGGGCGAGGTGGTTTTTGTGGGGGAGCAGGACAGGAAATGGTGAAGAGTTTTGTGAGGCTCGGTGGGGTTTCGCTCCGGGGCAGTCGCTTGCGTGGGGCTTGTGCCGGAGGGGGATGGTCGGTTAGGGAGGGGGGTGCATCAGGCATTCATACTCGGGGCGGGGTTGGGGACGCGGCTGCGGCCGCTGACGGACCACGTTCCCAAGCCATTGGTTCCCTTGTTCCACCGGCCGCTGGCATGGTGGGCGTTCGAGGCGTGTGGGAAGGCGGGCATCGATCGTTTCGCGGTGAACACCCACCACCTGCCGGAGATGTGGGACGACTTCGCGAGGCTTCCGGACATCCGCGATCGGGACGTGACGTTTTTCCACGAACCCGAACTGCTGGAAACGGGCGGCGGCCTGAAGAACATCGCATCGTGGATCGGCGATGATCCGCTGCTCATCCACAACGGCGACGTCTATTCCACGCTCGATCTTGGGAAATTGATCGCCGCGCACGAGGCTTCGGGAAACCCGGTGACGATCGCCATCCGCTCGGAAGGCGATGCGAAACACATCGCGCTCGATGTGTCCGACACGCGGGTGACGGACATCCGCCGCAAACTCGGCAAGGAGGACGGCACCCACGTGTTCAGCGGCATCTACTGCGTGAGTCCGGAGTTTCTCGGCATGCTGCCGCCGGGCGAGAAGGTTTCGGTGATCCCGGCGTTTCTGGAACTGGCCACGGCCGGGAAACTGGGCGCCCTGGTGATGGATGACGGCGTGTGGCTCGATCTCGGCGACCGGAACTCGTATCTCGCCGCGCACCGGACGCTTGGGCTCGGCGAGCCGATCCACCCGGATGCGCGGATTTCCCCCGACGCCACGGTCGAGGATTCGGTCGTGGGGCCCGGCGCGGTGGTGGAAGCGGGCGCGGTCGTCCGCAACTCGGTGTTGTGGGCGGGCTCGCGGGTTTCATCCGGTGCGGAGCTGGACCGGTGCGTCGTTTGCTCGAAGCTTCCGGTTTCCGGACAACATCGCGGCGAAGATTTATGAACGAAGCCAACCGGAGCGCGGGATTTTTTCCCTTGCGAGCCCCCGCCCGCGACGTTGACCCTTGCCGCGGATGAGAACCCGGGGAGGAACATGGCGCGGCTGGATGATCGCGTGGCTGCTGGGATGCCTCCTTTCGCTGGCACCTGCGGCCGGCGCGAAGGGCGTGAAGCTGAAGCTGGCGGACGGCTTCGACTACCCGGTCGGCAAACCGAACGCCGAGGGCTACTACAAGGCGCGCGGCCTGCGGTTGCGGGCGCCGCAGCACTTCGGCGAGGATTGGAACGGCCGCGCCGGCGGCAACAACGACCTCGGGGATCCGGTTTACGCCATTGCCGACGGCATCGTCACCTTCGCCCACAACGTGCGGCAGGGATGGGGAAACGTGGTGCTCACCCGCCACGCCTTCCGCGATCCGAAGACCGGCCAGGTCAAGTTCATCGACACTCTGAACGGCCACCTCGACAAGATTCTCGTCAAGCAGGGCCAGCAG
Source organism: Akkermansiaceae bacterium (assembly GCA_024233135.1). Taxonomy (GTDB): domain Bacteria; phylum Verrucomicrobiota; class Verrucomicrobiia; order Verrucomicrobiales; family Akkermansiaceae; genus Luteolibacter. The sequence goes on along the minus strand of JACKPZ010000005.1, from coordinate 98,921 downwards.
GTGAAACGCGGCCAACAGATCGGCACCATCGGCACCAATTTCGGGATGTATCCCGCCCACCTGCACTTCGAAATCCGCCACAACATCCAGATCGGCATGGACCGCAGGAAAGTGCCGGCAAGCTATGACCACTGGGCGGACCCCACCCAGTTCATCAACGCCCACCGCCGCCTGAACCGCGAGTGGCGTGCCGTCGAGGTGCCGACCGGGACTTACGACGACTATGCCGGATTCAAAGGCCTCTGACATGGCGGGGCGCCGGGCGAAACGGAACTCGTGGGTCACCATCCTTCTGGTGCTCGCCGCCGTCGCGCTGTGGGTCAACGAGCAGCGCAAGGATGCCGACCGGCCCGCCCCTTCATCCGCAGGCGAGACGGCGCGGCCAGGGAAACCCGACCGCGCGCCGGCCCCCGCGACCCGCACGGGCGGCTACGAGACCTATCGGAATTGTTCGCTCGTCGCGGAGCACAACAACGACGGCGACAGCTTCCGCGTGCGCCTGCCGGACGGACGCGCCGAGATCGTCCGCCTGTATTTCGTCGACACTCCGGAGAGCGCCTTCAAACGCTACCGCGATGGGGAGACCAACCACCGGCGCATCCGCAGCCAGGCGCAGGACCTCGGCGGCCTCACGCCGGAGCAAGCGGTCGACATCGGCGTGAGAGCGAAGAAGTTCGCGCTCGGATTGTTAGAGCGGCGTCCGTTCACGATCCACACCACGTGGGACAGCCCCTATCAGGACCAGCGCTACCACGCGTTCGTCGAGGTGGAGGAAAACGGGAAGAGCCGCTGGCTGCACGAGATACTCATCGAGCGAGGCCTCGCGCGCATCCTCACGAAGCCGGCGGATCTCCCGGACGGCACGAAGGCCGATGCGCAGCTCCGCAAGCTCCGGGAAATGGAACGCGCCGCACGATCCGCGGACATGGGCGCGTGGGGGCTTTGATCCCGCTTCAGTCGGGAACGCGGGTGATCCGCAGGCGGTAGAACATCCGGTGGTCCGTGGTGGGGACCGGCAGGGAAACCATTTCGACTCCGGACTCCCCCGGAATCTCCTCCACGGTGGCGGAAACGAGATCGACCGCGTCCCACCCGCCGCTTGGATCGTCGCAACGCAGGACCTGATAGATCAGATCCGGCGCGATCTGGTTGCGTCGGAAACGGAAGACGACACCGCCCGCCGCGGGTCCGCCGGCCATGGCGGGAAGTCCGGCGGGTTGCGCCATCGGATCGCTCGCCAGCGCGTAACAAATGAGATTCGGAACTCCGTCGCCGTTGGCATCCGCAAGCGGCTCGCGCTCGCCCGCGGGAAGCGCCGCGAAGACCGGATGGGACTGCGACCACTGGTCGTACGCGGCGGTGTCACCGGTGGTCACGGCGGCCACCGGGGCGGGAGTCGAAGGCCCGGCTTCATTGACGGCGCTGACGCGGTATTCGTAGTCCGCTTCCGGATCGAGGCCGTGGTCGCTGAAGGACGTGGATTCGGCGGCGATCATGGCGATTTCACCGAAGGTGCCACCGGTCACGCGGCGCTCGATCAAGAAGCCGCTTTCGTTGTCCGAGACCACCTGCCATTCGAGGCAGACGTGGCCGGAATCAACCGCCGTCGCGACAAGCCCGGCGGGTGGCTGGGGGGCGGCCACCTGATCGACGCCCATGACCTCGACGAGCGCCATGGACATCCCCTGTTCCTCGGTTTTGGCGACGCGGATATAGCGGTAGGGCACCTCGTCGGAAACCTCCACCTGATAGACGGACGCATGGGCCAACGGACTGGAGCCTTGGGCACCAATTACCTCGTAGGTTGAAAACCCCGGGTCGTTCGAAGCCCTCACCTCGAACTCACGGCGGTGCTCGGGAACATCGGAATCCTGCCGGGCGATGAGCCGGAACTCCTGGATGTGGTGGGGATCGCCGAGATCCACCGTCCAATTCGCCGAGGGGTCCGTGACCCCGTCCTCCGAGACCCAATGGGTATGGTCGGCACCGTCGTTGGCGTTCTCCGGAGGGGTCTCGGTGCTGAGCGTCGAGGAAGCGCTCGCCGATTTCAGGTGAGCGACGTCGGACGGCGTCGTCTCGACGATGTCCGACCAAGCGGAGAATCCCAGCGTGTTGCGGGCGCGCACGGCGAAGGCATAGGTCCCGCTGCCGGTTTTCAGTCCGGTGACCGCCCGGCCGGTGGCATCGGCAGACACCTCGCCGAGCATTTCCCACAATCCCACGGGCGGCACGCGCGACCAGATTTCGTATTCGTCCTCGTCCACCGCTTCGTCCGTCCACGTGAGGTTGATCCGCGAGGGAGAAACGACGGCCGCGGCCAATCCGGTGGGTGCCGCCGGAGCGCCGGCCGCCGGAAGATCCGCCGCGAACACATCCGAGGCCGCGAGAGCTTGGAACCACAGCGACCCGAGCTGGTCATAGCCCGCCTGACCCGGGTGGATGCCGTCGCCCGGCTGGAACACGTTGTTCGCGGGATTCTGCGGATCGGTGAGAACGATGTCGGCGTTGATATCGACCAGAGTGACCTTGCGTCCGGCGTTCGCATGTTGCGCCACGAGGGCGCGCACCTGCGTGTTGTAGGTGTTCGCATCGGCATTGAGGGTCGCCGCCGGCACGCTCGCCCCGAAGGGCGGCCATTTCTGCGTGATCGGAAGGATCGTCGCGACGAACAAACGGATGTCCGGATCCGCATGGGTGATTGTTACGATCAACGAATCGAGATTCGCAACGGCCGTCGGCACCGGGACGCGCTGGAGGATGTCGTTGGTGCCCGCCATGAGCAACACGGCCCGGGGCTGCAGCCCGGAGATCGCGGCGGGCGTGAGGGCGAGAATTTCGTCGGTGCGGAAACCGGGATGACCTTCGTGGTCCGCATCCATGTCCGGCGCGGCGTTGTCGGAACGCGAGCCGACGAACTCACACACCGGGCCGATGGAGGCGAGCGACACGCCGAGCGACTTCCGGTAGCCGCCGGGGATGTCGCCGTTCGGATAGTTGATGTCGTTGTTTCCCCGGGTGATCGAATCGCCGAGCGGCAGGATCCGGATTTGGTGGATCAACTCGTCCGCCGGAACGAGCGGCTTCAGCATGCCCACCGCCAGCAAAACGAGCGGGAAGCAGCGCAACGCCCGTTGGAGGGCGCCGCTACAGGCCGCACTGGTAGGGAAGTGCATCATGTCGCGTAGGGGGGATGGCCCGGACGCCGGACCTGGGGGGAGACGTCGGGAAGGGATCGGACAAACGATTCACTTGCACAAGATCGCCATCGTGTCCAGCGAGGGAAATGATTGGAAATCCGCGGATCCGGTCCATCATCGCCGCGTCCCCATGGAGGAAAACGAAGCAAACAGCGAGCCGATCGCGAACGAAGAGGTGGCGGAGCGTCCGCCCGGACTGCGGCAGGATCTCGCGGTCCTGATGAAGGTGCGGCTCAATTTTTTCGTCCTCATCACCACGTTTTTCGGATTCCTGCTCGCCTCGCGGGAGACGGGCATCGACTGGATGAAGCTGATTCACACCTTGCTCGGCACCGCCGCGGCGGCCTTCGGTTCTTCGGCGTTCAACCAGCTCATGGAGGTGGATCTCGACGCGCGGATGAAGCGCACGGCGGACCGTCCCCTGCCCTCGCGGCGGATGGACCCGCTGGCGGCCTTCGGCGTCGGCTGGGTGCTCTCGGCCATCGGCATCATCCACCTCGCGGTGCAGGTGGGAAATGTGGCGGCCTATCTCGCGGCGGCCACCATCGCGATCTACGTGTTCGTTTACACGCCGATGAAACGGGTGAGCAGCACGAACACGCTGGTCGGCGCGATCCCCGGCGCGGTGCCTCCGGTCATCGGCTGGGTCGGCGCGGGAGGGCAACCGCTGTGTTGGGAGTCCGGGTTTTTGTTCGCGTTGTTGTTTCTCTGGCAGCTTCCACATTTCGTGGCGATCAACTGGTTGTGCCGCGAGGAATACGAGTCCGTCGGCTACAAGATGTGGTCCAACGGCGACGTCAGCGGACGCAAGAGCGGCATCCTGTGCTCGGTGTTTTCGTTCGTGCTGGCGCTGGTGTCGTGGATTCCGTTCGCGCTCGGCTTCGCCAACATCGTGTGGGCTGTCGCCGGGCCGCTGCTGGCCTTTGTGATGACCGCGCTGGGCATGCGTTTCGCAAAACAAGGCACCCGACCCGCGGCGAGGAAGTTGTTCCTCTTCACCTTGCTCTATCTGCCGCTGGCGCTGCTCGCCCTGCTCATCGCCTGGAAGGTCCGTTCATGAAATCCGCCCCGCCCCTTGTCGCCGCCGCGCGCGAGCTGGCCGACGCGCTGCGCGGCCTGCGATTCCGCGAACCCGTCGCCGCGGTCTATCACCCGCTCGACTACGCATGGGAACCGCATGTCCGCTACCTCGATCGCTTCGGCCGCGGCAGGAAACGCGTGCTGTTCCTCGGCATGAACCCGGGGCCCTTCGGCATGGCGCAGACCGGCGTGCCCTTCGGCGAGGTCGCGGCCGTCCGCGATTGGATGGGCATCGAGGAAACGGTTTCCAAACCGTCGGACGAGCATCCGAAACGCCCGGTCGAGGGGTTCGCCTGCACACGCTCCGAAGTGAGCGGCCGCCGACTCTGGGGGCTCTTCGCGGAGCGGTTCGGCACGGCCGATGCATTCTTCGCGGACCACCTTGTGCTCAACTACTGCCCGCTCGTCTGGATGAGCGCCACCGGCGCGAACATCACGCCGGACAAGATCGGCACCGCGGAAATGGCCCCCGTGGAGGAAGCCTGCGAACGCCATCTCACCACGGCGGTCGCCACCTTGAAACCGGAGTTTCTCGTCGGGGTCGGCGCCTACGCGGAGGCGAAACTCCAGAGCGCCGCGGCCGCCGCCGGCAGCAGGGCGAAGGTCTGCCGCGTGCTCCATCCCTCGCCCGCATCCCCCGCCGCGAACCGCGGCTGGGCGGAAGCCGCCACCAAGCAACTCGGCGCCGCGGGCGTGTGGTGAATCGATCCGGAAACCAGCCGGTTTTTGGCCGGCTGGACGATTGGAACAATTTCTGAAAAAACTCCATTCTTCCTCTTGACCGCGGGGCCGTCCGGTGATTGCTTCCGCGCGTCGCAAGACGAAGCGGCCCGATTGAGCTTCCCTTTGGGTTTTTGGGTTTTTCCCGGGGAGGATATCGATCGGGCCGCTTTCTTTTTTCCGCGGACGGCGCGCCGCCACTTGGCGCTTGGAAGGCAGGGACGCGCCAGCTATCAGCTAGCGCCATGCATGACGCCCGCATCGATTCGCTCGCACGCCAGTTGGTCCGCTACTCCACCGCCATCCAGAAGGGCGACAAGGTCCTGCTCGATCTCTACGACGTTCCGGAATCGATCGGCCTCGCGTTGATCCGCGAGGCGCGCGCCAAAGGGGCCCATCCGGTGCTGCGCCTGCAAAGCGGACGGTTGAACCGCGAGATGCTCCGGGGTGCGGACGACACCCAGTACGGCATCATCACCAAGCACCTGCTCGCCGAGATGCGCGACATGGACGCCTACATCGCCATCCGCGGCAGCGAGAACATCATGGAGTCGTCCGACGTGCCGGCGGAAAAAATGAAACTCGCCATGAAACACATGCGCCCGGTGCTCGACCACCGGGTGAAGCGCACGCGCTGGTGTGTGCTGCGCTGGCCGTCCCCGTCGATGGCCCAGCAGGCGGGCATGAGCACCGAGGCGTTCGAAGATTTCTACTTCCGCGTCTGCCTGCTCGACTACAAGTCTCTGCTTCCCGCGATGAAGGCGCTCAAGAAACTGATGGACGCCACCGACAAGGTGGAGATCAGCGGTCCCGGCACCGATCTGCGTTTTTCGATCAAGGACATCCCCGCCATCGTCTGCGGCGGCAACTACAACATCCCGGACGGCGAGGTCTTCACCGCGCCGGTGAAGGACTCCGTCGAGGGCGTCATCACCTACAACGCGCCGACGATCTATCAGGGCATCCCGTTCGACGGCATCCGCCTCGAGTTTGAAAAAGGCAGGATCGTGAAAGCCGAAGCCGGCGCGAAGACCAAGGCTCTCAACCGCATTCTCGACAGCGACGCCGGCGCGCGTTACATCGGCGAGTTCGCGTTGGGATTCAACCCGGAGATCCGCGAGCCGATGCGCGACATCCTTTTCGACGAGAAAATCGCCGGATCCTTCCACTTCACACCCGGCCAGGCGTATGAGGAGGCCGACAACGGCAACCGCTCGCAAGTCCACTGGGACATGGTCAACATCCAGCGCAAGGACTACGGCGGCGGCGAGATCCGCTTCGACGGCAAGGTCATCCGCAAGAACGGTGTGTTCCTGCCGAAGAGCCTCGCCAAGCTGAACGGCTGAGGCGGCGGCGCTCAGCGGAAGCGGTTCTCGGAGCCGCGGTGGGAACCGAGGCCGAGACGGGCGCGGCGTTCGTCATGGAAACTGTGGTCGATGCGTTCCGTGCCGAACGAGTCGGTCGAGAAATCGAACAACGCGGGGTGGTTCCGCTGGCGTGTCGGCATCCAGCGCTTCCCACTTTTTGTTCCTGGTGTTCCCAAGGCATCGGCGGCTTCGTGCAGCATCAGGACCATGAAGAAGAATCCAATGCCCACGACGATGCCTGCGATCGCCCATTCCGGCGTCGCTTCGGCTTTCAGAACGTAGCGGAAGTGCAGGGTCACCAAACCGATCACTCCGAAGAACGACATCGGACCCGCGATGATGGGGTTGAACTTTGGGGGGGGAAACATCACGAATCTGAAATATCAGGAGGGCCGGCTCGATCCAAGGATTTCACGTATACGCGATCGCGTGTCCCCGCCCGCCGGGGACATGGCGGACGCGGGTTTCCCCAACTCCAGCCAATGGCACCGAGCCGGCCCCACCCACGCCAGCACGGTTCCTCGCCTACCAACCGGCCACCGCCCCCACCCCGCATTTTGTTAGCAAAACATCGGTGCGGCCGCATGGATCTTTTGTCAACGGATGGATCATGGGGGGGGCGCTCATGGTGTCACCGTGTTTCCATTCTCCGCCACCGTCGCATTGGCGATGACTGGAAAAGCCAGAGACTGGCGGATTGACGCGGGGCGCGGAGGCGGCTGGACTGGAAGACCGCATGAGCAGTTTCCTCGTCCGCCCGCGCTTCAGCCAGACCCTGGAACTCGATCCGGACTCGGTCCGCGAACGAATCCTCGCGCACGTCGCGGAGAGCGGCACACGCTTCGAGGTGAAAACCTTCCCGGATTTCATCTGCGTGCGGATCCCGTTGGAGGAGAGGAAATTCTGGTCGCCGCGGCTGAACCTGAGTCTGGAGCCGTCCACCGACGGGCGCACGGTGGTGCACGGCATCTACGGGCCGAACGCGAGTTTCTGGTCTTTCTATCTCTATGCCGGGTTGATCACCGGGTCGCTCGCCCTGTTTTCGAGCATCCTCGGATTCTGCCAGCGGAAACTCGGCATGACGCCCTGGGGGCTGTGGGTTTTCGGCGTCTCGCTGGCGGCCGGGCTGGCGCTGTATCTGATGGCGCAGATCGGCCAGAAATTCGCCGCGCAGCAGACATTCCGGCTGCACCAGGCCTACGAAGCGGCGCTCGGAACCTCGGTGGCGATCCACTGAGGCGGGCTGGCGCTCTGCGATTTCCCGCCGGTTTGTCCTTTCCGTCCGGCGGAAATCCGCATTGAAATCGTTTCCGGTCGGTGGGTTTTGCGCTCCCCCTGGCGTTTCGCCGACCGCTTTCCCTTCCCGTCATGCGTCTGTTCCCCCTGTGCGCCGCTTGCATTTTGCTCGCGTCTCCGGCACCTCGTGCCGCGGCCGAGACGTTCACCGTGTTCGCCGCGGCGAGCCTCGGTGACGCGTTGCGCGAGATCGGCGGGGCGCACGAAAAACGCACCGGCGACAAGCCGCGCTTCAATTTCGCCGGATCGAGCACGCTCGCCCGGCAGATCGACGCCGGCGCACCGGCCGACTTGTTCGTTTCCGCCGACGAGGCGCAGATGGACCTGTTGGAAAAGAAACAACTCATCGATCCCAAGTCCCGCCGTTCCCTGCTCGGCAACACGCTGGTGGTGGTGACCGCCACCGACGGACCGTCGCTCACGAAACCCTCGGATCTGGCGACCGCTCGCATCCGCCGGATCGCGACAGGCAACCCGCAGGCGGTGCCGGTCGGCGTTTACGCTCGCCAGCACCTTGAGAAACTCGGGCTTTGGGAGAAACTCCGCCGCAAGATCGTCCCCACCGAGCATGTGCGCGCCGCGCTCGCCGCCGCCGCGCAGGGAAACGCGGACGCCGCCATCGTCTATCAGACCGACGCCTCGTCATCGCGCAAGGTGAAGGTGGCCTTCGCGCTCCAGGCGGAGGACGGGCCGCGGATCACGTATCCGGCGGCATTGGTGAAAGGCGGTCACTCGCATGAGGCGGCGGCGCGTTTCCTAACAACCCTCGGCGGCGCCGAAGCGGCCGAGGTGTTTCGCAAACACGGATTCACCCTGCTGGAGAAACCATGACGGGCGAGGACTGGCAGATCGTCGGATTCACCGCGGGCATGGCCTTGCTCGCGACGCTGCTGGTGCTGCCGCCGGGCATCCTCCTCGCGTGGCTGCTCGCCCGCGGTCGATGGCCCGGAAAGACCTTGTTGGAAACCCTGGTGAGCCTGCCGCTGGTGCTGCCGCCGGTGGTGACCGGCCTCCTGCTCCTCCGCCTCCTCGGCCGCAAGGGTCCCGTCGGCAAGTGGCTGTGGGAGACGCAGGAAATCGAGATCGTCTTCACATGGAAGGCGGTGGTGATCGCGCTCGCGGTGATGTCGCTGCCCTTGCTCGTAAGGACGGCGCGCACCGCCTTCGAGGAGGTTGATGGGCAGCTCGAACAACAAGCGCGCACGCTCGGCGCCGGGGAAAGCCGTGTGTTTTTCAGCGTCACCCTGCCGCTCGCCCGCCGCGGTGTGTGGGCCGGCGTCCTGCTCGCCTTTGCCCGCGCGCTCGGCGAGTTCGGAGCCACCGTGATGATCGCCGGCAACATCCCCGGTGAAACGACCACCCTCTCCGTCGCCATCTACAACCTCGTGCAACTCGGACAGGACGACAAGGCGTGGACCTTCGCCGGCATCTCCGCGTCCATCGCCTTCCTCGCCGTCGCCGCCAGCGAGCGGCTCTCCCGCCGCCGCTCATGATCGAAGGACTCCATGCCGGATTCGAGCGGAAGTTTCCCGGGGAACTTCCCATCGAGGTCATGTTTCACGCGCCGCGGCGCGATGCGGCCATCACCGTGCTCTTCGGCCCGTCCGGCGTGGGCAAGTCCACCGTGCTGCGCTGCATCGCCGGGCTCGATCGCCCGGACATCGGCCGCATCGAGTTTGACGGCACCGTCTGGCACGACAGCGAGGAGCAGATCTCCGTGCCCGCCCGGCAGCGCCGGATCGGCCTCGTGCCGCAGGAGTATGCCTTGTTTCCCCATCTCACCGTCGCGGAAAACATCGGCTTCGGATTGTTCCGCGCCGATGACGCCGCGCGCGACAAGCGCGTGGCCGAGCTGCTTGATCAACTCGCGCTCATGGGTTTCGAAAAACGCCGGCCTGCCGAGCTCTCCGGCGGCCAGCGCCAGCGGGTCGCCCTCGCCCGCGCCCTCGCCCCCGAGCCGCGCCTCCTGCTGCTCGACGAGCCGCTGTCCGCCCTCGACATGCCGACGCGCCTCCGCCTCCGCCGCGAACTCCGCCGCTGGATCAAGGCCACCGGCATCCCCGCCATCGTCGTCACCCACGACCGCCAGGAGGCCACCTCGCTGGGCGACGAACTCGTCGTCATGTACCAAGGCCGCACCGTCCAGCAGGGGCCGGTGAACGAGGTGTTTTCGAAACCCTCCGGCGCCCACGTCGCCGACGTCCTCTCCGTGGAAACCGTGCGCCCCGGCACCATCCTCGCGCGCACGAACGGCCTTGCCGTCGTCGAGGTCGATGGCGTCGCCCTCCAGGTCCTCACCATCGGCCTGCCCGAGGACACCCGCGACGTCTTCGTCTGCATCCGCGCCGAGGACGTCATCCTCGAGTCTCCCGGCGAGCGCCCCGCCAGCCCGCGCAACCGCCTGCCCGCCATCGTCCTCGACCTCGCCCGCGAGGGCCCCCTCGTCCGCGTCGATCTCGACTGCGGCTTCCCGCTCAGCTCCCTGCTCACCGCCCAGGGCTGCGAGGAACTCCAGCTCCAGCCCGGCAGCCGCACCACCGCGGTGATCAAGGCGCCGAAGGTGCACCTGATCGCCCGCTGATTTTCCGCCGGCGGGCCATTTCCGACCACGGCGAACTTGAAACTTCCCCCCGTCGGCCCGCTGGCCTACACCGCTGCCAGCCAACGAAGATTCGATCATGTCCCAGGTTCCCACCATCCTCTACACCATCACCGACGAAGCCCCCGCCCTCGCCACCCGCTCGCTGCTGCCGATCGTGCAGGCGTTCACGAAACCGGCGGGCATTGCGGTGGAAACGCGCGACATCTCGCTGGCGGCGCGCATCGTCTCGCAGTTTCCGGATGTGCTGCCGGCGGACAAGCGGATGCCGGACGATCTCGCCGAGCTCGGCGCGCTGACGCTCCAGCCGGACGCCAACATCATCAAGCTGCCGAACATCTCGGCCTCGGTGCCGCAGCTCAAGGCGGCGATCGCCGAGCTGCAGGCGAAGGGCTACGCGCTGCCGGACTATCCGGAAAACCCGGCGACGGATGCGGAGAAGGATGTCCGCGCCCGTTACGACAAGGTGAAGGGCTCCGCCGTGAACCCGGTGCTGCGCGAGGGCAACTCGGACCGCCGCGCGCCGAAGGCGGTGAAGGACTACGCGAAGAAACACCCGCACTCGATGGGCGCGTGGACGGCGGATTCGAAGACCACCGTCGGCACCATGGGCGGCGAGGGGGATTTCTACTCGAACGAAAAATCCGTGGTCGTCGAGGAGGCCACCGAGGTGCGCATCGAGCACGTGGCGGCGGACGGCGCGGTCACCGAGCTGAAGGCGGCGTTTCCGCTCAAGGCCGGCGAGATCATCGACGCCACCTTCATGAGCAAGAGCGCGCTCACCGGTTTCCTCGCCGGCCAGATCGCCAAGGCGAAGGAGGAGGATGTGCTCTTCTCGCTGCACATGAAGGCGACGATGATGAAGGTTTCCGACCCCATCATCTTCGGCCACGCGGTGTCCGTGTTCTTCAAGGACCTCGTGGCGAAACACGGGGAGACTCTCAAGGAACTCGGTGTCGATTTCAAAAACGGCTTCGGCGATCTCGTCGCCAAGATCCAGTCGCTGCCCGCCGACAAGAAGGCGGAGATCGAGGCCGACATCCGGGCGGCCTATCAGAAAGGCCCGGCCCTCGCGATGGTCAACTCGGACAAGGGCATCACCAACCTGCACGTGCCCTCGGACGTCATCGTCGACGCCTCGATGCCCGCGATGATCCGCGCCGGCGGCAAGATGTGGAACACCGAAGGCAAGACCGCCGACACCCGCGCGGTGATTCCGGACGGCTGCTACGCCGGGGTCTATCAGGCGGTGATCGATTTCTGCAAGGCCAACGGCGCGCTCGATCCCGCGACGATGGGCTCGGTGCCGAACGTCGGCCTGATGGCGCAGGCGGCCGAGGAATACGGTTCGCACAACAAGACCTTCGAAATCCCCGCCGACGGCAGCGTGCGCGTGGTGGATGCGGCCGGAAACACGCTCATCGAGCACAAGGTGGAGGCCGGCGACATCTGGCGCGCCTGCCAGACCAAGGACGCGCCGATCCAGGACTGGGTGAAGCTCGCCGTGAACCGCGCCCGCGCCACCGGCGTTCCCGCCGTGTTCTGGCTCGATGAAAACCGCGCCCACGACGCCAACCTGATCTCGAAGGTGGGAACCTATCTTTGTGACCACGACACCGACGGCCTCGACATCCGCATCCTCGCCCCGGCCGAGGCCTGCACGTTCTCGCTCGAACGCATCGTCAAGGGCGAGGACACCATCTCCGTCACCGGCAACGTGCTGCGGGATTATCTAACCGACTTGTTCCCGATCCTCGAGGTCGGCACCTCCGCCAAAATGCTTTCGATCGTCCCGCTCATGAACGGCGGCGGTTTGTTCGAAACCGGAGCCGGTGGTTCGGCGCCGAAACACGTCGAGCAGTTCGTCGAGGAGGACTACCTGCGCTGGGATTCGCTCGGCGAGTTCTTCGCGCTCGCCGCCTCGTTCGAGCACCTCGCCGGGGTCGCCAGCCTGCCGTCCGCCAAGGTGCTCGCCGACACGCTCGACGCCGCCACCGGCAAATTCCTCGAGTTCGACCGCTCGCCCGGCCGCAAACTCGGCACCATCGACAACCGCGGTTCGCATTTCTACCTCGCCTTCTACTGGGCCGAGGCACTCGCCGCGCAGACCGACGACGCCGCGCTCCAGGCGAAGTTCGCGCCCGTCGCGGAGAAACTCGCCGCCAACGAGGAAGCCATCGTCAAGGAACTGCTCGCCGTGCAGGGCAAACCCGTCGACATCGGCGGCTACTTCATGCCCGAGGACGCCAAGACCGACACCGCGATGCGTCCGAGCGCAACGTTCACCGGGATCCTGGCGGGATTGTAATTTCGCGGTCTCACGACCGCGCCTACAGCATCATCGCCAGCAGCGTGAGCACGGCGATGAAGCTGAGGTTGAGGACGAGGCCGACGCGCATCATGCGGCGCTGAGGGACCATGCCGGTGCCGAATACGATCGCGTTGGGCGGCGTGGCGACCGGCAGCATGAACGCGCAGGAGGCCGCGAGCGCGAGCGGGACGACGAGTTTCGCCGGCATCATGTCGAGTTCGACCGCCACGGAAGCGAAGATCGGCACCATCAGCGCGGCGGTGGCCGTGTTGCTGGAAAGCTCGGTGAGGAAGATGACGAAGGCGATCACCGCGGCGACCACGAGAAAGGCCGGCCAATCGCCGACCAGCGAAACGAAACGGTGGGCGAGAAACATGCTGGTGCCGCTGGTGCCGAGCACGTTGCTCAGCGTGATGCCGCCGCCGAAGAGGAGCAGCACGCCCCAGTCGGTGCCGCGGTCGACATCGCGCCAGCGCAGGACGCGGAAATAGAGCAACGCCAGCACGGCGAAGAGGGCGACGACGGTGTCGATGGCGTCGCCGATGCCGAGCCAGGCGCCGAGTTTCGCACCGAAGATCCAGCACAGCGCGGTGGTGGCGAAGATGGCGAGCGTCATGCGGCGGTGCCAGTTGAAGACGAAGGGTTCGCCGTCGATGGAAGCGATGCGTTTGAGTTCCGGTCGGCAGACCAACCACAGCACGATTCCCATGAGCGGCAGCAGGACGAGCACCGCCGGGATGCCGAAGCGCATCCACGCCGCGAAGCCGATCCCGAGTTTCTGCGCGGCGATCGCGTTCGGCGGGCTGCCGACGAGCGTGCCGATGCCGCCCACGCTCGCCGCGTAGGCCACGCCTAACAATAGAAACTCAGCGCTCCTCCCCTTGCCCGCGCCGGCGCGGCCGAGGATGCCGAGCACCAGCGGCATCATCATCGCGGTGGTGGCGGTGTTGCTCATCCACATCGAGAGGAAGGCCGTCGCGATGAAGAGCAGCAGGGACACCCGCAGGAAGGAGCCCTTGCCGAGGCGCACGACGGTGCGGGCGATCCACAGGTCGAGCCCCTGATAGGCCATCGCGGAGGCCAGCGCGAAGCCGCCGAAAAACAGGAAGATGAGCGGATGGGCGAAACCGGCGAGCGCGGATTTGAGATCCATCAACCCGGTGGTGGCGGCAAGCAACGGCACGAGCAATGCGGTCGCGGCCAGCGGCAGCGCCTCGGTGAGCCAGAGGAACGCGATGCAGGCGAAGATGCCGAGGCCGATGCCCACCTTGGCGGAGTCGAGGCCGAGGTCCGCGGGTGCGTCGGGACGGTAGCCGAAGACCAGCAGGACGAGCAGCGCGATTCCGGCGATGACGAGCCAGGTCCGCTTGCGGCGGAAGAAGGGCCGGAACATGTCGGTGCCCTCGACATCCTCCTTCGGATAGATCCCTCCCTGCCAGGAGGTCTTTCCTTCCGTTAGATGGCGCGGGTTTTTTTCTTCGTCCGGTTGCATGCGGGATCTCCCGGTATCACGAACGAGCCGCCTGTTTCAAAATCCACCCGATCGCCTTGTCCGCCAGCTTGTCGAGGGCGACGACCGATTGTGCGATGTGTTCCTCCTTCGTGTCCTCGATTTTGTTGTGGGAAATCCCGTGCAGGCTTTGGACGAACATCATCACCGTCGGCACTCCGGCAGCGGCCACCTCGGCGGCGTCGTGCAGCGGGCCGGACGGCAGCCGATGTGAGGTGCCGCAGGTTTCACGGATCGCTTCGTCGCAGAGATCGATGAGTTCCGGGTCGAAAGGCCGCGGCGGAATGTGCCACAGTCTCTCCCAGGAGACCTCGACATTTCCTTCCCTTGCGAACCGTTCGGACGCCTCGCGCGCCTCGGCATACATCCGGGCGAGCGCGTCCCCATCGAGATGGCGTTGGTCGAGCGTGATGCGGCATTCCTCGACGACGCTGGTGACGATGCCCGGTTTCGTGGTGCACGAGCCGATCGTGCAGACGCCGCCCTTGCTGCGGGCCGCGATCTGATAGATCTCCGGCGACATCCGGGCGGCGGCGAGGAACGCGTCGCGGCGGCGGTCCATCGGCGTGCTGCCCGAGTGCGCCGCTTGCCCACGAAAAGTGATGGCATGACGTTCCACGCCGAAAGTGCCGAGCACCGCGCCGAGCGGCAGGTCGAGATCGAGCAACACGGGGCCCTGCTCGATGTGGAGTTCGAGATATGCGGCGGCGTTCTTGAGCTCGGTGCCGGAATCGAGCACCCGGTCAAACTCGATGCCGTGTTCCGCGATGGCGTCCGGAAGGGCGATGCCGTCCTTGTCGACGAGTCCACGCGCCTCCTCCATGTCGAGATTTCCCGAGCAGGCGGACGAACCGAACAAGCTCTTGCCGAAGCGCGCGCCCTCCTCGTCCGCCCAATCGACCACGCGCACGGTGACCGGCGGCTTGCCGTCGTATTGCGAGGCGATGCGTCGCAGCACCTCGAGGCCGGCGAGCACGTTCAGGCAGCCGTCGAGCCAGCCGCCGTTGGGCACCGAGTCGATGTGCCCGCCGATCAGCAGCGCGCGCGGCGACTCGCCATGCAGGGTGGTCCAGACATTGCCGGCGGCATCGGTGGTCACCTCGACGGGCAGCCCCTCGGTGAGGCCGCGATACCACTTCCTCGCCGTGGCCCAGACATCCGTGAAAGCAATCCGCTGCGCGCCATCGTCATCGCCGGTGAGGCTGCGGAGTTCCTTCAGTTCGCGAATCGTTCGCTGCGGGTCCGGTTTCACATTCATCGCAGCGTTTCTAGCAAACGATGTGCCGCGCGGACAATCCGGAATCTCCCGCTAGCTCCGTAGAATCGCCTCGATCTGTTTGCGATGGAGACGCATGTGGAACGCCGCCATCGCATGCCAGCCGGCGGCGTCCAGCGGACCGAACCACGGATGGGCGAATTTCGCACGCGTCCGCAGGTCGGATGCGGATGCAACCACCCGCTCGATCGCACGACAGCTCTCTTCGAAGCCATCCACGCAGTCCGCCCCGAGGCAGGCGCCGGGTTTCACGTCGGCGGTGCTCGCCTTGCGAGCGGGAACATCGCCTTTCAACAGAGCCGCCATCGTCGCAGCGACCGCACCGTTGACGATCCGCAGGTGCTCCACGGTCATCCATGGCGACCAGAACCGGCTGCTGTCCTCCATGCCGCGGAGACGGTCGATGAGCACGCGGCGCGCCGCGGTTTCCGGCGGCAAGGGCCGGACGAGGGCGAGGACCCGGTCCCTTTCTTCGCCCAACAATCGAGCCACCGCGGATCGGTCCTGCGACCTACGGAAGCAGCCGAACAAAAGCCTGGCGAAGAACAACTCGGGAGCAGGCAGACCCGCGCCGGGAGGGGCAAGCACCGGTGAAGGCGAAGAATCTTCGTTCATGCTTGCGAAATGCAAGCTTGTTACTTGCGACTTGCAAGCAAAATATCCGAAGGCGATTCTCATCCATGCCCAAGAAGAAAACCGATCCCGCGCCGGCGCGTCGCTCGCCGTGTCCGGTCGCCTGCGGTCTCGACCTGTTCGGCGACCGTTGGTCGTTGCTGCTTGTTCGCGATCTGATGTTCGGTGCCGAGCGGTTCAAGGATTTCACCGCGGCGCCCGAAGGCATTCCGACAAACATTCTCGCGGACCGGTTGAAACGCCTGACCGAACACGGAGTGATCGAAATCACGACCGCGGCGGACGGCAGCCGCCATCCCGCGTATCGGCTGACCGCCAAAGGGCGCGCGTTGAGACCCGTGCTTGAGGCGATGCGCGACTGGGGCCTGAAGTGGGAACCGGGGACGCAGGCGTTTCGTCAGGCTCAGGCCCCGAAGTGATCCCAACCACCCACGAGCGACATACCCGTTCCCTCATCCATCATCCGGCCGATCATGGTGAGCCGGACTTCGGGAAACTCGGCGCGCCACGCGTTCTCAAGGTTGGCGACCTGTGACGGGGCGATCGCGAACAGCAGTTCGAAATCCTCGCCGTCTCCGAGCGCTTCGTCCACCGAGCAGCCTTCGGAAACAGGGATCGCATCGCGGTTGAGCTCGTATCCGCAGCCCGAGGCCGCCGCCATGCGCGGCAGGTCCTTCGCCACACCATCGGACAGATCCATCATCGCCGTGGGTTGGAAATGCGCCGCGAGCCACTCCGCCTCGCGGACACGCGGCGTGAAAGCGAGATGCCTGCCACGGAGAGATCCGCCTAACAGACCCGTGACGAACAACACGTCGCCCGCTTTCGCGCCGGAGCGCCGCACGATGCCATTGCGGTCGACCGATCCGGTGGCGGCTACCGAGATCACCATCGCCGAGCCGTCCGGCACGCTGGACGTCTCGCCGCCGGCGAGCAGTGCGCCGAACTCCGTGAGACAGCGGCCGATGCCCTGATAGAGCGCCTCGACCCATGCGACCTGGGTGTCCGCGGGAAGCGCGAGGGTGATCAGGAAGCGTTCCGGCCGCCCACCCATCGCGGCGAAATCGGACACCACGCGGGCGGCGGCTTTCCAGCCCACCGCCTGCGGATCCGCATCCGGGAGGAAATGCACGTGCTCGACGAGCGCGTCGGTTTTCAAAAGTAGAAGACGGTCCGTCCCCGCGTCCACCACCGCGCAGTCGTCGCCGGGACCCGCGCCCGGTGCGGGATCGCGCGGGGCCAGCGCGACGATGCGCCCGATCAACTCGTCCTCGCCGATGTCGCGGAGCTTCATCGGGACAGTTGTTCGACCGGAATGTCGAGATAACGCACGGCGAGCTGGGCGACGACGGTCGCGCCGTTGAAGCAGAAATGCACGGCGACGGGCGCCCACAGGGAGCCGGTTTTCTCGTAGATGAACACGAGAGCCAGGCCGAACAGGAACAAGGGCAGCAGGGCGGTCAGATTGCCGTGCGCAGCGGCGAAAACCATCGCCGAACACAACGCCGCGGGCCACGCGCCGGCGAATCGTTTCGCCACCGGATAGAAATAACCGCGGAACACCACCTCCTCGCAGACCGGCGCCACAAACACCGCGGTGGCGGCCATCAGCCCGATCACCAGCGGGTCCTTGGACTCCTGCAGCAGCTTCACCGTTTCCTGCACCGTCTCGCTGCCCAGCGACTCCATCCATTTCACGTATCCGGACGCGTGGAGTCCGCCGAAGACCATCCACATCACGACCACCGTGGCCGGCGCGATGAGAAACACCCACGGCCATTGGCGCCAGCGCAGGCCGAGCCACTCGGCGGGGCGGATCCTCCAGAACATGACCGCACTCACCACGCCGGCGAGAACGAACTGGAACGCGATGTTCACCAGCAGCGTGCCCGCATCGATCCGGAGCCCGGCCTTCGAAGCCGTCGCCGCCGAGACAAGCACCAGAAGTGCGAAGAACCCGAAGACGCACGCCATCCCAAGCATGTCGAAGCGGCGGTAGGGCCAGAGCGGAATCGTGCCCGCGGGAAGCGGAGGCGGCGTGGGAGCCGGCTCCACCCGGGGTGTTTCGCAGGAGTCGCTCGGAATGCCGGGAAACAAGGGCGGCAGGCCGGCGTCCGGAGCCACGGGTTCCGACCCTCCGGTTTCCGAACGCTCCTTCGCGGCATGCAGGCTCGCCGGAATCACGAACACCAGCAGCGCCAGCAAAAAGGTTCCGCCCAGAATCAGGATGGTCGGGTCATTCATCGCGCAATCTCAAGGGCCGACCCTGCGTCAGCAGCTCGATCCGCGCCAATGAAAATTCCGTTTGGAAATTGTGAAAGTCCGAATTTTCAAAAATTTAAGATTTTCTTGTAAAAAATTCACTCATTCGGGAGACTTCCGCGCCATTTCCTACGAGCCCACCAGCTTGGGGTCCCCTCGCAACCCCTACCGGACGATCCTGCGGCGGGACTACCCCGAGCCGTTCATCGCGCTGCTCGCCTTCGTGCTCGGGATCTGGCTGTGGGACCACTATTTCTCCGGCTCGGACACCTACGCGCCGGGCACCGAGGAGATCGCGTTGGTGAAGATCGACCGCGACCTGCGGTTGGCCGACGCGATGCACGGCGACCCGGCGTGGTTGAAATGGATCGCCGGGGCGGAGGAACCCGCGCTGGCGCGCCGCCATGCGATGGAGGCCCTCGACAAACTGGCGAAAGGCAAGGCGATGAGCGAGGCCGGCCTGGAAGTGCGGACGATCCTGCAGGCGGTGGACGACGGGCTGCCAGTGGCGCCGGTACTCACCCAGACGCTCGGCAGCCGGCCGCCCGGGCAGTTCGAGACGGCATCCAAGCGGCTCCGGAAACACGACGGCACCTGGTGGGAGGCCCACTGGGTGGAATCGGCCGAGCTGGACCGCAAACCGGCCGAGCCGTGGCACCCGGCCTACGCCGACGACCTCCAGCAGATCCGCGCCCGGGCGGTCGGCGCGCGGGGTTTCGTATGGCTCACCGGACTTGCCGGCCTGTTGTTCCTGCCGATGACCCTCCGCCGGACCTTCCACGCCTTTCGCGCCCGGCCCTCGGGCTACGCCGCGGCATGGCCGATGAGGCTCGGACTGGTGGTGTTCCTCGTCGCCACTCTGGCGTGGATCGGTTTCACCACCACCTTGGAAATCGGCATCACCGCGCTGCCGGACCTGCCGCCGCTGGCCGGCATCCTGCTCGACTCCGCGGCTCGCGTGCTGCCCACGGTCATCGCGCTGGCGCTGTTGTTCCGCCGGCCCTCGCACATCGTCCGCTCGCTGGGGCTGAACCGCGGATTCGCGCCGGGTCTGGTCTTCGGCTGGACGGCGCTGCTGATGTTGATCGACCAAGTCCTCAGCCAGACGCTCGGGGCGTCCAGCGCCAGCGAACCCGGCGGCGGCCTGAGCGCCGGCGACGCCGGCTTGTGGGGACTGGTTTTTGCGGTGGTCTCGGCCTGCATCCTCGCTCCGCTCTCGGAGGAAATCCTCTACCGCGGCATTTTGTTCCAATCATTCCGCAATCGGATGGGTTTATTGGCCGGGGCGGTGCTTTCTTCCGGAATCTTCACCATTCTTCACTTCTACGACGGCTACGGTCTCGCCAGCGTCTGGATTTTCGGCGTTTCCTGTGCATTCCTTTATTCTGCCACCGGATCGCTCGCCGCCACCATCGCGTTGCACATGCTTTACAATTCCCTGATCAAACTCCCCGAGTGGCTCGTATATCACGCCCCTCTCGGTTGACAGGCCCCCGCAGGATTTCCGCTCCCCATGCCAGATACTCCGCCGCCATTTCCCGACCTTGCCGTCGTTTCCGCCCTGATCCCCCAGCTCGACTTCGAGGCACCGCTGAACTCGGGCGAGGAGCCGATCGTCTTCAAGGCCCGCCAGCGCGCGCTCGACCGCGAGGTCGCGGTCTCGGTGTGGTCTGTCGAACGCAGCGAGGATCCGGTGTTCCGCGCCGGAATCGAGGCCGGCGCAAAACAAATGGCGAAACTCAAACACCCGAACCTGATCACCGTGTTCGACTCCGGCGACGCGGGCGGCATGCTCTACCAGGTATCGGAATATGTGCATGGCAAGACGCTGGCGCATTCGTCGGAAGGCAAGGCGATCGATCCGGCGACCGCCGTGCCGCTCGTGGAGGGCATCGCCAAGGGCATCGTCTACGCCCACCAGAACCAGGTGGTGCACGGCAACCTGCGGCGCGCGAGCGTGCTGCTCACGCCGGACGTGACGCCCAAGATCGGCGGCTTCGGCACCCGTGACGCCTCGGTGATCAAGCCGAAGGACGACGTCCGGGCGATCGGGGTGATCCTTTACGAACTGCTCACCGGCCGGGCACGCACGGACGACGCTCCGCCGCCATCGGAAATCTGCGGCTGCAAGCCGGCGCTCGACGGCATCGTCCGCAAGGCGGTGGAAAACGGCGACGGCTCGTTCAAGGATGCCGCCTCGCTGCTCGCCGCGATCGAAGAGTTCCAATCCGGCAAGGGCAGCCGGGCGGTTCTCGCACCCGCGGGCGGCAAGGGCACGTCCGCGATCGGCCGCGCGCCGGGTGCCGCTCCCGACGCGAAACCGGTGCCACAGTCCGCCGCCGCGGGCGGTGCCCCGTCCGGCGGTCACCTCGTCCGCAATTTGTTCATCATCGCCCTGCTGCTCGTCACCATCTACTTCGTGTGGGGCGAGCTGAAGAAGGCCCAGGCGCAGCGGGACCGCGACAACAAGCAGACCGCCGAGTCCAACGACGCCGCCCGCAGGAAGGCGCTCGAGGAAGCAAGGCTCAAGCGTGAAGCCAAGCTCGAGGAGATGAGGAATCAGCAGGCCGCGAACGGCACGGACGGAAGCGGCGTTTCCGACTCGGAGACCACCGAGGAGTCGATCGCCCGGCTGCGGAGCGCTCTCGCATCCGGAGACCGTTCCGAAATGCCAGCCGGCTCGCGGACCGCAGGCGATTCGTTCTACGTCTTTCTCAACCGGCCGATGAGCTGGTTCGATGCCGACCGCTACGCCCGCGAACTCGGCGGACACCTCGCCGCCCCGAGCGGCACCACCGATGTCACCTGGCTCGCCGAGCTCGCGCCGGAGGAAGGCCGCTGCTGGATCGGCGCCGGACGCAGCGGACGCAGCGACTGGTCGCTCTGTGACGGCTCCGCGTGGAAACCCGCGAAGGCGCCCACCGGTATCGGCTCGTTTGTTTCCATTGACACCCACGGGCTCGCCCGCACCCACAACGCGGACAAATCGTTCGGTTTCATCATCCAGTGGCACATGGACGGCAGCAACCCCGGAGGCCTCGAGTCACGCCTCACGGCCGCCGGCAAATCCATCGCGTCAGGCGAGATGATCTTCCCGCCCGGCACACGGCGCTTCGGCAACCGCTTGTTTCTGCCGGTCATCCATGAGGTCGATTGGAAGGCGGCCAAGAAACTCGCGTGGTCCGCCGGCGGCCACCTCGCCGTGCTCACCAATGTGGAGGAAATCGAGGCGGCATCCACCATCACCTCCGGCATCGACGCGCCGAACGGTCTCTGGCTCGCTGGATTTCGAGATGGCGACCACTGGTGCTGGGACACCGGGGAAGCCTGGACGTCCGCCAAATGGGCGCCCGACCGCGGCGAGGCATCGGACGATGCCGCGCTCGCCCTCGCGCCGGGCCATGGATGGGGCCCCCGCGACCGTGGCGAACCGGCGTCCGGCTTCGTCATCGAGTGGAGCAGCGATTCGCGATCACAAACCGCGGAAAACCCATCGGAAAAACCTTCCGGCGCGGACATTTCCTCGCTCACGGACAAGGCCCGGGAACTCCTCGCCAACCTGGAAACGAAACGCTCCAAGGATCTCGAAAGCAACGCAAAGACCTTCACCTGGGACCTCGGCGGATGGCTGCGAAATCTCAGCAGCACCGATCAGGACATGTGGGGTGAACAGGTCAGCAAGCTCATCAACTCGGTGGAGGACAACCGGGTGCCCGCCAGCGTCCCGGAAGAGAGCGGCGTCAAGTTGTCCGAGAAAATGGCGTCCATCGCCTCCTACGCGGCGCGCAAGCAGGCGGAGATCGACTCCGCGTTCGCCACGGATGCGCGCAAGATCCGCGACGCTTTCGTCCCGCGCCTCGAAACCGCCGCCACCGATGCGCAGAAGGCCGGTCAGACCGCCGTTGCCGAGAGCATCCGCGATCAGATTTCCCTCGCATCCGACCTCGCCGAATGGACCCGCAGCCTCGGCGTCGAACTCGCACCGGAAAACCCGGAACTCGAAATCCCGAAACGACGCGGGGCCAACAACACCCGCCCGGAAAACACACCCCGGCGCGATCGCGGCGGCAACGATTTCATCGAGTGAGCGGCGGCCTCTCAGCCGTGGTTGCGCATGAAATCAGCGACCTGTTCGAAAAACGGATCCAGAAACACCCGCGCGTCCGCCGGAGTCCCGGCTTCCTCCATCGCCGCTTTCATGAGCTCCAGCCAGCGGTCGCGCTCCGCTTCGCCGATCCGGAACGGCATGTGCCGCATCCTCAACCGCGGATGTCCGCGCTCCTCGACATATCTTGTCGAGGCGCCGAGACGAAACAGCAAGAAGCCCGCGAGGCGCTGCTCGGCCCCCTCCCAATCGTCGGCGGGATACATCGGCCCGAGCAGATCATCCCCGCGCACCCTGCGGTAAAATGCCGCCACCATGTTGCGGATCCCCTGTTCTCCGCACGTCTTGATCACATCCGCTTCGGTCATCGCCCTCCGTTTCGGACATCCCGGCCGGGCGGGCAAGCGCGCATCGCATTGCCCTTGAACCGGACGGCCCGGGAATATACTCCTCACGCGGCCTGTCGAACGGCCGACCCCGCAGGCACATGAGCGAAAACCAGGAAGCCACCCCATTCGTCGCCCCCGAACTGGACGAACTCGCCGGCCTGTTCCCCGGCTACGAATTCGAGGGTCTCATCGCCTGTGGCGGCATGGGTGCCGTCTACGCGGCCATCCAGCGCTCGCTCGACCGCGAGGTCGCCATCAAAATCCTGCCTCGCGAGTTCGGCAACGACGAGTCGTTCCGCGCCGGCTTCGAAACCGAGGCCAAGGCGATGGCCCGCCTGAACCACCCGAATCTCATCGGCGTCTATGATTTCGGCGACGTCAACGGCATGCTCTACATCATCATGGAGTATGTGCCCGGCCAGTCGCTCTTCCACTCGGCCCACGGCACCGCCATCGATCCCGGCGAGACGGTCCGGCTCATCTCTGGCATCTGCGGCGGCCTGGCCCACGCCCACCAGCACGGCATCATCCACCGCGACATCAAGCCCGCCAACATCCTGCTCGACCTCCACGCCGAGCCCAAAATCGGCGACTTCGGACTCGCCCGTCCGGTTGAGAACAAAGCGGGGGAAGGCGAGGAAATCTTCGGCACGCCCCACTACACAGCGCCCGAAGTCGTCAACAACCCGCAGAATGTCGACCACCGGGCGGACATCTTCTCCGTCGGCGTGATGCTCCACGAATTGCTCACCGGCCGCCTGCCGGCCGATGATCCGAGGACTCCGTCCGCCATCATCCAATGCGATCCGCGTTTCGACGTCGTCGTCCGCCGCGCCACCGATCCGAATCCGGCCAACCGCTACGCGAGTGCCGCCGAGATCTCCGAGGAACTCCGCAAGATCGCCACCAGCCCCGGACCGCGGCTCCTCCAGACGGCGGCAGCGCGTCCCGCCAAGGTCGCGCGTCCGGCCGGCCGCAGCCTGCCGGCCCCCCAGCCCTTCCACCCGCATCCGTCCGTGCCGGTGAGAAAATCCTCCCCGCTGCCCGTCATCCTCATCGTCCTGCTTCTCGCGGGCGTCGGCGGTTTCATCGTGCTTCACAAAAGCAAGCCAGTGGATCCAGCGCCCCCCGCGGATACGACGACGACGGATGTTCCGGACGTCGCTCCCGCTCCCTCGCCGGTTCCGGACAAGCCCGTCGCTCCGCCGGTCAACACGCATGACGACGACACCGCGGACAGCGGTGACACGCCCGACCAGCCGGTCGTCGACAGCACGATGAACGACAACGAGGAGCAGGCGGACCCCGATCCCGGCGACCATGAGGAGGAGGAAGTCGCTCTGAAACCCATCTTCGATGTTGATGGTTTCCTCTCCAGGGCGAAGCGCATCATGACCTCCTCCGCGGAGGAGATCGCCGGCAAGCGTGATCAAGCGCTCGAGGCAAACCTCACATCCTTCAAGAACGACGCGGCGCGCGAGATCAAGGAGATGTCCTTCAAGCAAGCGCGTGACGAGGCGAACGACGCCGTCGCCGCCGCCGTGTCCGATTGGCGCCGCATGAACGGCCGCATCCCGCCCGGAGTTCCGAAGGACATTGCCGGAGTCCGCAACATCGAAACCGTCCAACGCAACTACTTCGACCGCCAGGCCCTCATCGATGAGGCCTTCTCCACCGGGATGAACGAACTCGGCGAGAAATACCAACTCGGAATCCGCCTTCAGATCGACCGCCTCGACGCGGCCGAAGATCCCGATGCCGTCACCCTGCTTCAGCAGGAGATCGACCGTGCGAAAAAAAGTCCGCGGTATTTCATCGGCATCGTGCTTCCCGACGAGAAGGAGATCGAGGAAGAGGAGTTCATCGGCATCGTCGATGACGTCGATGACGAAGACGAGGAGGGGGAAGAGGACGACGAATGATCGTCCGTGAGACTTCCGCTGGCGCGTCCGGTTTTCCCGCCTAAGCTGCGCGCGTGCCTCCCCAGAAGTCCCGCCCCGAAGCCATCCGCATCCACGGCTGCCGCCAGCACAACCTGCGGAATCTCGACCTTGAGATCCCGCTCGGGAAACTCACCGTCGTCACCGGCCCGTCCGGCTCCGGCAAGTCCTCGCTCGCGTTCCACACGCTCTACGCGGAAGGCCAGAGGCGCTATGTGGAAACGTTCTCGCCGTACGTCCGGCAGTTCTTCGACCGCATGGACAAACCCGAGGTCGATTCCATCGAGGGGATCCCTCCCGCCATCGCCATCGAGCAGAAGAACCACGTCCGCACCACCCGCTCGACGGTCGGCACGCTCACCGAGCTCAACGACTACCTGAAGCTCCTCTATCCGCGCCTCGCCAAGGCCCACGACCCCGCCACCGGCGAGGTGTTCCAACCGGACTCCCCCGAGTCCGCGGCGAAGTGGGCGATGGAGGAACGGCCCGGTGAAACCGTTTACGTCACCTTTCCCATTCCCCTTCCGGAGGATACGAAAACCGGGGAACTCTTCGCTTTCCTCAATCAGCAGGGATATCTCCGCATCCTCCACGAGGGCGAAGTCGTCCGCACCGACGAACCCCGGCCCGACCTCAAGCTCCGCGGCGCGGCGCACATTCTTCAAGACCGGCTCAAGGTCACCAAGGCGAACTCCACCCGCCTGCTCGAAGCGCTCGAGGCCGCCTTCCACTTCGGCAAAGGCCACGCCACCATCCAGGATCCACAATCCGCCCTCTCCAAGTCCTTCACCACCACCTGGACCAATCCCGCCACGGGGTTCACCCTCCGCGCGCCCACGCCCGGTCTGTTCTCCTTCAACAACCCGCTCGGCGCCTGCCCGAAGTGCCGCGGATTCGGCCGCGTCATCGGCATCGATCTGTCCAAAGCCGTTCCCGACCCCTCTCTCTCGATCGCAGGCGGTGCCATCAAGCCCTTTCAAGGCGAGCGCGGCGACGAGTGCCAGCGCGACCTCGTCCGCTGCTGCAAGGAACGCGGCATCGACATCCGGACCCCGTGGGAGGACCTGACGGATGACGAGCAGGACTGGATCTACTACGGCGACCATGGCGACCGCGAACTCACCCTCGAACAACTTGAGGACATCTGGCGCTCCGGCGAGTGGTATGGCGTGCGCGGTTTCTTCGACTGGCTGGAAACGAAGGCCTACAAGATGCACGTCCGTGTCTTCCTCTCCCGCTTCCGTTCCTACACCACCTGCTCCGCCTGCCGCGGCAAACGACTGCAACCCGAGTCCCTCTGCTTCAAGATCGACGGCAGATCCCTGCCCGACCTCTGGCTCCTCCCCGTCTCCGACCTGCTCCCCTGGTTCTCCCATCTGCGATCGACGATCCGCAATCCGCAGTCGTCCGATCCCACCCTCCACCTTGTCCTCACCGAAATCACCTCCCGCCTCACCTATCTCGACGAGGTCGGCCTTGGATATCTCACGCTCGACCGCCCCACCCGCACGCTCTCCGGGGGCGAGGTCGAGCGCGTCAACCTCACCACCTGTCTCGGCGCCTCCCTCACCGGCACCCTTTTCGTCCTCGACGAACCGACCGTCGGTCTCCACGCCCGCGACATCGACCGGCTCGTCGGTGTCATGCACGGACTTCGCGACAAGGGCAACACCCTCGTCGTCGTCGAACACGAGGAAACCGTCATGAGAGCCGCCGACCACCTCGTCGACCTCGGTCCCGCCGCCGGCAGCTTCGGCGGCGAGATCATCTATCAGGGACCGCCTGCGGCGGAGTTTGCGAGTGTTCAGTCCACAGTGTTCAGCAAGAAGAAAGGCGCAAAGCCTCCACTTCCCACTTCTCACTCGGCACTCGGCACTTCGCTTCCACCCGGCACTCTTCCCTGGCTCTCCGGCACCCGCTCCATCCCGGTTCCGACGACCCGCCGTCCCGTCGCCGAACACACGCTGTCCATCCGCGGAGCTTCGAGGCACAACCTGAAGAAACTCGACGCCGACATTCCGCTCGGTCGCTTCGTTTGCATCACCGGCGTTTCCGGTTCCGGCAAGTCGACGTTCGCCCACGACGTCATCTATCTGAATCTCGCCCGCCACTTCGGCATCGAGACCGAGGAAGATCCCGCCCCTCTCAAGTCGCTCTCGGGGGCCGAACACATCCGCTCCGTCGAACTGGTCGATCAATCCGCCGTCGCGCGCACCCCGCGTTCGACGCCGGCGGTTTTCCTCGGGGCCTTCGAGCCCATCCGCCAGCTCTTCTGCGAGACGGACGCCGCCAAGGCGGCCGGCCTCAAACCCGGTTTCTTCTCGTTCAACTCCGGCGACGGTCGTTGCGACCGCTGCGCCGGAAACGGTTTCGAGAAAGTCGAGATGCAGTTCCTCTCCGATGTCTATGTCACCTGCCCGGACTGCGAGGGGAAACGCTACAAGCCATCGACCCTCGACTACCTGTGGAACGGCCGCAACATCGCCGACGTGCTCGACCTCTGCGCATCCGACGTCGCCACCGTGTTCGCCCGCCAACCCGGCCACACCCGCAAGGAACTCTGGTTGATCGAGCAGATCCATGCGTCCATCGAGCCCTTGCTCGAGGTCGGACTCGGCTACCTCCGGCTCGGCCAGCCGCTCAACACCCTGTCCGGCGGCGAGTCGCAGCGGCTCAAGCTCTGCCAGATCCTCGCCACATCATCTCTTCAGAACCGCCTGCTCATCCTCGACGAGCCAACCACCGGGCTCCACTTCACCGACATCGAGCGCCTCCTTTCCGTCTTCCAGAAACTCGTCGACGCCGGCCACTCGCTCCTCGTCATCGAACACAACTTCGAGGTCATCAAGTCGGCCGACTGGATCCTCGACCTCGGTCCCGATGCCGGCAAACACGGCGGCCGGCTCGTCGCATCCGGCACACCGGAAGACGTCGCCAAACTCGACTCCCCCACCGCCACCTATCTCAAGCGCGCGCTTGGGGAGGGTGACACTCCTGCCACCCGCTCCTCCAAACGCCGCGCAGCCTCCAAATCCGGGATTCACACTCCCCCATCCGCAATCTCGCTCCGTGGCGCCCGCCACCACAATCTCAAGAACATCTCGCTCGACATCCCGCGCGACCAGTTTGTCGTCATCTCCGGCCTGTCGGGATCCGGCAAGTCCACCCTCGCTTTCGACATCCTCTTCGCCGAGGGCCAGCGCCGTTTCCTCGACTCGATGTCGGCCTACGCCCGGCAGTTCGCCGAGCAGTTGGAGAAACCCGAGATCGACCAACTCCAGGGCCTTCCGCCCACCGTCGCCATCGAGCAGCGCGTCTCCCAAGGCGGCGGCAAGTCCACCGTCGCCACCATCACCGAGCTGTGGAACTTCATCCGCCTGCTCTATTCGAAACTCGGCACGCTCCACTGCCCGGACTGCCAGGTCCCCGTCGAGCAGCAGTCCATCGCAGCCATCGAGAACGCCATCCGCGGGCATCTCAAAAACGGATCCGTCACCATCCTCGCCCCCGTCATCCGCGGCAAAAAAGGATATCATACCGAGGTTGCCGCGTGGGCCCTCAAACACGGATTCACCCGCCTCCTCGTCGACAAGCAGTTCAAGGACGCCGAAGGTTTCACCCGCCTCGAACGGTTCAAGGAACATGATATCGATGTCGTCGTGGGCGAGGTGACCGGTGGGAAGGTGAAAGGCGCGAAGCCATCACCGATCACTGATCACCGATCACTCGGCACCTCCATCTCCCGCGCACTGGAGATCGGCAAAGGCGTGCTCAAGCTCTTCACCAGCGACAAGAAATTCATCATCCTGTCCACCCACTCCGCTTGTCCGTCGTGCAGCCGCTCCTTCGAGCCGCTCGATCCCCGGTTGTTCTCGTTCAACTCGCCGCACGGCTGGTGCACCGGGTGCCGCGGCCACGGCCGGGTGCCGAAACGCCGCCGCGCCCTCGACACCTCGCGCTTCGACTCGGTGCTCGCCGCCGAGATCGATGCCGACCGCTCCCTCGAGCGCATGGACGATGAGGAACTCGTCACCTGTCCCGACTGCCAGGGCACCCGCCTCAACCCCACCGCCGCGTCCGTCCGCCTCACATCCAACCAATCCGCACGCGGCAAGCCGCAATCCGAATTGCCGTCCCTCTCCATCTCGGAGCTTTCCGGATTCACCATCTCCCACGCCGCGGATCACTTCTCCAAACTCCGGTTTTCCGGAAAACGCGACGCCCTCATCGCCCGTGACATCCTTCCGGAGATCAGCCAGCGGCTCTCCTTCCTCGGCGAGGTCGGCCTGGGATACCTCCAGCTCAACCGCTCCGGAAACACGCTCTCCGGCGGCGAATCCCAGCGCATCCGGCTCGCCGCCCAGCTCGGTTCCAACCTCCGCGGCGTGCTCTACGTTCTCGACGAGCCCACCATCGGCCTCCACCCGCGCGACAACGCCGCGCTGCTCCACACCCTCATCGGCCTCCGCGACCACGGCAACTCGCTTCTCGTTGTCGAGCACGACGAGGACACCATCGCCGCCGCCGACCACCTCATCGACCTCGGTCCGGCCGCGGGCCGGCTCGGGGGTGAAGTCGTCTATCAAGGCCCGCCGCCGGAAGTGCCAAGTGATCCGTCACCAGTGATCAGTGATCAGAAAAAGAAGAAGCCCAGGACCAAGCGCGCCAGCTCCCCACGGATCACGGATCACCGATCACTCGGCACTTTGTCTCCGACACTCCGCGCGCTCTCCCACCCGCTGGTGCATCCGACCCGTGGAGAACGCCGTCCCGTCCCGAAGGAGCATCCGTTCCTCACCGTCTCCGGCTGCCGGGTGAACAACCTGCGAGGGATCGACGCGGCGATCCCGCTCGCGCGCCTCACCGTGCTCACCGGCATCTCCGGATCCGGCAAGTCGACGCTCATGCACCAGTGCGTCGCCGTCGCCGCCACGCAGGGGAAGAAGAAACCGAAGAAGGACGCGCCGTTCCGGTCCGCCTCCGGTTTCGAAAACCTCAAGGCATGTTACGAGGTTGATCAATCGCCCATCGGCAAGACCTCGCGCTCATGCCCGGCGACGTATGTGAAGGTCTTCGATCACATCCGCGCGCTCTTCGCCCAGCTTCCCGAGGCGCGGATGCGCGGCTTCGACGCCTCCCGCTTCTCGTTCAACACCGAGGGCGGCCGCTGCTCCGAGTGCAAGGGCAACGGCCGCGTGAAACTTGAGATGGATTTCCTCCCGCCCACCTGGGTTCACTGCGAGTCGTGCAACGGCGCACGCTACAACGAGGCGACCCTGGAAGTCACCTTCCGCGACAAGAACATCGGCGAAGTGCTCGCCATGACCATCGACGAGGCCTCGACCTTCTTCGAATCCCAGCCGCGCATCGCCGCGCCCCTCCAACTCATGGCGGACACCGGCCTCGGCTATCTCCAGCTCGGCCAGCCTTCGCCCACCCTGTCCGGCGGCGAGGCGCAGCGCATCAAGCTCGTTTCCGAACTCATCAAGGGCCGCTCCGTACGCGCCGCCCTCTCCGGCCGCGCGTCGCACAATCTCTATCTCATCGAGGAACCCACCGTCGGCCTCCACCTCGAGGATATCAAACGCCTCATCGACATCCTCCACCGCCTCGTCGATGAAGGACACACCGTCGTCGTCATCGAGCACCACATGGCCGTCGCCGCCGAGGCCGATTGGATCCTCGACCTCGGCCCCGAAGCCGGCGACGCCGGCGGCAGCATCGTCGCCCAGGGAACGCCGGAGAAAATCGCGACATCGAAGAGATCCCGCACCGCGCCATTCCTCGAAGCCGCCCTCGCAGGCCAACTCTCAGGCACATCGCCGAAACCCGCCAGAAAACGCCGCGCCCCGAAAACGTAGGCGAATTCGTGAGAATTCGCTGGCTGGGGCCAGATCCGGACCGGTTTCACCGCTCGATCAAGAAACTCGTCCCCTCCCGGTCACATCGGCATCGTTCCGTATGAACCTCTTCATCGGACCGCGCGCCGGGAACGCGAACGTTCTCCCATCCGGTGCCTTCAGAAGCAACATCCCCGCATCGTGCTCAATTCGTTCCAGTTCCCCAATCATCCCCTGATAGATCTCCTTCCCGTTCCGGCGCAGGACAACATGCTCACCATCCTGCTCGATCTCCCATTTCAACATCATTGCCCTGACCCAAAGGAACCCCGCCGCCCCAACCAAGCACAGGGAAACGACCGGGCTTACGACGTCTCGCCATGTCGGTTCCTTGGTCCGGAGAGAATCCCACCAATTGAACCAACACTGCGATGCCACACCGATGAACAAGAGAGCATGAAGAATTCCCGCCGGATGCCCCCTTCCGCGGATTGTTTCTCTCTCAGGGCGATTCTCCCTTTCCCGATCCACGCCGTCGCTGGTCGATGAGATCTCCATGCTTCATTCGAATGAAACCTCTTGCTGCTGCCATGCCCAGCATGAAACCGCCCGCCCCGGGGCGCGCCTCAACGCGAGCGCTTGAGATACCGCACAACAACCCGTCCTCGCAACGCCGTCAGCAGCCACGGACAAAAAACGAAGACAGCGAAGAATAACATCCCCACCAACATCGCGCCTGGAGCACCTTCACCGGCAGGTCCCTCTCCTCCTTTGGTAACCACGAACGCGATGAAGAATCCGCAGAGCATCGCGCCGAAGACCAACGCGAGACCCGCCGAGACCCAGTTCGCAAGCCGGACATGCGCTTGGATTCCACCCTTGCGGCACAGCGGGATCGCCGCCACCGCGAGGAAGCCGAACTTCACAAGCGCCACTCCCGTCTCGACTCCGCCTTGCGAGATCAGGTGCCACGCGTCGAGAACCGCGAACAGCACGAGAATTCCCGCGGACGTGAAATAGCTGCGTCGAAACCCGTCCATGCCGTCCACCCTACATCTTCCACCCCGGCAGGCGCGCCGCTTGTTTCACCCAGGCTTTCATCTTTTTCTCGTCGTATTTCCCTTCGTGAATGTCGATCCACCGCGCGTCCTTGCTCTTGGGCGTGCCGCCGGGCGGCACGGGGTCCAGCGAAACTCCGTCGAAGAAGGTGACCTTCACATAGTTCGTGAAACAATGGATGCCGAGGAACCAGCCATTGCCCGCGGTGCCGTAGAATGGTGAATTCCAGCGCACCGCCTTGGTGAGGCCGCGGACCTCGCGGGTGACGAGCGCGTCGATCCGCTCGCCGAGTTCGCGTTTCCATCCCGGCATAGCGGCGATGTATGCCTGCACCGGCGCGTCGCCATCGCCTTTCGGGATCTGCGGGTTGCCGCCGGAGAGGAGTTTCACTTCGGCAGGCCCGGCGGCGGTCTTCGGTTTCGCGGCCTTGGCGGCCCGGGGCTTCCGATTGCGCTCCGCGGCGGCGAGGATGAGCGCCTTGAAGGCCCGTGCGTCGATCGTTTCGCCCTCATGGATGTCGATGGCGCGGCGCGTGTTGCCTTCCAGGCTGGCGTTGAAAAGCCCGTCCGGATCCGGAACGTCCGCACCTTTGGCGAAGGTGAGCTTCACCGCCTTTTTGTAGGTCTCTCCGGTGCAGACGATGCCACCATGGGACCAACACGGCACACCCCGCCATTTCACCTCCTCGACGACGTCGGGCAGCACTTCGCGGATGAGTTCGCGGACGCGGCCGAGCGTTTCGCCGCGCCAGTCTCCCAGTTCGCGGATCCGCGCGTCGATCAACTCGGCGGCGGACGTTTCGTCGGACGGTGCGGTCGGTTTCGATGATTTCATGGAGGCGGCCGGGAATACGGGTTCCGGGATGGAGAGCATGTAGCGGCGCTCCTCCGGAATGGAAACCAAGAAATGCACCACGTTCCCCATCGCCCGGGTTTCGACGGACGTTGGAACACCTCCTGCGAAGGAAGCCAACGAACAACCCTCAGATTTGCCATGACTCCACTCGATCCCCAGCAATCCATTCCGAATGACGATGTCGTGATCCGCATGCCCGGACGCGATGATGACAACTTGAACGAACGAGTCGTCAAAGACGGCGTCGAGGCCGCGGAAACCGAGCGCCGCGAGGCGGTGGCGGCCGAGGAGGAGGCGCGTGCGGCGGAATCGCCCAACGCCGCGGAGAACCTCGACGACATCGACCACGGCGCCGCGGAGGATGCCGACGGACCGGCGGAACTGGAAAGCATGCGGCGTTTCGACGGGTCCTGAGCGCCCGCCGGCCGCGTCTCAATCCGCACGTTCCATCGCGCAACCTGCTCCATCGGCCCCAAGCCGGAGGCATCCTCCGTCCCGCATCCCGCATCCCACACGAACCTATCGCACGACTACCCCCATGACCGCAGCCGCCAGCCCATCCCCGCCCCCTGCGGAAGGACTTCCCGCGCCGGAACCGCAGGATAAATCCAACGGCCTCCACGGTCGGGTGGCGGTGGTGACAGGCTCGGACTCAGGCATCGGCCGCGCGATCGCCATCGAACTCGCGCGAGCCGGCGCGGCGGTGGCAGTGAGTTATCACAACGACCGCGAGGGCGCGGAAGAGACCGCAGATCGCATCCGCGCGCTCGGCCGGGACACCGCCTGCGCGGAACTTGATGTATCCGATGCGGACTCGGTGAAAACCTATTTCACCCGGGTGACCACGGAGCTCGGCTCGGTGGACATCCTCGTGAACAACTCCGGGGTCGAAGGCGACCACGAACCGCTCGCCGGCCTCTCGCTCGCCTCATGGGACCAAGTGATGGCCGTGAACCTTCGCGGCACCTTCCTCTGCACCCAGACGGTGCTTTCCGACATGATCCTGCGCCGCCGCGGCGTGGTGCTCAACATCACATCCGTGCACGAGACCATCCCGTGGGCCGGACACGCGGCCTACTGCGCGTCGAAAGCGGGCATCTCGATGATGTCCCGCTCGCTCGCGCTCGAGTTGCAGGACGTCGGCATCCGCATCGTCTGCCTCGCACCCGGCGCCATCGCCACCTCCATCAACCGCGAAACCCGCCGGGACCCCGCCGGCATGGCCGACCTGCTCGACAAGATCCCGATGCGGCGCGTCGGCAAAGTCGCCGAGATCGCCGCCATCGCCCGCATGCTGGTGTCCGATGAAGCCTCCTACGTCACCGGCTCCACCGTCACCGTCGACGGCGGCATGACCAGCTACCCGAGCTTCTCCCACGGCGGGTGAGCCTGGAACAAAAGATCGTGTGATCCTTCCAACAGATGGGAGTTTATGACACCACGGATTACACAGATTCCACGGATGATTTCAGCTTCAGAAAGACGTGAAGTCCTTGGTGAAAAGGTGTGATTTCCACAGAAGCCGATCCATCCCCGTTCGCAAGGCGAACTCCAATCGACACCACGGGTTCCGGATCGCCATGGACGTCGCCGACGTCGAACGCATCTCCGCCGATCCCTCCGCCGGCTGATTCTCTTCCCCCCCGCCGCGCCCGCGCCTCTGCTCACTGCCCACTCGGCACTGCCGCCAAAGGCGACGCAAAACCGCCTCGACACCCCCTCCGCCCCTTCGTAACTTCCCCTCACTCTCTCTAGCTCTCTAGATCTGGTGAGGACCTCTCCACATCCGGTGAGCCTCTCTAGATCTAGAGAGAGAGTGAGGTGACTAATAACCATACTGTTCTCCCAGAAAATGCTCCTTCGATATCAATCAACTCTAGAAGATCACATCGAGCCTGCGGTGAGATTCTTTCGGAGAAGCAAAACCTATTCAAAGCAGCGCTGGACCGAGGCTTTTTGGGCCGGGGCAATTGGTGGCTTTGTTGCCGTCTCAATGTCTTACATGTTTCTCGACTGGCCAATGCTTGTCGCTGCGGCAGTCGGATTTACTCTAGGCCCAGTAATTGTCCTCCTAACGTATGACGACACGGTGTCGAAGCGGATCGCCAAGCACATCAAAACTCAGATCGGATCTCGTCTGCCGACAACTACCGAATATTTGATTGAGAATGGACGCCTGCGATACAAGAGCTACGATGTTGAGATTACGTTTAGCCTTCAGGATCTCACTGATATTTCTGAGGATTCCGAACGCATTGAGTTCACCTTTGATGACAAAGGAATTGCACTAATTCCACTGCGTGCGTTTGACAACGCAGATCACAAAAAGGACTTCCTGGCATGTATTCAAAAAGAGAGAGAACAAAGCGAGGCACAGCACCCTTCACTAGCCGCCGTGTCGGCGACATCACCCACAACATGAACCTCATTCCCCGTCTCGTCGCCCGCCCCCGCTAGTGGGACCGGGCGCTCTTTGACGCTCTCCCGAAAATGAAACCAATCGCACTCATTCTGGCTTTCACTACTGTTGTGTCGTGGGCGACGGGAACTCGCTGGGTTACAGTGTATTTGCCGACCCATGTTTTATTCGTCGATGAGGGATCCGCGGGAGGGATGACAAACGTGCCGTGTGTCGATTCATCCAGCGCCACATTCGAGAGGACAATAAGCCTTTTGAATTCGCCATATGTACCGCACCACAGCAGGTGGAATATTCCATCCGATACGAATTTGATCACGCTTTACGGCCTCAGCGTCTCAGGTGCGTACGACCCGAGGAGCGATCCCAAAAACCCGAAACTTGTGATTACCATCGATCTGGCAAAGGCGTCCCGTCCTGCAGATTACCCGTTTACAATCAATGAAGTCCTTGAACAGGTGAAGGAATGCGTGAAACTGAATTTTGATGGAGCGGCCATTGAAGTCCTTCTAAGGAAAGAAAAAGAAGAAGAACAAGGCGCCGTGCCGCAATCCGCTCCCCGTTCCGAGCCGGATTCTGCGGGCGGCGAAAACCCTCAACACGAGTCGGAGGAACGCCCCAGATAGCGGATGCTTGGACTTCAACGGCAGGCCAGAAAAATACATCAATGATCCAGCGTGACGAGATCAGCACCGCACTGAAGCCTTGGGAGAGCCCAGACTCACCCAAGCGGATCTCTTCGTCCCTGAAGATTTTCCTTCTTTCGCTATTGTGCTCTTCATCATCCTTTATTCTTGGCTCCTTTTCGTTCCTTCCCACTCTCGGGATTCGGGGCATGCCTTACATTGAATTGGCGGCCGTGATCACCAATCTTCTCTGTAGCATCCCATTTCTAATCACACTTCGATTCATCGCACCCGAGCCGTACCTTAGAATCGGGTTTTACTCGTTCATCTCACCATCCCTGATTTATGGGATATGCAGGGGCATAGCTCACATCACCTCCCAAGCGATTCTTTAGTCGTGAACCAAATCTGAAGCAACAGACGTCGGGAGGCTGCTGCAATTGATTCACGCGGCGGGGCTTGGCGTCACAGCAAACCAAGGCACAACAAGGCGGCACTCCTAACACCTGCCCCGCAGCGGGCTCAAGTTTTTATGACCATTCAACCTTCAACCCTCAATCGAAGCCTCTCCCTCGGGCAGGAGTGAAGTTCCCCCGAATTGATGGACAGGAAGGGCGCAGGATCCGAAGAAAGGACACCAGCAATGCCCAAGACCCACCCCGTCTACGATGAAGAGTTCCGCCGCAACGCCGTGGAACTTCTGATGGATAGCCGTCGCCCGCTCAAGCGGGTGGCGGAAGAACTCGGCGTTTCCGCCAACTCGCTGCGATCCTGGAGAGACCGGCTCTTCGGCAAGGGACGCGTAGCGCAGGCCGCCGAGTCCCGCGAGAGCGGGGCGGGCGGGCGGAGCGGAGCGTCCCTTGCCCTCGCCGATCCCGCCGCGGAGATCCGCCGCCTCCAGCGGGAAAACGACTACCTGCGCCGCCAGCGCGAGATCCTAAAAAAAGCCATGGGCATACTCTCCGAGGACCCGCAGAGCGGTATGCGCTGATCGACACCATGCGGGACGAATATTCCATCACCGAACTCTGCGACGCCCTGGAGGTCTCGTGCAGCGGCTACCATGCCGCCCGCGGCAGACCGCCGAGTGCCCGCACCCTTGCCAACCGCCAACTGGCCGAAGTCATGCACGAGATCCACGACCACCGGCACACCCGGTGCTACGGAAGCCCCCGCATGACTTCCGAGCTCCGCGACCTCGGTCTGGCCTGCTCGGAAAACCGTGTCGCCCGGCTCATGCGCGACGAAGGCATCCGGGCCCGGCCGCGCAAGCCCTTCAAGCCGAAGACCACGCGCCCCGACCATGCCGCCCGGCCTTCGCCCAATCTGCTGGCGCAGGCCCCGCCTCCAGAAGCTCCAGGCACCCAGGTCGTCAGCGACATCACCTACATCCCCACCCGTGAAGGCTGGCTCTATCTCGTGTTCGTGCTCGATCTCTTCAGCCGGGTTGTCCTCGGCTGGAAGATCTCCGACTCGATGCACTCGGAACTGGTCACCGATGCGATCCGATCCGCGGACAGGACCGGCCTGCTGCGACCCGGAACCATCTTCCATTCCGATCGCGGCTGCCAGTACACCGCGTCGACGACCCGAACCCTGCTTGCCCAATGCGAATGGATCCAGAGCATGAGCGCGGCCGGCTACTGCTACGACAACGCGTTTGCCGAAAGCGCGTTCGCCACGCTCAAAGCCGAACTTCCCGGAGCCGACCGTCCCTTCGATACGAAGGACCAGGCCCGTCTGGCCATCTTCGACTACATCGAGACCTTCTACAACCGGCGGCGCCGTCACAGCAGCCTCGGCATGCTCTCACCTCTCCAGTTCCTCAATCAACACTTCCAATCCAACGACGTCTCACCTAACTAACCCCAACCCCGCTGCGCCTCACTCGTCCACTTTCTCAGGGGAATTCCAGAGTGAGAAGACTTCGACGTTTCTCCAAAAAATGAAGACCCGCATAGCGTTGCTCACCATCTTGATTGCCGGCCTACAATGTTCGTTGTTGGCAGAGAATTCATTGATGCAGGTTTATCAACCCACAAGCCTTCTCGGGACAGAGATGGACGGAGACCCTCTCGGCACAGGAGAGAGCATGGCCGCGACCATTGTTTCACGACCAGTGCTTGTTGGAGGAGCTTTTCCTGAGTCTCCCGTTCTCGCAATCTCATTGCCCCACCGGATCGCTGGCGCAGGTGAGAGCTTTCCTGACGAGAGCAATCTCATTGTAATGGTTGGCGGCAGAGTTTACGCCGAGCATGGCGACAAGGAGCACCGAATCATCGCGGATTTCTCCAAGGCCAAGGTGCCTGAGAACCTTGGGGTGACACTCGTCCAAGTGATGAAGCTCACAGCTTTGTGTTTGCACAAGACACTCGGAACAGAGCATGAGAGACCCATCAAGATTACCTGGCTAGCTCCTCCAGGAATGTCGCTTGAGGATGCGAAGCTCCCGCCCGAAATCAAATAGGACCGGAGGATCGGGTCCCCGGGAACCGTTGGCCGCGGCGGCCGGCGCGGGGATCCGGGTGGCGATGGATCCGCCGACGACGTAGGAGCGGGTTTGAAACGGGACGGGACGTCCCGGCCGCATGCCCGGGCGGTTCAGGCGAGGTCCTTGTGGAAGTAGACCTTGATGTATTTCATGCCGCGGGATTCGTCGTAGCCTTTTTCGAGGACGGAGTCGGGTTTGTCGACGACCTTGGGTTTGAGGCGGATCTCGACGCCGGTGTCGAGGCGCATGACGGATTTCATGAGCTTCTTGGCCTTGGTGACGTCGCGTTTGGAGATGTCGAAGGAGTCGTCGAGTTTCACGCCTTCCTCTTCCTCGATGCGTTTGCGTTCCTCGGCGAAGGCGCGGCGGGCCTCGGGGGTGCGGAGGGCCTGCTCCTCGAACTCCTGCATGGAGAAGGTTTTTTTGCCGTCGAAGTAGGAGAGCGCCTCGCGGGCGGCGAGGTTGCTGTTCCACGGCGGGCTGTCCTCGTCGTCGGAGGCGGCGTCCGAGGTTTCCGGGACGGTGGAGGTGACGGCGGCGACGGCCATCTCGGCGACGCGTTTGCTGAGCAGGGCGGCGTCGGAGATCGGCTGGACGGAGAGGAAGTCGCGCACCCAGAAGCGGGACTCGGAGCCGGCGCGGTCGAAGGTGAGGACGTAGTAGCCCTTGTGGGGGAAGTGGTCGAGGATGAGGCAGCCCTTGTCGATTTTCTCGGGGTTGATGCCGTGCTCGGTGGCGAGCTGGAGGTCGCCATCCCTGGTGGAGATGCTGAGGAAGGGGGTGACGCTCTCGGACTTGAGGATGCAGATGGCGCGCTTCGTTTCGCCATCGGCGTCGATGCCCTCGACGAGCGAGATGCAGAGGTCGCCGGACTTGATGTTGGGGTGGGAGGACTTGGCGTAAAGGCGCTCGGCGATCTCGATGCCGCTGGAAAGCAGGGCGTCGTCGCTGCCGAAGATGGCGGCGGCGCAGGAATTCACCTCGTGTTTCTCGAGCGCGGTGTGGTGGTGGAAACGCTGGCCGGGCAGGGACCGGAAAGGCCGGGTGAAGATGGCGCTGAGGGTGGGCTGGTCCGCATCGTCGACGTGGAAGACCTGCTTGGAGGTCTGCAGGGGCTCGTCACGGGAGGGGTTCCCGACCTTGGCGAGAACGAGACCGGTGATGCGGGCGGCGGAGAAGTCGAGTTTGAGGGTCACGGCGGGGGTGGTAGTGGGGATGGAACAAAGAGGAACCACGAAAGACGCGAAACATCACGAAACGAGGGAGCAAGGAAACCGGCCGGAACGGGACGGCGCTCCCTGTGGGGAACCCGCGGTCTCACGACCGCGCCTACCTTCTCAGAGCGGCAGGTCGTAGGAACGTCCGCCGATGCCTTCGTACCAGCGGATGTAGGCGAGGTTGACCATGGAGAATCCGCCGGCCGTGGGGTAGTTGCCGGTGAAATACCAGTCGCCGCAGTCGCCTTCGATGGAGGAGTGGAGGTTTTCAATGGTCTGGAAGATGACCTCGACCTTTCCGGACCATTCGAGGTTCTCGGGATAGACCATGTTGCTGATCTCGGCGGAGATCTCCTCGTCGGCGAAGGCGGAATAGATCTTCTGGACCGGGTTTCTCCGCTCGGCGGCGGGTTTCTCCAACTCGGCGCGGCATTCGTCGTAGACGGCGTCGAGCAAGGACTGGCGGCCGGCCTTGCGATGGAGCGCGACGGCGGCCTGGAAGGCGATGAATTTCCCAAGCTCGGACATGTCGATGCCGTAGCAGTCCGGGTAGCGGATCTGCGGGGCGGTGGAGCAGATGACGATCTTGGAGGGCTTGGTCCGGGCGAGGATCTTGAGAATGGACTTCTTGAGCGTGGTGCCGCGGACGATGGAGTCGTCGATGGCGACGAGGTTTTCGCCGGGGCGGACGACGCCGTAGGTGATGTCGTAGACGTGGGAGACGAGCTGGTCGCGGCCCTTTTCCTGGGAGATGAAGGTGCGGAGCTTGATGTCCTTGTGGGCGATCTTCTCGCCTTTGGGCCAGTTGCGGAGGATGAGCTCGTCGACGAGGGCGGGCGTGAGGTTTCCACCTTCCGCGGCGGCGAGGATGGAGTCGCGCACCTGGCGGCGGCGATACATCCGCAGGCCGTCCATGAGGCCGTGGTAGGCGGTCTCGGCGGTGTTGGGGATGAACGAGAAAACGGTCCGCTCGAAGGCGCCGTCGATGGAGTCGACCACCTGATCGACGAGGGCGGCCCCCATCGCCTTGCGCTCGCGGTAGATGGTGGGATCGTTGCCGCGCGAGAAGTAGATTTTCTCGAAGGAACAGGGGGTGAAGCGGCGCGGCGGGGAGAACTGGGCGTCGGTGAGCGCGCCATCGGCCTTGATGGTGATGAGCGCGCCGGGATCGACGGCGCGGACGTCGCGGGCCTCGGCCTCGAAGACGGTCATGAGCGGCACACGCTCGGAGGCGAAGGCGATGACGTCGTCGGTGACGAGCATGTGGCAGGGCCGGATGCCGCGGGGATCCCGCATGACGAACATGTCGCCATTGCCGATGACACCGCAGATGGTGTAGCCGCCATCCCATGCGGAGGCGGACTCGGCGACGAGTTTCCCGACATCGAGCTGGGTGGAGATGCGGTCCGGGATTTCCGCGCCGGGCACGCCGGAGTCACGGAGCTGGCGGTAGAGGTCGGTGTGTTCCTCGTCGAGGTGGTAGCCGATCTCCTCGAGCACGGTCTGGGTGTCGGTGCCGAAGATCGGGTGCTGGCCACGGTCGATGAGCACCTGGTTGAGCTCGGACGCGTTGGTCATGTTGAAATTGCCCATGACCATGAGCGTGCGGGTGGGCCAGTTGCTGCGGCGGAGGTAGGGGTGGCAGGAACCCTCGTCGAACTCGCCGGAAGTGCCGTAGCGCAAGTGGCCCACGAGGATCTCGCCGCCGAAATCGAAGTGCTGCTTGACGCTCTCCGGGTCCTTGGGATCGAGGTAGCCCTTCCTCGCGCGCTTGTAGAAATTCTTGAGCTCCTTGCGGAAGATTTCGGCGAGGCCGTCCTTCTCGCTGCTGCGGCGGCGGTGGACGTACGACTGGCCGATCGGCATGTCGAGCTTCACGCAGCCGATGCCGGTGCCGTCCTGGCCGCGGTTGTGCTGCTTCTCCATGAGGAGGAAGAGCTTGTTGAGGCCCCACAGGCAGGTGCCGTAGCGGTCCTGATAGTATGCGAGGGGCTTGCGGAGCCGCACCGCCGCGATCCCGCATTCGTGTTTGAGGAAATCGCTCATGCTCGGATCCGTCTGGGGGTCGTCATTCGCCGGCGACTTTCACGCGGACTCCTTCCTGCGCAACCATGTTTCCGATGACCACGCCACCGGGGCCGGCGGCGAGGGCGGCATCAACGTCGTCCGGAGCCACGATGGCCACCCAGCCGATTCCCATGTTGAAGGTGTGGAAGCGGTCGGCGGCATCGACGTGCGCGAAAAGTTTTTCCGCGCCGGGCATCTCCCAGCGGGGGATCTCCAGATCCGCCCCCATTCCGCGGAAGAGGCGTTCGAGGTTTTCCGGCAGGCCGCCGCCGGTGATGTGGGCCATCGCCTTCGGCCGGACGCCCGCGGATTTCAGACCGGCGGTGACGTCGTGATAGAGGCGGGTGGGCTTGAGCCAGGCGGCGAGCTCGTCGTCCGTCACCTCGCCCGGAAACTCCTTGAGCACCCGACGGACGAGCGACCAGCCGTTGGCATGGATGCTGTCGGACGCGTAGCCGACGAGCACGTCGCCGACCGAAACGGTGGTGGGATCGATGAGATCCTTCTTTTCGGCGCAGCCGATGCAGAAACCGGAGAGCTCGACGACGTCGGCGGGGACGATTCCGGGCATTTCGGCGGTTTCGCCGCCGGCGAGGATGCATGCGCAGGCCTCCAGATAGTCCGCCATGCCGGCGATCAGGCGGGTGATCTTGTCCTCATCGAGAGCGGCGATGCCGATGTAGTCGAGGAACAGCAGGGGATCGCCGCCGGTGGTGAGGATGTCGTTGACGCTCATCGCCACGAGGTCCTTGCCGGCCGTTTCGAGCATGTCGCGCTCGAGCAGGAGTTCCAATTTGGTTCCCCACCCGTCGCAGCCGGTCATGATGACCGGTTCCGAGTAGGAGCTGAGATCGTAGCACGCGGCGAACAACCCGAAGGCACCCCACAACTTGCGGGCCTGCTGGGTTCTCCGCACGTGGCTGCCGATGTCACCCACCAGGGCGGCCGCTCGTCGCGTGTCCACCCCGGACTGTTGGTAAGTCAATTTGCCCGCCATGTTCCGCTGCCGCGGTTCTACATCCCCCCACCCCGTCACGCAGAAAATCCACCCTTTTTCCCGCGGGCGATTTGTTGAGGCGGAAAGCCGGGCGGGGCCTCCGAAACAACACCTTTTCAAAAAAGACGACACGGTCGTCCTGAAAATGTTCAAAAAAAGATTGCCAATGGGATCGAATTTTACTAATTCCTCGAAAGGCAAGCGACGCCGATATTTAATTAATCTTGATTAATTGCCGCGAATCCCTAGAAACGCAACGAAATCAGACCATCCACCGATGACTTCGAACACCCCCACCATTCGCTTCGACTCCGGTCTGGAGATTGGCTACGGGAAGCCGCTCGCCCGCTTCGGGCAGGAAGTGGCGCTCGGCGGAGGAACTCATTTCCTTCTGGCCCGGAACGGCCGCGGCAAGACCACGCTGCTCCGGACCCTGTCGAGAAGTCTCAAACCGGTCTCCGGAAACTTCCGCACGGAAGGATTCACGCAGTATCTCCCGGAGGATCTTCGTTTCGATCCCTTCATCACCTCCGATCTGATCTTCCGCTCGATGCTGCCGAAAGGCCGCGTGAAGCAGGCGTTTGAACTGGCGGAACGCATCGAACTCGATGTCCGCAAGCCCTACGGCCGCCTATCGACCGGCAACCGCCGCAAGGCGAACCTGATCACCGCCGAGCTCTCGGTGCGGCCGGAGCAAGGCAACATCCTCCTTCTGGACGAGCCGTTCAGCGGTCTGGACGCCTTCGCGCGGCAGACCTTTGAAGAAATCTGGAAGGAATCGTCGGCGAACGTGCTGCGGGTGGTGAGCTGCCATCCGGACTACGATTCGATGGAAATGCCGAGCGCGATCCTCATCGAGGGCAGCGAGGCCCGCCACCTGAGCGGCGGCGGTCAAACCTGGAGCAAACTCAAGGAACTTCTGAACTGAGCCATGCGACTGTTCCGACTCACCCTTGCGACGATTTTCCAGCGGAAAGCCTGGATTCTGTGTTATTTCGCGGTGCTGGTGCTGCCCTTCGCGCTGCCGATGATCTCCAGCGCCACCGAGAAACCGATCCTCACCCAACCG
This sequence comes from Akkermansiaceae bacterium, assembly GCA_024233135.1. GTDB lineage: Bacteria > Verrucomicrobiota > Verrucomicrobiia > Verrucomicrobiales > Akkermansiaceae > Luteolibacter. The sequence continues at coordinate 55,596 of JACKPZ010000005.1, read as the reverse complement.
GCGCGGATCCTCGCGGCCTGGAACACCCTGTGGGTGTGCTCCCTGCTGTGGGGCCTCTACACCGCATCGCGTGAAGGGGAAACCAACGCCAAGACGGGAATCGGCGAGTATTTCCTGACGACGGGCGTTTCGGCGACCCGCCAACTGTTCGAAATCTGGCTGGCGGTATTCTGTTTCGTCGCGCCGCTGGTGGTGATCACCGGATTGATCTGCCAATTCGGAGCGGCACCGGCCGACCCGGTCGAACGCCAGATGTGGGGGGTGCTCAACGCCCAGTATGCCGCGCTGTTCCTGCTGGTGATCGCACCGCTGCTCGCCTTGGCGACGGCGATCGCATCCCGCTTCGGTGGCATCACGGGCTTCGCATCCACCCTCGGGGTCACGCTCTACGGCCTGTATGGCGTCGGCTATCTCGACCAGATGCTGAAACTGGAGGCCAACCCGGTGCTGCGCGGCCTGTGGACGGTCTCGCCGCACTACCGCTTGGCCGACCTCACCCAGCGCCTCTACTTCAAGACCGGAGCGCTCCCGACGGACGCGTTCTGGATGATGATCGTCTATTTCGCCGGAATTCTCGCGGTTTACAGCGGCGTCTCGCGCCTCTGCTTCCGCACCAAACTCAACGCCTGACCGAAACGATGTCACGTTCCACCTCCATCGCGTTCAGCGCGGGCCTGATCGGCCTGGGCGCTCTCGCTTGGTCGTCGGCCGGCACCTCGCTGACGTCTCGCGAAGATCTCGATTTCCCGCCCAATCCCCTGGGCATCAAGCGGAGCCCTTACGGTGAGGTTTTCGCCATGGCCATGCAAGGCCCGATCGACACCACCTTCCACGGCGTGCTCGCCGGTCCCGCGAAGACGAAGAGGGATGGTGCCCCGCGGCACTGCGAATCGTGCGGCGGAAACCACGAGGCGGGCGCCAGCCACAAAGCGAAGCCGAAGTTTTCGAACCTCCTGACCTCGCTGGAGAAGGCGGTCGAAACCCGGACGAACCCGAAGGCCGCGAGCGACGCGCACAAGCTGTTCCTGCGCCGCAAGGTCGAGGACAAACTGCGTTTCGCATATCAACTCGATCCCGCCCACTATGCGAACTACAACTCGCTGCACTTTTTCCTGACCGAGCCGCAGCTTGGAACCCGGCCGGAGCTCACGCCATCCGCCGCGAAACTCGCCGAGGAGACGATCCAATACTGTCTCGCCCGCAAGGACGATCCCCGGCCGGCGCTCACCGCCGCGGCCGCCACGTCGAACATCCTTGAGTTGATGTTCAACGACCACAACTTCAACGACGAGCCGCGTTTCACCATCGAGCAGATGCGGCAGTATCTCAACCTGCTCGACTTCTGCATCCAGCGCTACGTGTCGATCGCCCGCGAATGGGACGACACGAAGAACTGGGAGCTGCTCTCGCCCCAGCGCATCAACGAGTGCGACGAGCGTTTCCATTTCATCTGCCGTTTCCGCGAAGCCGCGGAAGGAACCATCGCCCGCTTCTCCGGCGCGCCAGGCGGCGCCCAGGCCGTCAACTGAACCATGTCCGTTTCCTCGAACATCGCCGAACCTCCTCCGCTGCCCGCGCATTCGCAGGTGGCGGGACCGGCGCGCTTCATGCCCGGCATGAGCGGACGCGACCTGCTCGGCATCATCTTCCGGGTCTGCGCCGAGCTGCGCGTTTCGGATATCCAGATGCGCTCGGAGCGCCCGGTATATATCCATACCAACAAGGGCATGGAGAAACTGGATTTCCTCGGCATCCTCACGCCGGCCCACATGGATGAGATCCTCAAGGAACTCATCCGCAACCGCGAGAGCGGCAGCCACGGATTCGGCCAGGAAGAAGCCTCCATGGAGATGCGCGTCGATGACAAGATCCGCCTCGCCATCACCGATTTCGCCGAGCGCCGCGTGGCGGATTTCTCCTGCGACGGCATCCCGATGGGCGACAACGGAGAACGTTCCGGCCGCCTCCGGATCCAGGCACACCTCAGTTCGTCCGGCCTCGGCGTCACCTGCCGGATCCTCAACGACTTCATCCCCGAACTCGAATCGCTCGGCATCGATCCAGACACGACCGACACGCTCCGCCATTGCGTCCTGAAACGCGCCGGCCTCTGCCTGGTCACCGGACCCACCGGCTCCGGCAAATCGACCACGCTCGCCTCGCTCATCGACTGGTGCCGCCGCAACCATCCCAAGCACATCGTCACCGTCGAGGATCCGATTGAATATCAATATCCGGACGACATGCCGGATCCGGAATATCCCGGACACCGCATCCCATCGCCCAGCATCGTCACCCAGCAGGAGGTCGGCCGCGACGTCCATTCCTACCGCCAGGGGCTCAAGGACGTGCTGCGGAAAGCGCCCCACATCATCCTTCTCGGGGAAATCCGGGACCGCGAGGCGATGGAGACCTGCATGGAAGCCGCGCAGACGGGCCACCTCGTCCTCTCCACGCTGCACACCACCGGTGCGGTCAAGACCATCGGCCGGATTCTCGAGCTCTACCCACGGGAAAGCCACACCGCGGTGCTCAGCCGCCTGTCGGAAATCCTCGTTTTCATCCACTCCCAGGGCCTGCTCAACGGCATCCAGCGCCGCGTGCTCACCTACGAGTTCCTCCAGAACAACGACGACTCCGTCGCATCCGCCATCTCGAACTACGACGGCGGCGCCCGCTCACTGGAAGACGTGATCCGCCGCGCCGGCAACATCGAGTGGGACGCGAACCTCCGCCGCCTCGTCAAACAGGGACTCATCACCCCGGACACCTACGTCAACGCCCGGATGAACCGCAACGAGGAGGAATTCCACTGACGACTACCGATTTTCCGAGCCCGAACGGCCGACCCGGCGACGCCCAGCGCCCCCGGTTCCGACCCCAAGGCTCCAACCGTACGACACAACACACCCAAAGAAAAACAAAAGACACACTATGAAACTGACCAACACCCACATGAAGCGCAAAGCAGGTATGACCCTCCTCGAACTGACGGTCGTCATCCTCGTTTTGCTCTCCCTCATCTCGATCCTCTTCATCGGCGCCCGCGCGTGGAAGAAGGGTTCGGACCGTGCCGCCAACATCCTCAACATCCGTAACGTGCAGCAAGCCGTGCGCGCTCACGCGAACGTTCGTGGACTGGCGATCAGCGACGCGCTCGCCTCTTCCGACATCGTCGGCAGCGGCAAGTATCTGAACTCGGTCACCTCGCCGGTTCCGGGCACGATCACCTATGCGTACGGCAGCACCGTGCCGCCGACGGGCACGCTCTACCTGCAAGCGACCTACTCGACCACCGACGACGCCGCCGACTACGGCCCGACCGCCGGCTCCTACTCCGAGTGGTAAGCCGCTCCTCTCCCTAGCGGAGAGACACACATCCCACGGCCCGCCCGCTGCCGGCGGGCGGGCCGTTCCCTTTTCCCCTTCCCTGCTGTCCCAAACGGATTCCCCCCGGCCGTCATGCACCCTTACATCCCAGTCCCTTGGCCACTTTCCAACACCCGGCATCGCTCAACGCCTTGCAGCAGTACGCGCAGGCATGTTCGATCCTGCGCAACACGAGCCGCGCCACCAACACAGCCTGGTACCAAGGCGCGCTCGAACTCGATTTCCAACTCCACATCCGTCCCGACGGACCGGAGATCACGACCTTCTACCACCATGCGTCCAAGAAACAATGGACGCACGGCCCGACGCTGACGGAGGAAACCCTGCACGACCCGTCGAAACTCGCCGCTCTCGCGGCCGAGGCGCTGCGCCACGCAGGCTCCAACGGCGCCACCTCGCTCGGCGTGATCCTCCATGTTGCGGACGAATTCGCGACCACCGAGCTCAAGCCGGACTTCGACAATCCCGGCTCGCTTCCCGAGTTGCGCGAAACCGCGGAGCGCGATCCGGCGGCCATCCTTGAGGACTCCTCGATCCAGCCGGACCAGGCGACGTGGCGGATCCTCCCCTACCCGGCGCAGGGCAGCGAGACGATCGGCACCACCGTGACCGTCTCGCGCCAGTACGCGCCACTGCTGGAAACCTTCCGTGCGGCGGGCGACAAGGCGAATTTCCCCGTCATCACCCACGCGGTGAGCGCACCGCTGGTGGCGATCCTCGGCCTCAGCCGGATGCTGAAGCCGACTCCGGACAAACCCTTCGTCGCCGTCCTTCAGTATCCGTGGTTCACGGTGATGGCGTTTTTCAACGAACACGCCGACCTGAGCCTCGTCCGCACCCTTCCGCACCGCGGCGTGCGCCGCGCGACGAATTTCCGCAACGCGCTCACCACCACCAGCGCCTCGCTCGAGTTTGTCGATCCGGATCTCTATCTCGTCCCGCTCGGCCACTCGGTGGACAACACGCTCGCGGCCAACCTGCGGATCACCTTCACCAACAGCCGGGTCGAGACCGTCGAGCCGCTGGGTGAGGAAGGGATTCCCGAGTGGTGCCCCGAACCGGCGATCGCCGCCCAGCGCGACGAGGCGGTGCCGTTTTTCACCAGCCACACCTTCACCATCCTGCGCGACGACCGCTGGGCGCTGCAGAATTTCCTGCCGACGCCGAACGACGTTTCGGAGATCTATCCGAACCGCGCGGAGATGCGCCTGTTGCGCGTGCTGCGTCTGGCCCGCGTCGCGTTGTTCGCCGTCACGCTGCTTTCGATCGCGTATTTCGTGCTCGGAATCGTCGATCTCGTGCGGCGTCCGGAGTGGGGCTTCGATCCCATGCAGGCCGAGGCCATCAAGACACGCCTCGCCAAGCTGAACTCCGAGAAACAGAAGGCCGACCACTGGAACAACCTTCTCGACGACCGGTCCAAGGCATGGGTGACGATGGAGTCGCTGTCCCGCATGTTCCCGACTTCGCGCGGCGTGATGATCAAATCCTTCACCATGAACGCCAAGCCCGACAGCGCGGGGGGCAACGCCACGACCGGTTTCGTCAAGGAGTGGCGCATCGCCGGGCTCGCCCGCGACGAGGCGCTCGAGTATCTCAACTCGCTCAACACCCGGGAAGGAATCTCCGAGCACTTCGCCGAAGTCGCCCGCTCCACCGGCAACAGCGCGTTCGATCCGGCACTGGGCAACCGCTCGATCTCGGTGAACGTCCGTACCCTCGAGAACGCCACCTACAAACCGATGCCGCCCGAAGAGGCGAATCCCTCGGACGAGACCTCCTATCCGTTCACCTTCGACCTGCGCATCACCCAACGCTTCGAAGCGACCGATCCGCTCGCCCTCAACGTCCGCCCAGCCCCGTGACGCCATGTACCTATACCGCAAAAACATCGCGATCTTCGGAATCGCCCTTCCGGTGCTCGGAGCCGCAGTGATCATCGGCGCCTGCGCCATGCTCAAAGCGAAGATGAAATCCTCGTTCGAGAACAAGCAGAGCAACTTCCGCACCTACGAACAGGGCCGTATCGCCGGCCTGGAGATCGAAGCCAAGGTGACCCGCCAGGTGCCGCACCTCGAGCGCTGGGAAGAACAACTGTCCGAGGAAACCGCCAGTGCCGTGGGAACCAACCTGCGCGAGATCTACAGCCACCTTCCCGGCAAGGAGATCCAGCAGACGGCCTTCGAGCGTCCGGGGGGCCCCGGCGGCTTCGGCAACGTGTGCGCACAGAAGTCGTCGCAGATCCGCATCGCGATGCGCGGCACCTTCCGCACCCTGCAGCGCGCGTTTCTCGAGCTCGAGTCCCGGATGCCCCAGCTCCAGCTTGAGGAGATCCGCATCGAGCCCGCCGTCAACCACTCCTCGCTGCTCAATTTCCAAGTGACCTACACCGCATGGGAGAACTGAAACGTTCCCAACCCCGAACCAGCCATCGGCCCATGAAACCCGAGTCCATTCCCAACCACGCCCGCGGCCGCACGTTCGGCACCGCCGGTTGTTCGCTGCTCGTCTCGCTCGCGATCGCTTGCGCCGCATCCGGGCAATCCGCGGACAACTTCAATGTGTCGGCGGTTCCGGACGAACCTGAAGCGGAGGCAGGAACGCAGCCCGGAGCCGGTCAAACCGAGAAACCGAAGAAAGCGCCGGGACCGGTGAGCCTCACCCCCTCCCGCTACGTGACACCGGAGGATCTCGATGCGTTCGTGGCCTCGACGGGCGCTTCCCTCGTGATCACGGACAAGGAGACCGACCCCTTCGGCCAGTATCAGGATCCAGACGCGAAACCGGTCATCCGCAAGGCGAGCCCCACGCAGAAGCGCGCCACACCGGTTTACAAGGCCACACCCTTCTCGGACATCGTCTCGCTCATCCGGGTTTCCACCGTGATGCCCGGAGAGAACAAGTTCCTCATCGGCGACCGGGAAGTGCATCTGGGAGAACGCATCCCGGTGAGCTTCCGCGGCAAGGACATGTCCCTCGAAGTCGTGGACGTGACCGCCGGCGAGATCCGTTTCCGCAACATCGAGAACGGCGACACCGCTCCCTTGAAACTCAACCTGCTGCCTCCTGGAATGACACCGGGGATCGGCGAGCTGATGACGGCTCCCGGCATGGTTCCGAAAGACAGCAGCGCGCCCATCCGCCTCGAAGGCAACCTTCCCGACTCCGAATCCTCGCTCAATCCCTAACGTGCCACCCTTATGAAATCCCTTACCCTGCTCAGCTTCTCCGCGGTGCTCCTCGCGACGGGCGGGCTCCGCGCCCAGAATCCCGACGACGCGCCTGACAAGGCCGACTGGTCGCTCGCATCGCCCATGCTCACACCCGTCGCGCCCAACGAGGCACCCGCTCCCGAGCCCGATCTCGGGAATCCATCCGACCTTCCTCCGCCGGCCGATCTGCCCGCCGCGCCGGGCGGCGACCTGCCAAGCCTTCCGACCGGCGGCGGGGGCGGTGACGGCTCCGCGCCGATCACCGCGGACGGCACGCCGGCCGAACCCTTCGGCCCGCTTGAGGAACAAAAGCAGGAGATGCAGAAATCCGAAGAGGGCTTCATCATCAAGGATGCCGCGCTCAACGACATCTTCCAATATCTCGCCAAGTCGGCCGGCCGGCAGTACTTCCACAATGCCAAGATCGCCGGACCGGACTATCTGGTCACCGGTCACCTGAACGACGGCAATCCGCTCCAGCAGATGGAGGAACTGGCGTTCATGTACGGCCTCTCGCTCCACACCAAGGGCAACACCATCTACGCCCTCACCGAAGCCCAGCTCAGCCAGCTTCCGAGCTCCGAGTTCCACTATCAGCTCCGTTATCTCCGCCCGACCGACATCAATGACATCAAGGAACTGATCAAGCCGATCCTGAGCCCCGGCACCGGCATCGTGAATTTCGAGCCGAAGACCAACACCGTCGTCATCATCGACTCCGCACACCGCATCGAGAAAGCCCGCGAACTCCTTCACGGCATCGACCGGGCCAAGGGCCAGATCATCGTCGAAACCAAGATCCTGCGGGTGACCAGCAACGCGGCCGAACGCGTCGGAGTGAACTGGAGCTCATCGCTCGGAACCGACGGCACACCCCTGAGCATCGTGCGCGATCTCAACTCGGTCTTCGGACTGCCCTCGTCGGATCGCTCCCAGATCATCGGCGCCGACGGCACCAACCTCGTCCTCAGCCCGGCTCAGCTCAACGGGGTGCTGCGCGCCCTGGCCGAAGGCGGCATCGCCAACCAGATCTCCAACCCGACCCTCATCACCGAGGACAATGAACAGGCGATCATTTCCATCATCGACCGCGTTCCCATCATCACCACCACCACCACCCAGGCGACCACAGGCGGCAACCCGACCGTCACGGAAGAAGTCCGCTACAAGATCGACGCGGGCGACAAGGGAATCGACAGCGAGGACCCCACCGACCACCGCGAGATCGGCATTTCGATGGTCGTGACGCCGACGTTGCTGCCCGACGGCACCGTGCGCATGAAGATGCGCCCGCGTTCCGCACAGATCGTGGACCAGGTCACCAGTCTCACGGGCAACAAATACCCGCGCGTGAGCGAGTCGATGATCGAAACCCTGGCCCGCATTCCGGACGGACACTCGCTGGTGGTGGGCGGATTCTACGGTGAATCAGACAGCCGCGACCGCAACAAGATCCCGCTTCTCGGCGACGTTCCGGTGCTCAATTTCTTCTTCAAGAGCAAGGAATCGGTCAAAGAGCGCGCGAGCCTCGTCTTCATCGTGACTCCCAAGTCGTACAACCCGGCGAACAGCGGTGCCAATTCGATGGCCAGCAACCGCCTGCGCAGTCAGACGGTCATCGATTGTGACTACAACGAGATCGATCCCGACAACCCGGGTCCGGCCCACGAACCGAACCTGCGCCGTTCGATCCGCGGCCTGCAGCCGACCGAGGCACCGTACTATCCGCGCGAAGGCGAAACCTCGATGTTCTCCAAGCCGTCCTCCACGAAGTCCTCCGGCCCGCGTTTCAGCCGCGCTCGCCGCTGAGACAACACCGAACCGCCACCCCCGGCCCCCCATGTCCATGCAATCCACCGTTCCATTCCAAGCCGTTGACGAGACCCAGGCGGACCCCCGCCATGGGGCTCCGTCGGTTTGGGATTTCGCCGAGGCCTGCCTGCAACGCACCGCCGAGGCGCTCCATGAATGCCATGCCGCCAGCACGCCGGAGATCCATCAGGCGATCGCGACCTGCCGCGAACAGCACGCCGCCGAGAAACCCGCGGACCTGCTGGATGCCGTGGCCCGCGTCCAAGGACACGATGAGGAGCACATCGGCCCCGTCATCCAGGAGTTGGGAAACAAGATCGCGCTCGGACTGAACCCGTTCCAACCGGTGATCCCCTTCGGCGGCAAACTGATCGCTCCATCCGCGTTCTACGAATCCTTCGACATGCTGCACTCGCTCGCCCGGGCCTTGCTCACACCCGTGATCTTCGCGGAAGACACGGACGCCATCGGCACCGCCTCGGTCAATCCGATCGCCGCGGCCATCCTCGGCGACGAGGTTGAAACCGCGGTCCACCGTCGTTTCGGCATCCGCCCCTTCGTCACCAGCACCCGTCTCGACTACGAGAGCTGGAGCTTCCTCACCCGCAAACACTTCGAACTATGATCGAGTTCGACGGCATATCTTTCAACGACCTCATCAGCCGCCGGATCATGGGCGAGCTGGCCGGGCACGACCCGAGCTACGCGGAACTCTCGCAGGACCAGATCCCCAACCGGGTCACCCGCTTCAGCTTCATGGCGGCGATCGCCAAGATCAACGGGCTGCCGTTTTTCCCGAAGGTCGCCGAATTCTGCGACGCCGGCCTGCACGGCAGCTGCGACTCGACGGTGATGACCCGGGGTTTCTTCGTCCCCCTCTGTTTGTCGGGCGACGACAAACTGATCGTCGCGATCGCGAATCCGTGGAGCTCGCTGCCGGACGAGTATCTCGCGCCGCGCTTCCCGGATCTGGAGATCGTCAAGATCGTCACCCTCGCCGGTGAGATCAGCAGGGCGATCGAATCGGTTGCCACCAACAACGGCCCGAGCCGGTCGGAGCTGGAGGCCATCGACGTCGAGGACCTCGACGACGGGATCCATGACTTCGACGTCACCACCGACTACAACGAACCGATCGCGCAGCTCATCGCCACCATCATGTCGGACGCGGTGCGCACGCGCGCGTCGGACATCCACTTCAAGGTGGAGAAGGAAACGTTCTACTACGCGTTCCGCGTCGATGGCGACATCGGCACCAAGGTCGAGATCCCGATGAAGCTCAAGGACCGCCTCGACGCGTTCCTTCTCAACCTGATGAAACTTCCCACCGAGATCCGCAACACCGCGCCGGGCATCTCGGGACGTTTCACCATTTCGTATTTCCACCGGCCCATCGACATCCGCTACGAGCGCCACCGGACGTACCGCGGCTACCACGTCACCATGCGTTTGCTCGACAAGAGCAACATCAACGTGACGCTCGGCAAGGGAACCCTCGCGTTCGACGACGAGACGATGTTCGCGCTGCAGAGGGTCATGAAGATCCCCGCCGGCATCATCGTGATGTCCGGACCCACGGGATCCGGCAAGTCGACGACGCTCAACGCCATCCTCCGCGAGCTGAACCGGCCCGAGGTGAACATCCTCACGCTGGAAAACCCGGTCGAGGACGAGGTGCCCGGCATCACGCACTGCGACCTCAGGGGCCCGAAGGAATTCAAGCCGATGATCGCCTCGTTCATGCGGTCGGACCCGGACATCATCCTGATGGGTGAGGTGCGCGACTTCGAATCCGCGGAACTCGCCATCGAGGCCGCCGTCACCGGCCACAAGGTGCTCACGACCATCCACACGCCGCGCGCCTCGCAGATCATCGAGCGTTTCGAGCAACTCGGCATCGAGCGCTGGAAAATCGCCCAGACGCTCAAGGCAGCCTGCGCCCAGCGTCTCGTGAAACTGCTCTGCCCGTATTGCAAGGAGCCCGTCCACGGGATCGGCGAGACCGACCGCAAGACCTTCAGTCTCGACGACTCGTGGGGGAACATTCCGCTTTTCGAAGCCAAGACGGGCGGGTGCTCCGAGTGCCGCAACAGCGGCTACAGCGGACGGACGGCGATTCTGGAGATCATCCCGATCACCCCGAAGGTGTCCGACCTGCTGTCCAAAGGCCAGATGACGCCGTACGAACTTGAAATGAAGATCGCCGAAGAGGGCGTGCTGCCGAACCTGCGAAGGAACGGCCTCCGCCTCCTGCGCGATGGGAAAACCGACCTTGCCGCCGTCAGCAAGGTCATCGACATGACCTACACCGATGACTAGCGCCTCCACCACCGCGAACGCCGCTCCGGCGAAACCGTCGGCCGCCCGAGCGGGCAAGAACGGACTCACCGCCGCCGAGGCGAAGGGTCTCCTCGCGTCGCTCAACAACCGCGAGACCAAGATCAGGGAGTTCAAGAAGAAGGAACTCGTCGACATGTTCCGCGGCGTGGGCTCGATGCTTCGCGCGCAGATCAACACCGCGGACGCGCTCAAGTACTACTGCCACGGACTTCCCAACAAGGTGATGGTGGACGCCCTCACCCGCGTTCGCGAGGACATCAACGCCGGCGTCAACGTGCATGAGGCATTCCGCAAAACCGGGCGGTTCAGCGAAACCACCATCGGCCTCATCCAGGCCGGTTCCGACGCCGGACAGCTTGCCTACGCATTCCAGTCGCTGGCGGACCGGCTCAAGAGCGAGATGCATTTCTCCAAGCAACTCAAGAAGGCCACCATCACTCCCACGGTGATCATCGGCGTGCTCACCGGCGCGTTCATCGTTTCCCAGGTGAAGATCGTGCCGCAGGTGGAGGAGATGCTCGCCGGCGTCAACGCCAAGCCGGACGGCATGACGGCGATCTCGTTCAAGGTTTCGCATTTCACCCAGGCGGTCTGGCCGGTGTTCGTGACCTCCGTGATCGCCATCGCCGTGGTAATCGCCCGCTCGTCGCACGTCCGCAACCTGATCCTGGGTTTCGCCATGTCCAAGTGGCGCCTGCTCCGCCTGCTGATCATGAGCCTGCGGCAGATGACCTTCCTTTCGACCATCAAGCTGCTGCACTCCAACGGCATCAACCTCGCGAAGTCGATCCGTGTCGCCGCCAACAGCGTGAAATCGACACCGTTCTACAAGGAACTCCGCGAGGCCGCCGACAAATACGAGAACTCCGGCGTTCCGCTCTCAACCGCCTTCGCGAAATACACCTCGGTGGATTCGCAGGTGACCCACATGCTCGCCATCGGCGAGAAATCCGCCTCGCTCGACTCCCAGCTCGATATGCTCTGCGAGATGTACGAGGAGGACTCCCAGAACCACATGACGGCTTTCTCGGCGGCGATCGGCTTCCTGGTGCTGATCATCGCCGTCGGCCTCATCGCCGCGGTTTTCATCGGAACCTTCCTGCCGATCTTCCTGATGGGTCCGAAGATGATGCAGGGCGCGACGTGACGCCCTCCGGACCACCGACTCCTTCAAACCAACCCGCACGATCCCATGCAACTCACCCGTTTCGACCGATGGCTGCGCGAGAAGTTCGTGTACGAGACGCACATCCAGACGCTGCGGCCTCCGGAAAGCGTTCCCGCCGGCATCCGGACCGTCGAACTTCCGGACGCGCCCGGCAAACGCTTCAAGCACCTCTTCGTCGCCCGCAGCAGCCGCGCGGCGGACGCGCTCATCCACGTCCTGCGCGAGAACAACCAGATGTACCAGACGCAGATCGTCGATCGCGACGCGTGGTACATCCCCTTCATCGCGCCGAAGGAACGTTCCGTCACCTGGTGGGTCATTTCCCTCATCGTCCTCTCCACCGTCGCCTTCTTCTTCCTGCTCTATGTCAAGGGGCTGGCGCAGGACCCCGAGTTCCGCAAGAACTTCATGGAAGCCCTCGAACTGCTCAAAGGCTGAGACTCCGAGTTTTCATGCTTTCCTTGAAAGTCCCGAACCCTTAAAGAATTCCTCCATGAACACCGGCTGCTCCAAGATCCGTCGCCCGGGGGCCTTCACGCTCCTTGAGATGACGATCGTGATCATGGTGTTGCTGGCCCTCATCAGCACCGGGCTCTTCGTCAACAACAAGATGGACGAGTGGAAACTCGGCAAGCAGGCCGGCGAAACCCTGCGCACGGTCTACGCCGCCCAGCGCATGTATTTGGCGGACAATCCGACGGCGGCGGTCTCCTCGATCACCAACGCGAAAATCATACCGTATCTTCCGAACCAGGCCACGACGATGCCCAAGGTCACCTCGCTGGTGGGCACGCAGCTCAACATCCTGGTCAATGTCTCCCCCCCTGTCATCAATGGCGGAAGCGGTGTCACCTACGACCCGTCCGGCAGCAGCAATGACTCCTTGTGGGATGTAGGGGAATGACGATCCGAACGACCATACCGCTTCTCTTCGCGATCGCCGGCGCGGCCACCGCCTCGGAATTCAAACACGTCGGCGATTTCCTGCTGAAGTCGCATTTCAAGATCACCGGCGACAAGGTCACGCCGATCCCGATGAAGGCGATCGGCTTCCGCGTCTACACCGACGGTGTCCGCGTCAAGGTCGTTGCCGAGGATGACGAGGATTCGCATACGACATTCGTGATCTACCGTTCGGACGGCATCGGCCGCCAGCGACCGGACCGCGGTGCGATCGAGGTGATTCCCGGTCTGCAGGCGACGAGCCAGACCGACGGCGTGCTGCGCCACCTCAGGCTCTCGCGCGAGTCGCTCACGATCACGACGTTTCCCGGCGTTTCCAACCAGACGGTGGTGAGCCACGCGGTGGCAGCCAAGTTGAAACCCTCTACCGAAAAGGAGGCCTCCGCGGCCGCCCGCAAGCAGCCATGAAACCGCTTCCCTCACCCAAATCCGCCGAAGTCCGCGCCGCCGCGGAGAAGATGCCGTCGCTGCCGACCGCTCTTCCCGCCCCGACCGGTTCGTATTCGAAGGCGAACCGACGTGTGGGCGCCTCACCGGGACAGCGGGCGTATCCATGGTTGCTGCTGGCCAGCACCGCCACCGCGGCCGCCTTCTGCCTGATGTACATCACGAAGCCGGTGATCGTGGCCGGTGGAGGCGATCCACAGGCTCCCGAGCCATCCGCAGGCGATGTGAGCCCGTCGCCCGCCAAGGAAAGCAGGACCCTCCTGCCGTCGAACGAAGGACTTCCCGGAGAGACCGATCCGGCGCTCGCCGCACTCCAGCCCCCGGTGACCTCGTCGTTCGAGGAAACCAACCTGCGCGTGCAACACATCCTGAGCGCCGATGCTCCGGGAGGACACTCGAGCCGGATCGACCTCGAGGTGCCGGTTCTCTATCAGAGCCGCCAGCTCCGCTGGACCACGGCGGAAGTCGCGGAAGCCCGCGACCTGCTCGTCCGATTGTCCGACTATCAGGAGAAATCGCGAGAGCTTCGGAGCGAGGGCGTCGCCCTTCTCGATTCGTGGAACTCGCTGCTCGACCGCTCGCTGCCGACCGACGGCCTGCGCGCCGACAGCCCGTCGCTGCCGTCCAACCAATCCGACGCCGCCCCCGCCTCCGCCGCGGGCGTCACCTCGGCCGACTCGATCCAATACGAACCCACCGGACAATGAAGCTCACCCATCTCGCCGTTGGATTTTTCCTCACCGCGCTGCCCGCCGCGGCGCAGAACGTCCGTGCCGAACCGGAGGAGGATCCGGTGCAGGCGGCGATCCGCGAGTTCAACCAGCGGGACAAATCGAAGCCGAACGAGGTCACCGTGGTGCTCGACGCGCCGAAGGATGAACCCGTCCTGGTGACCGGCAAGCCGCCTGCGGATGCGGTCGGAAAAGCGAAAGAGGTATCTGAAGAAGCATCCGAACCGGAACCTGCGGATGAGGAGTCCGCAACCGTGGAGGAACCTCCGGCCGGGGAGCCCGCCGAGCTTGCGGAGGCCCCGGTTTCCGAGACTACTCCGAAGGGACTCACCGTCCGTGTGCAGGAACTCCGCACGGGTACGGGTGCGGTGGACAGCGCGAAGGTCAAACTGGCCGCTCCGTTTCCCGCGAAGCCGCTGGCGCGCCCTCCGTCCGGCTGGAAACTCGTCGAGTCGCCGGACGCGCCAACGCTCACCCGCGAGGTCGATCTCGGCGGAGGATCCACCATCACGCTCGATGTGAAGCCGCACGTGCTGGTGCCGGAGGACGACGGCGCCTCGGTATTCGCCGTTGCCGAACCCGGCTTCGACAACTCCCTCGGATACGCCCAGGACGCCACCGTCGGCGCCATCCTCACCGGCTCGATGAAACGCATGGACGAGGATTCGAAACGCCTCGGCCAGGTCGTCGACCAACTCCAGCAACTGCTGGTTTCCCTTCCGAAGCCCGAAGAATCCCCGGAACCACCCGCCAACCCGAACCAGCGAAAACCATGAAATCGAAGTCCCTGCCGATTTTCTGTGGAGTCGCCCTGGTCGCGATGACCGCGGCCGTTGCGAGCCACTGGTGGTCCGTCCGCCAGATCGTCACCGTGTTTGAAAGCGGCGAACCCGTCGTCGTTCCGAAACAACAACCCGAAGCACCTGCCAAGGCCGTCGCTCCCGCCAAATCCACGAAGGGAGTCACCAGCGAGGAACTCGCCGCCGTGATGTCCGGAGCGGAACCGGCACCCGCCGACGAGGCCGGCCGCAAGGGTTTCTACGAGGCCCTCATCACGCGGATGGAGAGCCTCCAAACGCAGAACCGCGACCTTCTCGACCAACTCGCCGAGACGAACCGCGACCTGATGAAACTCGAGTTCCGCGTCGATACCCATTCGGAATCCTTCCGTCCGCTGCCCGTCAGCGAGGACCGGATCGACGCCACCACCATCGACGACGGTCCGGGCGTGCTCCCGCCGCGCGCCGAGCCGGTCCTGCTCCCGACCTATGAATGATCCCGGGCCCCGACGTTTCCGCCGCACTCCGGCCGCGATCTGGATCGCCGCCGGAGTCGCGTTGTCGGCCGGATGCGTCGCCGCCGCACCCGCTTGGCAGAAGACCCTGGGACCGACGAAACCGGGCGCCCACCCGGCGATGCCCACGTGTTCGATCACCCTTCGCCTGAGTTGGAAGGGCATGCTCGATGCCGGCCGGCTCAGCATCGATTTCGCGCCGAAGGGAGTGCACAAGCCCGGCATGTTCGTCACCCGCGCGACGGCCACCTCGCTCGGTCCCGCGGCCGGTTTGTTTCCTTACAAGGGCAGCATGTGGTCGGAAGTCCATCCGTCCTCACTGCGCCCGCGCTTCTTCAACGGAACCGAAACCGACCGCAAGGAGACCGTCGTCACGACCAACCGCTACCACTCGAACCGCGTCGAGTGCGTCGAGGTCACCACTCCCAAGGGCGGCATCGCGAAGACACGCTCGGAGACCTTCCATTTCTCCCCGGTCTACGACATCTACTCCGCGATCCTTCTGGTCCGCAGCCAGAAGCTGGCCGACGGCGACACCGTCCGCCTCGTCATCCAGCCGTTCCGCACGCCCTATCTGCTCAGCGTGAAGGTCCACGCCCACGAGCTCCACCTCGGCCGCAAGAGCATCCGGATGGGCGTCTCGCTGAGCAAGATCGACCGCAAGACGCTCGCGCTGAAACCCTACACCAAGATGAAACGCGAGGCCACCTTGTGGCTCGGCGACGATGCGGACCGCATCCCTCTCGAGTTCCGCGCTCCGGTCTTCATCGGCGACGTGCGCGCAACGCTCTCCGGTTTCACCAAACCCTGATCAACCGCTACCCATGAACCTTTCTTCCACCAGATCCTCACAGCGGTCCTTCTCTCCCGATCCACGTTTCCTGCCGTGGCTGGGACTCCTCGCCATCATCGCCCTCGTGGTCCTCTGCGCCTGGCCCGGGATGCACGCGCCGCTGTTCTCGGACGACTATCCGCAGCTCGACCGGAACGAGGATTTCCACCACTGGACCGATGTATTCCAACCGGACGCCTTCCGCTTCTACCGGCCCGTGAAAAACGCCCTCTTCATGGCCGCCGCTCCGTTTCAGAAGGACTTGTTCAACTGGCACATGTTCGGGCTCGCCGCCTTCCTGCTGGCCACCATCGGTGTCCACCGCATCGCGACGATCATCTTCGGAAAGGGCCGGGCCGCGTGGTTCGCCACCGCCATCTGGGCGCTCAGTCCGTCCTGCATGTCGACCGCGCTCTGGCTGAGCTGCGCCAACATCAGCCTCGGCGTCGCCTTCGCCGCCCTCGTGTTCCACTTCCACGAGCGCGCCGCGTCCGGGAACCGATGGCAGTGGCTGATTCCGGCGCTGATCTCCCAGGCTTGCGCGCTGCTTTGTTACGAATCCCTGATCGCCGTTCCGGGGCTCCTGTTCCTGCGTGACCTGCAGCAACGTCGTGCCGGCATCGACCGCCGGACCGTTGTCCGCTACGGCCTCTACACGCTCGCCACCATCGCGTTCCTCGCCGTCAGGCACCTGTATTCCGCCAAACAAATCAACGCCGGCAATTTCCATTCCGGCTTCGATCCCGACCTCACGCGCTGGCAGCTGATGGTTTCCGCGCCGTGGTTCCTATGGCGGCATTTCCTGATGTGGGTCTTCCCGTTCGGGAAACTGGAAGTCCTCGGTTCCTACGGTTGGATGAAATCCACCTCGCCCGCCGCGCTCGCTTTCGCGTGGCTGTTCCTCGGCGCCATGATCTCCGCCGGACTGCTGCTCTGGAAACGTCTGCCGGCCGTTTCCTACGGCATCCTTTTCTTCCTCGTCGCAAGCTTCCCCGCCGGAAATTTCCTGCCGGCGTTCAACGGCCCCATCCACGACGTCTACCTCACCATTCCATCGATCGGTCTCGCGATCGCCGTCGCCTGCGCCGCGGACGCCCTCCTGAGCCAGTGGTCGCGCCGCCGCCGCCAATCCGACGCCGGCGCCACCGCCGCCGCGTTCCTGCTGCTGCTTCTGCTGGCCTACCGCATCCCCGTCTGCGGAGCCTACTCCCGCTACTGGGCGCAGGCTTGGAGCGAGCCCACCCGTCTGATGCTGCTGGTTTCGGAATCCCGCCCGTTCCAGTTCAAGGTGAAGGGCGTGGTCTCATGCATGTTGTTCAACGAAGGCTATGTCGAACAGGCGGAAGCGATCGCCCGGGAAACCCTCGCCGAGGCGCCCTGGTGCTCCCAGGCCCGGCTCGCGCTCGGCCACGTTCTTACCGAAAAGGGCGATGACGCCGCCGCGGAAAAGCATCTCCAGGTCATCATCCGGGAAGGCGACCAGCAGTCCGATTTGATGATGCCCGCACTCGCCAACCTCGCACAGATCGCCGCCAAGGATCCGAAACGCCGCGACGAGGCCGCAGGGATCTGCCGCGGTCTCCTCACCGAGGCCCCCACCCGCCAGCCGGCCGCGCTCATCGTCCTGCTCGCCACGATCTATCAGGACGACGGAAACCTGCCGAAGGCACGGTCCACCCTCGAAAAGGGACTCAAACTCCACCCGGGCGACCGCTCGATGACCGAAATGCTCGCCAAACTCGAAGCGGGACCGACCGCCTCCTTGTCCGAAGCCCCTGCGACTCCGGCCAGCCGATGAGACCCTACCCCGACAACTGGGCCGTCATCATTCCGGTGGCCAACGAGTCCGACGACTTCGCCCCGCTGATGGCCGCGCTGCGCGGATCCCTCGACCAGCTCGAGGGTGGAAACGTCTATTTCATCGTCGACAAGGCGTCCACCGACAACACGCTCGAACTCTGCCAACAGGCGGAGCAGGAGGACAAACGGTTCCACACCGTCTGGGCGCCGGAAAACAAGAACGTCGTCGATGCCTACCTGCGCGGTTTCCGCGAGGCGGTGGACAAGGGATACGAGATCATCATCGAGATGGACGGCGGCCTGTCGCACGACCCGCGGGCGCTTCCCGGTTTCCTGCGCGCGCTGCACGAGGGCAACGACTGCGCCTTCGGCAGCCGCTACATCAACGGCGGCTCGATGGTGGACTCCGCATGGCGCCGCCGCCTGCTGTCCAAAGGCGGCTCGCTGCTTGCCAACGTCCTGCTCGGCGTGCGTTTCCACGACATGACCTCGGGCTACCAGGCGTTCCGCCGCGAGGTGCTGGTGCGGCTGCTCGAATACCCGCTGCTCTCGAAGGCGCATTTCTATCAGACCGAAGTCCGCTACCTGCTGCGTCGGGAAAAGGCGATCGAGGTGCCCATCCACTACCGGGCGCCCTCGCCGCGTGTCTCGTCGGGCGCCATCAAGAACTCGTTCGCCGTTCTCGGCCACTACGTCCTCCTCCGTCTCACCGGCCGCCCGGCGAAGCTCTAACATCGAATCGTTCCCCATGTCCACCGCCCTCGTCGTCACCTCGATTTCCGCCCCGAACGCCGTTCTCCGATCACTCGCCGAAGGATCCGTGCGGCACGGATGGGACTTCATCGTCACCGGTGACACGAAAAGCCCGGACACCTTCGAACTCGAAGGCTGCCGTTTCCTTTCCATCGCCGCCCAGCAGGCGGGCGACCACGAACTCGGCCGCGCCTGCCCGACGCGCTCCTACACGCGCAAGAACATCGCTTATCTGGATGCGATCGCACGCGGCGCCAAGGTCATCGTGGAAACCGACGACGACAATTTCCCGCGCGAGCCGTTCTGGGAACCGCGCAAGCCCGAATTCACCTGTCGCAAGGTCGACTTCGACGGCTGGGTGAACGTCTACGACTATTTCACCGACGGCTTCATCTATCCGCGCGGCCTGCCGCTCGACCACGCCCGCGACACACCGCCCGCTCCGGGCGAAAGCGCCACCATCGAGTGTCCGGTCCAACAAGGCCTCGCCGATGACAACCCGGACGTCGACGCCGTCTACCGGATGCTGTTCCCCCTGCCCTTCACCTTCCAGTCCGGCGTCGAGGCGGTCGCCCTGACGAACGGCGCGTGGTGCCCCTTCAACAGCCAGAACACCACCTTCTTCGAGAAGGTCTTTCCGTTGCTCTATCTTCCGGCGCACTGCAGCTTCCGGATGACGGACATCTGGCGCAGCTTCGTCGCCCAGCGGATCCTCCACCACCTCGGCTTTCCCGTGCTCTTCCACGAGTGCACCGTCTGGCAGGAACGCAACGACCACTGCCTGCACCGCGATTTCCTCGACGAAGTCCCCGGCTATCAGCACAACCACGCGATCCGCGAGGCGCTCGTCGGACTCGACTTCGGCGGCGAAACATCCATTCCGAAGCTGTTGGAACGCTGCTACGAATGCCTCATCCGCAACGGCTGGGTCGGCCCGGAGGAAGAGGACCTCGTCACCACATGGCTGGCGGACCTGGCGAAACTCGGAGTCCGCTAGGCCGGGATTTTCTTGCGCGGCCGCGCGTCCCGCGCATCGTTCGCAGCATCATGATCCGCGCCTTCCTCACCGCATTCCTCGCCCTCGCCACCGCCGCGGCCGCTTTCGAACTGCCGGCGGATTCCTCGCAGTGCATCGTCGGCATCGCCCCCGGCTGGAACAGCTCGAAGGCGACGCTCCGGTTCTATCAGAAGAAGGGCGGCGTGTGGAAACAGGAAGGTGGCGAGTGGCCCGCCCGGCTCGGCCGCGAGGGCCTGAGCTGGGGCCGCGGACTCAGCCCGGTGCCCGCCGGTGCGAAGATGAAACGCGAGGGCGACTGGCGCGCTCCCGCCGGCGTGTTCTCCATCGGCGGCGTCTGGGGATATGAAAAAGACATCCGGCGCCACCGGAAGATGTTCTACCGCCAGGTGACCCCTCGCGATCTGTGGATCGAGGACCCGAAATCCCCTCAATACAACCGCAACGTCATCCTCGACCACGACCCGGCCACGGCGTGGGAGACGAAGGCGCAGATGAAACAGGACGATCCCGCGCACGCGCTCAAACTGTTCATCGCCCACAACGCGCCGCCCAAGGTGATTCCCGGCGGCGGCTCGTCGATCTTCTTCCACATCTGGCGCGGCGGCGGTTCGAAACCCACCGCCGGATGCACGACGATGGAGGAGAACAAACTCCGCGAACTCATCGCCAAGATCGACCCCGGCAAACGCCCGCTCTACGTGCTGCTGCCACAGAAGGAATACGACGCCTACCGCAAGGCGTGGAAGCTGCCGTGAGCCACGCACCCCGTCACCGTGGCGTGTCGATTCGCGCATGGTCGATCGGGACACCAACGACACATACAATCGTGTAGGTGGTTGAAACCACCATGCACAGACACCAGATCACGCTGCCATACGGCCCCGCGCACTCATCGAAAAGCACATGGTCGAATTCGTGTGAAACGTCTCCGGATTTCATCGACGTGAAAAGAGCCCCCACCAAGGTGAACAGAACGATGAATCTGGGGACACGTTGCCGCAGGGCCAGAACAATCAAGATCGCCACGCCAAGCATGGAAAGAAACAGAGGCCCAATCAACTGAGGAACCAGCAATCTGATGAGCGTTCCCCAGTCGACATGCACGTCAAACTCCTCTCCGTATCCAGTCGCACCGGCGATTGGCAATCCGATGCAGGCAAGAGCCGAAAGCAGGCCAAGCACGCACGCGGTCCATTGAATCAACCAGCGATTCGCTCGAACTTGCGAATCGGCCCGTTCGACAATCCGTAGAACCGATCCGCGGTTCCACCATGCAAGGCACGAACGTGCCCAGTTTCTGCCGTTCGCTCTCACGATCCGCCAGATCACGAAGCCTAGCAGTGTGATGGAGGCCGACACAGCGAGAACCCACAGGTAGATCCAATTCTCTTCGCTCATTCAACTGGATCGGGGACCTGAGATTCCCGTTTTGGATCGCGGCGATCTTTCACTCCGGCAGCTCCTCGATCGCGGCCATGATGCGGCGGGCGATGGCGGTGTATTCGTCCTTGGACTTGGCGGCGGCTTCCTGCGGGCTGAGGCGGATGGGCGGGCCGACGGCGACGGTGATGCGGGCGAGGCGGATGCGGGCGGAGCCGCGCGGCAGGGCCTCGCGGGCGCCGGAGATGCGGACGGGCTGGATGACGGCGCCGGATTTCGCGGCGATGAGACCGATGCCGGGGGCGGCCTCGCCGAGCTTGCCATCCATGGTGCGGGCGCCCTCGGGGAAAACGAGCACGCGTCGGCCTTCCCGGAGGCGGCGGATGATGGCCTTGAGGCTCGCCATGTCCGGGCGGTCCTGATCAACGGGGATGGCGTCCCATTTCGGATAGAGCCACGCGCCGAAGCCGCGGAAGAGGGTCTTGCGGGCCAGATAGATCATCTGGTCCTGATAGAGATTCCCGATGAGCGGCGGATCGAGGAAACTCTGGTGATTGGAGGCGACGAGCACGGGGCCCTCGGTGATGAGGTGCTCGCGGCCGATCACGCGCATGCCGAAAAGGCTGCGGAACGCCGAGCCGAAGAGGAGCCAGCCGATCCAGTAGATCCAGGTCATTCGATGCGGAGGCCTTGGTTGCGGAGGATGTCGATGGCGGCCTGGACGCCGGACTCGATGGTGTGGTGGGAGTTGTCGAGCACGGTGGCACCTTGGGCGACGACGAGCGGGGCGGTCTTGCGGGCGCTGTCGAGCTTGTCGCGGCGGGCTACGGAATCGACCTCGCCATCCTTGGCGCGGCGGGCGGCGCGGACCTCGGCGCAGGCGTCGACGTAGATCTTGAACGGAGTGTCCGGAAAGACGACGGAGCCGATGTCGCGGCCTTCCATGACGATGCTCGAGTGGTCGAGGTAGTGGCGCTGGAGATCGATGAGCCGTTCGCGCACCTCGGGGATGGCGGAGACGGCGGAAACGTGCTGGTTCACATCCTCGCCGCGGAGTTCGTCGCCGGGATCGGCGCCATCGATGGCGATGGTGGAAAACATTCCGTCGCGGCCGCAGGAAATATCGATGCGGTCGAGCAGGCCGACGACGGCCGGAGTGTCGTGCGGGTCGACGTTTTCCCGCAGGACCTTCCAGGTGACGGCGCGGTACATGGCACCGGAGTTGACCATGACCAGGCCGAGCCGGCGTGCCAGCTCGCGGGCGAGGGTGCTCTTGCCGGAGGCGGCGGGTCCGTCGATGGCGACGGCGAAGTGGGAGTGGTTGGAGGTCTCGGCGGTCACTCTCGGGAAACGGTCGGCAGGGTGAAGTCGGCCGGATTGGAGCGTTCGCGGAGCACCGCGTCAAGATGATGGGAGAATCCCGGATAGGAGGTGTTCACGCAGGCGGTGTCGCGGACGACGGTTTCGCCCTTGGCGAAGAGGCCGGCGATGGCGAAGGCCATGGCGATCCGGTGGTCGCCGAAGCTCTCGAGTTCGGCACCGCGCAGCGGGTTTCCTCCGGTGATTTCCATGCCGTCGTCAAACTCGTCAACATCCGCACCCATGGCGCGCAGGTTGTTGACCACGGTGGTGATGCGGTCGGTCTCCTTGACGCGGAGCTCGGCGGCGTGGCGGATCACGGTTTTCCCCTCGGCGAGCGCGGCGGCGACGGCGATGACGGGGATCTCGTCGATGAGATTGGGAATCTCGCTTTCGAGGATGGTGGTGCCTTTCAACGGCGCGCCGTGGATCTCGACATTGCCGATGGGCTCGCCGGCGGAGTCGTGGACGATGTCGATCATGTGAGCGCCCATGCGGCTGAGCACCTTGAGGATGGCGGTGCGCGTCGGGTTGAGGCCGACGTCCTTGAGCAGCAGGCGGGAGCCGGGCATCGCGGCCGCGGCGACGAGCCAGAACGCGGCGCTCGAGATGTCACCGGGGACTTGGAAATCACAGGCCTCGGGCGTCTGGCCGCCATAGACGGAGATCGCATTTCCATCGCGGCGCAGGCTGAGGCGGAAGGCGGCGAACATGCGCTCGGTGTGGTCGCGCGTTTCCGCCGGCTGGATGACCGTGGTGCGGCCGTCGGCGAAGAGCCCGGCGAGCAGGACGGCGCTTTTGACCTGGGCACTGGCGACGGGGAGTTCGTAGGTGATCGCGTGGAGGCCGGCGGGATGGATGCGCAGGGGCGCGCAGCCGGGTTTCTCGCCGAGCGTTTCGATCTTGGCTCCCATCGTGCCGAGCGGCGTGGTGATGCGACCCATCGGGCGGGAGGAAAGCGAGGCGTCGCCGAAAAGTTCCGACTCGAAGACCTGCCCGGCGAGCACGCCGGCGAGCAGGCGCATGCCGGTGCCGGAGTTTCCGCAGTCGATGGGGGCGGTGGGAGCGACCGGTTTCATCGAGCACCCGGTGAGCCGCAGTCCGGTGGGGCCGAAGCCGTCGAGTTCCTCGATGACCTCACAGCGCGCGCCGATGGCCTGCATGGCGCGCAGCGTGTTGACGCAGTCTTCGCTGGGGAGGAAATTGCGGATGTGGCAGGTGCCGTTGGAAAGCCCGCCGAGGATGGCGGCGCGGTGGGAGATGCTCTTGTCGCCCGGCACGCTGAACTCGGCGTGCAGGCGGGAGATGGATGTGACTCGGAAATCCGACATGGGTGAATTGGGGAAAATCTCGGTGTCCGGCGGAGTCAGCCGAGGCTGAGGAGTTGGTCCCGCTGGAGCTTGCCCTCGGACAACCAGCGCAGCGTGGCCTCGTGGTCGCCGTTTTCGAGATTGCCGAGCAAGGCGCCGAGATCGGCGATCAACTCGCGCAGCGGCCCCGCGACCGCCTCGCGGTTCTCCTGCACGATCTCGGTCCACATTTCCGGGTTTCCAGAGGCGACACGGGTGGTGTCCCGCAATCCGCCGCCGCCGAAGCGGCCTTCTTTCGAGTCGCGGATGCAGATGCGCGCGGTGCTGGCGGCGACGATGTGCGGCAGGTGGCTGATGCGGGCGACGAGTTCGTCGTGGATCGGCGCGCTCATCCATGCGGTGCGGCAGCCGACGCCCTGCCAGAATTCCTCCAACGCGCCGGCGCGGGCCTGGGAAACCCCTTCGTCGTTGGTGAGCAGGCAGGCGGCTTGTTCGAACAGACGCGGATTGATGGCGGCGATGCCGGTGCGCTCGGAACCCGCCATCGGGTGGCTGCCGATGAACTCGATGTCCCGCCCGGCGAACAAGGGCGGGATCGTCTGGTGCGGCGCGCGTTTCACGCTGCCGACGTCGGTAACGAGACATCCATCCGGCAGCCCCGCCTCCAGCGCAAGGGAAACGAGGGCGGGCATGCTGCCCACGGGCACGGCGAGCACGACGAGATCGGCAGCGGAGACGGCCTCGGCGAGATCGGATGTCGCGCCGGCGATGCCACGCTCGCGGGCGCTATCGGCCGATTCCTTGCGGCGGGCCCACAGGCGCACCTCGGGCGCGGCGGTGCCATTCTCAAGCGCGAGCGCGAGCGATCCGCCCAGCAGTCCGCCGCCGAGGATGGTGACATGGGGGAAAACCGCGCTCATGGAATGAAAAGAACGGGCCCAGACGGCCGGACCCGCTCGTGAAATCCGAGATGTCTCCGACGGGAACCGGTGCGGTTCTCAAGGAACGCGGAAGTATTTCTTTTCGGACGGCGGATAGGTGGGATCCATCACCAAGGTGCCGCTGGGGATGTCGCGGACATCGACCACCTTGTTGTTATAAGGGCTGAAGACGAAACCTTCCTTGCCGGGCACCTTGTTGGCGAAGGGATAATCGCCGCCATGGCTCTTGGGCTCGGGTTGCGGATCCGGGCCGGGCGTCGTGGTGCCGCCACCCGCCGTAGCACCTTCGGGGCCGACTTCGTTCTTGTTCTCCTCCGCCTTCTTCTTGAGGTCCTCCTCGGCCTTCTTGCGGGCCTCGTCCTCCTTCTGCTTTTTCAGCTCCTCGAGCGTCGGCTCTTTTTTGACCTCCTCCTGCTTCTTCTTGCCGTTGTTTTCCGGCCAAGGATAGCAGGACGCGAGAGACAGGCAGCCGATGGCGGCGAAGCCGAGGAGAATGCGGGATTTCATGGCGGTGGAGAGGGATGGATTGCTCGTCAGACTCCGACCCCGCCCGGGGTCGGAACGCGCGTCATGATGAGATCCATAGCGAATCCGTCAAGCAAGTCATCGGACGATTCTCGCCGCCGCGGCGGGTCACTCGACGGTATTCTGCTGGCGGGCGATGTCGTTGAGCGTGAGCCAGCCGAGAAGCTTCGCCGGCTCCGCGGGGCTGACCACGGGAACCTGCTGGAGATCACGGGCGATCATCCGGCGGGCGGCCTCGTGGATCGATGTTTCTGGTGCCACGCGGATGAGTTCCCGCCCCTCGACGACTTCGAGAATGGTTTCCTTGGACTTCGCGGCGACGAGTTCGTAGTGGGTGATGATGCCGGCAAGGTGGCCGCTGCCGTCGAGCACCGGATAGGCGTGGAAACTCTGGTCGTTGTGCGCGAGCCGGCGCAGGGCCTCCTGCGGCGATTCGCCCGCCTGAAGCGCGACGATCTCGTGGGTCATGATCGTCTGGACCGGCAGGTTGCGGTAGTCGCGGGCGCCGCGGTAGGCGGACATCCTGCGGAGCGAGACGCCGTCCTGCAGCAGCAGCGCGTTGTAAATGCTCACCGGCTGCAGGCGCCGGGCGATCTGCCACGCGATGATGTTGCCGGCCATGAGCGGCAGGATGAGCGAGTAATTTCCCGTCATCTCGAAGATGATGATGAGCGAGGTGAACGGGCAGCGGACCACCGCCGCGAACATCGCCCCCATGCCAAGCAACACGCAGCCGCCGATGACCTTGTCGTCCGACGGAAACGCGGGAATCCACTCGCCGAGATGCTGGAGGTCGGCGAAACCGACACCCACCAAGCCGCCGAGCATGCCACCGAAGAACAAGGTGGGGGAAAACAATCCGCCGGACCCGCCGGAAGCGTAGTTGATCACCACGGCCGCGAATTTCGCCACCAACAGGACGGCGAGAATCTTCACACTCAGGTGGTTCGAGAACGCCGCCTCAAGGCTGTCGTATCCGATGCTGAACACCGAGTGGCGCTGGTCTCCGAACATGCCGGTGAGGTGGAACGCCGCGAGACCGAGGATGCCACAGGATAGTCCGCCGGCGGCGGGCGCCAACCAGGAAGGCAGCGGACACGATCCCCGGAACCACTTCCGCAGCCGCAGCACGGAAATGACGAATCCATGGCCGATCAACCCGGCGAGAAGTCCGAGGGGCAATGCGATCAACATCCACGCCGAGGTCGTGTAGTCAGCGGCGATCTTGGCACCGAGCACGGGATCCTCACCGAGCAGCGTGCGCGACACCGCGGCGGCGACGACCACCGAGATGATCATGCCGCCGAGGGCTTTCATCGAGAAATCGTCGAGCAACTCCTCGAACACGAAGGTGAGCGCGGAAAGCGGCGCGTTGAAGGCCGCGGCGATGCCCGCCGCCATGCCGACCGGCAGCATCGACTGCACCCGCGCGGGGTTCCGGAACGCCCAGCGGCCGATCCGCGAGCTGATGGCGGCGCAGAGGTGCACGGTGGGACCTTCGCGGCCGAGCGCGTTTCCGAGGCCGACGTAGAGCGAGCCGATGAGGAAACGCCAGATCCCGGATGTCCCGGAGATCTTGCCGCCCTTGTTGTAGTAGGCGGCCTTCACCTGCGGGATGCCGCTGCCGGCGCAGTCCGGCGCGCGATACCGGACGACCAGGCCGACCACCAGGCCCGCGAACGTCGGCGCGGCGAGCATGACGGCATGAAACGCGAGCGGATCCATCGTTTCCGCCATCCCCCACAGGCCGTGGAACAAGTGATGGATCGCAAGATGGAAAGCGACGGCGGAGAGCCCGCAGAACAAGCCGGCGAATAGACAAAGAACGAGGAACCTCTGGCCATCGTCAAACCGGCGGCGCAGCCAGTCGGCCAACGGTTTGTTCCTCGGTTTCTTGCTCATCGGGGGAGCCGGGCGGTAACACGACACCCCGTGATTGGCCAGCGGGATCGTGAACTTTTCCCGAACTTGCCGGCCCCGCCGATGTTTCGCAGCATCCCACGAACCATGCGGAGCGAGGTTCACCAGCACCTTGAGGAAACACTCGGAACCCCGATCACCCGGGACCATGCGGTGGGCGGCGGCTGCATCCACGACGCGCGGCGCGTCGATCTAGCGGACGGCCGTGCGGTCTTCGTGAAATCCGGAGCCGGAACGCACGGCGATCTCCTGGTGGCCGAGGCTCGCTCCTTGCGCCTTCTCTCGCCGCACATCCGGGTGCCCGACGTCCTCGGCGAGGGGGAAACCGCATCCGGCACACGCTGGCTCGCACTCGAGTGGCTCGACATGCATCCTGACGGCGACCGCGGCCGGCTCGGGCGCGCCACCGCCGGCATGCACGGTGTGCGCGCCGATCGCCACGGGCTTGACCACAACAACTTCATCGGCGCGACACCCCAGGCCAACGGACCGATGGATGACTGGAGCGGGTTCTTCATCGAGCGCAGGTTGAAGCCGCAGCTGGAACTCGCCCGGCGCGATGGCCACAGCCTGCCCGGGATACGGATCGTGGAGGTAGCGGCGGATTTGCTCGCGAACCACCATCCCGCCCCGGCCCTGCTGCATGGCGACCTGTGGAGCGGAAACACCTCGTTTCTAACCGATGGAACGCCCGTCATATTCGATCCCGCCGCGTACTTCGGCGATCCGGAGACGGACCTTGCGATGCTCGAGTTGTTCGGTGGACGGCTCGGAGCGGATTTTTTCTCCGGATACGGCCCGGAGCCCGAAGGCCGCCCGATCCGCCGGCAGCTCTACGATCTCTATCACGCGCTGAACCACGTGCACCTGTTCGGCGCCGGCTACCTCGGCATGGTCCGCCGTTGCCTGCAGGGCATTGGAATCCGCTAGGATCGCCCCCGGTCACCCGGCACATCGTCCACCGCATCGATGCCGTAGCGCTGCGCGAGGTTCTGGTGGGTATGGTTCACAAACACCGACATCCCCATCGGATGATGGTCGCCGACCACACGCTTGATCGCACCCAATACCAACCGGATCACCTTGTCGCCCGCCTTGGCGAGGACCTCGGAGGTGTTGGGCACCGCTTGTTCGAGAAAGGCCGCCTCGTGTTGGATGTGCAGTTCCTCGTTCTCGATGTGCTCCAGCAGGGCTTCGATCTTCGCGATCCGCGAATCGTCCGTACATCCGGCGCCGAACGCGTCCTCGATGTTGCGTTTCAGAGCGGACTCCTCGATGCGCAACGCGTCGAGGCGTTTCCGAAGTTCGGCACCGGCGGGTTCCCCCACCTCGCGGATTTCATACTCCAACATCTGGAGTTTCTCCTCGGCCCGGGCCAGTCCCGCGGCGAGTTCGTTGAGCGTTTCGGATGACGGTTTCATGGGCGCATGTCACTCTAACCCCTTCCACCCGCCGTTGCCACCGTTTTCCGCCCGGAAGCCCGGTCACCACGGCGGCAGGCCGAGCATCTCCGGCAGAGCCTCGCGCGGACGGGCGGTGAGAATCTCCGGCTCGCCGGCGGTGACCAGAACGGTGTGCTCGAAGTGTGAGGACGGCTTGCGATCCTCGGTGATGACCGTCCAGCCGTCGTCGAGGATGCGCACCGCGGCGGTGCCGGCGTTGACCATCGGCTCGATCGCCAGCGTCATGCCGGGCATCAGCACCGGCGACTTGCCGGCCGGCCGGTAATTCGGGATCTGCGGCTCCTCATGCAGGCGCCGACCGACGCCATGGCCGACGAACTCGCGCACCACCGTGAAACCGCGCGGCGCGACGAAGGCCTCGACGGCTCCACACAGGTCGGCGAGACGCTTGCCCGCGCGGGCGTGGCCGATCGCCTCATACAGAGACTGCTCGGTGGCCGCCAGAAGACGTCGGGTTTCGAGATCGACATCGCCCACCGGGACGGTCGTCGCGTTGTCGCCGATGAAGCCGTTTTTCACGATGCCGACGTCGATCTTGAGCACGTCACCCGGCTGGATGACGCGGTCCCCGCCGATGCCGTGAACGACTTCCTCATTGACCGAGATGCAGGTCTGGCCGGGAAACCCGCGGTAGCCGAGGAAGGCGCTCTTGCAGTCGTTCTCTCGCATCAACTCCGCGGCGAGCTCGTCGATCTCGCGGGTGGTGATGCCGGGGCGCGCCGCGCGGGCCAGCGCCTGGAGGATGGACGATGCGGTGGAGCCGGCCACGCGCATCGCTTCGATCTCGCGCGGGCTCTTGATGGGGATGCGGGTTCTGCGGGACACCGGTGGATGGAGAGGAGATTGACCCGGCGCTTCGCGTGCCGGAGAAACAACGGGCGGCCATCGTCTCCGCGTGACCGCGGCTGGCAAACGCAAAATCGGATCACTTCGCCGCCTGCCACGCGGCTTCCATTTCGTCGAGGGACGCGGCTTCCAACGAAGCGCCGGATTGTTTCAGCGCCGCCTCCATCGCTCCGAATCGTTTTTCGAACTTCGCATTGGCCGCCGCCATCAGCACCTCGGGATCCGCTCCGCGGAAACGCGCGAGATTCACCAGCGAGAACATCAGGTCGCCCAATTCCTCCATCACGGCATGGTCCTGCCCTGCGGCGATCGCTTCTTCCAGTTCGCCAAGTTCCTCGCGGATCTTCGCCACGACGCCCGCCTCTTCCGGCCAATCGAAGCCCACCTTCGCGGCCTTCTTCTGCAGCTTCGCAGCGCGCATCAGGGCGGGCAAACCCTTGCCGACATCATGGAGATAGGGCTTCTCCTCGTGGCCTTTCTCGGCACGCTTGATCTCGTCCCATTGCCTGAGGACCTCATCGGTGTTGGACGCGCCGCTCGTGGCGAACACATGCGGGTGGCGGCGCACCAGCTTCTCGCCGATGCCACGTGCGACGTCGTCGAGATTGTAACGCCCCGCCTCCTCGGCGAGTTCGCTGTGAAACACGACCTGCAGCAGAAGATCGCCCAGCTCTTCCTTCAGGTGTTCGTGATCCCCGCGTTGGATGGTGTCCACCGTTTCATAGGTTTCCTCGATGAGGTTCGAAACGAGGCTCTCGTGCGATTGTTCCGCATCCCACGGGCATCCGCCGGGTGCGCGCAGGCGGTGCGTGATGGCCCGCAGGCGGTCGAGCTGCTTCCCGTCCTCGGGACAATCGATCATTTCGGCGTCGGTCATGAGTCGTTCTGTTGCTGTTGCGAAGCCCGGCGGAGGATCTCCTTCTCGTTATCGTCGAGACTCTGGAAACCGTCCTTCGAGATCTTGTCGAGGATGCGGTCCACCTCGTCGTCGCCCCGCAGGTTCGGCCTCGGGCGGAGCTTCGGGCCGTCTCCCCGGCGCGGACTGCGGCGGGCTTCCGGCGTCCGCGGCCGATCCACCCACGACAGGGCCTTCGGGAAACGCAGCAGCAGGAAACCTGCGATCGCCCCTCCCAGGTGCCCCGCCTCGCCACCCGCGTTCCAGAACAAGGAAACACCGGGAAACAAACGCCCGCCGATCACGAACACCGTCGCCATCACCAGCAGCGCGATGGCGAGTTGGCGCATGCTCAGCTCGATCGGCGGAATCAACAAACGCACCCGCAGCGCCGGCGCGATGACAGCGACTCCGATCAGGATCCCGTAGATCCCCGCGGAGGCCCCCACCAGCGGGCTGTCCGGAAGAATCCGAGCGAAAACCAGCAAGGTGAAAAACACCGCGCCGCTCACTCCGCAAAGCAGATAGTAGACGAGGAATTTCCTCGACCCCAGCCACCGCTCCAAGAACGGGCCGAAGAAGAACAGAGCGATGCTGTTGAACAACACGTGCAGGAATCCCCCGTGCAGGAATTGGAAGGTGAGAAACTCCCAGACCCGACCTTCGAAGATCGCGCTACGGATCGCAAAAGCCCCCCAACGGATGATCGGAGGATATGGATCCCCGCTCACATTGAGCACCCAGTAATCGAGCACGAAGATGACCACGTTGACGATCAGCAGCCATTTCGTGACCGGCGGCAGGATCGCAAGGAAACCGCCGCCACCCGGCCGGTGCTCCCGTTGATAGTCGCGGTCGGCGAGTCCCATGTGCGGGCGGGTTACCACGGGGATCGCGCCGGGGCAAGGCCCGGTGAGCAATCCGTCACAATGATCCTCTTCGCATTCCTCCGCGGGCCGCGCACCGTGCCGCCGGCTTTGGACGCGCCACTGGGCGGCCGCCGCTTCGGTCCGCTCCGGATCGGGGCGACGGCGGCCCGCAATCCTGAAAGGATTGTTTCGGATTTCCGTAATCATCGCCCGATGAGTTCATGCGCGCGACAAACCGGGTCCCGCCGCTGTTTTCCAGCATCGCTGACGGCGGCGGCACTCGTTTTGTCGAACCTCATCGCGGCCCATGCCGTGGCGCAGGAAACGAAACCATCGATCCATGGCGACAGCCTGCTCGTCGAGTCGGACGCCGCATCTTCGGTTGTCGGCGTCGTCCGCTCGGGTGCACCCGGCACCGCCGTCGAGGTCTTCGTCCGCACGGGTGAAAAGGTCGTGAAAGGCCAGATCCTCGGCCATCTCGAACTCGAGGCCACCCGGCTCCAATACGACCTCGCCAAGCAGGCGCTCGAGGACGACACACGCCTGCGCGCGGCCCGCAGCCAGAGCGAGGCATGGTCGATCACCCGCGACGAGACCGAGGAGGCCGTGCGCAAGAGGAACAGCGAAAAGACCCGGCTCGAATGGGCGATCGCGATGGAGGAGATGTATCGGGCGAACTACGAGGCGCAGCTCGAGGCCAAGGAAATCCAGCGCATCCAATACGACTACTGGAAGGACCAATACGAACGTCGCTTCTTCCGCGCACCGGAAGAGGGCGTCGTCAGCGAAATAAAGATCCAACCGTCCGACAACGTGAAGATGGCGCAGCATGTCTTCACCGTGAGCAATGACAACGCATATGAAGTGCCCGTCGTCGTGCCGGCCGCCGTCGCGGAAACCGCCGCTTCGGAGAAAACCGTTCCCGTCCGCACCGCCGACGGTTCGCCCACCATCCATGCCCGCGTCAACGGCGTGCGGGACAACCCGCGCAAGGGTGGCTCGAAAATCCTCAGTCTGCTCATCCGGGCCACCGACCTGCCCGCGGCGATGCGCAGCCGCCTGCACGGCATGAAGTTCAATGTCCTGCTGCCGCTCGCCAGCAGCACCGCGCGCTGAACCGGCGGCTCTAACCGATCCAGTCGGCCGCCGCGTTTCCCGCCCGCAGACCGGTCGCGAAACAACCCTGCATCAGGTAGCCGCCCGTGGGCGCCTCCCAGTCGATCATCTCGCCCGCGACGAAAACGCCCGGCATGCGCCGGATCATCAGGTTTTCATCAAGCTCGTCCCATGAGACACCGCCCGCGGACGAGATCGCCTCCTCCAACGGCCGCGGCAGCCCGAGCCGGACCACGTGGTTCTTCACCTCGCGCGCGAGTTCGCCCGCGTCGTCCCACTCGCGGCCGCCTAACAAAGCTCGGGCGGCATCGCCGAGCCGCCAACGCACGCCCGCTTCCTTCAGAAACCCTCGCTTCACACCCTGCATCTTCGCCACCAACCGCTCGATGGTGAAGGTCGGCTTGAAGTCGATGGTGACCGCCGGGGTTTCCATTCCCCGCAACACCGCGCCTAACTGATAGATCGCCCCGCCCTCCAGACCGTAGCGCGTCACCATCAGTTCGCCGGCGACCGTGACGCCGCCCGCGCGGACATGGAGGTTCTTGAGCGGCATCCCCTCGGCGGCGGCGAGCACCGCGGCCGGCCACGGGTGTTCCCACCCGCAGTTCGCCGGCGTCAAGGGATTGCAGCGGACGCCCAAGGAACGGAGCACGGGAAGCCACCCGCCGTCCGATCCGGTCGACGGCCATGATCCGCCGCCCAGCGCCAGCACCACCGCGTCCGCGGAAACTGATCCTCCATTCGCGAACTCCAACCGTTGCGGCCTCCCCGGCTCGATCCCGGTCCACCGATGGTTCATTTCGAATCGCACCCCCAGCCCTTTCAATCGCTGGACCCAGCGGCGCAGCAGCGGAGCCGCCTTCATTTCCACCGGATACACCCGGCCGCTCGATGCCTCGAAGGTTTCCACACCGAGTCCGGCCGCCCACGCACGCGTCGCCGCGCCATCCCACCCGGCCAGCAATCCATCCCACATCCCTTCCGGCATGTGGGGACCCGAGTAGCGCGAAACGAATGCCTCGCGCGGCTCGCCATGCGTTAGATTCAGCCCGCTCTTGCCCGCGACGAGAAACTTGCGGCCCACCGATGGCTTGCCATCGAAAACCGTCACCGCCACACCTCGCGACGCCGCCGCCTCAGCCGCCCGGAGGCCGGCCGGCCCTCCACCCACCACGGCGAGCCGGATCGTTTCCTGATGCGGGGGATTCACCGCCGACGAAGCTACGCCCCTCACCCCGGCGGTCAATCCCGCGCTCGCCGCCGGGTTGACACCACCGCCGCCCGCCACCAAGGTCGCCCGCGCTCCGCGACCGACCCCATGATTTTCCAAAGCCTCTGCCGCCACGCCGGAATCGGCGCCAACTCGTACCTGCTCGAGACGGCCGACGCGCGCGTGGTGCTCGATGCCGGCATGCATCCGGAACACGAAGGCATCGAGGCGATCCCCCATTTCGAGTTCCTCGAGGACGACTCGGTGGACGCGATCATCGTCACCCACTCCCACCTTGACCACGTCGGCACCCTGCCGGTCTTCGTGCAGCGCCACCCGCGGGCCAACGTCTTCCTGACACCGGAAACCTCGGACCTCGCCAGCGCCATGTTGCACAACTCGGTGAACGTCATGCAGGCCAAGCGCGTCGAGCACGGCATCACCGAATACCCGCTTTTCGACCACCGCGAGCTCGACGAAATCACGAGGACCTTCGAGGAACGCGGACTCGAACGCCCCTTCGACCTCGACCCCGGCGGCACGATCAAGGCCACCTTCCACGACGCCGGACACATCCTCGGTTCCGTCGGAGTCACCATCGAGGCGGAGGGAAAACGCATCTTCTACACCGGCGATGTGAACTTCGAACCAAGCACGCTGCAGAAAGGCGCCTTGTTTCCGGAGGAACACGTCGACGTGCTGATTGTCGAAACCACCCGCGGCGCCTACCAACGGCCGGCGGGCTATGACCGGAAGTTCGAGGAGAACGAATTCGCCGCGGCGATCTCGCGCGTGCTCGACCGCAAGGGAGCGGTGCTGGTTCCCGTCTTCGCGATGGGCAAGACCCAGGAGGTGCTGGCGATGATCCATCGTTTCAAACAGCAGGGACTCATCCCGCGGAAAACACCGGTCCACATCGGCGGACTCAGCACCAAGATGACCCACATCTATGACCGCCACAGCGAAACGTCCCGCCGCCTGCTTCCCGGTTTCCGGTTCCTGAAGGACATGGACATCGAAGGCGGCGGCAAGAAACGCCGTGGACCGATCCCCCTCCACTCCGGCTCCATCTATGCCCTCTCCAGCGGCATGATGACCGAAAAAACCGTCTCCAACATCTTCGCCCGCAACGGCATCCTCGAAAACAAGCGCAACGGCCTGTTCTTCGTCGGCTACGCCGATCCCGAAACCCCCGGCGGCCGCATCAAGGTCGCCTCCCCCGGCGACAAGATCCTGCTCGATCCCGCGTTTCCCGAAGTCCCCCTGCGTTGCGAAATGCGCTCCTTCGATTTCAGCGGCCACTCGACCCGCGAGGCCATCGCCGACCATGCCGTGAAACTCGCGCCCAAGAAGATCTTCCTCGTCCACGGCGACGACGACGCCGTCGCCTGGTTCCAACAGGAACTCACCCGCCGCCTGCCGGACTCCGAGGTCATTGTCCCGGAACCGGGGGAACGGCACGAGATCTGACCCCTCCCAAGATGTCGAACAAACAACCCACCGCAGGCACAACCGCACCTGGATTCGACTCGATCGCGATCGGTGGTCCCTATCCGGAGGAAACCAGGGTGGAGTTCTCCAACTTCAAGGGCAGGACCCTCGTCCTGTATTTCTATCCGAAAGACGACACGCCGGGTTGCACGAAACAGGCCTGCGGCTTGCGCGACGGATGGCAGGATCTTTCGAAAAAAGCGACGGTCTTCGGAGTGAGCGTGGACACGATCGCGAAACACAGGAAGTTCATCGACAAATACGACCTCCCCTTCCCGCTCCTGAGCGATCCCGACCACAAGATCGCCGAGGCCTTTGGCGTTTGGGTGGAAAAGAAGCTCTACGGAAAAACCTACATGGGCACCGAGCGGACCACCTTCGTCATCGGGCCGGACGGAATCATCAAGGCGGTGTTGCCGAAGGTGAAGCCGGACGAACACCTCGGCCTTTTGCTCGGGATCCTCTGAAAAGAGGTTCAGGGAACGAGCAGGAAATACACCACCCCGCAGATGGCGAGGGAGAAGACGGCGGCGCCCAATCCGATCGTCCGCCACTTCGGGACGAACGACCACAGCAACAGGCCGCTCAACGCCGCGAACACGAGGATGACGGAGGTCACATCGATGAGGAACCTCCACGCCGCGCCGGTTTCCCCGCCGCGGTGGAGATCCACCAACCGTCCGGCGACGCCATGTGATTCCAACTCGACCTCGGTTTCCCCGTCCGGCCGTGCGATCGTGGCCTGGACCCGTCTTCCCGGCGAAACAAACACCACCACGATTTCATCGTCGTAGGTTTCGAATGAATCAACCAGTCCGGTGGCGTGGAAGTCCCTGCGCAGCGATTCGGCGACCGCGAGCTCGTCCGGACCGGTGAGGATCGCGGCGGGCAACATGCCTTCGACGGTGCGGACGGATGGTTCGTCGAAGCCGAACCACTCCTCATGGTTCAGCATGAAGCCGGTGGCCGAGAAGAACAGGATCGCGCACAAGCCCAACATCGAGACGTAGATGTGCAACGTCCGCGTCCATTTGCGGAGGGCGTTGCGGAAGTGGTGGCGGTTCATCATGGCACCGGCGCGCAGGTGAGCATCGACTCCTCGAATTCCGAACTCTTCGGAATGCTCCCGGAGGAATCCCGTTTCCCACAAATCACGGTGCCGCGCTCGATCGAGTAGGTGCCGTGTTCGCGGTTCGCCTCGAGCACGATCGTGTAGGTGCCGTCGGGCACGGGTTTGCCGTGATCGTCGAGGCCGTCCCACTCGATACGGTGTTTGCCGGGTTTGCGGGTGGCGCGGGTCACGCTGAGCGCCCATTCGCGGTCTTCGTTGGCCTGCTTCCACCAGGCTCGGAGCGATTTGAGGTATTTCGCCTTGCGACCCCAGACGGTGATCGTGCGGATGCGTTCGCCCTTGTCGTTTTCCACCCACGCGGCGAGATACGGGCGCTTCGGTCCGCGTCGGCCGCCGCCGCGGGCGGGTTGCACGAGGGTGATGTCGATCGTGACCTTCCACCCGGGACCTTGCGCTTCCTCCACCGCAACGGGTTTCGAGGCATCGGGAAATCCGGGACTGCGGAGTTGGCGGCCGTCGCGGGTGACGATGAGGCACTCCGCACCGGGTTCGGATTTCACGAGCGCGAGCCCCTCGTCGGGCGGGAGTATGCACAGCGATGTGGCGAGCGCGTTGGAGGTCGCGTTGTTCTTCGTGATGACAGTGGCGCTGGCGACGCCCTCGGCCGGTCGGCCGGTCCGCGGATCGAGAATGTGCGAGTGGTGTTTGCCGCCGATGTCGAACCCGCGCTCGTAGGCCGCGCTGGTCGAAACCGCGGCGTTTGTCAGGGACACCTCGGCGAGCCCCGGTGCGTTGTCCGACGTGCGGGCGGGATCGGCGATGGCGATCTTCCACGCCGGTTGCGAGATGGGATGGCCACTCGCGAAGATGTCGCCGCCGATGTTCACGAGGAAACCGGCGACATTCGGAGCCGCCTCACGACCGGCGACGGCGGCCTTGGTGACGATGTAGCCCTTGCCGAGGGAATTGATGTCGATGGAACCGGGGTCCGCCTTCCGCGTGACCGTGCCGGAGGGGGAGATCGTCCATGCGGATTTCGCGAGAACAGCGACAACCGCGTCGAGTTCCTCCTGCGACGGTTCTTTGCCCGATGATGCCGCCTTGTGCCAGAGATCGCTCAAGGGCGCGATGCCGCCGGTGTAGGCACCGTGGGTACGGGCCTTCCACTTGTCGTAGGCGGAGAGCACGGCGAGCAGGTCGGCGGACGCATGCCACGGGTTCTTCGCCTGGTTGAGGCGGCTCACCTCGCTCTTCGGATCGTAGGTGCTCA
This sequence comes from Akkermansiaceae bacterium, assembly GCA_024233135.1. Taxonomy (GTDB): domain Bacteria; phylum Verrucomicrobiota; class Verrucomicrobiia; order Verrucomicrobiales; family Akkermansiaceae; genus Luteolibacter. Next base: position 18,169 of record JACKPZ010000005.1, on the reverse strand, counting down.
GGATCCTGCGGAGCCGCTCGACCTCCGCGAGCACGGCCTTTTCCACATGATCGGCCTCTTCCTGATCTGCGGTGGCGACCTCGAGGTCGAGCGATGTTCCGAGGATGTTCTCGTGGTGGAATCGGATCGAGTCATCCTGCGCAAGAGCGAGCCCTGCGGCCCCTAACAAGATTCCGGCGGCGGTGAGGCAATGAACGGAGATCGGTTTGTTCATGGTTGTTTCGCTTCGTTCTCCGCCCTGGTCCGGATGACTTCGAGGATGGTGCCTTGGATTTCATCCATGATCCGGACGCTCCACCAGGCGGCGTAGGAGTTGAAACGCGTTCCAAGACGGTGGCGGCTGGTGAGATGGAGCAGCGATTCGTTGTCGGAGACCGGCTCGATCCGATAGGTGCCGTCGAGCACGTCGTAAAACCGTCCGCCGACGATGATATGTTTGTCGAAAGCGGTGTGAGGAATGAATTCGGGATCCGCGTGGATGGTGAACGACAGGATGCGAGGCTCGTCCCAAACGGTCACGGTTTCAAAAAACGATACATCCCTTTCGAAGGTCGCCGTACGGGTGCCGCCGACACCGGGCCGGTCGATCTCCGCGGCGATGGGACGGGGAAACCCGATCTGATAGATCCAGCTCTCCCTCAGCTTTTCCGGATCGATCGGCCGGACGCTGGTGATCTCCGGCCAGATCCTCGCGGCGGGGGCGTGGATGCGGATGGTGTTGGTGATGTCTTTCGTTTCGCTGGGCCAGCGGAACGCGCTTTCCCCCCATGCCGCGAGAACGGGGAGAAACACCGCGAGCGTCACCTGGAGCCGTGGTTTCGGATGATTGCGCGGGAGGAGAAAGTGGGCCAGGAGCCCTCCCAGGACGGCGGCGACGAAGACGATGGGCGCCGCCATGATCACACAGAGGATGGCCTCGATTCCGGCTACGACGCAGATCGCAAGGCCGAGAAGCATCGTCCCGAACGGCACGAAGATGGCATGGAGCGGCCAGTTGTCGCTGCCGAAACAACGGCCGATTGTGACGCTCAGCGCTCCACAGGCGAAGGGGACACTTGCGATGAACGAGAGCGAAACCACCCCGCCGGCGGATGCGAACCAGTTCGTGGCGAACGCCCAGCGGAAGAAACCCGCCACTCCGAGCACAACGACCGACGTCACCAGGAGGCTGACCTTCCGCACATGGGCGCGGCGCAAGCGGGCTTCCTCTTCGATCGGCGGCGGAACGGGGTCCATGAACGGTCTGATCGGTGGTTCTCAGAACTCCCCGAACAAATCCATCTGCGGCGTTTGGGGCCTGGGCAGGTCGTCCGGGACGGTGTTCTTGGCCTTGGGTCCTTGTTTCTTCGCCTCGGGTTTCACCGAGTGGAGTTCGAGGTGGGAGAGGATCGACTTGGCGCGCTCGACGACGGGTTTCGGCAGGCCGGCGAGGCGGGCGACCTGGATGCCATAACTCTTGTCCGCGGCGCCGGGGAGGATCTTGTGGAGGAAGATGATCTCGTCGTTCCACTCGCGCACCGCCACGTTGTAGTTGGCGACCGCCTGCTTGGTGTTCGCGAGGTCGGTGAGTTCGTGGTAGTGGGTGGCGAAGAGCGTGCGGCAGCCGGTGCTATCGTGCAGGTGCTCGGCGACGGCCCAGGCGATCGAGAGCCCATCGAAGGTGGCGGTGCCGCGGCCGATCTCGTCGAGGATGACGAGCGACTTGTCGGTGGCGTGGTTGAGGATGAGGGCGGTCTCGCTCATCTCGACCATGAAGGTGGACTGGCCGCGCGAGATGTCGTCGCTGGCGCCGACACGGCAGAAGATGCGGTCCACGAGGCCGAGCGTGGCGGCGTCGGCCGGCACGTAGGCACCAATCTGCGCCATCACGGAGATGAGGGCGATCTGGCGGATGTAGGTCGATTTGCCCGCCATGTTAGGACCTGTTAGAATCTGGAGACGGGACTCGTCGGGATCGAGTTCGGTATCGTTGGGGACGAACTTGGTGTCGGTGAGCGTTTGTTCGAGCACCGGGTGGCGGCCGTTGGTGACGAAGAATCCCTTCGTTTCATCGAGCACCGGCCGGCAGTGGCGATGGAGCTGGGCAACCTCGGCGAGCGCGCAGAGCACGTCGATCTCGGCAACGGCGGCGGCGGTTTCCTGCAGGCGTTGCAAATGGGTGACGACCTGCGAGCGGAGTTCGGCGAAGAGTTCGGCTTCGAGTTTCTTCGATCGTTCCTCGGCGCCGAGCACCTTGCTTTCCATCTCCTTGAGCGCGGGGGTGATGTAGCGCTCGGCATTGGCCATGGTCTGCTTGCGGGTGTAGTCGTCGGGCACCTTGGCGAGGTTCGACGCCGTGATCTCGATGAAGTAACCGAAGACGTTGTTGAACTTCACCTTGAGCGAGTCGATGCCGCTGCGCTTGCGTTCATCCTCCTGGAAACGAGCGATCCAATCCTTGCCGCCGCGCGAGGCATTGCGGAGTTCGTCGAGTTCGGCGTTCCACCCGTCGCGGATGATGCCGCCGTCGCGCAGGTTGGCGGGTGGCTCGTCGACGAGGGCGGCGGCGAGCAGGTCGGTGAGGTCGGAGAAGTCGTGAAGCTGAGTGAGAAGTGCCGAGTGGGAAGTGAGAAGTGAGGAGAGGTCTTCCTTCAGGTTCGGAATGTGGGAGAGGGAGATGGAGAGGGACTGGAGATCGCGGGCGTTGCCGGAGCCTTGGGAGAGGCGCGAAGTGGTGCGTTCGATGTCGCGGATGCCTTTGAGGGATTCGCGGCATTTGGAGAGTAGGAAGGGCTCGGCGAGGAACGAGGCGATGATCTCCTGGCGCGCGGTGAGGGTGGCGAGGTCGCGCAGCGGGTGGAGGATCCAGTCGCGCAGCAGCCGGGAACCCATCGGAGTGGAGCTGCGGTCGAGCACACCTAACAGAGTGTGTTGTTTCCCGGAGCGGGACTCGACGAGGTCGAGATTGCGCTGGGAGGCGGCGTCGATGAGGACGTGGGCGGTCGTTTCGCGGACACGCGGCGGGCGGATGTGGTCGCAGGGCCGACGGAGCTGGTGGATGAGGTAGTGGAGGATCGCACCGGCGGCACCACAGGCGGCCGTGAGGTTCGCGCAGCCGTAGCCGTCGAGCGAGTGGACCTTGAAGTGGTCCTTGAGGAGCTGGACGGCGTGCTCGGGGAGGAACGCGTAGCCGTCGTACGGCATGCTGTTGACGATGGAGCCGAACTCGTCGGCCTGGTGGTCCGGGATGATGAGCTCGGATGCGGAGATGCGGGCGAGTTCGTCGGCGAGCTGGGAGTCGTCGGTGAACTCGCAGAGCGTGCACTCGCCGGTGGTGTGGTCGATGCACGCGAGGCCGGCGGATTTCCCGTGGCGGAACACCGCGGCGAGGTAGTTCGGCCGCTGGTCATCAAGCAGGGCGATGTCGTCGATCGAGCCGGGCGAGAGGATCCGGGCGATCTCGCGCTCGACGAGTTTCCCGGGTTTGGGTTCGGACGTTTGCTCGGCGATGGCGACCCGTTTTCCGGCCTTGAGCAGGCGGGCGAGGTAGGATTCCGCCGCGTGAAACGGCACGCCGCACATGGGTGTGCCACCCCGTTTCGTGAGGGCGACGTTGAGGATCGGCGCGGCGGTCTTCGCGTCCTCGAAAAACATCTCGTAGAAATCGCCGAGGCGGTAGAGCAGGATGATGTCGGCGGGCAGGGATTTCCGCATGGCCAGATACTGGGCCATCATCGGGGTGGCGGCGGACGACATGCGGGCGAGACTGGCGGCCGATGGACGGGGAATCAACCTACATTCCGAAATGGGAACCACGAAACTCAGGCATGTAGTCATTCAAGCTTTAGTTCAGGCGGTGCTGAAAATTGTTTTCGCAAGGATTTGGGATTCAAGGTGCTCAACGCAGGCATCGACCTTGGATGGCAAGCCGAGATCGGCCCGGAGGCTTTTGCCGAGCATGATGGTGAGCTTCTTGAGCTTGGTGGCGAAGCTCTTGTCAGCTTCCAAGGCTGCGGGCGGGTTGCCGGTGAGCAGGTGCCAGACCTGGACGACAAGCTTGCGTGCGACGGCGGTCACGGCGACGTTGCGGTTGCCGCGCCGCGCGAAGATCTTCCAGCCCCATTGCCCCAAGGGGGTGGCCTTGCCCGTCCGCAGGACCGCGTGCGCTCCCTGCACAAGGAGGTGGCGCATGTCGCCGCGGCCGCGCTTGCCGATGCCGAGTTTGACGTGCTTGCCGCGGCCGCTCTCGCGCTGGCCGGGATTGAGGCCGATGTAGGCGACGAGCTTTTCGGGCCGTTCGAAGCGCCGCACGTCGCCGATGATGGCGAGCAGGGCGAACGCGTTGATCTGGCCGATGCCCAGCAGTTTCATGCAGCGCAGCATGAGCGGCTCGGCGCAGATCTGCCGGCCGATGAGGCGTTGCAGCACCTTGCGGCGCTCGCTCTGGAAACGGAGGTTCCGATAGTAGCCGGCGAGCAACTCGAGTTGGAGCGGGGTCCAGTCGCGCTGGCTGAGCACCCATTTTTCGGTGGCCGGGGTTTCGAGGGTCCGGCGGCCGGTGCGGATGGTGAACTGGTTGAGGTAGCCTTTGAGGGAGTTGGTGGCGGCGGTGCGGTCCTCGACGGCCTTGGTGTAGGCGTGGAGCAGCTCGCGGCGTTCGCGGGTGAGGGCGTCGGGCACCCAGACGCAGGGAGCCTTTCCCTGGAGGTAAACCAAGGCGATGCGGGCGGCGGCCATCTTGTCGTTGTCGGCGTAGGTTTTGGCGTGCTTGCCGACATGACAGCTTTCCATGACCACGGCGCGCAGGCCCAGCGCGAGAAGGCGGCGGTGGATCTCGAAGCTGTTGGAACCGGCTTCCATGAGGAACAGGTCGTCGCGGGTGAACTCCCTGGCGGCCCAGGCGAGGAATTTCGCGAGACTCATGTCCGGGCGGGTCTGGAGCTTGACGGCATCGTGCGGGGTGGTCCCTTTGAAGACCGCCGCGGTGAAGGTGTCCGGATGGCAGTCCAGGCCGATGATCCTTCCTTTGGAAGGCGGCGGAGGGGCGGAATAGATCTCGGCCCCCTCCGGCCGGCCTTCTTCGGGAGGTCTTCGACGTTCTATGTCTTTTGGTTCTTTGGTTGTCTTTTTCATGGTCGTTCTCCGATGGCCCGGTTAAGGGTGGAGGCAACCGGCGCGGGCGGCCGTTCTGTCAGGTCACGGACGGAAGGTTGCAGTCAGGCATTCGGGGTCTTGCGCCCCACGATGGTGCTTTCCGCCAAGGTTCAATCACGAAATGGAGCAGTGAGCTCAGTGCATTTCTCGAACCATTTGGACCTTCAGCCACCCGTGCGTGTTGCAGCACTCACGGGTTCCGCGAGGGACGTTGAACCAAACCTTGCGGTCCGCCCAGCGCCGGTTGCTGAATGACTTCATGCCATCACGAAATGGCACGAAAGGACCGCGACCACCGGAGTATGCGAGTGCTGCGGTCATTGGGTGTTTGGGGGTTGCGGGTTTCCTCTGTAGGATCGAGGCCTTTGGGCGGGGATGGCGAAAGCATTTGACGCGGAGGCACGCTTGCCATACCCGGTATGGCATGAAGATGACCATGCACATCGATGAGGCGTTGTTGAAGCGTGTCATGGATGCCTACGAATGCGAAACCAAGACCGAGGCCGTCGAGATGGCCTTGCGGGAAATGGACCGGCGGGTGCGTTTCCGGGAATTGGGCGAACGGGGCTTGGAAATGACGCCCGAGGAAATCGGCGCGGCCGTGGATCCCAACTACAACCTCGGCTCGCTGCGGGTGGCCGAAACCCCTCCTCCGTATGGAAAAAAGTGACGTGATGGTGGACAGCAACGTTTACATCGACCTCCTGCGCGCGCGCCGGGATGCGGTGAACATCCTTTACCAGTGGGCGGGGGAAAGGAACCTCGCGGTGTGCGGCATGATCCGGCTGGAGGTGCTGCGGGGCGTGAAGTCGATCAAGCTCCTTACCCGGCTCTCCGCCTTCATGGACGTCATGTGCAACGTTCCGACCCACCGGAACGTGTGGCAGGACGCCACCGACCTGGCGTGGTCGCTCGACCGCCGCGGCGTATCCGTTCCCGGACCGGACCTCATCATCGCCGCCAGCGCGATGAAGATCGGCGCGGCGGTGCTCACCTCGGACGCGCACTTCCGGCACATCGAGGGCCTGCGGGTGATTTCGCCGCCGAGAGAGTGGTTCGGAAACTGAAGGTCTCTTCTTTCATCGACGACGAGTGCGTCTCGACTCCCGGTCTGCCATCCGATTCACACCCGCCGGTCTTTACCGGAAATCAGAAACGCTCCATCTCCCCCCTTTCCTGTCCTCCGACCCAGCAGCTGTTTCAGGAGCCTCTTCCCAAAAAGCGAATTCCGAGTTGCCATGTCAGGCCGACGTTCGGTTAGATCGAATGAAATGGAAGGGCCACCGGACAGACGAGGACAGTTTCCCACCACCCGCTGGTCGATCATCCGAAAGCTTTCCGCGACCGGAGATGGGCAGAGCCACGAGGCATGGGAAGATTTCGTCGGATCCTACATGCCTCCCCTGAGGGCGGTCATGACCGGTTGGTGCGGGGATCCTCATCTGGCGGAAGAGCTGGTGCAAACACTGATGGTGAAACTGACGGACAAGCGGGCTTCATTGGACGGACTCGACGCCGGACGCGGCAAGATGCGGACCTGGTTGCTCGTGGCACTCAAACACCAGTGGTATGATCAACTGCGGAGGATGTCCCGCGAGAGGGCGCTTCTGGCGAAGGTCGAAAGTGAGGACGTCACCACCACGGAGGCCGCCTCTTTTGATGCGGAGTGGGCGGGCGAGCTGGGGAAACGTGCCGTGACACGATTGCGTGAGGAGTATCGCCATCGGGGGAAGGAAGCTCTTTTCCACAGTCTTCTTGCTGCCGCGGATGGTCGTACGGACGGATCGCTCCGTGGCGAGGCGGCCGACTTTGGGATGGAGCCGAACTCCTATTCGGTGGCGCTCAAACGATTTCGCCAGAGACTGGCCGAGCGACTGCGTGAGGAAGTGAGCAGAACCGTGGAAAACGACGGCGAGGTGGAGGACGAGCTGCGGCATCTTATCGGGGTGCTTTCAAAACACGGCGGGCTGCCTCGGGTGTTCGATGACTGAGGAACCGGTGTCATCTTTGGGCCGGAGAGGCGTTCCTTGGTATGTACATGACCGAATCAGCCCCGTATCCCCTGTCCCACGATGCATTGTTGGCCTTGTACCAGGAGGCGCTTCGCGTGGAAGCAAGTGGTGCTACCCATGGGAAGGCTCGAGGTGAAAACCAAGCCGCAGACCGTCCGGATCATGACGCAGGTCCCGATTGTCCCCTCGCAAACGACATCAAGCTCGATGCGGAAGGTTCTCCCGGAGCATCCGACGGGCCGGAGGAAACCTGACTCCATGCAAGTCCCTACCGGCTCCCGGATTCAACCCGCAGCACCACGATTGAGGTCTTGGGATCATCCGGATTTTGTCCGGAGAGCACGATGGACCGCCCCATCGGAGTGAGACGGGTGCGCAGCATCAACCCTCCAACCCATTCGGGCTCCGGCAGGGGCCACGCGATCCCTTCCGCCTCCCATGCCGGTGACGCGTGGAAGCCGGCGTCCAGCGTACGGATCGTGACGGATCCGGACGACGTGCCACTTGCAACAATCGCAGGCATGTCTCCCTTGACCGAGACGGCCGCCGCCATCGGAACCCCGGTGCCGGATTCGAGGAAGAGGGCGGGCCCTCCCTTTCCGGAAGCGATGTCCATTACGTGACACTCGGTCCACCACCCGTCGTCCGGCTCTTTCCGGGTCATGGCGACGAAGGCAGTCGATCCCGTCACCGTGAAATCCGTGGCCGTGCCGGGCGGAAGCTCGTGTTTCCAAACGAACGATCCGAATCCGGGGTCGACCTTCGCCACCACGGGATGCATGAGGCCTCTGGCATCCATGCCGCAGGTCGCAAGCACGATGGGCGAGCCATGCTCGTCGATCTCGACACCCAAGGCGATGTCCCGGGTTTCGTGACCGTCCGCCCCGAAGGTCGAAAGCCATTGGGTGGTGCCGTCTCGGCCATCAAGACGCGAAACAAACGCGTCCTCGCTCCGCCCGTTCACGACAATGGCTCCCACGACGATCAGATCCCCGTCCGGAAGAAACGCCACTCCCGTGGCGGACGAATCCAGTTCTGAACGGGACGCATCCGTTTCCCAAATCACGGTTCCCGAATTCGCATCGAAGGAGACCACATGGAACCTCAGGCTGTGCTCCCCGCTTTGAACCATTCCTGCGGCAACGATGCCTTTTCCGTCCGGAGATACAACGATGCGTCGTGCCTCGTCGTTGCCACCCGATCCGCCATCCCGGCGGAAGAGCCACCTGGGTTCTCCGGTTTTTCCATCGATCCGGGACACCACGAAGTCCTGCCAGGTCTTTTCGGGACCATCGATCTTCCCGGCGACCACCATGTCGCCACCGGGAAGACGCCGGAGATCGAATGCGCTGCCAAAGAAGGAATCCGGCACGATCTGGCGTTTCCACGCTGAAACACCGTTGCTCCACGACAAGCAACCCATCCGGTTTTCGATCATCCCGGCGCCGATGATGTTCCCGTTCGGATCGGATTCGACCCGCTGGAGATGCGACTTCCAACTGCCCGTGAAACTCAGCGTCGGGGCAGCTTTCCATTCCAGAACGGAAGCCCCCCCTTGCGCGGAAGACGACCGCAGATCCGGCATGAAAACGAAGGCTGCCGCGGCAACGCCGAGCGCCACCACGCCGGCGGCAACGGCCACCCTCCGAGAGCGGCCCTTCCGGTGGACCTCCGCCACAAACTCTTCCACCGAGGGAAACCGCTTGTTCGGTTCCGGATCGAGCGCCCGGTTGACCGCGGTGGATGGCCGCGTCGGCAAAAGCCGGAGCTTGGCCACGGTCGGAAAAGCGCCCGCGGGCAGTCGCCCGCTGAGCATCTGGTACAACACCACCGCCAGCGCATACTGGTCCGTGCGAGGGTCCGGTTCGTAGCCCGCTTGCTGTTGCTCCGGCGGCATGTAGCCGGCGGAACCGATGCTTTCATAGGTCTGCGTGAGCCGGAAGGCCCAGTCGGCATTGGTTCGGATCGCCGCGCCAAGGTCGATGATCACCGGGCGTCCTGTGCCTTGTTCGATCAGGATGTTCTGCGGCTTCAGGTCGCGATGGACCACGCCGACCTGGTGTAGCGCGCTGAGCCCGTCGGCGATCTTTCGGAACCGCTCCAGCGCGGTCCTGGTGTCAAGCGGACCGTTCATCAGTTCCTCCGCCAACGTCGTGCCCGCGATCCACTCCAGCACCAGATAGGCGGCCGAACCGTCATTCGAGATACCGAAGTCGTGGATGCCGACCACGTTCGGGTGGCGGATACCGGCCAAAGCCCGGGCTTCCGTGAGCCAGCGCTCGCGGGCGATCTCATCGTCAGAACAACCCGTGATCAGCTTGATCGCCACCGGGCGGTCCAGCACCCCGTCCCGCGCCTGCCAGACCTCGCCGAAGCCGCCCCGTCCGAGGGATGCCTCGATCCGGTAGCGGCTCGACAGCTCGGGAAATGCATCTGCGAGAGAGGGTGACTCGTGAGGCGGTGGCATGGTGCGATCGTGAACATGCTTCGGAGGATCACCTGCCATGCCAAGAAGATTGAGTGGGCGGGCTTTCCAGACCCGTGGCCCGGGTGCCCCCGGGGCAGATCCGGGTCGTCGACGATTTTCACTTTTTTCAAGCCTGCCTGTCACATCTCTCCGAAACGCACGTTTTCCCTGTGAAGAAACGCCATCTACCCCCCAACATCAAAATGAAACGCCACCAATTCAGATACGCCGGCATGGTCCTTTCCATGCTCCTCACCGCCTCGACCGCCTGGAGCCAACGTCTTGCCGAACGTCACAAGCTTGTCCCTTCGGATGCGGAAGCCAATGACCGATTCGGTGAATCCCTCGCGATCAGCGGATCCACAATTGTTGCGGGAGCGCCGAGGAACAGCGCGGATGGATACCTTGCCGGTGCTGTCTATGCCTTTCACGCGGAAACCGGAAAACAATTGGTGAAATTCAAACCCAAGCGGGAAGACATGACGGACTTTGACTTCGGTGCATCTGTAGCGATCAACGGGCAGATGGCCGTGGTCGGGGCGCCTTCGGGGGGGACCGAGCCGTTTCCGTCCGCAATCACCTATTCTGGAGTGGCCTATCTCTTCGACGTCCGCACGGGAAATGAGATTGTCATGTATGCGGCTCCGGACAGGGCCGGGGGGGATCGTTTCGGCGCTTCGGTGGGCATCAGCGGGGAATTTGCGGTCGTCGGAGCTCCATGGGATGATCCGGCCGGTCGGGATTCCGGCAGTGCTTACGTGTTCCGGGCGGATTCCGGAGCGTTTGTTGCGAAGCTCACACCCAGAGATGGTGCCGAGTATGCGAACTTTGGAGAGGACATCGGCATCAGTGGGTCCACGGTCGTTGTCGGTGCCAAGCGGGACGCGAAGAGTCCCATCACCGGTACCGCTTATTTGTTCGACGCGCGAACAGGAGCACAGAAGCACAAGCTCGTGCCCAAAGACGACGTAACGGGCACGAATTTCGGCTCCTCGGTGGCGATTAGCGGAAACCGCGCGATCGTCGGGGCATATACCTTTGACAAAGGCGGCCGGGCCTATGTGTTCAACGTTGCGACCGGGAAGCAAATGATGAAGTTGATTCCCAACGATCCTTCGCAATTCAAGTCCGCCGGTTTCGATGTCTCGATAAGTGGCAATCTGGCGATTCTAGGAGCGCCGGGCGACACAGTCAACGGAACGAATTCCGGCGCCGCCTACATTTTCGACCTCACCACCGGCTGCCAGGTCGCAAAAATCCGTCCATCCGACGGAGCGAAAGAGATGAGGTTCGGATGGGCGGTGGCGATCGATGGCAATACTTCGGTTGTTGGCACTGCCCCGCCCTTTGGTTCAATCGGTGCTGCCTACGTCTACTCCGGCACAATGCCTACTTGCACGAAGGTGACGGGTCCCAACAAGGTGAAGTTCTCAGGCAAAAGCGGCAGCGCCAAAATCTGGATCTTGTCCAACGCCGGCATCCGGTCGGTGAAGGCGCGGGCCACGAAAGCCAAGGTCAAGATCACCGGACGAAACCCCTACAAGATCACCGTCACTAAAGCCAAAAAGAAGAAGACGCTTGTCAACCTCACCGTCGTCAATGACGACGGTCTCAAGACCAGGCGGACCATTCGTTTCATCAAGAAAGGCAACTGACTTCACCGGAGGTGAATCGTCGGGTTGCATTTGTTAGCAAGATTCTGGTTTTCAATGGATCATCGGAAAAGAATGCGTCTGATTCATCTTCCATGCAGAAAGATAACAGATCCATTGAATTAGGCCATCCCGGTCATTTCGGCTCGATGGACCGCCCCGCACGGATTGACAAGAGCGAACTTCGCGCCCTCACCGACAAGTCCTACCTCGAAAAACTCCTCTTTCTAATGTAGGAACCACTGACAGCCAGTACGTTCGATCACGATTGACAACTTCAGTCCTGACATCCTAGACATCAGCATGCATCTAAAAATCACGCGCTCCCATGCCCACATGGGTCTGACTGCCATTCTGTGTCTGGCCAGCCTCGGCCTCTCTGGTTGCATGCAGCGTACGATGAGGAGCTATCACAGCGTCGAGGGTGCCGATTTCAAAATCTATGACTACCCGGACTCCCCTTTGAACCCATCTCGAATGTCATACAGCGGCGCAACCAACAAGTTGAATCAGGCTCATGGGTTCGGGACATATACCAAGACATGGCCGGGAATGGATGCGTATGGCAGCCCACAGACCGTAACTGGCAAGGGCACCTTCAAGAATGGTTTGCCCGTAGGCAAGCACGCCACGGAGGTGCAGGCAGCGACCACTTTCCACGGCGAGGTCACTTATGATGAGCAGGGGAACTATGTGTCATCTCGGAAAATCAGCGGTTCGGTTTTGGCGGAAATCACGGCAGGAGCTGCAAAGAGTTACCAAACCGACCCCAAATTCCGGAGTGACCTGCAAAAGATTCTTGGAGACCAGTCTGGCTGGAGGGGAAGCGGCGAAAGCATAAACACAACTGCGATCACGGCTAACTATCCGGAAGGTTTCGCTTACAACGTCACGACCTATGTGGGAACCAGCGCCAATGTCCCTTGGGATTTCGCCACGATCTATGGGGTCACAAGTTACCAGACCGCCCGGCAGTACATCGAGGCCGGAAAGGCGATCTACGGCGGTGACAAGAGCGATCGTCCGGGATGGTTCTGGATCGAAAAGGTGCCGGTGCGGGCGGGAACCAACGTCAAGGTGGGGATCCAGGGGGTTCGGTGAGAAGCGCCGGTTCCAGCCAACGATTCCTCCCTCTGATCATAGCACAGCTCCGAGGCGCCTTCCGTTCTGGAAGAGGTGACGCTCGGTGCCATCACCGGTCGGGATTTGTTCCCTCTGGCACAGGTTTCCCGAGAAATGGTGTCACCTTTGCGCGGCCCAACCGTTTCCCCTTTGGAAACACGAGAAAGCCCCCCTTGCCTGGCGGGCGAAATCCCCTCGACGTTCCGTGTGACTTGGCATTAGAAACTTTGCTTTTCCCATCCCCCATGAAATCTCCCCGTTGGATTGCCGCCTTGCTGTGCGCTGGCGCCGTTGGCGTCGCTCTTCTCCTGCTTTCGGAACCTCCCGGGGAAACATCGGAGTCGCCTGGTCACCGGAATGAGGCCGCTCCGGCAGTGACCTTGGGAAACAGTCCCAATCTTGCCCCCATCGAAGAGTCCAGACGGGCCGTTGCAGCGGACTCGCCGGAATCCGCCGCAGCACCAGAAGCTGCCTCCATGCCATCGCTGACCGAGCGGGAACCGGTCGTTGGGAAAGCCGACACGACGGAGGAAGAGCAGGCTTCGTTGTGGCGGGCGGTCTCGGAGGCCCGGCACCAGGTTCGGGAGCTGATCCCAGAGCACGCCGCGATGCCGCACAACGAGGGAGTGAAGTATTTCGCCAGCAACCCGGGCCAGGACCTCACGGCGCGCTTCCTTGAGGACGGCCGGGTGAAGTTCGAGTCGGGGATCCCCGGGCGGGACTGGGCAATGGTGTTCGGTGAAACGGGTTCCGAACCCCGCGTGGTCGATGCTTGCCGGGTGGAGATCGCCCGCCCGCACCAAGTCACCGAATGGTATGTGAACCGTCCGGAAGGGATGGAGCACGGCTTCCATGTCCCGTCCGCCGCCGCGGATGAAAACCCGGAGATGGAGGGGCTCCAGTTAAGCTTCCCCGTGGCGGGAGATCTGGTGGCGGTCGGTGATGGGGTCTCAGGCGATCTGCTGCTGGTGGATTCCGAAACGGAACAGCCGGTCCTGTCCTACCGGAAACTGCTGGTGGTGGATGCCACGGGCCGCGAGCTGGCGGCACGGATGGAAGCCGGTGGAGGCCGCGTCGCTTTTCACGTGGAAAGTGCGGGAGCGGCCTATCCGATCGTGATCGACCCGCTCGTGGGGACCGAGGAGGCGCGCCTCGGGCCTGAGATGGATGAGGACGGCGCGCCGGGGGATCGTTTCGGTTACTCGGTAGCTATTGAGGACGACACGGCGGTGATTGGCGCACCCAATGACGACACGGCAGTGGCGAACGATACCGGGTCCGCGTATGTTTTTGTGAGAGCAGCTGGCACATGGGGCTTGGAAGACCTGCTATACGGGAATCAAACGGCCTCCGAGTTCGGGTATTCCGTCGGTGTCTCGAACGATACGGTAATTGTGGGAGCTCCTGGATACGACTATATCTTAGACTTCGGTCATACGGCTGGGGTGACCACTTGGGAGGATATGGGTGGCGCATACATCTTCGTCCGGAACGACTCCATCTGGTCATTTCAAGCCTCTTTGAATCCTTACATTTTCGGTCTAGGAGTCGGCAATGTCGGTGACGCATTTGGCAGATCGGTTGCTATTGAGGGTGATCGGGCGTTGGTTGGAGCGCCGCTCGCGGACACTTCAGCGCAGGATGCGGGAAGGGCCTACTTATTCAAGCGATCTGGGTCGGATTGGTCGGTTTCGTATCCGGGGGACCCTTTGAACTTCCCTGGAGACTTTCACAATGGCTTTTTGAATGCCGCAGATGCGGCTCAAGGTGACAACTTTGGTTCATCAGTGGCTCTTTCCGGTGATTCCGCACTCGTTGGTGCGGATGGTGACGATACTCCGGCGGGAGGAAATGCCGGCAGCGCTTACGTTTTCACCCGCACTGCAACTGGCAACTGGTCCCAGCAAACGAAACTAACCGCCAATGACGCCGCTGCCACGGACTACTTCGGGCGCTCCGTCGCGCTTTCGGGTGATACAGCGCTCATCGGAGCGTTGTCCGATGAGAACTCGAACGGTGACAATGCAGGAAGCGCTTACGTATTCTTCCGCGATGCGGATGGATGGGACCAGCAGGCGAAGCTAACAGCTTCCGACGGCTCCGCGAGTGACTTCTTCGGTCGTTCGGTCGCTTTGGAGGGTGATGTGGCTGTGATCGGCGCTTCGAACGATAACAATTCCGCAGGCCCTGATGCCGGCAGCGCCTATGTCTTTACCCGCCGCAATGATTCCTGGGATCAGCGTGCAAAACTCATGGGCAGTGATTCGGGGCAGCAGGACTACTTCGGTTTCGCAGTCACCATTTCCGGAAACACCGCCCTTGTCGGGGCCTACGGACACGACGGATTCAATGGAGGGGGCGGTGCATCGGCAGATCAAGGGGCCGCCTACCCATTTATTCTCGACGGCCTTGATCCCGGTTTGGAGTTGGAAAAGGAGATCCTCACCGAAGCTGGGCACGAAACCGTGACATGGCAGTCAGGAGCGACGATCAATCTCGGACAGACTGAGACGGGAATTTTAAGCTGGTTCGCGAATCTTGTGAATACAGGCATCCCCGACCTTGAGGTAAGTGCCGCCGCAGTCAGCGGTCCGGATGCGGATGCCTTCTCGGCCTCGATTCCACCGGAATGGGAACTGGTTCCTTCCAGCGGGTTCGCCACGGTCATCGCCGATCTGCCCCAGCCGTTTCGGGTCGAGTTCGGATCCGCGGAATACCGCATCCGCGAGGCGACATTGACCTTGCACACCAACCAGCCCGATTTGCCGGAGTTCGTGGTCCATTTCCTCGTCGACAATGTCGCGCGTCCGGAAAACCTGCTGCTCAATGGTCAGGATTCCAGTGTGACTCGCGTGCTCAGCGAGAACTTGGCGAATCCCTCCCTGGGGCTGGTCACCGTGATCGATCCCGATACGCCGGCTGGCGAGCATGTCATCGGGTTCGATGACACCGGGAACCACGACAACGCGTCCTTCAACCTCATCGGATCGGAACTCTTCTTCAATGGCACCACCGATTACGAGACGAAGTCGTCCTACACCGTCCGCTTGAAAGCCACCGACCCGGAAGGTCTGGATGGGAGCAGTAGCTTCCATGTCGTCATCAGCGACGACACCACCGAGGACTTCGACGGTGACGGCCTGACCGAGGCGGAGGAGGATGCGCTGGGAACGAGCGACCTTGATCCGGACTCGGACAACGACGGGGTCAATGACTTCGCCGATCCCTTTCCCGCCAATCCCAGTGAATGGCTCGATACCGACGGCGACGGCATCGGCAACAACAGCGATCCGGATGATGACAACGATGGGATTCTTGATGGAGACGATCCGAACCCTCTTGGGCGCAACCGGGTCCTGCGGTCCGAGCCTCTGGCGGTGCCTGATTTGACTCTCACGACGGACTCTCGTCCGCTGACCGACTCTTCACCGTGGAAGCACGGCGTCCAACTCGGAGGCTATATCTGGTACCTGCGCGAGGTGTTCAGCGGATCGACATCCCTGGGGTATCGGCTGTGGAAGACCACCGAAGTGGAAGAGGCCGGGGAGCAGGTGCTTGAGAATCTTTTCAAGGCTCCGATCGGATCCACCTCCAACAAGTCCGTGTTGTATGCGTTGAGCGACCGCCTGATTATTTTCGATACGTCCTACGAACCTTCCGCGAACCAAAACACAGGAAAGGTGTATGCCTACATTCCCGGTGAGGCGGATGTGCGGCTGCTCAAGTCCGGAGTATCCTGGGTCTATTCCATCCAGTTTGGAAACAAGGTGCTCTGGGAGGGGAGGACGCAGATTGTCGGCGATCCGGACTTCTACAAGGGCAACGAGCCGTGGGTTACGGATGGCACGGTGGCAGGGACGAAGCTGCTCAAGGAGCTGGCAGTAGTGTACGACACGAAATACACGAACGGCGTCTCCACCAACAACTACACGGCGGGTTTCAGGAATCCGGTTCTGGCTGAGGATGGGAGCGGAGTGTTCTTCGAGTCGGCCGATCTGGACGTCCAGGGTAACCCGTATAATCAAGGCCAGCAGTTCCCCACGGCGGGGACGAGATACATCGCATTCACCGATGGAACGGCCGCCGGGACAAGGCGCCTGGCTCTGGTCTCGCTGAACGATAACGATTACGGGCCGATGGTTGCCCACGGGGATGCGGTGTTTTATCCGAATCTGACATACAGTCCGTTCTACCGGTGTCGGTGGATCCGGAAGGGCGGAGCAACGTGGGATCCAACGGTGTCCGGGTTCAGTCCTGGCGCTCAGTATGTCTCTGGGGTGCCGAGCCTCGGGAAGGCGGGAGGCCGGCTCTGGTTCTACGTCTATGAGCAGACGACGGTGAACAACTCTCGATACGGCTACTTCAATGTGAACAGCACGACTCCGGTGATCGTTCCCGGCCTCCCCCGGGAGAATTCCTTGATCTCTGCATCCAGCGTGCGTCTGGGTTCCCTGGGGGCCATCGCCGCCGTCTATGATTCCGCATCGGGACAATGGCTGCTCAAACGGGGAGACCAGACCGGCTGGCAGACAGTCGCCACCTACACCCGGACTCCCACTCTTCTCGCGGGAGTCGGTGATTACGCCCTGCTCCGGTGGTATGATTCCGTGAATGCCGAGCATGTGCTCGAATCGGTGCAGATGGCGACGGGTGTCAGGACCGTTTTGGTCCACGGGCCGCGCTACTTCAACTTCAGCAAGCAGTTGACGGAAACCAGTGTCGTTCTCACCGAAGGCAATCCTGCCAAGCATTGGAAAACGGACGGCACGATGGAGGGGACATTCCTTTTCTACGAGCAGGTCGCAGGATCGACCAATCCGCTGAACTCCGCGGAAAGGAACGCGCGGATTCTGGATGAAGGCGCGGGACAAGTGATCCTGCCGGTGCGCGCCCGTCCCGGGACCTCCGAGGCGGCGGGAGAGGACTCCGATCTCATTCTTGATCTGGCTTGGTATTCGGAGCGGCTGCCGGAGTATGTCGAGTGGACGCCTGGACCGGGCTTGTCGCTCGAGATTCCCGCACTGACGTATGCCAATGGTCTGGAGTGGACCGGATCGACCCTGCGGTGGAGACCCGCGAAGGCCGGGGCATTGCGGGTCTTTCTGCCCATCGCGGCGGAAAACCTGACGCAGGACCTGCTATGGGGAGGATCCGTGGCATGGCGGATCGATGGACGGACCATCGACGGTGGCCAAGACGGCGGTGGGGTACTTTCAGTGAGCCTGTCTGGCAGCGCCGCCTACGAGTTGTGGCGCGAGCAGACCTTCGGTACCACGGCCAATGCAGATTCGGCACCGGACTCGGCTCCCTTTGGCGACGGGGTGGCCAACTTGCTCAAGTTCGCCTTCAACATGGACGCGACCGGTCCTGACGCTTCGACCCTCGTCCCCATCACCGGCACTTCCGGCCTACCCACCTACGAACTCGATCCGAATGCCGGCGAGGTCACCTTGCAATACATCCGTCGCAAAGACAGCGGGTTGATCTACACGCCACAGAAATCGGGAAGCCTGGATGGGTTCGAACCGTTAGGCGGCACGGAGACCAGCGAGGACATCGATGGTCAGTTCGAACGCGTCACCGTGGTCGCCCCGTGCGATCCGGCCATCGAGGAATCATGCTTCTGGCGCGTGGCCGTCGAGCTGCCGGACTGACCAACCCACGTCCCGGCCGGTGATGCGGGCGCGGACCGGGACGACCCTGGGCAAGCGCCCCGCGAAGGTCGGGGAGTTACGTCCCGCGCATCGCGACCGCGATCCCGACCGAAGAACTGCCGCGAGGTG